>CAVSQE010000048.1:0-67905 GCA_963729915.1 uncultured Acidobacteriota bacterium | reverse complement strand
CAACGGTTGTCTTGTGGGGCATGGAGACATCGTACCAAAATGATTTCAGTCCGCAACGTCTCTATTGTTGACTTTTGTGCGTGACACGCATTCTAGTCGAGTTGCCTGGTCGCCGTTGTGATGGGCTGTTTGGGTTCGAGCGCCGCAGCGCATTTAGAACAGTTAGCTTGCTCATGCGCCCGCTGAACTGCACCGATTTTGTCGCGACCCTGCACTTCGACTCGCTTGTCGTTTGCCGCGCCGCATTTCTTGCACTCAAACGAATAGTGGACCTCGAATCTCGCCAATTTCCCTTCCCTCCTTCCTAGGACCTGAGTACTGATGGATTAAGGTCGCGCCGCTCTTTTTGCGTCCGCCCGAACAGTCGCGATGACCGCAAACTTCAGTATGCGAATCAAACGCAAAAAGCCCTGCCTTTCGGCAGGGCTTTTTGCTGAATTAATGCCGGCGATCACCTAATCTCCCACACGGTCGCCCGTGCAGTACCATCGGCCCAGCGAGGCTTAACTTCCGTGTTCGGGATGGGAACGGGTGATCCCTCGCAGTATGGTCACCGGCAAGCTGAGGCGTTTTGAGGGCGTTTGAGCCGTCAGCCGAAATCCTGAGCGTCTTTGCGCGAAGGATCTGCGGTTCGCCTTTGATGCTGGCAGGCGTTTTGCGGGATGGTTATCCCGCAAGCCGCAATCCTTTTACGTTTTTTCTCGAAGGAATTGCGGTTTGCCTTTAATCTTTGGATGGCGCTTGGCGGGATGGTTGTCCCGCAGCCGGCCGCAACATCTGCTCATCCCGGATTGTTTCTGCCCGGGCCTGACAGGAATGCAGCTTGCAATCTGGCGCCAACAAAATCAAAACGAAATTGATTGGGATACAAGGCTTGTTAGAAGAGCATCCGCGTTTGTAACTGCGCGGAGTTAATTCTATGGACAAGCCAAACGGGCGATTAGTACTGGTAAGCTACGCGCATCACTGCGCTTCCACCTCCAGCCTATCAACCAGATGGTCTTTCTGGGCCCTTCAGGGAGATCTCATCTTGGGGCGTGCTTCCCGCTTATATGCATTCAGCGGTTATCACAACCGAACTTCGCTACCCAGCCGTGCCCTTGGCAGGACAACTGGAACACAAGAGGTTCGTCCATCCCGGTCCTCTCGTACTAAGGACAGCCCCCCGCAAATCTCCTACGCCCACAGCAGATAGGGACCGAACTGTCTCGCGACGTTCTGAACCCAGCTCACGTACCGCTTTAATAGGCGAACAGCCTAACCCTTGGAACCTTCTACAGCTCCAGGATGCGATGAGCCGACATCGAGGTGCCAAACCAATGCGTCGATATGAACTCTTGGCATTGATCAGCCTGTTATCCCCGGCGTACCTTTTATCCGTTGAGCGATGGCCCTTCCATACAGAACCACCGGATCACTAAAGCCTACTTTCGTACCTGCTCGACTTGTAGGTCTCACAGTCAACCACTCTTATGCTTTTACACTCGACGGCTGATTTCCAAACAGCCTGAGAGTAGCTTCGCGCGCCTCCGTTACAATTTAGGAGGCGACCGCCCCAGTCAAACTACCCGCCTAACTATGTCCCTCTCCCGGATCACGGGAGGAGGTTAGGATCACAGCACTCGCAGGATGGTATCTCACCGTTGGCTCCTCCGAATCCGAGAACCCGGAATCAAAGCCTCCCATCTATCCTGCGCAGCGAGAACCATAACCCATAGTTAAGGTGTAGTAAAGGTGCACGGGGTCTTTCCGTCTAGCTGCGGGTAACCGGCATCTTCACCGGTACTACAAGTTCGCCGAGCAACTCGTTAAGACAGTCGTACGATCGTTACGCCATTCGTGCAGGTCGGAACTTACCCGACAAGGAATTTCGCTACCTTAGGACCGTTATAGTTACGGCCGCCGTTCACCGGGGCTTCAATTCAAAGCTTCGCTTGCGCTAACCTCTCCTTTTAACCTTCCGGCACCGGGCAGGCGTCAGCCCCTATACGTCGTTTTCGACTTAGCAGAGACCTGTGTTTTTGTTAAACAGTCGCCGTACGCGCTTCACTGCGGCCCGCTTACGCGGGCGCTCCTTCTCCCGAAGTTACGGAGCCAATTTGCCGAGTTCCTTAACGAGCTTTCACTCGAGCGCCTTTGGATATTCTCCTCGTCTACCTGTGTCGGTTTGGGGTACGGTTCCCTTTGTTCTCCTTAGAGGTTTTTCCCGGCAGCGTGAAATCAGCAGCTGAATCCCATACGGGCCTGCTTTGCGCCTCACTGTTAGCCCTGGTGGATTTGCCTGCCAGAACCAGCTTACGCGCATCGACCGTCATAGCCATAGGACGGCCTGCTTATCCTTCTGCGTTACCCCATCGTCAAACGAACATTGGGAGGTCCGGAATATTAACCGGATGTCCATCGGCTACGCCTTTCGGCCTCGACTTAGGGACCGCCTAACCCTGAGCGGATTAACCTTCCTCAGGAAACCTTAGACTTTCGGCGCGGAGGGTTCTCACCTCCGTTATCGCTACTTATGCCGGCAGGGTCTCTTCGCAACGCTCCACCAGTCTTCTCAGTCTGGCTTCACTGCTGTTGAGAATGCTCTCCTACCACGCGCACCCTAAGGTGCGCATCCGCTGCTTCGGTGTACGGTTTTAGCCCCGTTGTATTGTCGGCACCGGACCGCTTGACCAGTGAGCTATTACGCTTTCTTTAAAGGATGGCTGCTTCTAAGCCAACCTCCTGGCTGTCTGAGCGTTCCGACTTCCTTTCCCACTTAACCGTAACTTGGGGACCTTAGCAGGCGGTCTGGGCTGTTTTCCTCTCGACGATGAGGCTTAGCCCCCACCGTCTGACTCCCGGATATGTTGTCGCTGGCATTCGCAGTTTGGTTGGATTCAGTAAGCCGGAAAGCCCCCTAGTCCATCCATCTCTCTACCACCAACGCAATTCGTCCGAGGCTAGCCCTAAAGCTATTTCGGAGAGAACGAGCTATCACGGAATTTGATTAGCCTTTCACCCCTACCCACAGCTCATCCGAGCTTTTTTCAACAAACACCGGTTCGGTCCTCCAGTGGGTGTTACCCCACCTTCAACCTGGCCATGGGTAGATCATCCCGCTTCGCGTCTATTCCTGCCAACTGAACGCCCTGTTCAGACTCGCTTTCGCTTCGGCTCGCTTACGCTTAACCTTGCTGACAAGAATAACTAGCCGGCTCATTATGCAATAGGCACGCGGTCAGGCATTCCCTTGCGGGCATAGCCCTCCCACTGCTTGTAGGCACACGGTTTCAGGTACTTTGCACTCCCCTCGACGGGGTTCTTTTCGCCTTTCCCTCACGGTACTGGTTCACTATCGGTCAGAGACTAGTATTTAGCCTTACGGGATGGTCCCCGTAGATTCAAGCAGGGTTTCACGTGCCCCGCCTTACTCAGGTATCCGCTTCGAGTCTGGACTATTTTCGCCTACGCGCCTGTCACGCTCTATGGCTCCCACTTTCCAGAGGATTCGGCTAACAGCCAGATTGGTAACTCTACTGTTGCGGACCCTACAACCCCCGAAACACCGAAATGCTACGGGTTTGGGCTGTTCCGAGTTCGCTCGCCACTACTATCGGAATCGAGGTTTCTTTCTTTTCCTTCAGGTACTGAGATGGTTCACTTCCCTGAGTTCGCTCTATCCCGCCTATGTATTCAGCGGGTAGTTCCCGGGGTTTGCCCGGGAGGGTTTCCCCATTCGGAAATCTCCGGTTATAACGCCTGTGTGCGGCTTACCGAAGCTTATCGCAGCTTGCCACGTCCTTCATCGCCTGTCTCTGCCAAGGCATCCACCGTGCGCCCTTAGTAGCTTGACCATAGAATTAACTCCGAGCGCAGGGAGCCGAATCACTTCGGTCCTGACGAAAGTCAACCTATGTATAATCCGCCTGAGAACAACTCGCTACGCTCACGCGCTCTCGAGTCGCACTCCTAAAGACACTCTTCTTACTTGAACACTTGCCTGAGTTAGTAACTTGCACTAACTCATTGCATGTGCTCGGCCTTGTATTTAAACGTGCTTGAAGACTTTCTGCCGCTTGCGCGCCTCACGGCGGACAAGCGGACGCTTCAAACGCGTTACCCAATCTATTTCGTTGTCAAACATCGATCGTCCCGTCTTTGCTCGGGAGGCCGAGCCCTGAGGCTCTTGAAACCTGCCGACTTAATCCGTTTCCGGGAGCCAGCCTGTCTCCGGGTCGACGTCACTTAACTGAAATGGCAGCGAACCGGAAACAGTGAATAAGAAATGAATAAGATTTGGTGGAGCTGACCGGGATCGAACCGGTGACCCCCTGCTTGCAAAGCAGGTGCTCTCCCAGCTGAGCTACAGCCCCACGTTCCAAGAATGGTGGGCCTGGGTAGAGTCGAACTACCGACCTCACCCTTATCAGGGGTGCGCTCTAACCAACTGAGCTACAGGCCCGTGTTCGAGCAGCGCCACAAGCCGGAAGCCCGGCGGCTCTCACGAAACCTCATTCAGTCTTAAAAGGGTTTCGAGGACAAGGTTGAACGTGCTCGGCAGCTACGCCGCCGATGACCATCGTGCAATGGTCGATCAAGCAAAGAAGGCTTGATTCAGGATTCCCGCTCCTGCCGTCAGGAACGGCTCTTGCAGGTTGATGGACATTCGCATCCGCTCGCGACCGATTCGCATCGGGCCCGAGTCCGCTATCGCGGAAGGATACAAAGTGCCATCTTTTCTCTTTTAGAAAGGAGGTGATCCAGCCGCAGGTTCTCCTACGGCTACCTTGTTACGACTTCACCCCAATCATGAATTACACCTTGGGCGGCTGCCCCCTTGCGGTTGGCTCACCGGCTTCTAGTGCAACCCACTTTCGTGATGTGACGGGCGGTGTGTACAAGGCCCGGGAACGTATTCACCGCGGCGTTCTGATCCGCGATTACTAGCGATTCCAGCTTCACGCAGTCGAGTTGCAGACTGCGATCCGAACTGAGGCCGGCTTTTTCCGATTAGCTCCCCCTCGCGGGTTTGCGACGGTTTGTACCGGCCATTGTAGCACGTGTGTAGCCCTGGACATAAAGGCCATGAGGACTTGACGTCATCCCCACCTTCCTCCCCGTTATCCGAGGCGGTTTCGTCAGAGTGCTCAACTAAATGGTAGCAACTGAAGATAAGGGTTGCGCTCGTTGCGGGACTTAACCCAACATCTCACGACACGAGCTGACGACAGCCATGCAGCACCTATATTGCGGCCCCTTGCGGGGAAGGGATATTTCTACCCCGGTCCACAACATTTCGAGCCCAGGTAAGGTTCTTCGCGTTGCGTCGAATTAAACCACATGCTCCACCGCTTGTGCGGGCCCCCGTCAATTCCTTTGAGTTTCAGCCTTGCGACCGTACTCCCCAGGCGGATTGCTTAACGCGTTAGCTACGGCACGGCGGGATTGGGTACCCGTCACACCAAGCAATCATGGTTTAGGGCTAGGACTACCAGGGTATCTAATCCTGTTTGCTCCCCTAGCTTTCGTGCATCAGCGTCAGTTGTGGTCCAGTGAGCCGCTTTCGCCACAGGTGTTCCTCCTGATATCTACGCATTTCACCGCTACACCAGGAATTCCACTCACCTCTCCCACACTCAAGCCCGGCAGTTTCTCATGCAGTCTATGAGTTGAGCCCATAGATTTCACATAAGACTTACCAAACCGCCTACGCACCCTTTACGCCCAATAATTCCGAACAACGCTCGCCCCCCTCGTATTACCGCGGCTGCTGGCACGAAGTTAGCCGGGGCTTCTTCTTCCGGTACCGTCATAATCGTCCCGATCGAAAGGAGTTTACGTCCCGAAGGACTTCATCCTCCACGCGGCGTTGCTGCGTCAGGGTTTCCCCCATTGCGCAAAATTCCCCACTGCTGCCTCCCGTAGGAGTCTGGACCGTGTTTCAGTTCCAGTGTGTCCGTGCGCCCTCTCAGGCCGGATACCGATCATCGTCTTGGTGGGCCGTTACCCCGCCAACTAACTAATCGGCCGCGACCCCCTCCCAGAGCGAATTGCTCCTTTGACCCATGGGTATTATGCGGTATTAGCTAAGGTTTCCCTCAGTTATCCCCCACTCCAGGGTAGGTTAGTCACGTGTTACTCACCCGTGCGCCACTTTACTCAGGGTATTGCTACCCCTTTCTCGTTCGACTTGCATGTGTTAGGCACGCCGCCAGCGTTGATTCTGAGCCAGGATCAAACTCTCGTTTGAAGCCTGATGTCTTCCCACCCCGACGGAGGTCGGTTGGGTCGACCGTGCCCACGTAACTTTCTCGCGAAAGGAACGGGGCACCTTACCTTGTGAGATGACCAAGCCAAACTTGATCGCATCTCACGACTGGCACGTTCAACCAATTTGTCAAAGATCCTTGAGGGCGATTCGCCTGAGCGAGACCCCTTGGGATCGAGGTCCGAACTTTCGTCCGGCTGTCCTCGAACTTGATGCGCAACGCTGATTTTTCCGCTTGTCCAGCAGGATACGGCGTTTTGGCGCGAACCTTCTAAAGTTATCAAAGTACCGGTTGCAGGTCAAGCTAAAACTCGCCCCGAACCTACTTAAATAACCCGTTCGCGCTGCGCAAAATATCAAACATCGACCCAGCACAAAATGCTCGAGCCGCTAGGGCTCGTGGGAGATGAACTCCCGGTCCTGCAATGGGTTCTCTCTAGGGATTCCCTACAGGGGCTTGCGGTAGGGCTTCAACCAGCCTCGACCAGACCCAACGAACCAGCTTCCCAATTCCCTCAAACGGGCAGGCCACACGGCCACCGGGAGGCTCCACTGCTCACTACAACTTTGTTAGAGTAGCACAGGCTACTCCAGGATGCAAATTGTTTAACTGAATCAATTTGCGCCCTTTCGAACTGGGCAAGAATATCAACTCTAAAGGGTTAAGAGCAAGCCCCAAAGTCTGTGGAAAGCCCTGCTTTTCTGTGGGAAAGATGCTTCGCAATGCTCTGGTCCCAGATCTGCCCTACTCGAACCGGCGTCCTAAACTCAGCTTGGTCATCTGCAAATCACAGATTCCATTGATGAATTGCCACTCGTAGGCGCGGGCAGCGCCCTTCCCCGGTGAAAAGGCTACTACTTCGTCGTCTCCCGGTGGGCCACTGCCATCCGCGACCGGGCCAGAATGGGCAAGGCTTCCCTTGCAGCCTCTTCATGCAGCATCAGAACATCGGGCGGAGTCGCCGGATCGCTCAGTGAGTTGACAACCAGGTAGTAGGCTTGGCCCGGCTTCAGATCGAGCAGATTCAGAGCAACGCCATTTATGCCTCTGTTTCCCGGCCACTCGGCGCAGAAGTGGTGAACGCCCGGCGGCGCAGCGACCGCCAAGTAAGATCGCCCCTTGACTGCGCCCACCCAATCGCCGTCCATGCCCACCCGGACAGGACCTATAATCCCGGAGCCAGCGGCAGACTCGCCGCGCCCGATAAAGTAAACCCGCGCCTTGTCTTGAGGCGCAGGTTGAGATCCGCTTTCTTTCACCATATGGATACGGAACCGCTCCGCGGATGGCCCGCACGAAGCCTCGGAAGCGGTCAAAGCAGCCCCACCGGTTCCGCCGTTTGCGGTCGAGGCCAGCAGAAGCTTTCCCTCGTCCCCATTTGTATTCCAGATGCGTGCTTCCCAGGTCATGTCGCCGAGGACGTCGCCTCCTGCCTGCGCACCCTTGTGCACTGCGACGGCGATATACGCGACCTGGCCAGCCGTGAGTTTGACCTGAACAGAGCTGATCGGATCGCCTATGACCCTGAAACCCGCGTGACGATTCCAGTCGAGAATATGTATTTCGAAGTCGTGCTCGCTGGGGTCGAGAACCAGCGAGAACGCCGACCGGCCGCGAAGCACGTCAACCGCGAAACTGTCAACGCAAACACCCAGAATCCGCGCCAGACGATTCGGGTCGGCATCGATCACATAGACAAGCGATTTCCCTGGGGGCGGAATGCCCGGCTCCAGGCTGGCCGGGTCTGCCCGCGGCTTCAGGTTCTGCGGCGCGGGCGCGCATGAGGGCGGGGTCCCCTGCAGGATGGAACTCATATCCTGCGCCACGTCCAGCGCCGAGCCCGCCAGAAGCGCTGCAAAAATGAGAATGCAAGCCTTCTTCATCGAGCGCCCTCCTCGCCCGTGGACCACAACCACGGAGCAACTCGTTATTTCTTTGCCGGCCTCACCCGCGTCACGACAAGCTGCGACTGCGCGATCAGCAGCCTGGCCTCGTCGGCATTAACTTCATCGAGTGCCGGAATCCCCAACGGAACGAAATCCGGCGAGTCCATCGTCAGGTAGTACGTTTCTCCCGCCCTCAACTGGAGTACGTTCAGCGCGACGTCGGTCTCCACGTTCGGTGGCTCACCCCGCGACTGCGACCACACACAGAAGTGGTGTGCGCCCGGCGTCGCCGCTATGGCCATGTAGGAGCTTCCTTTGAACGCTCCCACCCAGTTCCCATCCATGCCCACCCTGAATACGGGGCCAGATAGCCCTCCCTTGAGCGAACTTCCGATCAGGTAGACCTCTGCCTTGCCCGGAGGGGCCGACGCTACGGCGTTTTCCGGCGCCGCAGACACCGAGAGGTGCACGTCGCCAGGGCCGCATGCAGCGATCGCCTGATGAATCAGGGCCGGATCAGGGCCTTGTGCCCAAGCGGTCGCCGAACCGAACGCCAGCGCGGCAAAGAATAACACCCCGACTGCCCGCATACGATTTCTCATGGCTGGTCCTTCAACTCGCTCCTGCGTGTGGACACCACGTAAAGTCTGCCTGCATCTGGATTCATTTCGCGTATGACGACGACTGGAAAGGCGCAAGACTCAAGGTCGGCGTCGGCACACCACGGCCTTACAAAGAGGTAACTGGTGCCGCCTTCCTCGGCATTGATGTCAATCAAGTAAACGGCTGTGGATCTTCTTAAGGCGAGAGGCCGAACTTTGAAACGAGCACAAACATGGTGCCTGCCGGGTCCCAGTACAGTCGCCAGGTGACTACTTCCACGCAGCAGCCCCACCCATCTCCCATCCACTCCGATCTCGATGTAAGGCCAACGTGAGAACATCGGGTTGACAACATACACCAGCGCTTTTCCGTCGGGCGCCGGTTTTACGTCGCCGGTCTCATTGTTGAAGTTTGCCTTCAGTCGCGCATCCGCTGGCCCGCACGCAGCCTCAGCTGCCTGAATTGGCCCCTTGCCCTGCGCCGATGCGAAGGCGGGAGCAAGCAGAAGCGCGAGAATCATCAAGCGGCAGGCGTCTTTCAAGCGCAGCCCCCAAGGAAAGCACCTAATGATTCAGATGACTCAATGGCGCGGAATGATGCCCAAGTCTGTGATTCCATTCACGAAATACTGCATGGCCAGGGCCACCAGCAGCAACCCCATGATTCTCACCAGGATGCGGATGCCGGTTTCGCCCATTACCTGGCGCACCCGGCTGGCGGCGGCCAGCACAAAGTACGCCACCACGGCCGTGATGGTGATCGAGCCGAGGATGGCGGCCATCTCCCAATGCCAGAGCGTGGGCACCTGGCCCACCAGCACCATCACCGATGAAATGGCGCCGGGGCCGGCCAGCATGGGAATGCCCAGCGGTACGATGCCGGCGTCTTCCTTGGTTGTGGCTTCTTCAGTGTCGCCGTGGGTCTCCTGCGTGGGCGAGCGGCGGGCTTCCAGCATGTCCAAGCCGATGAGCAGCAGAATCAGTCCGCCGGCGATCTCAAACGCCGGCAGCGTAATGCCGAACATGCGGAAGATGAGTTGCCCAGCAACCGCAAAGCTGGTGAGCACGATGAAGCAGGTGAGCGCGCCCTTGCGCGCCATGCGCTTGCGGCGTGCCGCATCGGCCCTCTCGGTAATGGCCAAGAACGACGGGATCGCCGCGAAGGGATCGACGAGAAAGAAGATGGAGCTGAGCGCCAGCAGCGAGAAGCGCACGATGGGCGCCTGGCTGAGTTCGTTCAAAGCATCCGCGGCTGAGCTGGAAAAGAGCACCTAATGAGGCTAATCCATCACAGGCCGCGGTCGCCACACGCGGTATATTGGCTAGTCCCGATTGGCGCAAAAAAATGCGTCGCAAGAAGGAGCGCGAATAATGAAATCACTTCTCAGTCGAGTTGCCTGCCTTGGGTTTCTCAGTTTGCAGATCCACAGTGCCGCTCAACAGCCAGACATGTGCAAGAGCTTTCGCCTTGAGGTGGAGATTCCTGCAAACGCACTTCACGCTGAAGGCTCAATCCCCGTGCGTGTCAAAATGACAAATATCAGTGATAGGGATTTCTGGATAGATAGCTGGTCTCGTGATTGGATACATTTGCAACTTGTAGTAAGCGATGCACAGGGGCGCCAAGTCCCGCGTTCAGGAGATTACCAAAGGCAACTTGATGAAGCAATGCACGCCGTGATCAATATGAATGTGTCCATTCCCATAGCAGCCGGCAGCTCTATTGAATATCCATTGTTCCTAGACAAGCTCTTTAATCTTGAACCGGGCGAAAACTATTCGTTGGAAGTATCGCGCGGATGCGGCGGCCAGAATCAAAAGCTAGAGGGAGAAAGAATTAATTTCTCTTCGGCCGCATCGCAACCACCACCCGTGTCAAAACGATCGTCCATCTCAATACATCTCTCCACGCCTGAAGAGGACTACCCTTCAGGCTGGGCAGTTCCGGTGAATATCTCCATTCAAAACCGTGGCGATCAAACGGCGCAGTGGGCAACGCCGGTAGTGTGGGGCGAAGTTCCAGATGAATTTGCGATGGGCGTCGAGATCTTCCGCGCATCCGGAGAAGCGCTGATTGCGGTTCCCGATACTAAGGCTCTTTGGAAAGCGCACCATTATCCAGAAGGAGCAATCGGCTTCATTCAGGTTCCCGCGCATGGCCTGGCGGAGAAGAATATCGCACTCGGCAATTTATATGACTTGAGTGAGGCCGGAGCATACAGCGCCAAGATTGTTCTGGTTGACGCGACGACCAATCTGCGCGTTGAGTCGAACACAATCAAATTCTCGTTGCGATCCGCGGGTTACTTTGCTGGATTCAAAGAAAAACGAATGATCCCGCCATTCATGATGAACATCAGCTATGTGCCTTATCCACAGCATGACGGCCATATCGATCCCAGCAGTGCCGCAATGCTGATGTGCAACATTTCGGATCATGACATTTGGATGTTTAACGCATCCGGGAACTATGCCGAGATTATCGGATCTGGCAACAAAGCCGTTCCGATGCGGGAAGCGGAAGTTAAACTATGGAATCAATATAATGACCCCGATATTGCCAAGGCTTCTAAGCCGCGTCGTCTTGATCACAACTGGTTTCAGTTGGCACCTCATCAAGCCATAAATTTCGGCATTTGGACATATGAGAAAAGCTACGACCTTAGTCGTCCGGGGCAATACCGATTAAGGATTTACCGCTACGACGAGCCGGACGCCGAGGAAGGAACAAAGCTCATCGGACTGCCAAAGATCTACTCGAATTGGATGAATTTTGAGATACCGGCGAAATAGGGGTTGATTATGCGTGCCGACTTCCTCACCATCGTCCTCGTCTCGCCGCGCAATCCCCTCAATATAGGAGCGGCGGCGCGGGCCATGGCCAACTTCGGCTTCCGGCACCTCGCCGTGGTCGCGCCTTATGAGGAACACTGGCGCGAAGCGAAGTCGGCTGTCGGCGCCTCGGACCTCCTCCAAAACGCAAAGCGCGTGGAACGCGTAGAGGAGGCTGTGGCCGAGTGCACACTGGTGATTGGAACGGGAATGCTCGAGCATCGCAAGCCCGAGCAGACCGTAGTGCCGCTGCCGGAGTTGACGCCGCTTGTCGATGCCGAGTTCGCGCGCGGTGGGTGCGTGGCGCTGGTCTTCGGACCGGAGAAGCACGGGCTCACCCGCGAGGATCTCGCTCTTTGCCACGTGTTGGTGGAGATTCCCACCGATCCGCGTCAGCCCTCGATGAATTTGGGCCAGGCCGTTGCCGTGTGCCTGTATGAGCTGGCAGCGCGGCGCAATCAACCGGCCGGAGACACGCGCACGGAACCTCAGCCTTCGCGTTCCGACACAGATGCCGCAGATCCCGCGTCAACACACGACCCCGAATGCGCGCGCGCCTCTGCGAGCGGGCGCGATCTCGATCTGCTGGCCGGCGTTGTCGCAGAGACCATGCAGGCCGCGAACTACTCTCCCGCAGCGATGCAGAAGGCGAATGATCATGATGTGCGCCTGCTACTGCGCCGGCTCGCAATGTCGCAACTTGATGCGCGGCGGATTCTCCGCCTCTTCCGGCGAATTTTGTGGCGGCTCAAGCGGTGAGCTTACGCAGACCTGCGCGGGTGATTGCCGACTGCAGAATTTTCATCGCGGCAGAGCCGGGACTCCTGTTAAAGTGGCGTTCATAGGCAACTATGATTCTGCCCAAATCTCCCTCCCGTGCCCTCTCTTTTGCTACGCCTGTGGCGCGGTTCGCCTTCATCGTGATCTGCGGCGCGTCGGCGCTGCTGCTCGCGCTCGCCGCAGTCAATATGAGAGCGCAGCAAGCGGCTCCCGCGCCCGATAACCAGCCATCGGCCGCGATGCCCTCCTCAACCGCAACGCCGCAAGCGGCCCAGGCACCAGCTTCGACTGAAGCCTCGCAGCCTGCCCAGACTCCTGCATCGGCGCCCGCGCCGACACCCGAGGCGACGCCTGCAGAAAGCCAACCGGCGCAAATGCCCGCAGCCGCTCCAAACACTGCAAGCCAGGCCGAGGCGCCCGGAAGCATCACGGAAGATGAGCTGCGGCGGCAGCTCGAGGGCAAGGATCTCTTCCTGCGCGGCGGCTACCTCGACAACACGCTCACCTTCAACGAGCACGGCGTGCTGATCGGGCACTCGCCGCAGGGGTCGTATACGCTCAGCGGAATTCGCATCGACAAGGTGCGCCTCATGAAGCACAAGGTGGAGCTCACGGGAGCGCGTTACGGATTGCATTTCCTGGGCGCGCTACCCTACGAGGACCCCACCAAGGCCGTGGACCGCGTGAACATCACGCCGAAGAAAAAAGAAGTGCGGATCACGATCGATCGCGAGCTGGTGGTCAAACCGAAAAAGGAAAATGTAAAGGGCAAGGGAAAGGGAAAAGGGCCGCAGCCGCCCGCAAAGCCCGCTCCCGCAGCGGTGCCGACAACTGCGCCAGCTGCCGCGCCCGCGCTCAATCCTGAGTCGACCGATGCCAGCGAGGCGCAAGCCGAGATGGCCAAGGCGCCCGAGGCCGAGCGGCCCGCCGACGCCAAGAGCGTCACCACTACGCTTTCGCCGGCGCACGCCAACAAGGTTCTTGAAGACGCGCTGGGCAACGTCTTCGCGCAGGGATTCGACGCGCGCATGATGGCGGCGATGCCGGGCTTCTGGAAGCTCTACTACGATGCCGTCGCGGCCAAGGCCGATTACCAGCCCGCCGATCCCAACGTGCTCCGGCAAAACATGGTCGACAAAAAAGCGCAGCTCAAGTCCACCTTCGAGCCCGCGTCAAACCAGTTCGCGCAGGACTACGGCGTGGCCGGCATGTCGGAGTATCACGTGGTCATCGGCGCCGACGGCAAGCCCGGCGAAATCGCGGTAGCGCGGCCCATCGGCTTCGGGCTCGACGAGAGCGCCGTCGATTCCATCCGCAAGGCCACCTTCGAGCCGGCCATCAAGGACGGCAAGCCGGTTCCGGTGATGCTCAATATGGTGGTCGAGTTCCGCATCTACTCCAAGCGCACCGCAGTGGAATCGAAGCCCTCGCCCGATAAAGCCCCCGACGCGCCGGTATTGCCCGGACCGTACAGCGTGCAGCACTGAGCCCCGGGACCATCCTGTGAGCCCATCCCGGCAGGAGGGTGCGGTATTCCAGTCGCGATGCCGACTTGGACTTGCCGGTAGTAATCAGGTGTCCAACTGCGCTTCGCTCAGCAGGATTCGAAGGCCAACCATCGTGGCAGGCACTTTCGCCTTTCTCTGCACCGACACTGGTGGCCCCACTGCACTAGAGGGGTTGTCATTTGCGTTTTCTTGCATGGAGATGTCCTATCTTGGGCTGATGGTTGGGGTGAACTTGGCGGTAGTACTTAGAACTGCTGATAGATGCAGCGTTTGCCTGAGTTTTGGCATCACTGCACATGACTGGTCACGTGGTGTTTTCCCAGTCACTTCCCGTTGATGCACCCTTCGCAACGTGCGCGAAGGATGGGGCACCCGGGGTTACTCTTCTTACCCCAACCCCGGCGCCCTCAAGGAGATCAACAATGCCGGGCCGCCCGGGCCTTAATCCCTCTGCAGCCCCTACATCGAAAGAGTGATAACACCTCCACGCGGGGGTCATATCGCCCCCAACTTTCACCCACGTATCATTGGTGGCGAACTTTTCCCTCCAGGGCCTCCCTGGGTTCGCGAGGTAACAATGCCGCAAAGGCCACGGATCGCCATTGTGCTCACCGTCGGATTGGCTGCCATCTGCACGCCTATCCTGGCCTCCGTCTATCTCGCCTGGCGCCAGAGCCTCGCCGCTGAAAGGTCGCAAAGCCTCACCTATGCGCACGAAGCACTGCACCGGGCGGAAGCAACGGCAAACCAGCTCGCCGAAGGGGCGCGTCATTTGAACCAGGCGAACTTTCCACCCTGCTCGCGACAGGACATCGACCTGCTCCGTCAGATCGACCTCGGTTCCAGCTACATTCAGGCCGCCGGCCGAGCGTCCGGCGACACTCTTCTTTGCTCCTCCCCGAGCATCACAGCGCCAGTGTTTCTCGGCAAGCCGAGCCTTATCAGCAGCCACGGTACCGCTGAATACTTCAATGTCCGACTTTTTCCCGAACAGTGGCACACGCTCGACGTCTTCACTTCAAATGGATTTGCCATTTTCGTCGACCCGGCCTTGACCATGGATGTTTCCACCGAGGGCCCTGATGTTGAGCTCGCCGTCTTCGTTCCCTCGACTCCCAACCGCCAGCGCATCGCCGCCACCGGGAGCAACTTCCCTTCCACCTGGTTCAACCCCATCGCCGGCGGCAGCGAGCAAACCATTCTCGATCACGGATATCTCGTCACCTGCGTCCGCTCCGCAAAATGGGACCTCGCCGTTGTCACAGCGATCCCGGAGCATTACATCTTTCAGCGTGTCCGCCACTTCGCGCTCATCTTCACTCCCATCGGCGTGCTGTGCGGACTCCTCCTGGGTTGGGCGGCCGACCATATCGCGCGTCTTCGTTCCTCGTTTCCCGCATTGGTCCGCCGCGCTATCAAAAAAGAGGAGTTCTACGTCGAATATCTGCCGATCGTTGAATTGCGGTCACGCCACATCATTGGGGCCGAAGCTCTCGTTCGCTGGAAGAGCCCTCTCGCCAATTTCACTCCCGACCTCTTCATCCCATTGGCTGAAGACCTCGGCCTGAGTCAACTCATCACCGAACAGGTCTTCACTATCGTTGCCCGCGACCTGCCTCGTATTCTCGAAAAGGATCCCCATTTCGAAGTCGCCATTAACCTCTCGGTAGACGATCTGCGCTCTGGAAATACCGTGGCGCGGCTTGATCACTTGCTCAATGTCACCGGCGCTCAACCTGAAAATATCGCGATCGAAGCCACCGAGCGCGCCTTCCTCCACCATCCCAATACCGCTGAACTCATCGGCTCGCTTCGCTTGATGGGTATACGCGTTGCCATCGACGATTTTGGCAGTAGTTACTCCAGTCTTGCCTGCCTGCAATCGCTCGCTCTCGATACCCTCAAAATCGACAAAGCTTTCGTCGAAACCATCCACACCGATGGCGCCGCCCGTCAGGTCATCCTTCATATCATCGAAATGGCCCGCTCGCTCCGGCTCGAGATGGTTGCTGAAGGCGTCGAAACTGAAACCGAGGCGGAGTTCCTCGCCGCGCACGGGGTGCACTTCGCCCAGGGATGGCTCTTCGGCAAACCCATGCCCATCGGCAGGCTTTTGATGAAGATCAAACGCCACTCTGTCGTAGACGACGCTACCGCGTCCGATTTCCCTCGCATCGATGAAGCTGAAAGCTGAGACCTGTCTTTCTGTTCCCTGCTTCCTGTTCCCCGTTCGCCCCCGGCTCGCTGAGCGAACGGACACTTAGAAGAAACCGCCGCCGAATCACCTCTCACCGTTTGGCCGAATCGAGGGCCTGAAAGAGTGGCTCTTTCTGATGTGACGCTGGTTTAGTCCTCTGACCGTGAGACCTCTGCGTTCCTGCGTTTTCGCGGGTTCGATTAGGGCGCTGAAGCCTCATTTAGGGTGCTTCTGTGCGCTTAGTGAGCCATCAGTGATCTTTAGAATCAATGGGTTACGATTCGTGCTCGTCCTGTCACGGCAGAAGTCAGAGTCGCTCGATCAGATTAGTCCCCGATAAACACCGTTGCGGCCACCAACAGCGGACGCCGGCATCTACCGGCTATCCGCTACCGGCCATAAGCACCGATCCGCCCCGTCAAGCCCCGCTCCTCCGCAAACCTGCCTCATCCATCTGATTCTAAACACATTATTTTTCCAGCCAACCGTGCAGATTGATTCATCGATTTCGCTAAACTCAAAGCATAGGAGCTTGCAATGGCCGAAACGCAGGAACTCGCAATCGGGGAAACCACTGAACCCCAAGAACTCACACCCGAACAAACTGAGGAACCTCAGGGACCCTCAACCGAAGAGATCGATGAGGATCCCGGCGACACTGCTTCCGTTAACCCTGCCGTCCATCTCTGCATCCGTGCCTGGAATCGCGCACTCCACAAAGCGAGGGCCGAGGGCGAGGATGAAGATGCCGCCGAGAAAGAAGCCAAATCCGCCTACCTCCGCAAAATGCCTCCCCTTGCCGGATTCGAAAACGTCCGCGACTTCATCGCCTGCGTCAGCTATGCCCAGGTGGCCGACCTGATCCTCAACTACGAAGCCGTAGACCTCATCGCCACCGCCAAGGTGGCGCTCGCCGCAGTTCGCCATGAGGGCAGACTCCAGGCCTGTGCCAAAGGTCCCGGCCGCCCGCCCAAATCCATCCCGGGGGAAGAAAATAAATAAAAATACCACCTATACTCCGGTAGGGTATCAAAGGGCAATATAGAAGCCAAGATATTTACAATCAATACGATAGAACAGAATTTGCGACCCAAATCCTCAAAAAAGCAGAAGCCTACGCCCCCCCACCCCCTCACCCCAACCACGGCAAGAAGCCGGGAAGGAGTTTGGGAGTCGGGCTGGGACGAGATCAATGGCGATCTCCTCCAAGCTGAGTTCTTGCTGCTCCGGCACTGCGATTCCAGCACTGCGATTGTTGATTCGCACGTTGCGTTCTGAGGGGTATAATCGCTCGTCATCGGAGAGGAGAGATCGATGAAAAACAAACTTACCATGATCCTCGGGCTCTATTTGGCAGTTGCCCTTCCGCTGCTTGCACAGAAAAAAGAAGATGACCGTTTGGCAAATTCCGCCACGGTGATGAACGAGCTGCTGCAGGGAACGAACGGCCTGCCGGTGAGCGTACTGAACCAGGCCATGTGCGTGGTTGTCTTCCCGAGCGTGAAGAAAGTTGCGATTGGTTTCCTCGGCGGCAGCTACGGGCGCGGCGTGCTTGTGTGCCGCATGGGCGCCAAGATGGATGGGGCCTGGGGCGCGCCGGTGATGTATGAACTGGATACGGGCAGCCTCGGTCTGCAGCTCGGCGCCACAGAGACTGATTTTGTGCTGGTAGTGATGCACAACAAGGGTGTCGATGCGATTTTGAGCGGCAAGATGAAACTCGGCGCCGATGCAGCGGCGGCCGCTGGCCCGACGGGCGCACAAGCGACTGGTTACAACGCTACGGATATGCGCTCATCGGACGTTCTGACCTATTCCCGGTCGAAAGGACTGTTTGCCGGCGTGTCCCTTGAAGGTGCGTCCATGAGCGTGGACAACGACGCCAATAAGAAGCTGTACGGCAAGGAAGTGGGCGCCAAAGAGATTGTGACCGGCGCCCAGCCAATTGTGCCAACCGCCAAGGCGCTGGTAAGTGTACTGAACACGAGGTCGCCAAAGCGCAAGTAAGTTGAAGCGGAGAAGCAGGGACCGAGCCGCCGAGGGATCAAGGGACCAAGCGAACGAGGCAACGAGAAAACAGGGAGCTAGGGAGCTAGAGTTGGATTGTGTATTGCAGATGTAATACATATGTAATGCGCAATCGTTGACGGCGTGAGACGCGGGTAAGACGGCGTAAGACACGGATTTCGGACCGCGTCTTATGCCGTCTTACGTGTCTTACAGAGCCCGCGGCCCTCGGCGTGGGTTCCACTTGCCGATCACTCGGCCAACGGCGGCTGCCAGAGCTCGATGCGGTTGCCTTCGGGATCCCATATCCACGTGAATTTTCCGTAGGGGTGGTCGTCGCGCTTGGGATCGATGCGCACGCCGGCCCCGGCCAACTGGGCGATGAAGGCGTCGAGATCGTCGACGCGGAAGTTGACCATGGCCTGCTGTGCGGCTTCGCCAAAGTATTTCGAGTCCAGCGGGAAGTGGGCGAAGACGGTCATGCCCATGGATGCAGGACCGTCGAAGGCGAGCGTTCCGCCGCCCTGGTCCGGGATGCCGAGATGCGTTTGGTACCACTGGGCGAGCGCCTTCGGGTCGCGCGCCTTGAGGAAGATGCCGCCAATGCCGACTGCTTTCGCCATAAAGACAGCTCCTGGGTTTCAGGGGTCGGGGGACAGGTTTTGGGTGACAGCTTAGAGCTATCAGCAATTCGGCCTCGAGGGCAAGCCTTATTTGAGAATGGGCTGCGCCCGGCTAACCTTCTTCGCGGAGCAGATCGGCGAGTTTGGGCTTGTGTTTGGCTTGGCGGCCGGTGGGCGGCGCGCCGGGCAGCACGCGCGACGGCTTGGGCTGGCCCACGCGCTCGCGGGCGTTGGCCTTGACGGCTTTTGCGGCCGAAAAACGGGCTGGCTTGCGTTTCGCCATGGCAAGAACGAGTATGGAATAGGTTCGGGCGTTTGGGAAAGTACCCGAGTCGAGACCTGGGGAGTTTGAAGGCCGCTCGAAAGCAAATGCAGGTCCTTCGACTCGTCCCGGCACGCCGGGACTCGCTCAGGATGACATCCGATTTTGGTCGCTCGGGATGACCGAGCGATTGGTGAGCGAGTTTCAAGTCCAGTATCCCAGGCCCCTGGCGACAGGTCTTGGTCGCTGGGGTAAAGATGCGGAGGGCGATAGAGGAATGGAAGAACGGGATTTTTTTGTTGAGACGGTGGAGCAGCGCGCGCACAATTTGACCTGCCCCAAGTGCGGGCAGGCGGGCGAGTACAAAGTGACGTGGGTAGTGCGGCGCAAGCGCCCGCAGCTTCCGCGCGGGGCCGACGAGCGCGACCGCGCCCGTTTCGCCAAGGCGCAATCCTATATGGTGCGGCGCGACGACAAACTGCACTGCACCAATATCCGCTGCCGCAAGGATTTCGAAGTGACCACGCTGCAGTCGCTGGCGTTTTTGATGGATTAGGGCGGAGCGCTGCGGCCGGTCGGATCTTTACTTCCCCTTGTTCCGCACACCTCAGGAGGCGGGCGTGCTTAGCCCTGATTTCGAGGTGACCTCATGCGCATTTCCTGGCGTTCTACCAATCGCACCGCGGTCCTCGTGCTCGGCATCGTTGCCCTGACGGCCGGAGCGATGTTCTGGGCAGGCCCGCATCGCTCGAGCGCGCCGGTGCTGGCCGCGGAGCTACAACCCATCCAACTTCCCAAACCAGACCTGACCGGCGGCATGCCGCTGATGCAGGCGTTGAGCGCGCGCAAGACCACACGCGCGTTTCTCGACAAGCCGCTGCCGCTGCAGACGCTTTCCGATCTGCTGTGGGCGGCATTTGGCGTCAACCGCGGGCGGGATGTGAAGCCGGGAATGGGCCGGACTGCGCCCTCGGCACGCAACACGCAGGACATCCAACTCGACGTGGTGTTGGCCGACGGCGTGTATCTTTACGACGCGGAGCAGAATATGCTGCGCCCGGTGGTGACGGGAGACGTGCGCGGCGCGATCAGCCCGGCGCCTGCAGCGCATGCCGCAGTGACGATTGTGTATGTGGCCCCGGCCAAGGACGATTTCGCGCAGGTGGATTGCGGATTCATCGCACAGAATGTGTACCTGTTTGCGTCGTCGGACGGGCTGAACGCGTGGTTCTACACCGTGCATGCGCAGGACGTGGCAGCGAAGCTCGGACTGGGCACGGATCACGTGGTGCTCTACGCGCAATCGGTCGGATATCCGCCGCAATAACTGCGGATGTCGGGCGAGAATGGCCGGGACGATTCACCGGTGGCGCGGCGCGGGCGGCTTGTGATTCAATTAAAGATAGGAACGCCGGACTCGGAGGTCTCGCGAGACAAGTCCGGTCGCGTCCCGCAAGGAGAAATTCCATGGCCAATCCCCTTCTTCCCCCCGAAGAGCGCATGCTCACTCCCGACCTCGTGGAGGCGCTGGACAAGCGGCGCGACTTGGGGCACACGTTTCTGGTGATCGCCGGCCAATTTTCGGTGATCGCTACTATCCTGCTGCTGTGGGTGGCGCAGGATCTGAAGTATTCGCCGGGCTGGATGCACCCCATGGCGTTTTATTTCGCCATTGCGTTGGGGCTGATTGCGTTTTTCGGCATCACCGGCCTTGTATTGCGCCGGGGCACGCCGCGCTTGGACTGATTGGCTTCGGCAATGCACGATTCCGCAGGGCATCTTCTGGCATGGAACCATTTGCAGTGAAGATGCGTAGTTATGGATGGCTGCGACTTGGCCGGCAGTTCCCCATCGACAATCTCGCAAGCGACGGAGCGCGAAAGGAGCGCAGGCGCGATGGCGGAACGTGTTTGTCCGTGGTGGGTTGGCTATTTGCTGGCCAGCCCGGTGCGGCGATGGATGACGGAAAGACCTGAATCTCTGCTCGGGCATTATGTGCAGGAAGGCATGACAGTACTGGAACCGGGGCCGGGCATGGGATTCTTCACATTGCCGCTGGCGCGCATGGTTGGCCCGAACGGACGCGTGGTGGCAGTCGACATCCAACCCAAAATGCTCACGAGCCTTAAGGGGCGGGCACGGAAGGCCGGCCTCCTCGATCGCGTCGAAGTGCGCAAGGCATTGCCGGACGATCTCGGAGTCGCCGATTTGAAAGGCAGGATTGATTTCGTCCTCGCCTTTGCCGTCGTTCATGAAACGCCTTCGGCGGAAGCGTTCTTTCGCGAGGCGGCGGCTGTACTCAAACCCGGAGGTGCGGTCTTTTTCGCCGAGCCCTCGGGCCACGTAAAGCCAGCTGCATTTGAAAAAGAGATTGAGGCGGCACGCCTGGCAGGTCTCGAGGTTGAGAGCCGGCCTCACGTTCGCCGCAGTTATGCGGCGGTCTTGCGAAGAGCTTGAGTGCGTGCGGCGCATCGCGAGGCGAAGAGGGCATTTCGTGCGAAGGTTTTTGGGAAGGCCTCCGCTGATAAACTAGAGAGAGATGATCCTCCCGTTCGTCCGCGAGATGTTCGCGGAGTTGGAGCAGGCCCCGGGATTTGAGCGCGTTCGCAGGCACATAAGCCTGGGTGCGGGCCGGCGGCGTGTGTCCGGATTGACCTCGACAGCGCGAGCACTCTACCTGCCGCTGATGGCGCATGCCGCCAAGCAGTTGGTGATCGTAATGGTGGCCGACAACAAGGCCGCCGAGGCGCTGGAACCGCTGCTCAAGGCCGGATGCGAGCTGACAGGCGCCGTGGATCCGGCGCGCGTGGTGCGCTTTCCCGCGCACGATGTACTTCCTTTTGAAAATCTTTCGCCGCACCCCGACGTGCAGGAACAGCGCGCAGCGGCGTTGTGGAAACTCTCGACCGGGGCCGTGGATATTTTGATCGCGCCGGTGGAATCGGCGGCGCTGAAGCTCTTCGACCTCGAATACTATGCGGGCCTGGCGGTGACGCTCAAGCGCGGCGAAGAGGTTGACATTGAGACGCTGACCACGCATCTGGCGAGCGTGGGCTACACGCAGATGGACATCGTTGAAATGCCCGGACAGTTTACGCGGCGTGGCGGAATTCTGGACGTGTATTCGCCGGAGGCCGACCGGCCGGTGCGCATTGAGTTTTTTGGCGACGAGATTGAGACCATCCGCAAATTCGATCCCGAGACGCAGCGCTCGCAATCGGGATTGGATGAGACGCAATTACAACCGCTGACGGAAGCGCCGGTGACAGAGCCGTTGCTGGCCGCAGTGAATGCGAGGCTGAGCCGGCAACGCGTCGAAACCGAAGACGAAGAGATGGCGGTCGAGGCTGCGGCGGCCGGCGGCGTGAGCGTGTTTCCGGGGTGGGAGTTTTTTACGCCCGTTGCGGGCGCGGAACAATCGCTGCTGAAGCTGGCGCCGCGCAGCGTGCTGATTGTGGATGAGCCGGGGATGGTGCAGAACCAGATCGATCGCTGGTGGAACAAGGTGGAACAGCGGCACGAGCGGTCGGGCATCGGATCGCTGGTGCGGCCGGAAGACATTTACTTGCGGCCGGAGATGTTGCGGGCCACGCTCGAATCGCACATGGGCCTGGATCTGGATCAACTGGGCGCGGTGGACGTGCTGGAGGAAGACGCGACGCTGGGCGAGATCGAACTGCCGACGCGGCCCACGCTGCGCTTTCACGGATCGATTCCCGCGCTCACCGAGCAACTGAAAACTTTGATGAAGATGGAAACGCACATCGTGCTGGCCGCGCCGCACCAGGGCGACGTGGAACGCATGGCGACGGTGCTGCGCGATTACGACGTTCCCTACCGGCTGGGCAGCCGCGCGCAACGGCCCGGCGAAACCATACTCGACGAAGGCAGCTACCTGGCGGGCGATCTGCGCGTGCCGGTGATTGTGCGCTCGCCGCTGGCGGCGGGAGTGGTCTTCACGGAATCGAATCTGATTGTCTTCGGAGCTAACGATCTATCCGATGAAGCCGACGTGGCGGCGCGGCCGGAGCCGAAGCGATCGAAGACCGCGGCGTTTATTTCCGACTTTCGCGACCTGGGAGTCGGCGACTACGTAGTGCACGTGGAGCACGGCATTGCGCAGTACCAGGGACTGAGAGAGATCGCGCAGGACGGGCTCTCAGTGGAGTTCATGATTCTGGAGTTCGCTGAAGCCGCGAAGCTCTACGTTCCCTTGACGCGGCTGGATCTGATTCAAAAATACCGTTCCACCGACGCGGGACCCGCGCCGGTGCTGAACCGGCTGGGCTCGCAGCAATGGGCCAAAACCAAGACGCGCGTGCGCAAGGCCATGCAGGACATGGCCGCGGAGCTGCTCAAGCTTTATGCCGAGCGCAATACCGCAGAGGGCACCGCATTTTCGAAGGACAACGAGTTCCAGCGCGAGTTCGAAGATGCGTTCGATTACAGCGAGACCGACGACCAGATGGCGGCGATTCGCGCCGTGAAGTACGACATGGAATCGACGACGCCGATGGACCGGCTGCTCTGCGGCGACGTCGGTTACGGCAAAACGGAAGTGGCCATGCGCGCGGCGTTCAAGGCCGTGCAGGACGGCAAGCAGGTGGCGGTGCTGACGCCAACCACGATCCTGAGCTTCCAACACTTCGAAACCTTCAAGCAGCGCTTCGCGCAGTTCCCTATCCACATAGAAATGATTTCGCGCTTTAGAACAGCAAAAGAACAAAAAGATATTGTGGAGCGCGTGGCGACCGGCAAGGTGGACATTCTGATCGGCACCCACCGGCTGCTCTCGAAGGACATCAAGTTTCAGGACCTGGGCTTGCTGGTTGTTGACGAAGAGCAGCGCTTTGGCGTGCGCCACAAGGAGCGGCTGAAGCAGTTGCGCAAGGAGATCGATGTGCTGGCGATGAGCGCCACGCCGATTCCGCGCACGCTGCACATGTCGCTGGTGGGGCTGCGCGACATGAGCGTGATCGAGACGCCGCCCAAGGACCGCATGGCGATTCAAACCGTGGTGGCGAAGTTCGACGAGAAGATTATCCGGTCGGCGGTGGAAGTGGAGTTGGAACGCGGCGGGCAGGTGTTTTTCGTGCACAATCGCGTGGAGTCCATTTACGAGATTGCTTCGCGCATCCAGGAGCTGGTGCCGGCGGCGCACGTGGCCGTGGCGCACGGGCAGATGAACGAAACCGAGTTGGAGAAGGTGATGCTCGCCTTCATGCGCCACGAATTCGATGTGCTGGTGGCGACGACCATTATCGAGAATGGGCTCGACATTCCGCTGGCGAACACGATTTTGATTAACCGCGCGGAGCGGCACGGGCTAAGCGAGCTTTACCAGTTGCGGGGGCGCGTAGGGCGCTCGAATCGAAGAGCGTATGCATACCTGCTGATCCCGCCGGAGAATCAGTTGACGGAGATTGCGCGGCGGCGGCTGGCGGCGCTGAAGGAGTTTTCGGACCTCGGCGCGGGATTCAAGATTGCGGCGCTCGACCTGGAGTTGCGCGGCGCGGGCAACATGCTGGGCGGCGAGCAGAGTGGCCACATCGAAGCCGTGGGATTCGAGCTCTACACGACGATGCTGGAGGCCGCAGTAAAGGAGCTCAAGGGCGAGGGTTCGGAAGAACGGCCGGCCACGCAGCTCAATCTCGGAATCGCTCTGCGCATCGACGAGAGCTACGTGGCGGAAGAGAACCAGCGCCTGCGGCTCTACAAGAAGATTGCCGGCGCAACGAGCGAAGCGGCAATTCAAGAAATTCGCGCCGAGATGGAGGACCGTTACGGCGCGCTGCCCGACCCCACCGTGTTCCTGCTGGAGGCGGCGCAACTGCGGCTGGAGTGCGAGCGCATGGGCGTGGCACAGATCGACCGCAAGCGCAGCGAACTGCAGATTCGCTTTACCGAGAATGCCGCGGTCGATCCGGTGCATCTGATGAAGCTGGTGGCGCGCAACGCCAAACGCGGCGCGCAATTTACGCCGCAGGGTCTGCTCAAGCTGCCGCTGAAGGCCGCGCGGTCCGACGAAGTTCTGCTGGAGATTCGCGAATTGCTGGCCGGGCTTGCGCCTGCGCCCGTGGGCGCGTAAGGGCAGTGAGGTTAACGGAGTTTCTGAGGGCCGGGAGGCCCTCAGTACAGCCGGTCTGGAGACCGGCGCTACATTTCCTTACACAACTTTCCATTTAATGTTGCAGCCGATGGAGGGCTTCTGGTCGGCGGGAACGGACTTGCCGGCGAGCACCAGGTCGATGGCCGCGCGCAGATCTTTTCCGGTGACCGGGATGCCGTTGCCGGGACGGCTGTCATCGTATTGGCCGCGATAGACGAGCTTGAAATCCGCGTCAAAGAGATACGGATCGGGCGTGCAGGCGGCTTTGTAGGCATGCGCCACGGCCTGCGACTCATCGTAGAGATAGGGAAACTCGAAGCCATTCGCATCGGCCTGCTGCTTGAGACCGGCGGGGCTATCGGCCGGGTGCGTGTTCACATCATTGGAGCTGATGGCGACGATGCCAAGCGGCTTGTCGTCGTAATCGGCGCTGAGCTGGCCCAGAGATTTTTCGATGTGCTTCACGTAGGGGCAGTGGGCGCAGATGAAGAGGACGAGCAGCGCCTTTTGTCCGCGAAAGTCGTCGCGGTGGACAATTTTGCCGGTGATAGCGTCAGTGAGTGCGAAGTCGGGCGCGATGGTGCCAAGGTCTAGCATGGTGGATTCGGTGAGGGACATGATTTTTCTCCTTAAGCGGGGTTAGCGGAGCCAGGATACGCAGTCTATCGTTTTGACCGCGTGATTTCGTAATGATCCTCGGCCGTGTGCGGGTCTGGAGACCCACACGACAGCCGGTCAGGAGACCGGCGCTACAAAAAGCTAGCTCCGCTGTCTTTCAAAACAATCCTGTCTGGCGGCCGGGGGCCGCGATGCCGAAGTGCTCGTATGCGAGACGCGTGGCTACGCGGCCGCGCGGCGTGCGGTCCAGAAATCCAATTTGAATCAGGAACGGCTCGTACACTTCTTCGAGCGCGTCTTCTTCCTCGGCAAGCGTGGCGGCCAGCGTGCCCAGGCCCACTGGTCCGCCATCGTACTTCTGCATGATCGTCAGCATGAGCCGCCTGTCGATTTCGTCGAAGCCGTGCGCATCCACTTCAAGCATGGTGAGGGCCGCATTCGCGGTGGGACGGTCGATGGATCCCGAACCGCGCACCTGAGCGTAGTCGCGCACACGGCGCAGCAGGCGGTTGGCGATGCGCGGCGTGCCGCGCGAGCGCAGCGCAATCTCCGCCGCGCCGTCGGCATCGATGGGAATCTGCAGCACCTCGGCCGAGCGAGAGACGATGACGCGCAGTTCTTCTTCGGTGTAAAACTCCAGGCGCAACAGAATGCCGAAACGCGAGCGCAAGGGCGACGAGAGCAGACCGGGACGCGTGGTAGCGCCGATAAACGTGAAGGGCCTGATCTCCATCACATGGGTGCGCGCCGCCGGCCCCTGGCCGATGATGATGTCGAGCTTGTAATCCTCAAGCGCGGTGTAGAGCTTTTCTTCGAGCACGGCCTGCAAGCGATGAATCTCGTCGAGGAAAAGCACCTGACGTTCGCGCAGATTGGTAAGGATGGCCGTGAGGTCGCCCTGGATCACGAGGGCCGGACCGGAAGTTTGCTGGAAGCCGACGTCGAGTTCGTTGGCGATGATGGTCGCGAGCGTGGTTTTTCCCAGGCCGGGAGGACCGAAGAGGAGCACGTGGTCCAGAGCTTCCCCGCGGGACTTGGCCGCCTCAAGGGCAATGGCGAGCTGTTCTTTGGCTTTGGATTGGCCGATGAACTCGCGCAGCCAGCGCGGGCGCAATTTGAGCTCGAAATTCTGTTCCTCGTCGGCGCGTGCGGCGCTGACCAGACGTTCGGGAGAGTTTTCGCGAGCGAGGACCATGCTGAGAAAAAGTGTACAGCAAGGCCAGCGGGGCACTCTCCGTGGCCGACACCGATCGGGACCAGCGCTCCCTGGGACCGAGCCGGTTCCGATGCCGCGGCCTTGAGGAAGAATCACCCGTTGATTTTGGGATCGCCGTCCTTATTATGCGGCCCGTTTTTTGTGCCTGAAAGCAGGCCGTCGATTACGTTCGTCACGTATGTATGAAGCGGCGTCAAAGGACTTATTGACTGACTTGGTGCGGAAAGCGAAAGTAACACCTTCGTGCCACAAGGAGGCGAGTTTCAGTGACATATATTTGATGGCGTAGAGGCCAGCGAGAGTCTGCCATGACGCCGATGGTCGACGTCAAAACCGGCTGCAGATTCCGGAGGTCAATCATGCTTGATCGTTTGTCACCACGGGCACTCCTCCTGGTTGCTCTTGCGCTTCCCATTGCCGGTTGCACGAATCCTCTGGTGGATTCCCTGGCGGTGACTCCCGCCACACAGTCTCTTGGGGTGGGCCAGACCGTGCAGTTCACGGCCACGGGAACGATCGGCCACGGAAGCAACCATCCCTCGACGACGCAGGATGACACCGATTCGGCGATCTGGACTTCGAGCACTCCCGCGGTGGCAAGCGTCAACGCCACGGGGCTGGCAACGGCGCTTACCGCCGGGTCCACGACCATCACGGCGACGATGAACGGGTATACGGGAACCATCACCGCCAGCGCGACCCTGACCGTGACGGCAGCGTCGGGCGGCGGCGGAGGGTCAACGCCCACAGGCAGCGTTACGGGCATCACCATCATCCCCAGTTCGCAGTCGGTTGCCGTGCCCAACGAAACCACGCAATTTATCGCGATTGGGACCACATCCACAGGCTCGACGGTCAATCTCACGAATCAGGTCGCCTGGTCTTCGAGCAGCACACAGATTGCCACGATCGGCGCTTCTACGGGCCTGGCTACGGCGCTGACCCAAGGCACAGTGACGATCATCGCTCTCTACTCCAGCGGCGGGAATACGATTGCGGGCACAGGATCCTTCACCGTATCGAACGGATCGACGGAAAAATATACCGCGGTCACGATTGTTCCCTCCTCGGAGTCGGTTTCAGCTTCGGGCCAGACCGGTCAGCTCATCGCGCTTGCCACCTCGGGAACTACCGGCCTCGAAGTGGACGTCACCAATTCGTTGCAGACCACGTGGACGTCGAGCGTCCCATCGATCGCGTCGATCACCACGGGACTCACGTCGGGCAATGGCGTTGTCACCGGCGTAAGCCAGGGAAACACGACCGTCACAGCTCAGGTGGAGAATCCCGACGGCACCGTGGTATCGGCGACCTCTGGCGTCACTGTTTCCGCGACGTCCGCGCCAGAGCCGCTGCTTTCGCTCACCATCATTCCCAGTTCGATTACCGTCAGCACTTTGCAAGGTACCGGGCAGTTCCTGGCCATCGGGACGTTTTCGACCGCTCCATACGTCCGGGATCTGACCAACTCGCCTTCGACCACCTGGCTCTCTTCCTTCCCGGACTACTTCCCCGTGGATACCAATTCCGGCGGAACCCCGAGCGCCAGCGCCGGAATTGTCACCGCATATTCATCCGGAAGCGCAACCATCATTGCTGAAGCGACCAACCCCGACGGCACCATTCAAACCGCAACGGCAACGTTCAATTGTCCACTGGAGCTGCCCAATCCCACCGGCAATCCGCCGACGGCAGGTACATGCTATGCGGGCCAGGTGGGACCGCTGAAGGCTACCTTGACCGTGTATGGAGAGGGCCTAAATACCACCAATTGGGTGGTCACCGCACCGTCCGCCACAGCCACTCCAGACGTGATCCATTGCGGCCCGGGCTGGACTGCGAACGGCGGGGCCGGCGGTTCCGTCTGTGTGGCGATCTACCCGATCGGTACCACAGTGACCTTAACTGCAGCGCAGGCCCCGAGCACGACGAGCACAAGTACCTTTGGCGGGTGGACCTACAACTGCACACCGACTGCGCCGATTACGGCCGCCGGAACCAACCAGTGTACGATCTCGCTGGGTTCGTCCAACGCAACCGTAGGCGCCATCTTCAATTAAGTTGCACACTTGAGGTTATGAGCCGCTCTTCGGAGCGGCTCTTTCTTTGACGCGCGCTCTCGGGAAGGGGCCGCTGGAGCGATTCCATGGGATGGTGTACCCATCCCGGACAGGAAAAGCAAATGCGGGTCCTTCGACTCCCTTAGGCGCATTTCATGCGCCTAAGCTTGCTCAGGATGACCGTCGATTTTCAATTGCTCTGGATGACAGCATGAGGGCTGAGTCTCGGGTACATTAATTCCGAAATCGCCATGTGCCACTCCTACGAGTCTCTCCTCACAGCGGGGTACTGGGTCAGTTTGGATTTCAGCAGGTGCGCTTTAGCATTTTCCTTTATGCGATGATGGACGCATGACGGTAGTCAAAGGAAAACGTCCGCGCGATCCCAACCAGCTTGCCAAGTGGATAGTAGACCAATCGACAGGCGAGACAACCGCGCCCATGCCCGATCCGGCCAGCATCTCGGCTTATATGGCCGCTATGGGGCGCAAAGGGGGTCTGGTGGGCGGGAAACGGCGTCTGGTGACCATGACGGCAGCACAGCGCAAGAAAGCCGCAGCCAAGGCGGCAGCGGCAAGGTGGACGAAGTAATCCTAGCTCTTTGTGGGGCCGGAACTGCTGTCGGTCTTGGAATCAGGCAACTGCGTTTCGTTCGTTAGATTGTCGATTTCGCTTGCAAAAAGACGCTCCTGCTCCTCTGTGAATCGAGGCAGCGACGTAACCAAAATCGCCCCGAGGCTTCCAGCGGGTATCTTGACGCATCCGTCGCCAATACGGGGGCTCTTGCTCAAGCGAATCAAGTATTGATCGAAAGTCTCATTCGGCAGCCTCTCGGCTAGTTTTTGTTGTTCGTCCGTGCTCATCTGTTTCCCCCATTGTGAGTTGTCATCAATCATCTGAAAGCGTAGTTTTCTGAGCAGTTGCCGGTATAGAGAAGGTTGATATCATCCGCGCCGAAGGCGCAATCATCAGTCGCTCATCGTCAGCAAGGCCGGAAGTTGTAAGGTGTTTCCGGGAGAAGGCGGTATCAAAAAGAACCCCGCTGTATCGAGCAGCGGGGTTCTTTATGGGCGGCCTTCATGCCAAAGCGAAGGCAACCTGGAGTTGTTTTTACCTTGGCATGAACTGGCGCCGTTGTCAAAAGCCGCCTATAAGCGCGGATGGCGGTTCACGGAGAAGTGATTCTCCGGCAGCGGTTTTGCCGCAACCCGGAGTGCCGGTCGATATTTTGGATTTGCGTGTGCTGCGACCGCGGGCAGCAGTATTGCACGGCAGCGTGTCGCGGCCAGGTGCGGCGCCGGCAGCATCGGGCGGCCAACCGGCGTCATCAGCAAAGCGCCGAGGGGCGACTGGATCATCGCGACCGTCAGAAGCGGTATCGCCGCCACCGTCACACAAAAAGTGTGACGGATCAGGGTTCTCAATCGGCTTCATCTCCTTCACCATCGGAGGGTGGAAAAGCGATCACGACGCCGGAGGCGGTTCGGTTGCGTGTCCGGCCGAGTGAGCGGCGAGGTTTTTGGCTGCGCTGCATGGTCTGCGGCCGCAGTGGCCACCTGATCGATCCTTTTCCGCGCATATCGATTCGCAGATGAGGGAGAGATGATCGATCCGGAGGTGCGGGTACAGATCCGCCGTTACTTTTATGCCGAGCACTGGAAGGTGGGCACGATTGCTCAAGCGCTCGGTGTTCATCCCGATACGGTAAAGCGCGCCATCGAGGTAGAGCGATTTCATCGCGCCGAACGGCTGCGGGCCACCATGCTGGATGCTTATCTACCCCTGGTACGCCAGACGCTGGAAACGCACCCGCGTCTTCGCGCCACGCGGCTGCACCAGATGCTCGAGGATCGCGGCTTCCGAGGAAATGTCCAGCAGGTGCGGCGTGTGGTGGCGCGGTTGCGTCCGCAACCGCAGGAAGCATTTCTGCGCCTTCATGTCTTCGTCGGTGAACAGGCGCAAGTTGACTGGGCATCGTTCGGCACGGTGATGGTGGGCCGCGCGCGGCGCGCTCTGAGTTGCTTCGTGATGACCTTGTCCTGGTCGCGGGCGCTGTATCTGGAGTTCTTCTTCGACCAGACGATGGAGAACTTTTTGCGCGGCCACGTGAACGGGTTCGCGTCGTTCCATGGTTCAGCTCGAGTGCTGCTGTACGACAATCTGAAATCGGCCGTGTTGGAGCGGCGCGGCAGTCTGATCCATTTCAACCCGCGGCTGCTGGAGCTGGCCGGTCACTACCACTTCGAGCCGAAACCTTGTCAGGTGCGAGCCGGCAATCAAAAAGGGCGCGTGGAACGGGCGATACGTTTCGTGCGCGACTCGTTTTGGGCGGCGCGCACGTTCACCACTCTGGAGGAGTGCAACCGCCAGGCGCTGAAGTGGCGCGACGAGGTGGCGCACCAGCGGCCCTGGCCGGACGATCGCAATCGCACCGTCGCCGAGGCTCTTGCCGAAGAGCGTCCGCGCTTGTTGCCGTTGCCGGCGCACGGGTTCTCGACCGATCGCGTGGTGGCGGTGCGCTCGGCCAAGACCATCTATGTGCGCTTCGACGGCAACGACTACTCGATCCCGCCCGAGGCGGTGGGCCGCGAGCTGACGCTGGCCGCATCTGATACCGAGGTGCGCATCCTCGATGGTGTACGCCAGATCGCCCGCCATCGCCGCAGCTATGACCGGCAGCAGTTGGTTCTCGATCCAGAGCATCAGCAGGCTCTGTTACGCACCAAGCGCAAGGCGAACGAGTCGACGCGCTCCGGCCGTCTGGAGTTGGTTGTTCCTGAGAGCGCGGAGTTGCTGGAGCGGGCCTTCGCCGAAGGCGAATCGGCCCCGCATCAGATCGCGCATCTGCTTCAGCTGCTCGATCGCTACGGCGCCCGCGCCATGCGCGGCGCTGTTCGCGAGGCTCTTGATCGCAACACGCCGCGTGCCGCCTCGGTCGAGTTCCTGCTGCGCCAGTCCAATCGCACCGCACCGTTGCCGCTCGACCTTAGACGCCATCCGCAAGCTGAGAGTGTCGAAGTCCGCCCACACGATCTGGAGACCTACGATGAACTCGCCCAACGACACGACGAAGACCCCGAGCCAGAATCCTAACCTGCGTGAGCAGTTGGAACGGATCGGCCTCACCGCCGTGGCCGCGCAACTAGATGACATGCTGGCTTACGCGTCGAAACAGCGCTGGTCGCCGCGTCAGTTGCTCGATCATCTGGCGCAGATCGAAGTGGCCGAACGTGCGCACCGCAGTCTCGAACGCCGCTTGCGTGCGGCCGAGATCAAGAAGTTCAAACCCATGGCCGACTTCGAATGGTCCTGGCCAACGCGTATCGAACGCGATGTTATCGAGCGGGCGCTTACGCTGGACTTCCTCCCCGAGGCCCGCAATCTCGTCTTGGTCGGCGCCAACGGCCTGGGCAAGACCATGATCGCCCAGAACATCTGCCACGCCGCAGTACTGGCTGGCCACTCCGTCCTGTTCCGCACCGCCTCGAAGCTGCTCACCGACTTGCATCGCCAGACCCCGGAAGGCCGCCTGCGCAAGCTGCGCTCCTACGCCAACGTAGGGCTACTGTGTATCGATGAGGTCGGGTATCTCAGCTTCGATGACAAGTCCGCCGACCTGCTTTACGAGGTCATCAACCAGCGCTACGAGCAGAAGTCCCTCGTTCTCACTACGAACAAGCCGTTCAAGGAATGGAACGAAGTCTTCCCCAACGCCGCCTGCATCGCCACCATGCTCGACCGCCTGCTGCACCATGCCGAGGTCACCGTCATCGAGGGCTCAAGCTACCGCGTTCGCGAGAGCGAGCAGGAGGCAACAGCCCGCCGCAGGAGAAAGAGATGAACCATCCAGATCCGGTGACAGCCTATGTGACGGCGGTTGTCACCCTCTATATGGATATGCCCGACACGCCCATGCGCATCAGTGCCTCCGACCAATGGCTGGCCCGTCACTTCTATCAGGATGGTGTGCCGATGGAAACCGTCGAAACTGCGCTGTTGCTCGGCTCGCTGCGCCGACTGATCCGCCCGGCTGACTCCCCGCGTCTGGCGCCCATCCGCTCGCTCGCCTACTTCCGCCCCGTTATCGAGGAACTTCAGGAGAATCCAGCCCCGGAAAACTACCGCGATTACCTCCGCCTCAAGCTACGAATCGCCACTCAGAAACCGCCGGCAGATGCTCAGAAAAATACGTTTTCAGATGAGCGCTAACATGAGTCTATGGTAGCGCAAAAAGCGCAGCGATTGACTATTCATAGATATTGAGGAACGATAGGAAAAACGAATCCGGAGCCGGGAGTCTGGGGATGCGAGGGTTTACCAATGGCACAGAGCCAATCAGACATAAAAGCTATTCGGGATAACGCAGGACGTATCAACATGGGTGAATACGTCAAGCTAACCGGAAAACCGATTTCCAACGTCGCACCGTCCGCGACAAAAAGCCGCACAAAAGCGCAGACGAAGAATAAAATCAAACTTATCCGGAAATACGCTGGGCGGTACAACGCTGCGGAGCTTGATGCCTTAATGAAGGGCCAAGGCAACCGGAAGAGAACCTCAAAGAGAATATCCAAGTAGCACGTCCGGGTTCCGACCCGTTTGGACTGAAGGAAGCGATGAAGAAACGGTCCATACTTTTGCTGCTGATAATCATGGCCGGTTGCAAGAGCCAACCGCAAAAGAACGGTCAGACCGTGATTCATGCGGATTCAAGTTCGCTGCGCTGGACGGTAACGGACTGGGGAACTGAGGTTGTGCAGCCTCCGTACCCAACTGCCGATGGCCTCTTGACTGTAGACGGGTTTTGGGTTTCCACGAGCGAAAGCAAGAAGTTGCCGCTTCCCTTGGCAGTCAAGATCGAATGCGACCGTTCCCAAGGCGTCTGCCGTGAAATCGGAGCGCAAGTTTCTTATGGCGTATTGGCACCAAGCCTCACAGAGTACACGATTTCGTCATGGACGCAGACCAGCGTTATTGCTGACGATCATGGCATGTGCAGCATGGCGCACCGGCTAACCGTCAACTTCACGACCAAAAGTGTTACTGTAGCGGATTATCCGACCGCAGTTGACCCCAATCAAAGCAAATTCTGCCAACAAGTACAGGACGTTGGTTCCAGTTCGTATGTGCTTCATGATGGGGCGATCACTTTGAACCAGCCCGCACCATTCGATCAATCTGGCATCCGAAGGTAGCGAACCCATAAACCGATGGCGCGCAGCCGAGCTTTAGACGATTAAATCTGCGTTATGAATGATTCACATGAGGTTTGCAGCGTGATTCTTGCCACTGTCTTTCTGCTCATGGCCGCTCATCCCGCTCAGGCGGCGAATACGGCTGAATACTCGAAAGGCTCATTTATGTTCCAAGCGTGCGAAGCTGTGGCTCGCCCCCACCCAAGCGGACCATATTTGAGAGAGAGCACTTACTGCCTCTCGTACATCGAGGGGTTCATAGACGGAAGGGACACCGCAGGCAAAGGATTCTGTGCTGGGGCAGCCTCGTATGGAGAAATAGCTGGGGCCTACGTTGCATGGATGAAGAACCATCCAGAGATGATGAACACCGACAAACGTACTGGGATGTGGCTTGCCCTTGCTGCATCCTATCCGTGCTCCCCTGAGCAACGCTGATCTTTTGTTTTCGTAATCGGGCTATAATCAGGCATCAATAGAAAACCCGCCTGCCAGGGCGGGTCTCCGGTGTGGCGAATCTTCGTAGCGACATCATCAGTTTTGAAAATCTTTCCCGGAGTAGGATTGCAACGAAGCAAAATGGCCCCATAATCTAGGCGGAGGTCAATGATGAACGCAAACGACAAACTAGCACTGGCCATCGGGCTGGCAGGGATTTTCTTCCTTGCCATGTTGCTCTTCATAAAGTACGCTCGCAACACCGCTCGTAACCGTGCCATCGAGAGGATGCTAGGGGATTTGAGCGAATACGAGCTAGAGTCTGCGCTCGTCTTGTAACGAGGTTCTAGCAAGCGAAGACCCCGCTGGCAGGCGGGGTCGCTGGTTCTTTGAGATGTTCCGGGTCGGAAGGTGCCCTCAGAAATGAGGGTACACAGGTGTCGTCTGCCGGTCAAGTCAAAAATCCAATTCGTCCAAGCAGTCCGAAGTCTGGACAAACCTTTCTACCAAAAACGTGGGATGAGGCCGTTGCGGCCGGACTCTTGACTAAGGAGATGGCGGCAGCTTTGGTAGCTCCAGACTCATTGACTGAGCAAATTTCTGATATTGCTCGTTCATTTGGAGAAAGACGGAGACATTTGCGGGATCGTTGATAGTGACGGAATCAAAAGCGGGAATATCGTCTCCTTGAGCGATGCCCTTATTCTTGAGCAAATCAATGAGCATCTGAATGTATAGGGCTTGGCGCGTAAACATCATAATCATTAGCTCATGTTCTTTGTCGGTCATAAGATAGTTCCCCTCCGTGGCCGCAATTATAGGGCCTGCCTCAGCTTTCCTCTTGACATTCTAAAGCAGCTTTAGCATAATAGTCAATATGAACTGCTTGGACTCTGAAACCCGCGCCCGCATCGTTCATTGCCTGATCGAAGGCTGCTCCATCCGGGCCACTTGCCGCATGACGGGCGCGGCCAAGAACACGGTAGTCAAGCTCCTTGCCGATCTCGGTACGGCATGTGCAAACTATCACAACCAGCACGTTCGCAACATGTCTGTGAAGCGGCTGCAAGCCGATGAAATCTGGAGTTTTTGCGGCGCGAAGCAAAAGAATGTCACGCCAGAGCAGAAGTTTTGCGGGTGGGGCGATATTTGGACGTGGGTAGGCATCGACGCCGATACCAAGCTAGTCGTCGGCTACCTTGTCGGCGGACGGGACGCAGGGTGGGCGCTGGAGTTCATGGAGGATTGCGCCAGCCGGATCGTAGGCCGCGTCCAAGTGACCACAGACGCGCACGGAGCCTACCTAAAAGCCGTAGAAGGTGCATTTGGGTTGGAAGTCGATTACGCTATGCTCCAGAAAATCTATGGAGCACCCTCGGACGAAGAGCAGCGCCGGTACTCACCCGCCAAGTGCATTGGAACGGATATGAAAACCGTTCTCGGCTATCCTGATCCGGACCACGTGAGCACCAGCTACGTTGAGCGCCAGAATCTGACCATGCGGATGCAGATGCGCCGATTCACCCGGCTCACCAATGCGCACAGCAAGAAGGCCGCGAACCATGCCCACGCCGTAGCCATTCACTACATGCACTACAACTTTTGCAGGGTTCACCAAAGTCTAAGGGTAACGCCTGCAATGGAAGCGGGGTTGGCGTCCAGAGTCTGGACTGTAGACGATTTGGTTGCGCTCGTTCCTAAACCGACCGTAGGGCCATCGCGGATCGACAGAGAGCTATTCCGCCGCGCTCTTGGGGAAGTTGCCTGATGTTTTCTGTCTAGCGTCTTCAAAATTGGAGTATTCTCAGTAACAAATAGAAACGCGGCCTGCCAGGGCCGCGCCTCGGTTCGCTCATCCACACGCGAATCTTCGCACAGGATGAGTGTAAATGCAAGTCAGCAAATACGACCATCTTTCAATTTCTGAACTATCGCTTCGCATTCGGACGCAATTTCAAGAGATAGTCGATCTGTTGCTCCCTGATAGTATTCCCGCTTCTCAGAAAGAACGTCCGCAAATGTCGGATCAAGCGCCCGGACCGTCTCCCGAATCGCACCAATCTCGTTGAAGGCCCGGATCACCGCTTCATAGAGCTTCTTGTTAAGCTCGGCAAGGTCAATCAACACTTCTCTTAGCTCAGACTCGTCCACCATCTTACTTATCCCCCGATTGCGCCATTATAGGCGGGGGCCTAACCTTGCCTTTCGGGGGCCTCGCTGCGTGTCTCGCCGCACGTGAAGTGCCAAACTACCTTACTCTTCCCCGGTGCATATCCAAACTGACCCAGTACCCACAGCGGGAGGCGTGGGGCTCGCCGTTTAGACTGGTAATGACTGCTCGATGCGCATGACCCACCGGTTTCAAGCCCTCCGACGCTTTCAATTCAATCTGCCGCAACGGATTGCGGCGGGGCTGCTGGCCCTCTTTCTGGCGCAGGGATTCTGGCTCACGAGCCAGCAGACACTGACAGACATTGACTACCAGTACGCGCGGTGCGGACGCGAAACCTGGGAAATGCCTACGCCCCTGGCCGGCTACTACACCTCCTGCGGCAACATTCACGACGGCATTCTGGCGTACCGGCTGGCCGGGCTTCCGCTCACTCTGAATCTTCTGGCCGAGCGCGGATTCGACCTGCTGCGCAAGCCTGAGAATCGCGTGGTGCAGGAGAACAGCGAGCTGAGCACATGGGAACTGCGCCACCAAATGACGCACATCCTGTTGCTGCTGCGCCTGCCGTTCCTCTTTGCCGGCTTCCTGCTGGGCGGATGCATCTGGTGGGTGACGCGGAGGCTCTACGGCAATCTGGGCGGCTATACGGCCCTGGCGCTCTATTGCTTTTCGCCGGCGGTGCTGCGCGCCTGCGTGACGCCCAACCCCGAGGTGCTGGCGGCGCTGGGCCTCTTTGGCGGCGTGTATACGTGCATTGGCGTGGCCCATGCCATGCAGGGCCCGCGGCGCAAGTGGCGGCCCCGGATGGTTCTGCTCACGGTGATTTTTGGCGTGGCCGCGGCCGCGCACATCGTGGCGCTGCCGATTGCTGCGCTGCTCGGCCTGGCGGCCATGCTTTGGGTTGCCGAGGGGCACAGAAGCCAGACCTTGCCCGTGGTGGTGGTGGCCGCGGCGGGCGCATTGGTGCTGGTCTTTGCCTGTTACGGTTTTTCGCCGGATGCGGCGAGCTATCTCTTCCGCTCGGCGGCAGGATTTCTATGGGTTTCGCTGGATCCGGCGAGGCGATTCTTCAGCACGCTTGCCAATGGCGGCATCACGATTGCCGCATGCGCCGCGGTGGTGTTGTATTTGAGCACGCGCAAATCACGCTACTTCGGCAATACAGCTCCGCTGCTTTGCGCTTTGGTTTGCATGGTGCTCATCATGACGGGTTCACCGGGCAGCCCGTGGCTCTGGGCGCAGCCGTTTCTCCTGACGTTTGTGGGCGGCGCGTTGGCCGATGCGTACGACAGCCCGCGAGGACGCTGGGCGCTGGGCGCGGCGGGGGCCATTGTGGGGTTGCAGGTGGTGTTGTGCGTGTTGAGCTTGCCGGGATTGATCTGAGTTATCGACGATCAACCTTCCGCTCTCAGCGATTCATCGGCTGGCTAGAGCAGACTGGAAAATAGTGCAAAGAGAGCGCACAAGTCAGGGAAACGCCCCGCAGGGGCTGAAGCCCTCGCTTCACATACGGCATTTACGGCACGACTAAAGTCGTGCCCTGACACTTCTTGCGGTCCTTGAAGAGTTTTCCCGCAACCTGCGAAGTCGCATTTCGGGTTTGGGAATGCAGCGCTTCGGACGGCACATTTTCGGTGCAAAAACTGGGCAGAATGCGTACGTAACCACGGCTGTCAGACGGGGTGGCGCTGTTCCTTTGTAAATTAATGTAAAATAAGGAGTTATTTCCATCTTCGAATCTTGCTAAAAGGCCCCCCGAACCACTAAAATAGATGTTAAGAGCTGCGGATCCGGCCCTGCTTTTTCCGGACATTTTGCCGCCTTCCTGCGAGCCCTAAAAAAACTATGGCAGACGATCAGAATCCTCAGCTTCCTCTCGACGGAGCGAACCCTCCCGGCGGCACGAACCTCATTCCCATCAACATCGAAGAGGAGATGCGCCGCTCCTATCTCGACTACTCCATGTCGGTGATCATCGGGCGCGCGCTGCCTGACGCCCGTGACGGATTGAAGCCCGTGCATCGCCGCGTGCTCTACACCATGAGCGAGATGGGGCTGCAGCACAACAAGAAGTACACGAAGTGCGCCAAGGTGGTGGGGCAGGCGATGGGCGTGTACCATCCGCACGGGGATTCCGCGATCTACGACACGCTGGTGCGCATGGCGCAGCCGTTTTCACTGCGCTACACGCTGGTGGATGGGCAGGGAAACTTCGGCTCGGTGGACGGCGATCCGCCGGCGGCAATGCGCTATACCGAGTGCCGCATGGAGCGGATTGCCGGTGAGCTGCTGGCCGACATCGATATGGAGACCGTGGACTTCGTGCCCAACTATGACGAGTCCACAGTTGAGCCTTCGGTTTTGCCCACGCGGTTTCCGAACCTGATCGTGAACGGATCGAGCGGCATCGCGGTGGGCATGGCGACCAACATTCCGCCGCACAATTTGACCGAGGTGATGAACGCGGCGATCGCGCTGGTGAAGAATCCCAAAGGCGGGCTGGCCGAGGTGCTGAAGCACGTGCACGGGCCGGATTTCCCGACCGCCGGCATTCTTTACGGTCGCACGGGAATCGCGGAAGCGTACCGTACCGGCCGCGGCCGCTTCCTGATGCGCGCGCGCGTGGCCATTGAGAGCGCGACCAAGGAGCTGAAGGCGCTGGTGGTAACCGAGCTGCCTTACCAGGTGAACAAGTTGACGCTCTTCAAGCGCATTGCCGAACTGGTGGAGAACAAAATCATCACTGACATTGACATCGGCGCCGATCGCACCCGCGACGAGAGCGACCGCGATGGCATGCGGATGGTGATCGGCCTGAAGCGCGGCGCGCAGCCGGAGATTGTGCTGAACCAACTCTACAAGCACACGCAACTGCAAGAGAGTTTTTCCATGATCTTCCTGGCCGTGACCAACGGCCAGCCGAAGGAATTGGGGATGGCTGAAGCCATCCAGCTCTTCATCGACCATCGCATCGACGTGGTGCAGCGGCGCACGGTTTACCTGCTGCGCAAGGCGCGCGAACGCGAACACATTCTGGAAGGCCTGAAGATCGCGCTCGACAATCTCGACGCCGTGATCAAGATCATCCGTGCATCGAACTCCCGCGCGGATGCTCGCGAAAACCTGTACGCATGGGGCAAGGGCAAGGACATCGTCATCCGCCTGGACCGCGAGCCGGGACGCCACGAGGAAAAGGGCCTCACGCTGCGGCAAGTGGACGCCATCCTGGAACTGCAGCTCTACCGGCTCACGCAGCTCTCCGTCGATGAGCTGCTGAAGGAGCTGACGGAGATCCGCGAGAAGATCGCCGAGTATGAGGAGATCCTGGGCAGCGAGAAGAAACTGCGCGCGGTGATTGTGAAGGAGCTTGAGGACGTTCGCGAAAAGTACGGCGACAAGCGTCGCACTGAGATTGTGGACGAGAGCGCAGAGTTGCAGCTCGAAGACCTGATCGCCGATGAGCAGGTTGCGGTGACGGTGAGCCACCAGGGCTACCTGAAGCGCACACCCATCTCGATCTACCGCCAGCAACGCCGCGGCGGCACGGGACGCATGGGCATGAAGACGCGCGAGGAGGATTTCGTCTCGCAGTTAATCGTCGACTCCACGCACTCGTATCTGCTGTGCTTCACGAATACCGGGCGTGTGTATTGGCTCAAGATTTACGAGATTCCCGACGTGGGCGCCGCAGGCAAGGGCAAGTCGATGCAGAGCCTGCTCGATTTGCAGACCGGCGAAAAAGTCTGCGCCATTTTGCCCGTGCACGACCTCGAGGAAGAGGGCAAGTTCATCCTGTTCGCCACGCAAAAGGGCACCGTAAAGAAGACGCCGCTCAAGGACTTTTCCAATGTGATGTCGAGGGGCATCATCGCCATCGGCATCGACACGGACGACGAGTTGGTGGCGGCGCGCATTACCGACGGCTCGCAGGTGATCTTCCTGGCCACGCACCTGGGCCTGGCGATCCGGTTTGAGGAGAGCGACGTGCGCTCCATGGGCCGGCCGGCTTATGGCGTGCGCGGCATCGCGCTGCTCAAGAACGACTACGTGGTCGGCGTCGCAGTCACGCCGAAGAAGCACGAGCCCGGCGCGTATCGCATTCTCTCCGTCAGCGAGAACGGCTTCGGCAAGCGCACTGACGTCGAGGAGTACCGCCTGCAAACACGCGGCGGCAAGGGCGTCAAGAACATGGCCGTCACCGACCGCATCGGCCGCGTCAGCTCCATCCAGCTTGTCGACGACACCAGCGAGCTGATGGTCATCAGCCAGTTCGGCAAGATCATCCGCGTCGACACCAAAACCATCCGCTCCGCGGGGCGCGCCACGCAAGGTGTTCGCCTGCTGAACCTCGAACCGGAAGACAAGGTGGCGGCCGCGGTCATCATCCCGCCTGAAGAGTTGAACGGCAACGGCAACCATGAAGGCGAGCAGGGGACGCTGCTGCAGTAGGAAGCGTAAAATTGGATGGCTAATCGGAAGCGCGACAAATCGTTCCGAAGTACCGGAACCAACGAGCGCAAGGATGTGACCGTGCCGAACCCAAGGGACATTAAAGAGTCTGGCGCCTACTACTCACCCGAGGACGTAGCAAGCACGCTAGTTGCCTGGGTTGTCAGGTCGCCAAAAGACAGACTGTTAGATCCCTCCTGCGGAGACGGACGATTCATCGCACGCCATCGCAAGAGCGTAGGCATCGAGCAAGACGTTCAGACTGCCGCTGAGGCGAGGGCGCGCGCACCGTGGGCACTTGTCCATGAGGGCGATTTTTTTGAGTGGGCAGCAAATACGAAGGAGCGATTTGAGTGCGCCGCAGGAAATCCGCCGTTCATTCGATACCAGACTTTCAAGGGCAAAATCAGGGAAGGGGCTCTTAACCTCTGTGCCAGGCTCGGGACCAGATTCTCGGGCTTGACCTCTTCTTGGGCTCCCTTCCTTGTGGCAGCAGCGAATCTTCTAGTAGACGGCGGACGGATGGCGTTCGTGACCCCTGCTGAAATTGGGCATGCGCCATACTCTTCACCCCTTGTAGAGTATTTGGTCTCCCACTTTGAGCGGGTCCGAATTATAGCTCTCAAAGAGAAGCTCTTTCCAACCCTCTCGGAGGACTGCTGGCTCCTGCTCGCGGAGGGATACAGCGGACGCTGCGATTGTATTGAGTTTTCAATCGTCGATAGATTCGTCCCCTCGCAGGTCGCTCCTTCACCCTCGTTAGTAGTTTCGGTTGAGGAATGGAGAGATACCTGGAATTGTCGGCTGCGCCCTTTTATATTGCCGGAACCTGTGAGGAATATCTACAAAGAGGTGGAGCACGAGGAAGCGACTCTGCGATTCGGCGAGATAGCCAACATTGGTATCGGCTATGTGAGTGGCGCGAATGACTTTTTCCATCTTCGGCCCTCGGTTGCGAAGACTAAGGGCATTCCAGACCGGCTCTTAATGCCGACAGTGCGCAAGGCGAGGTGCTTGCCACCAAAACGATTGACTGATGCTAATGTACAAAGCTGGCGCGACGCTGACGAGCCGATTTTGCTACTGCGCTTGGGTAAGGGGTCAGAACTACCCCGGCCAGTACGACAGTACCTCGAATCGGACGAAGGCAGAGACGCCCGAGAGAGCTACAAGTGCAGCAGTCGAGATCCATGGTATTCAGTGCCCGACGTGCAAGTGCCAGACATGTTTCTTTCTTACATGTCTGGCCTCGCGCCAAATCTGGTGCATAATGAGGCCCTTTGCTCCTGCACCAATTCCGTGCACAGCGTCCGCATCGTTCGGCAATCTGCGGTTCCTGATTTGCTCTGCTCCTGGGATAAGCCGTTTACTCAGCTCAGCTGTGAGATTGAGGGGCATCCACTGGGTGGCGGGATGCTAAAACTCGAACCGCGGGAGGCGGCCCAGATACTCATACCTATGCGCGCGAAGCAACAGGAGCTTGACAACCGCGAAATAAGAGACGCGCTCCGCACCATGCGTGAGTGGAGGCACTACGGTGACTAGCGATAAAGCCGGAGAGGTGCAGAAGTGCAGGTGGCTCCAGGAGTCAGAAGCCTTCAGGTTCTTCGCAAGTTCCGGTGACCAAACGGAGAGCGCAAGGCATATTAAGCCACTGCACTGGTATGTTGCTTGCCGCCTAGTCCTAGAGGGCGGATTTGATCCAAAGGACATTACTCCCCACCCTCCGTTCGTCATGCAAAGAAGGGGTAAACGCCTATTGCTCAACTATGCTCCGGAAGCGGCCGAAGGCGGTGAAGCAACAGTGCTCGGAGGCCTCAAGACGAAGAATGTCGATGTGGTTGTGAACAAGCCTGGAATAGGCCCTGTGCTGGCGGTCTCATGTAAGGGGATGACGGGCGCGCTTCGGAATCTCACTAACCGCATGGAAGAAACAATCGGCGAATGCACGAATCTTCATATAACCTATCCCGCCATGGTCCTCGGCTATCTATTCCTAGTGCGAGGAAACCGCGCGGCGGAGGCCGTTGCCTTGGAAGCACAGACCGGCCAGGCGTCGCCCGCAGTCCAACTCGCGATGAATGACATCGCCATCCGCAAGGGCGGCGAACCCGTCGAAGGACTGGTCCGATTTCACGCTGCTTTGCAAGACTTGACTGGCCGTAGAGGAATTCGCAATGACCTAAGCAGATACGAAGCGGTCAGCCTTGCCATGGTAGAAATGACGGGTGAACAGCTCGGGACAATTTCGCAGAGCTTTCCTGCCTCGGACAGCAAATTGCGTTTCGAGCAGTTTTTCAAGCAACTTCTTTTGCGATATGACGAGAGGTATGTCTATAGCGCGCCACTGCTAAAGGGAGTCACACAGCGAAATGAGTGGGACTGCGAATCGCCGATCCTTACAGACGAGCGTTCCTCGAATCTCAGCTACGATTTAAGGCTTTCATGCGATGAAGAGCCCGAAGATTAAACATCCGGAATCAGACCACGAGCAGGGTAACCCATGTCTCGACTCCGAAACCGGGGATTTTGCGCACCCGCTGCCCATCAACCGCGAACGCGCGCAACCCCCCGGATGGTCTCATTCATCGGTTTGCTCGGATCGCGGAAAGCGCCTATCTTTGCCTACGCAGCTTCACTCAGCTCCGCGATCAGGTTGAACCGCTCGATGGAGGAGAGATTCTTGTGCCTCTTCACCCTTTCCTTCAGGTGATCGGGCACGTAGCCGTAAGGGAACTTTGATTCGTCCACGCTCATACTCGAATCATAGTGCCAGCGGCAACCCTCGGCCTTGTCAAGCCCTTTTCACCCTGCATCGGGCCCGCGCCGCAGCTAACCCACTGATTTTTTAGCCCCTCGGCCCGTAGTCCCTCACTCGATGTCTTTGCAGATAATTTCTCCACATTGGCGCACAATCGTTCCGTGAGTCATGGAATTCAGTCGGAGTATGGAGAGATATATACCCTTGCCATAAGTCCTTTGTTCTCAAATATGGAGGTATGTCATATAGGGGGGAGGGGGGATTGCATTTTTGGTAAACATCCGCCCTCGGCCAAAGCGGTTCTAGGATCGCTGTACGCGGCAGGCGATACACCCAAGTCAACCTGGTCCCGCGCTTTAAACCTCGGCCGGCGGCACGGAGCTGGAGCTTGCACTCCGCGACCAGAACAGATACACCGGAACTCCCAGCAGGACCAGGATCAATCCTGGCCAGGTGTACTGCGGCTTGTAGCGCAGCAGGGCCGCGCAGATGCCTGTCGCCATGACCAGGTAGAGGCCGGGTAGGAACGGGTAGCCAAAGGCTTTGTAGGGACGGGGCGTGGCCGGCTGCTTGATGCGCAGGATGAAGAGCCCGAGGATGGTGAGGATATAAAACACCAGTACCGCGAAGATGATGTAGTCGAGCAGCTGGCTGTAAGAGCCGGAGACGCAGAGAATGGTAGTCCAGATGGCTTGCACTACGAGCCCGGCGGCGGGAGTCTTGTAACGCGGGTGCAGTTTGCCCACCAGGCGGAAGAAGAGACCGTCCTGCGCCATGGCGTAATAGGCGCGCGCGCCGGAGAGCGTGATGCCGTTGGCGCAGCCGAAGGTTGAGATCAGGATGGCCGCGGCCATGAGATAGCCGCCAAGGTGGGGAAAGATCTGCTGCAGCACCGCGGCGCCGATGCGGTCCTCAGATGCATATTGCACGCCGCGCGCAAAGATCGTCGCGCCGTGCGGATCGCCATGCAAGGGAAGTACCACGATGTATGCCGCGCTGGCCAGGAAATAGACCACCAGCACAAAGCCCACACCGAACGCGAGCGAGAGCGGCACGTTGCGCCGCGGGTTCTTGATTTCACCGGCGGTAAAGGTGACGTTATTCCACGCGTCGGCGGCAAAGAGCGAACCCACCTGCACCACGGCGAGGATCACGATCAGGTTGACCATGACGATGGGCCCCTGCGCGCCCACCTGCACGGGATGCAGCGACGACCAGCCCGCGTTGCGCCAGAACTCGCTCCAATGGCTGCCGAAGTTGGCCGCGATGGCCGCGCGGTTGAGGCCCACGGTGAATCCCAGAAGCACGAGGGCCGCGAGAGAGAGCGATTTGGCCACGGTGAAGACGTTCTGCACCAGTGCGCCGAAGCGCACGCCGCAGATGTTTACAGCCGCAACGAACCACACCACGATGATGCCGGCGAGGTTTGCGGTGCTGACGCCGATGTCCATGTTGCCCAGCACCATGGGGCCCACGGGAATGGCGGGTACATGCGCGATGTGCCACAGCCAATGCGTGCTTGAAACCGACGGAAAGAACACGCCCAGGAATTTGCCGAAGGCCACGCAGACCGCGGCGATGGTTCCGGTTTCGATGACGAGGAAAAGCGTCCAGCCGTAGAGAAATCCCCAGAGCGGCCCGAGCGATTCACGCAGGTAGACATATTGGCCGCCGGCCTTGGGCATCATGGCAGCCAGCTCGCCGTAGCTGAGGGCGCAGATCATGGTCATGACTGCGGTGATGATCCACGCGCCGAGGTAAAGGGCCGGAGAATCGGTGAGGCGCGCGATGTCGCAGTCGACGATGAAGATGCCGCTGCCGATCATGGAGCCCACAACGATGGTTGTGGCGCTGAACAGTCCCAGGCTCTGCACCATCTGCTGGCCGGAACTGGAGTTGGATTGGACGGAGGCCTGCAGAGGACGATTGCTCCCCCCGTGGCCGCCTTCTGGCTGCTGTGCGATGTTTGTCATCGTGGGTCTGTCATCCCAGGTTGGTCGTCGTGTCCTGATTGTTGATTGTATGGTGCCCATGGGGAAATCTGGAGGGTATTACAAGGCATTTCCAATCCAGATCACGGGAATGGCATTGAGACCACACCATTGAGATCAGTGTATTCGACCGGTCCATCGCATTGGCAGATCAGCAACGCCAGATGGCGTGGATAAACCCAAAGGCCCCGGAATCCGATGCTCCAAGGCCCTTGGTCCTCCCCATTTCTGGTCGGGCCTTGGTGCCGCCTGCAAAGGGCACCGCAAACATTATCGTTGACATTGTTCTATGGCTTTGATCGCACGGCGAGCAGATTAGGTAGTGCTTATCCCCTTCAAGCACGATGCCCGCATGAGAATAGACGTGCTCCTGGAGGAACTTGTAATTCTTCGGATTGATCGCCGCGACTGAGGCTTCGCCAGACATCCATCTGCCCGCTTTAGTTCGGCACCCTGCGCAATATTTCCGGCACGATATGGTCGAGCGGCAATACGCAGTCGGCAAGGCCGGCATTCACGATCGCGCCAGGCATTCCCCACACCACACTTGAAGCTTCGTCCTGCGCGAGGATGCTCGCGCCCTGGGCCTTCAGGATCTCCGCGCCGCGTAGTCCATCCTGGCCCATGCCCGTGAGAATGACGGCAATGACCGCGCCGCCATAAGCCTCGCCGACCGAGGAGAAAAGCGCATCGACCGCGGGCCGGCATGAGTTCTGCGGCGGCGACTGATCCAGGCACACATGCGCTCCACTGCCGTTGCCGGCCACCTTCAGGTGAAAGTCTCCCGGCGCAATCAATATCCTGCCGGCAGCCACCTGATCGCCCTGGCTCGCCTCTTTGACGGACAGCCGGCAAGAGGCGCAAAGACGATCGGCAAGAAAGCGCGTGAACAGCGGCGGCATGTGTTGCACAATCAGAATGGGCAAGGGAAACTCGGCCGGGATTTGCGGCAGGATCGCGCCCAGAGCGGTCGGCCCTCCAGTAGAAACTCCGATGGCTACGACTTTGGGCCGCACTGTCATACTCTGCGGGAACGGCCTACTGCGACCCAATGGCGGCGACCCATGAACCTGCGCCGGTTCCGGCTTCGCCGTGGCGCGGCTTCGTCCCGGCAAAAGGAAGAACTGTTTAATCTTTGGAATGAGCTCTTCCCGCAGGCGCGCCATGGAACGATCGAGCGACCCTTCATTCGAAGCCTTGGTCACATAGTCGCTGGCGCCGAGGGTCAACGCCTCCAAGGTAACTGACGCTCCGCGCTCGGTGAGCGTGCTGAACATGATGACCCGCAGTTGAGGATAGTCGCGCCGAAGGCGCCGCAACGTCTCCAGGCCATCCATTTCAGGCATCTCGATGTCCAGCGTGAGAATGTCGGGATTGTACTGTGGTATCCGCTGCAGTGCGATGGAGCCGTTGGCCGCGACCCCTACCACCTCAAGATCCGGGTCTTGCGCGAGGGCGCTGGTGACCAGGCGGCGGATGACTACGGAATCGTCAACGACCAGGACACGAATTCGCTCTCCAGGCTGGAGAAGTCGCTTGTTCACCGCGGGCATGTATGACTCCTCAAGGATGGATTCCTGCAAGCTGGAGCTTCTCCACGAGAATCTCTTGAGTGAAAGGCTTCATCACATTTTCGTTAGCCCGAACCGGCTTCTCGCTAATTCATTGGTGCGTTTGCGCAAAGCTTTTCCTCCAACCGGACTGGCCTTTGCCGTGGTGGAAGGGTTGGCAGCAACTGAACTGATCAATCTATCGGCCGCTGAATGGCAGGATTGAATTATTCTTCTTTAATCTTCGGATTCATTTAGGTGAGCGCCCCCGTCAATCGAGGCTGCGCCTGGTTCCATCATTAGGAAGCTCCAAGGGCCTGGGCATTCCTAACTTGAAGTTCGGTGGCCGCTTCGTCCAGATCGATCACGGTTACCTGAAACTCAGATCATGAAAACCGCGGGGTATGCCGGTCACGCCCGCTATCCGAGTGAGCCGTTGGCTTCGCGGTTTGAGCCGTATCTACCAATAGAAGATTCCGCGGCGCCGCCTATCTCCATCATTTCCCCAATCGGAGATTCCGCTGCGGTGTCAGCCAACTGGCTCGCGGTTCTAAGATGCTTTTCCATCAGGGATTTTGCGCGCGATGGATTCCGGGAGCGAATGGCCTTATAAATTTCGCTATGGATCGCTGCCGACTCTCTACGGCTCTCGATGGACTCGATGATCGGCGACCGGTCGTCAAAGAGGCTGGTGGTAATCGTCTCAAGCAAGGCACATAAAACCGCATTGCCGGCAGCGCGCGCAATAATGCGATGAAAATACAGATAGTGGTCAGCAAACTTCCTGGGATCGTCCAAGGCCGCAAACATTTCGACGGTTTGCTCGGCGAGTCGGCCCATCTCGTTCGCAGTGAGGCGATGCGCAGCCAATTCCGTGACGATGGCTTCAATCCGGAGTCGCGCCTCGAAAAGCTGCGAGGCAACAAAACCGCCGTTACTTTGCGGCGAATGGGATTCGCGGCCAAGGATCTCGGGCGATACGAAGGTTCCCAGGCGATGGCGGCTCTTGAGGACACCGATCACTTCGAGTGACACGATGCCGGTGCGCAGGCTGGCGCGACTCATGTTCAGGATCTTAGCGAGCTCGCGCTCGGGAGGGAGTTGTTCGCCCGGGCGCAGATCGCCGCGATCGATGAGTTCGAGCAACCGAGAAACCAGACGTGCCGTTACCGGGCTATCATCGTTGGATTCGCCGCTCGACGGGTTCTTGGATCTGGCAGGCATCGAATCCTCGCGACGGCCGTTGGTGCGGCAACCGGCGGCGGAAGTTACAGTCCGTCGTTCTGTATTTGGACGATCGGGGCTAGAGGACGACTGATGAGACGAGAAGGGCTGGTTTCCCAGCCCCTCCGGTGCGAAAGACGCAAGAGTGTCTTAGAAGTTGAAGTGTCCGGCAAACTGCCATTGACGCGGATTATTTGCCTGCTTCGTAACCGTGCCGAAGCTAGAGGAGCCGACGGCCTCAGTGATCGTGCCGCCGCTTGCATTATCGTCTGTTCCGGGGCTGCCGAACCAGACGTGATTAACCGCGTTGAAGACGCTTCCCTCAAAGACGAACTTGACCCTTCCGTCTTTCCAGATATCGAAGGTGCGCTTTAATGTGCCATCGATGTCGTAGTTGGCGGGGGCGCGCAGGCCATAAGGCGCGGTACGGCGGAGGTTGCCGATCAGGTAGCCGCCGTTTTGGCTGGCGAACGCGTTGGAGGTAGTGCCCGGAATCGTCGCCGACGACGTGGTCTGGATAAACGCGTTGGGGTTAATGTATTGGATCGACCCCAGAGTTGCAGCTGTTGCACCCTTGCCCCACTTGCCGTTCGGCATGAGGGTACCGGTGAACTGTGGGTTAGCGCTGGGCATGCAGCTCCCAGCTGACGCCGTGCAGGAGGAGCTCTGCGTAAGCACCAGCGGCAGGCCGCTCACATACGTGTAGACGCTGGAAAGCGCCCATCCACCGACGATGTTGCTCACGATGGGGTTCGTGCCTCCGACATGATTCTTGCCGAACGGCAGTTCGTAGGAGGCGTAAGCGCTCAGGTTCTGCGGCAGATCGATCACGCTGAGAGAGTAATCGGCGCGGTGAACCGGCCAGCTTTTGGCCGGGTTGCCTGCCATGTAGCCGGCAGGAATCGCATAGCCGCTGCGGAAGGTGCCATCGTCGTCGAGCGTCTTGCTGCGGGCGTAGCTCACATTGAAAGACAGCCCATGGCTCTGGCGTCCCTGAATTGAAATCTGCAGCGCGTGGTAGTTGGAGTTGGAGTCCAAGGCCATCAGATCGCTCACGCCGCTAAACTGCGGAAAGGGCTTGAGCATCTGGCCAACCGACGTGGACGAAATTAGGCTTGTAGTCGCCAGCGGGAAGCTCGAGTAGGGCACGTTGATCCCCGGATAGAGACACTGGGCTTGTGCCAGGGCCGTCGTCTGGGTGCATGCCGAGCTGATCGCGCCCGCGGTGACCGTGGAAGAAGGAACATCGCCCGCAAGACCTTGCAGCCCAAGATACATCGGATTCAGTTGGTTCTGGTAGACACCGCGCGAGGCGCCGTCGTAAAGGAAGTGCGCCTCATTGCCTACGTAATTGACGGTCGCGGTGATGTTGGGGGTGAGCAGCCGCTGGAATCCAATGGACCATTCCGGATATTGCGGCGAACGGTTGCCGAGCCTCGGATCGATGTAGCCGATTGTCTGGGAGGAGACGTTCGGAGCCACTCCGGCGGTCGAATAGTACGTTCCGAAGGCCTGGTTTATAAGCGGCGGCGTGATCGCAGTAAACGAAGCGCCTCCGGCGGCCGTGTTGGCAGTATTGCCGTACGGCGTGCCGCCCTGGAAATAAGTGCCGTTGTTGAGGTAGTAGGCAGGCTGTGAAAGCGGTTGGGATGTCGAAACCGCCGGGGCCGTTGTGCCGACCTGCGCGTTGCCGGTCGATACGCCCGAACTGCCAAAGCCGCCCGATCCGGTCGAGTAGAAAATACCGAAGGAGACCCGAATGACGGTCTTATTGTCAAGTTGATAGGCCGCGCCCAGCCTTGGACCCACATTCTTGTAGTACATATGCGCCGGCGTAGTGCAGTTGCAGTATGTATTGGCAGTCGCGGAACTGTTGGCACCCGCAAACTGCAGGATGCCAGGGGTGCCGGTGACTGGACTGGTCACATTGGGGTTCAGGAACGAGAAGTGACTGTACTTTTCCTGGAAGAATGGCGTCACGAGATCCCAGCGCAAACCCAGGTTGGCGGTCAGCTTCGGGGTGATGCGGTAATCGTCGTTCACATAGAACCCGAACTGATGGGCGTAGGAGTAGGTCTCCAGATAGCCGGCTCCGTACTCGGTATACATCGTCCCCGAGTTCGCCGCACCCAGAAGATAGCTGGCATAGGTCAAGCCAGTGGCGGAATTGATCGTCGTTCCGGATTTGAACTGCGCCGTTGGTGTGGCCCCAAATTGCACGGCGTACGGCGTGCTGTTTCCCCACGCCGGGATGTTGTGGTAACCAAACAACTGCCCCATCGTGCCGAAGGTCATCGAGTGCTTGCCGTGGACCCACTGCACATTGTCCTTGTACGACGTGGTGTTGTTATTGGTGCTCGAAAAGGTCCCGCCGCCACCCCACTGGTTTTGCGCATCGTTTCCCGACCAGGTGATCGTGGGGAAGGACCCGGAAGCCTGTCCGGCTGCCAGGCCGGTAATGTTCGCGCTCGATGCTGAATACTTAGGAGATAGATCCAGGTTGTAGGTGTTGGAGTGATACTCCGCAAGTCCGATGCTGCCTTGGTTCACAAGGTTGGGAGTGATCTCGAAGGTGTGCGACAGGATGAAAACCGCCGTGCGGGGATCATAGGCTTTGTCGGCCCGGTACGGCGCGGGGCCGTCGTTCGTGGCCTCGGCCGATCCGTTCACGGTGGATTGGCGGCCAAAGGCGGCCAGCACGTTCATGCTCTGCCGGGATGAAATGTTCCAATCCAGGCGATTGGCCGTTGACCAGTTCGCAAGTCCATTGGGGTAGGTGCCAATGAAGTTGTTTGTGATCCCGTTACCGGTGGTAGCGTAGGTAGTGCCGGCCCACCATTGCTCCAAATACAGGGCTTGCGGCGAAAGCTCATTTTGCGGAATCACGTTCGCCACGGGCGGCGGACCCGTTCTGGACGCATTTTCCATTCTGCATGATGTAGGGAATTGCGCTGAATTGCGTACGCGTGGGCGCGCTGGTGCTCGCGGTCTGCGTGGTCGGGTCGTAGATCGGATAGGTTCCTCCGGCAGCAGACGCAGAAAAGTCGCCGCACATTTCACTCGGAGTGGGAACCGTCTCGTAGTTCGGCAGTGTTACGGTGGAGTCGCGGTAGTCCATGTAAGAACCGAACAGGAAGATCTTGTCGCGCCAGATCGGCCCGCCGACGTTCATGCCGTTTTCCCATTGGTGTTCCGGAGTTTTTATCTGTGCGCCAGTCACGGCGTTCTTGACCGGGATGAAGCCCGAGGCGTCGAATGCGGTGTTACGCACGATGCTGTAAAACGTGCCGTGGATCTGGTTGGTGCCTGACTTGACGCTGAAATTCTCGAGTCCGAGGCCGCTGTATTCCGCCGAATAGCCGGCCGTCTGGATCTGGAACTGATTGATCGACTCGGCAGGAATGGCCGTCCATATATAGCGAGGATCGCCATTGCCTGCGGGCAGGGCCAGGGGCAGACCGTCGATGTGCATCTGTGTTGACCCGACATTGCCATTGACGATAAAGGCCGCGTCTGTCGCGTTGTTATTGGTGAGTTGTGCGCTGACGCCGACAACCAGGTACGCGACGTCGGTCGCGCGGCGCTGATCCGCTGAGCCCAGATTGGCCATCTCCAGTGGAATGTTTGAGTAGGCGTGGTCATCGATTGCGTTGCCCACAGTCGCATTCGAGGTTTCCAGAGGCGGTGGCGCGTCACTTACGGTGACAGTCTGGCTCGCTGCGCCGACCTTCAGCTTGAGATCGAGTTCGATCACCTGCAAGCCGTTGAGGGCGACGTTATTGCGCACCAGCGTTTCGAAGCCCGGTGCAGTCACGCTAATCCTATAAGTGGCGGGATCGAGTGGAGCGAGAGAGTACGCGCCGCCCTTGCTTGTGGTGCGCATTGTTTCGGCGCCCGTCAACAGATTCACTGCGGACACCTTCGCGCCGGCGATGACGGCCCCCGAAGGATCGGTAACGACTCCTTCGATCGTGCCCGTTCCGCCCAGTTGTGCCTTTGCGCCGAAGGGCGTCAACAGGATGGCTACGGCCAAAATTGTCAGCCAGCCGAACACCGTATTGCTCAGGAGCCTGTGTTTCGGCTGGTTGGCTGCCGCGCTCCCCTTGGCCTTTCCTTTTACAGCAAGATTCCTCATCATTGCCTCCAGAAGTTGAATGTTTCGTTTGAATCGAGATCTCTGCCGTGACCAGCCAGAGCATCCGCACAATTCACGATTTTTCTGTCCTTGAATTTCGGTGAACATTTTGAGCCAGGCCGAGCCGCGCGTCGAGTGAGAGGATTGGAATGCTGCGGACGATTCACCGAAAAATCCAAATTTTCACGCGGCCGCGGCAGATTCGTTACCGGCTCTGCCTTTCCGAAAAGGACACACATTTTTATGGCTTCCCGGGAGGCCTTGTCAAGAAAAAAGTGGCAACGCTGCCAAAATAGCGGCAACGATGCCACACTCGCAACGGCATCGTTGCCAAAATGAAGAGAAAAGGAAGGATCGCTAGGCGGTTAACAACAAAGGGGTTGCGTCGCGGCCTGGGCCTCTGTCCCGGACGGTGCGGAATGGCTTACCAGGCCATTAATCACCTTCATTCGTCGGCGGCAACGCGCGGTGTTGCGGGTACGCGCCACGGGAGCAGTGGAATTCTTTCCCGCGGTGCGCATCTACCGGAGATGCGCTGGATTTCCCGCACCAAAAGGCAGGAAAGCCGGCGCAACGCGGCGATTCGCCCCCCGGGCGTAGTTGAAGATTTATCGAGTTGGAATGGGCGAAGCGCGAACCACTAGCTGCATCCGCAAGATCGGCGAATGACCAACACGCCTGGCAGCGAGGTGGTCTTTGCCTTCTTTGGCGCGGTGCCATCGATTCGGCTGAACAGAAGACCCATCGCGTTGCGCACCATCTCCGCAATCGGCTGCCGAATGACAGTAAGTGGCGGATCGACCAGCGATGCGAAATCCGGATCGTCGAAACCCAAAAGCGCCGGGCAATCCGCGGCTTTGCGGCCAAGCTCCTTATAGAGCGTCAGAACGCTGCGCGTGGCAAAATCGCTCAAAGACAACAATGCAACGGGGCGTTTCTCGCTCTCAAGCGCGTCTCTCAGGACTGAACGCAGCTGATCGTAATTTGGAGCCGTGATCAACCAAGGGGTCCGTCCCTGGGCTGTCATAGCTTCAGAGTATCCCGCCATACGCTCCGCAAAGCTGTAGACCTCAGGCTTTCCGGTCACGCAAGCCACAGTTGCATAGCCATGCCCGAGGAGGTGCTCCGTCGCCATGCGGGCGGACGCGCGATTATCGAGCAGCACGGCATCGAGCGATGAGGAAATGAAGTGATCGAATGCCACCACCGGCACATCGGGAAATGCAGAGCGAATGCCTCTCACCGTTGTGCCATGAGTGCCGGTAAGAATCACGCCGTCGGCACGATACCGCCGCAATGTCGCCAGATGCGCCAACAACTCTTCCAGCCGGTCCTCATGCGTAAGCAGGACCATGGTGCACCCGCGCTGCCGGGCTTCTTCCTCGATCAATTGCACCGACTGGCTGAAAAAGAGATTTGAAACCTTGGGCAGAATCACGCCGATGGTGCGCGATCTTCCGCTACGCAGCGCGCGGGCCGATTCGTCCGGCTCGTATCCAAGTTCCTTTACCGCACGCGCCACGCGCTCGGCGACTTTGGGCCGCACCGGAACGCCGCGCAGGAAGCGGGACACCGTTGACGCACCTACCCGAGCCAGTCGGGCCACATCGGTGACGGTTGCTCTTTTCTTCCGTTTCTTCATCATTGTGCGTACACTTGCGCTGCTACACCAATCTCTATTGCGACAAGCCTAAACCACGAATGCGCGGCATGGAAGTCTGATTTGTTTCAGCAGGACTCTATAGTTCAGGCGTCGCCATTCGGCCACGAGGCATTCTAGCACGGTCTTCCGGCGATGCTGGCAAGTGCACGCGCATCGCGTCAGTCCTGTTATTGATCGCGTTTTGCTCATCTTCCGGCCTCCTGCTTTCGCAGCGCAAGATCTTTTTCGATCCTTGCCATCATGGCATCGTCGAGCGGATAAAACGCCATGGCAACGGCGGCGGACAATACCATCACACACGGGATCCAGCTCATGGAAAGAACGATTCCGTGCAGCGACCGAGCGGTCTGACCCACGTTCGCCACATAGCCATAATGAGCCAGAATAAGTCCGACCATCCATCCCCCAATGGCCATTCCGATCTTGGTTGAGAAGATCGCCGAGCCGATCACCAGCCCCGTAATGCGTTCGCCGCTTTGCCATTCTGTGTGATCGGCCTCATCGGCAAACATGGCGAAGACCAGTGGAGATTTGAAGCCGAACATGAAGCTGGAGACGATCTGCAATGCAAACACAAGCCCGATATTCGACGGGCGCGCCAGCGAGAAGAATCCCACTACCAGACCACCAAGCACCAGCGACGAAATAAACAGGAATTTCTTGCCGACCTGCTTCGCCAAGTGCGAAGTAATCAGGACGGCGGCCACATACGCCACACCATTCGCGGCCAGAAACAGACCCAGGAGATCCTGGCGCTTTAAAAAGTATTTGAAGTAGTAGGTCGAGGCCGATCCTTCTATGGCAAACGCCGAAACGGTGAGGATTTGCGTTCCGACCAGGATCAACAAAGGCCAACTGCAGAGCATCCTGGTCAGTCCCCATTTGCTGTTCGCGCTCCTGAGCATGTGCGCGGACGGGATGACGCGCTCATGCGTGCTGATGAAGCAGAGCAGTAGAAGGACAATGGCAAGCACGCCATACAGCACCATGGTCAACTGCCAGCCGCGCGCGTCGCTTCCCCGCCCAAAGAAATTGACGAAGCGAAGCGTGAAGTACTGTACAAACAGCCCGGTCGTGAACGCGCCTACAAAGCGGATCGAAGAGATCGAAGTGCGCTCCACAGAATTGGGCGTCATTACGCCCATCAGCGCGCTGTAGGGAGTGTTCACGGCGGTGTAAATGAGCATCAGTGCGCCGTACGTAATATAGGCGTAAAGAAGCTTGGGACCGTTGCTCAGGCGGGGCGTTGTGAAAGTCAGCACGCCCGCCACTGCCAATGGGAGAGCACTCCATAGAAGATAAGGTCGGAAATGTCCCCATCGTGTTCGGGTGCGGTCGGCAATTGAACCCATCAAAAGATCCGCGCCAGCATCGCCGAGGCGCGTGACGAGCAGCATGACGCCGACTGAAGCAGCCGGGATGCCGAATGCGTCCGTGTAAAAAATGGCGAGGAAAAACTCAAAGGTCTTCCAATAGAGATTTGCGGCCGAATCTCCCAGGGAATATCCGACTTTCTCTTTGAATGGAATGCGATCCGCAGACGGAACCGTCACCCTCGCTTGACCCACACTGGCCTCATCTTCGGACGATGGAGAGGCGCTCCGGCTTCCGCCTTGCTGCTCTTTTGTTGACAGACATTGAATCTTCATTTTCTACTGGCCCTGCCGGAGGCGTGAATGAATGATTGCCCTGAGTTTCGGATTCTCGCATTTCGAGAGGAAGGAGCGCAATTGCGCATGCGCAGCGAAGCCTCGGATGTTCTCCGGAAATCGAGACCGGCATGTTGCGATGCTCGATGGCGGTCAAAGTTCAGGAAATAGTGGTATCGTTGCCGATATACTGGCATCGATGCCATATTGGATGACGTCTCACGCGCCAGGGAAATACGTACGCAAGGATCGCACATGAATCGACGCCTGTTTCTCAAGCAATGTTCCGCCGCTGGCGCGCTTGCCACGACTTTCAACCAGATTCGCCAGCCGCATGACGTTCTGGCCGCGGTCAATCGTTCAGATGAGGCTTCTCTCAATGGCGCGGTTCTGCCCGATGACGGCTGGAACCTCTGGATCGACGAGCAGGCGCATTGGGAGACCGACGAGATCTATCTACCGGACAGCTTCGATTTGGAGAAGTTACCCCAGAATCCTCCGACCGGGGGATGGAACGCGCTGGACACGAATCGCGGCACAGCCGATGCTGCCATCGTCACGTTACCTTGCACCGTCGAACAGATCTTCTGGAAGCGCTTTGGATCCCGCCCTTACACCCCGGACGAGTACCGCTACGCAGCTGACGACCCAGTTCCAGAGAATGGCGCCTATCGGGGAGTGTCCTGGTGGTGGCGCGACATTCAGATTCCCGCTTCGCTGACCGGTCAGCGCATTCTGCTACATATTCGCGGGGCGCGTTTGCGCGCTGAAGTGTATTTGAACGAACACCTGGTCGGCTACTCAATCATGGAGGAGCTACCCTTCGCATGCGATCTCACGGCTGCCGCCCGGCCGGGAGGAAAAAATCGGCTGGCCATTCGCATCACTAACCCGGGCGGCCGCTATGACTGGGTCGATGGTGGAATCATCCGCTGGGGCCAAGTCAACATCTACCGTTCTCACGGGTTCGGCGGCCTGGATCGCGAGATGATCCTGCGCGGCGTTCCTTTGACAGGGCATATCGACGACGTTTGGGTATTGAATACGCCCGAGCCGAAGACAATCAACGCATTTCTTTCCCTGAGCGGCGCGATGCGCGAAGCACCTCTCTTTGAAGTGATCGACCCGACCTCGGGACAGATTCTGGCCAGCCGCCGCGGCGAAGTCCACGCAACTGCAGCAGACGGAAATGCGCAAACGGTGCGAGCAACACTGAGCTGCCCGGAAGCGCGCCTTTGGGATCTCGCTTCCCCGATTCTTTATCACCTGCGTGCGACGCTGACGACTGCGGCAGGCCAGAGTGATTCGCGTACCGTCCCTTTCGGATTTCGCTGGTTCGCGCCGCAGGGACTTGGCACAGACGCGATGTTTCGACTGAACGGCCGACGCATCAAACTCTACTCTGCAATCTCCTGGGGCTACTGGGGACTCAACGGTGTGTGGCCAACACCGGAATTGGCTGAACGCGAGGTGCGGCAGGCGCGCAAGCTCGGCTTGAACTGTCTGAACTTTCATCGCAACCTGGGCAAAGAAGATGTGCTCCGTGCCCACGACCGGCTCGGCCTTTTGCGCTACATGGAACCAGGCGGCGGCAAGTTATCCGTTGGAAAGTCGCCCTCGAGGGCTGCCGTCAATGCGCCAGGAATGGTGATGGAACCGGCAACCGACGCCGCGAATCGTTTTTCGCGTCAGTTCATGGTGGCCAAGTGCACGGCCATGGTGCGGGCTTTTCGCAGCCATCCATCGCTCATCCAGTACACGTTGCAGAATGAGATTGGTGCCGACCTCAAGAATCCCGACACGCTGAGCATCTTACGGCTTATGCATGAGGAAGACCCCTCGCGCTCGGTAGTTCTTAACGATGGCTTTGTAGCGCGCGGCGCTGCCCAGGCATGGTTTGAACCTTATAACGACAAGATGCACCGCAGCGACGAGGAGCCCTGGGCCGATTGGTGGATTAACCACCAGGGCGCCGGCGACCAATGGTACGACGAGTTCTACCAGGACAGCGAGCACTTCACTTATCGCCAGCCGCTGAAGACGGCACTGGTGGAGTTCGGCGAAATGGAGGGTTGCGCGGTTGCGGACAATCATCCGCTGATGATTCACCAGATTGAAAGCGGAGATTTCGGCGGCAATGGAAAAAGTTACGACCTCGAAGACCATCGGCAGATCGCTGCCGGATGCGACAGATTCCTGGATCGCTGGGGATTTCGCAAAGCCTTCCCAACTGCGGCGCACCTTTACAGCGCGCTGGGCGACAAGTGCTACGAAAGCTGGCAGCAATACATGGAAAACGTGCGCATCTGCGACGCAGTTGACTTCGCCGCCGTCAGCGGCTGGGAGTCTACCGCGATCGAGAATCACTCCGGCATTGTGGACAATCTGCGCAACTTCAAGGGCAATCCCGAACTGATCGCTTCCAGTCTGCAGCCCATCCGCCCGGTCGCCAAGCAACACAAGCTTTGCTATGCCGTCGGCGAGAGCGCACTCTTCGATCTCTACTTATTCAACGATACTTCCCTGCCTATCTCCGGGTCATTGCACTTATCCATGATCGATCCAGTCGGTAAGTTGACGGAACTGGGCTCCTGGCCGGCGCCGTCTAACATCGCCGACCAATTCAGTTACACGATCCAGACAGAATTTGCAGCCCCGGCTTTCTCTCGCGATGGCATTTATCGCTTCCAATTCAAGTGCGATGCTACCCCGCAAGCTGACTTTACCCGCGAGATTTGGGTTGTGAATACCCAGCCAGGCTTCGCGCGCAAGCTTTCCGTCGGCGTGAGTCGCGTGCTGCCGGCGGTCCGGCGACAGCTCTCCCTCCTGACAGGTGTCGAAATTGCAGAGTTTTCATCGCAAGAGCGCTACGATCTCATCGTGTCCTCGGGGGTCATCGAAGGGTCAAAGCTGGGTCGTGCCATTGGAGATGAGACCGGGTTAGAGGAGATACCAACCAGAAGTGTTCCATCCGCACCACAGGATCCCGGCCAACTCGCGGACCAGGTCCTCTCCGCCCTGCGTGCCGGAACCCCGCTGTTGGCTATCGTTCCAGACGACTCTCTGGCTGGCGGAGTTGCCAAACAGCTCGCTTCACTGGGGGCGTTTGCATATAACGGTCAAGTGGGCGATCTGCGCGCTCCATGGATGGGGAACTGGCTTTTCGTCCGCGATCACGCGACATTCTCATCCCTGCCTGTCAACCGCGTTCTCGGCGTGCACTATCAGGCACACGGCAAATCTTCCAATGGATTGCTCATCGAACGCGCAGACGGAGCTGAAGATCCAGAGGTCATTATGGGTTACAGCCGCGATCACGACCGCCAAATCGGCGCGGCGAGCTTTGTATGTAAACTCGGTTCCACACCGCTATTGGTGCATCGCGCCCCGGGGTTCAGTGTTCCTTTGCAGCAGAGATGGCTGGCGAACAGCATCGCTTTTCTTACCCGTACAAACGAAGCCGCACGCTAACCCAGGGGCTCTGCAGGTTGAACTCCGGTGTTCGATTCAAAAGCTTGTTGAAGCGCGAAGGAACTGAATAGGAATCGTGTCACGGGCGGCGCCGATTAGCCGGGGATCACGTTATTGCGCAGGACGTTGTTCCGTAACACGACTTCCTGGTTCGGCTCCATCCACGTTTGCTCAGCGACGCCTGCACCGCCGTTGCCCTCGGCGAGGCTGGCTTCGACAGTCATCTTCCGGGATTCGGCTACGCGGACGCCCTCAAGAGCGTTGCGGGCAATCTCGCAGTCGCGGATTGCGACATCGTGCCCAAAGCTCAAAGCGATGCCGTTGCCAAACATGCAATCGCACAGCCGCGAGCCGGTGACGCTGACATGTGAGACATGAACGAGGTTGAGGTTGTGATTCTTCCCGGGTCCCGGGGGCACCGCGCCTCCGTTACCGGAGAAATCGCAATTGACGACATCGAGCCCGTCAACGCCCTCAATGGAAACGCCGGAGAAGATGCAATTGCGGGCGGTGAGGTGTTCGAAGCGGAGGTTGCGCTGCATGGTTTTGCTCTCGGCAAGAAAGACGATGCCGGCGCGGATAGGACCGTGCAGGGTGCGACGCCTTTGCACATCGCTGTTGGGATCGCGAGAGGGTTGCGGAGTTGTCGCGCCTTCAATCACGAAGTCGCGGAGGACCACATCGTGCAGGTCGGACTCGGCGTTTACGATGGCGGCTTCATATTGAGTTTTTGCCGGATCGAGAAACAGCTCGCAGTCGATGCCGGCGCCGGCGATGGTGATTCCACTTGGGACGCGCAGCGTGGCGGGTAGCGTGTGCAGGCCGGAGGCAAGTTTCACCGTGCCTCCGCCGAGTGCCCTGAGTTTGTCGAGCGCGGCCTGAATCGATTCGCCAGGAGCGACGGCGATGGAATCGGCTGGCGCGGCGGCTGTTGGCGCGGGCTGTGCGCCCGCCGTGGCGGCTATCTTCGAAGGAGCGGGCGCGGGTTGCAACCTGGTAGGAGAAGTGCCACCGCGAAAGAATGTTAGAACGCCGCTTGAGTGGTCACGAGCGCGCAGAGCCGCCTTTTCGGTATACGGCAAATCCATGTGCTTGATAGAGCGGAAATGCTGCAATACGCCTTCGTAGATGTCGCTGAAGCGGCTATGGGTATCGACGATCTTGCCGTAAACCTGGACCTTCTCGCCGAGCAGCAGGCTCGCTGTGTATTCGTAGCCAAGGGCGATGCGGTTATTGGCTTCGGCGAAGAGATCGACGCCCTGGTTCCACGCGATGATGGACGTACGCGCCAGATAGCCGAGACCGAGTTGCACATGGCCCTGGTCGCGGCAGGTTTCTTCGCACTGGCCGCTGGGATAGATGTAGCGCGTGATACCGCTGTTGACGGGGCCGACTCGGTAGTGATGGTAGACCTCGTCCATGAGCTTATGGTCATCGCAGAAGATGCCGATAGAGAGCAGTGTGAACATGATGGCAGCATCCCAGTTGCCGTTTGCCTCGGGATAAAACATGCGCAGAAGCGGCACATAGACGGTAAGCAGCATGCGCTTGAATTGTGCCAGCGATTCGCCGCGCCATGCGGGATAAGTGGCGCGCAGGACTTCGGCCGCGTTCGCGAATTCGCCGCCGGTCCATCCGGCGAGGAGCATGGCGTCGTTCTCATAGAAATCGACGAGGGTGGCGGACCATGCGTCGAAGATCTCGATGGCCTTGCGCGCATAGGCTTCATTGCCGGTGACGAACCATTGCAAGACGTGGCTGTTGGCGGCGTTGGCGCTGGCCGACAACTCCGCGCCGCCTACTTGTCCTGCGCCGTATGCGCCGCGAATGATGTGCGCGAAGGGCTTCGGCTTGAAGTCGAGCGAGGAGTTCGGCTCGGCCTGCAGGCGATCCCACGCGGACTTCCACGGTTCTTCGCCGGCTTTGACCTTGGCTTTCATGAATTCCAGATCGGAGTGAGTTTGCAAGATGCCGGGGTGAACGATCGAGTGGCGAGCCGCATTGGGGCTGGAGGAGGCAGCTGCTCCGGGATGATGCGCGGCGGAGCCTTCCTTTGGCGCGCTAGGGGACTGCGACCAACCGGGCAAGGCAGTTGCGGCAAGACCGGCGCCCGACTGCAAAAGAAATGCTCGTCTCTTCATGTGTCCGACCTCTCCCACGAGGGCAACCCTTGCGAGAGACTTTCGCTCTCCGGGACGCTCAAATTCCGTGAGTGTATAAGCAGATATCTTTTCGCGTGAGCAGGCGGAATTACTTTGCGCCCGCGGGTATTGCCGATTCTCCCGTCTTCACATTGAGGGTCCATGGCTGGGGCGGCGGCAGGCGCATGGAGCCATCGCCGACATCGAGCGGCATCCAGAAGTATCGAGAGTCCCATAGTGCCTTCGGGCGCCAGAGATCTCCCATAAAGATGACCGTCGCCCTTCTGGAACCAGTGATCTTCAGGAGCATGGTCGACTGCGAATCGTAATTGTTGGCCTCGGGCTGGGCCAGGTTCTTGAATTCGGTCCATGGTCCGGTGAGCGCGGGTGCAGTGGCATACACGTTAGGGTTGGGCCGCCAGCCCGTCATGTGCGAACCCACCACGTAATATAGACCGCCGATGTGCACTAACGCGCCGCCCTCGAGCGGTGCCGGAATGAAGCAGGTTTTCTGCACATTCATGTAGTCGTCAGTCAATTGAGCGAGGAAGAAACCCTTCGTCGGTCGCGACTCGAAGATCAAGTAGGCGGACCCATCGTCGTCAACAAACTGCCCTATGTCGCGGCTTTCCTCATCGAGGGGGCGGAAGCTTTTGACATATGCGTAGGGGCCGGCGATGCGGTTGCTGACCGCAATCATCACGCGAGCCAATTTGTAGTGCGCGTCATCGAGATGCGCATACATTACGAACTTGCCGGTGTGAGAGTTGACATACACCTTGGGCCGCTCGAGCACCCAATGAGGTCCGAGATGCTCGGGATCGGCGAGCGCCAGCACCTGGCCCCGGAATTTCCAGTGCACAAGATCGCGCGACGAATAACACGCGACGTAGCGCTTGTCAGGGTCGTTGGACTGCGAGCGGTCCTCGCCGAACCAGTAATACGTTCCCTTCCACACGGTGATGCCGCCACCGTGCGCCTGAATTCGTTGTCCACGGTTGTCGAGCCATGGGTCGCCGGGCCGAATGTCGCCGGACGCGGCAAACAGCTCGCCGGTAGAAATCACAAACAGGCCCATCAACAACACCATGTAAAGAGCGGTGCGCAGTGCGCTGCTCTTCCCGAATCGCTCAAGTCTTAGTGGGTCTTTGCGATGGCATTTGCAATTGGGATTCATACGAAGCTCATCCAATCTGCTTCCAGGCGTAGATGTCAAAAGGAGATTTGCCTTCCGCGCGACCTGTTCCATTGTTCCATGTCAGGTGGAGCGCTCCGGAGTCGCTTGCGAGCGTAAATGGCATGGAACCGTCACCATAGACTCGTGCAGTGAGGCGGCGCGTTTCAGGAGCGCCGGCGTAAAGGCCGACATCCGCCCAGGGGACAATACTGCCCGCCTTGACGTAGACGGGAATCTTCTCAGTTGACGCGGGGACGGAGATTTCCGTGCCGCCTTGGAACGCCTGGCCGGTCCAGAAGTCGTGCCATACCCCTTCAGGCAACACGACCCTGCGGCTGCCATCCGGATTCCTACGTGACGGACCCTGCGGCGCGCCGCTCGCATCTTCCACAAAGATGGGCGCAACCATCATGCGGTCACCGATCATATATTGGTCGTCGACGGCGTATAGCCGCTTGTCATTTGGCGCATCGAGCACCAGCGCGCGGAAGGGCGGCGTGCCGTCTTCGGCGTAGCGTTGGAATGCAGCGGTGAGGTAAGGCACGAGTTGCATTCGCCAGCCGATGATTTCGCGGCAGCGCGCTTCCAGCTTTTCCCAACCATCCAGCAGCTGGTCCGCATTGTTCAGGCGGCGATTCAGTTGCTTCCACGGTGGATTCTTGATGTACCACCCGTTGACCATCGCCAGCGGTGAGAAAACGCCACTCTGCAGGCGGCGAATCAAATCCTCTTCGCTGACGGCGTCGCGTACCTCCGGGCACCAGAGCAATCCGCTGAAACCGGAGTTGACGAGCGCGCGGATAAAATCGCGGTGCACGTACAAGTCGCTGTAGAGCACAAACGGATACGGTGCGGCCAGTGCGCCGCTGGAGCGCACGAGATTGTAGGTCGGCTGACTTCGCTTGCGAAATTCGTTCCAGAGCGCCATCTGATAGCGCAGGCCGAACACATTGTGCATCTGCTCGCCGTCCACGCCTGATGGAAACACGCTGCATTCCGGGAACGACCACCCGCCCGTGTAATCGGAGTTGTCGCACTCGTCGACCTTGAATCCGCTTACGCCCGCGTCAAGAAATGTTTTGGCATGATAGGCACCAAAGGCCGCGCGCGCCGGCTCGCCGGCAAAGTCGGGAACCAATCCGCCCCACACGCCATAATCGCCGGAGTGCGGCTCGATTTCTGGGAATAGTGGCGAGGCAGGATGGGTGAAAGCGTGTTCCCAGAGGTTGATCCTATAGTTCATTTTCTGCGCGGACTGCACGAATCCCGTAGGATCGGGAAAGCGGTCCCGGTTCCAGGCAAAGGTGCAAGAGTACGCATGCGTCTGCCAGCCGGGTTCGAGTCCAATCACGTCGCAGGGCATCTTGCGCTCGCGGAACTCCTGCGCCAGCGCCAGCGCAGATTGTTGTGTTCCGCGTGCATCCATGCGATACCAGAAACCAAGGCCCCACTCCGGCGGCGCGACGCCACCACCTGAGAAAACGTTGTAGCGCCGGACTGCATCCAGCATCTCCGGACCCGCAAACAGATACACGTCCACGCCGCTGGCGCGCGGCACCTCGACGGTAATCTGCCCAGTGTCGCCATCCTGGATGTTATGCGTGTAATTCGGATCCGGGTTGGCGTTGTTCACCAAGTCGGCCGCGTGCGTCGGCTTGGGCCGCGCATCGCCGAAGTAAAACGTGGCGTAACGCGCTGTGTTGACAAGGATGCCGATGCCTTCCGTCGTCACGTAAAACGGCACCGGCGCATGGGACTCGCCGGTATCGAATCTGGGATCGGCATTGACGCGTACGACTTTCTTCTTGCCTCGCTGCGCAAACGAAAGAAACTGCAGCCCGAGGCCGAAGATCTGTTCATTGGGCCGCAGCGGCAGTTGCACTTTGCACCCGCGCTTTGTTTGTTTGCCGCCAATGGCAGGCAAGGGCGCTGCGTCCACCTTGGGAAGTTTTGCAAATGCCTCAGTCTGCACTGGAAGCAGCCGGCTCGAGACGGGCGTAAACCGCTCCGGTGTGCCGATGGTGGCTTCCCATACGCCAGGATGAATCTTCTTCCATGCCACTGAGCTTGCGGGCGTGGCGGCTGCTAATGGCTCTGCTCGCAATAAACTCGGAAAGCCGGCTGCCGTTCCTACTGCTGCCAATCCCTTGGCAAGACTCCGTCGCGTAATCTTCGTCGTCGAGCTTACACCCATCGATCCTTCTCCCTCTAACCCGTTTGACCTTGACTTCGGCTCATGGCTTCCATGATCTCAACTTCTCCTGAAGGTTGGGCGATTCTCTTGGATCGAAGTGTCTCAAGAGCATGAGTCCGGGAGACTCAATGGGAAGACGCATGCCCGGCCCCGCGAAAACAATGCGTCAGGCTCCTGATCCAAGCGAACCTGACGCATCCAAGCAAGTGTTGACGCTACGGTTTATCTACCAGGTCAGACGGCCAGAGATCTGGATGGTCCGATTGGTTTGGTTTCCATTCCCCGAAGTGCCGAGACGGACAATGCCGAAGAGCCCGTCGGATGTAGAGGTATCGTAACCAGAGGCAAAGGTCTGCAGATGATTAAAGACGTTGAAGGCATCGATTCTCATCTGGAAAGACATTTCCCTGACAAGGGCGAAGTTCTTCGAGACATTGGCGTTCAACTGGTCGTTGGGTCCCTCACGGGCGCCGGTGTACTCGACGTTGGGATTCGCCTGGTACGTGGTGTTGATGGAAATGTAGTTCGGCGTCGTGCACAAGCCGGCAGTCACAAGCGGCACCGACTGGTTAATCCAATCGTAACCGCCCGTGACAGGATCCACGGTGGCCACGCAGGGTTTGAGGCGCTGGATGTAGTTGTCGGAACCCGTCGCCTGGAGAGTGGGATACCAGGGATTCGTGTTGCCGGCCCAATACCTATTTCTAGGCAGAAGGTTGCCGCCGTTGGCTTTCTGGTTGACGATCCATCCACTCGTCATCGCCTGCGGGAAGCCGCTCTGATACTCATAGGAATCGGCGGTTTGCCAACCACCCACCACGAGGTCGAGAACGCGAGGCATGTTCGGGAAGAAACCGCTACCCCTGGCAATGGGAAGCACGTAGACGATCAAGGCTGTCAGCCGGTTCGGGACATCTGTTCCCGAGAGCACACGAGACGGAATGCGATTGACGACATCCGCAAATCCAGTGTTGACGATGAATTTGGATTTCGTGTAGCCGACATTCGCGGTAAGCCCCCACGAGGTTCTGTGGGTGTAAACAGCTTCAAGGCCGTTGTACCAGCTCTTGCCATTCTGCAAACCGGCTTCAGTGATGGCAAGGAATTGCGGGTAGGGCCGCGAGAATTGGAGCTTGCCGATAGTGGTCGCGGTGTAATAGCTGGACCCGGCAAAGGGCGCAACACCTTTGAACGGGTTGGTGATTTGGTCCGCGGCCGCTGTGCAGTTCGACTGTAGACCGCCGCGCAGTGGATCGCACGCAGCCTGGGCACTTGCGCTGACGTGGTTCATATCGTCGGTGTCTGTGACTCCATACAACGGCCCGTACAGGCGCGTGCCGGCGTAATTGACTTCGATCGTGTCCTTGGTCGTTAATTGGCGTTCTATACCGAACGAAGTGTTGAGTTGAGAGGCAGGGTGGAACTTTGGGTTGTAAAAAGTGGATGCCTGTCCCAGATTCGATTCGAGGCACTGTTGCCAGTTGCCTCCGCAGTTTCCAGTCGCCGCCTGGAAACTCGGGAAGGGATTGGACAGGTTAAGCTGCGGAACCATCAGAGTGGAAGTGCCCTGCGCTACCGAAGTAAACGGTGTATAGGTATTGCTGGTTGAATAGCCGATGTTGCTTGGCGAGTTCAGATTGCCTGCGGCCGTATCGTTAAAGAAGAGGCCCATGCCGCCGCGGATCACAGTCTTCTGATTCCACGTGTATGCGAAACCTACGCGCGGGCCGAATTCATACCAGACGCGCTTGAACTGCCAGGTCGGGTTTCCATTGATGCCGGCATATGTAGGTCCGCCGACGAATCCATTCGGAACCGGAAGGCTGGCAAGCGTCCCGGACGGGATGAGACTGGTGACCGGGTTTTGATCGGTGAAATCCCAAACGGAATTCAGGCGGTTGAACCGGTCTCTTACGCCTCTTCCCGGATCTTCCCAGCGAACCCCGAGGTTGAGCGTGAGGTTGGGCCGGTATTTCCAGTCGTCCTGGAAGTACAGCGCTCCGTAGTGCGACGAGACGTAGTTTCCGCCGGCTGTGTTCGCAGTGACCGTGCCCGTTGGAGACCATGTTCCGGCTTCCATCGAGGCAAGGCTGTTGCCGCTGTAGTTGTTGGTGATAGGAAATTGAGACTCAACTCCGCCGTTTTTGCCGCCCGTGACGTTGGTGTCCCACTGTTGAGTCCAGCCGTCGTCCGTGGTGAGAGAAAAGCCGGTGTTATTAGTGCTCTTCTGGCTGTATTGTTGGAACCTCACTTCACCGCCAAAATGCATCACGTGATTGCCGCGGGTCCAGTTGGCAGTGTCAATGAGCTGCAGCTCGTCGTCACCGCGGTACAGCACAGCCTGGGACCCCAGCGCGTTGTAGTTGGAGATGTTCGTCAAAGGAAATCTCTGGAAGTACGTGGGGTTTGCGGCGCCAATGCTCGATGAAAAGCCGAGGTTGCTGGGGTCATAACCGCTCGCCGGACCAGTCGAGTCGCTCTCGAGAGCGGTGGTCACCAAGCCCCGGAAAGCATTGATTAAGGTCGGACTAAAGGTATGGGTCCAACTCGCATTCAAGCTTGGATACCGATAATCGGTGCCGTTATAGTGGGCGATATCGACGGCTTCGTTCAAACCTGGGTGCGCGGCATTGACGTTGGATCGAGGAAATGCGTTATTGTTCTGGCCGTAAAACTTCCACAGCTTCCCGGTCACGTCGAAGGTGTCGTTTTTCCCTACATTTTGATCCAGCTTGACGATGTA
>CAVSQE010000047.1:0-6252 GCA_963729915.1 uncultured Acidobacteriota bacterium | reverse complement strand
TCAGTTGCGGGTCACCATCGGCCCTGATGGACTTCAACCGCTGGCTGATCCACTGCTGTCGTTTGAAGGCATCAAAGTATTCCTCGGTGAGGCGCTGCTTCTCTTTGCACTCCATCCGGTTGAATTGTATCGGACCGTCGTGCTTCTTTGGAGTGCTGGCGCCCGGCGCGACGGATAGATGTGTTTGGCGCACAGATGGCTCCACATGACGCTCAGAGCCATCCGTCCCGCAACATTTACTGCGCTCGAAGCCCTGCGTGTCGATGGCGGCGAAAAACTAGGCCATTCTGGCGGGTGGAAGTGGGCCAGCATGTGGGTTACGCTCCGGCCTTCGGGAAGCCTGAAAACGGCTGGGGCGGCGACCCGGCTGGGGTTTACTTGGAGTCTTTCTTTGCGGCTTCGGCCTCGGCAGCGTGTTGAGCCAGCCAGGCGCGATACGACTTGCCTTTGATCTTGAGGATGATGGCGCCTTGCACCAGGCGATCAAGTAGCGCCATCGCCAAGGGACCGTCGAACAGATAATCTCCCCATTTGTCGAAGTCGACGTTGGTCACCAGGGCGGTGGAGCACTTCTGGTTGCGAGCGGCGATGATCTTGTAAAGCAGATGCGCCGCCTGGGGGCCCTCGGAGCGTTCGATGCGGTCCAGTCCGAATTCATCGATGATCAGCAGTTCCGGGCGCGAGTAGTAGCGCACTCGTTGGGGGAGGGTTTTATCGGCGAGGGAAGCGGTCAGATCGGCGAGCAAGGCCGCCGAGGTACGATAGCAGACGCGGTAGCCCTGCGACGCAGGCCTTCTGTCCCAGCGCCTGGATGATGTGACTCTTTCCCGACCCCACTCCAGCCGACGAAAATCAGATTGGCCTGGCGGCGGATGAAATCGCCCGTGGCCAGTTCTTCGATTTGCAGGCGGTCGAAGGCCTTGGGATTGAACTTCCAGTCGAAACCTTCCAGGGTTTTGGGTTCGGCAAAGCGGGCGTCGCGAATACGCCGTACGACCGCGCGTTCGTGCCGGGCGGCGGCGGGCGGGCCAAGGAGCTGATCGAGGAAGCTGAGGTGAGGAAGACTCTCCTTCTCCGCTTTCGACAGCCCCCGTCCAGGTGTCGGGCGGAAGTGGGATGCCCAGAGTTTGGAAGTGGCTTAAACAACGTTCACGCAGATTCGTCATCGTCGTCGGTTTCGCTCTCGGCCGTGGGGTTCTCGATCCCCTCCAGGAGCTGTTGATACTCCGCCGTGGGGCGAGGCGAGAGGGAAGGTTTCCGCAGGATGTCGTCCAGATGTTCCCGCGCCTCGTCCTGCAGCGCTTCCCAGTCCGAGCGGGGACGGGCCTGCGCCGCCAGGATGCGCTCCACGGCCGAAAAGGAGAAAGCCCGGTAGCGGCAGGCTCGCTCCAAGGCTTTCACCAGATCCTCGCGTCGGTAACTGCCGAGAAGGCCCAGCACCCGGAACGCTTCATCCTTTCCCCGCCACCGGGTTTGCAGATCCCATCGAGGAACCGCACGGCTTCGACCCCCAGCTCGGCGAAGCGTTCTTTCAGGAGCTCCAGCTTGCGGTAAGGATCGCGTCCCGGGGAATGCTCGGGCAGGGTGTGCTTCTCTCCCGGTGATGCCGGAAGGGTAGAGGTCATGCCGGGCGATCTCGCGCAGGTCCGGGCCGTAAACGATCAGTTCCTTCTCGGTGATGCGCAGCGGCAGCAGTTCCCCAATGCGCTGCCAAGGCACGGAGTAAAAGTTCTGCAGGTAAGGCACACAGCCTTCCCGGTTCACCGTGCGGTACAGGACCAGGGCGGTGTCGTAGGGATGAGCGGGCAAGGGGAGCAGGTGAGGCTTCTCTTCCTGGTAGAGGTCGATGGGCCGGCGCTTGGTCTCCTGGTGAATGCGGACATCGGCGATGTTGGCCAGCCAGTGGGCCGTGACCTCGTTCAGGTGCGCAAGTGAACTGAAGGTGCGGCCATTGAGCAGATTTTTTTCGATATACCAAAAGGGCCTTTCGATCTTACCTTTCGTTTGGGGACGCCGGGGGCGGCAAGCCCAAGGCCGGAAGCCGTAGTGCGTCGCGAAAGCCAGAAAGCGCGTGTTGTAGATCGGCTGCTCACCGTCATAACCCGTCACCACCACCTTCATGTTGTCGTAAAGGCAGGTGGCGGCTAATGGCGAGGATTCTATTATGCGCAGGAAAGGGGCCGGACCCCTGTGTTTGTTGGTGTCCGGCCGGCCCTACCTGATCATAATTTGGACGGCTGCCCGGCTCAGAGAGAGTCGAGCCACTCCAGCAACTCCGTCTCCCGTTTCCAGCGTGGTGGTTTCCCGGGCCGCACGGAAGGATCTACCTTCTCCAATGCCCTGCGTTTGGTTTCCACGTTGGCGCGTGCGTAAATATTGGTTGTGTCCAGGCTGGCATGTCCAAGCCAGCTGCGAATTACGGTTACGTCAACGCCTGCTGCTAAAAGGGAGACCGCGGTTGAGTGGCGGAATCTGTGGGGGGAAACCCGTTTGCCGGCGAGGGAGGGCAGATTCTTGGCAGCCGCCGACACGTATTGTTTCAACTTGAAGCGAACCCCGGAAGCTCCCAGTGGACCTCCGTATCGGTTGACGAAGATGCACTCATTTTCTCTGCGAGGCTTCCGCTTCAACAGAGCTTTCAGCAGTTCGATCGTTTCCGGCCAGAGCGGACAGGTTCGTTCCTTTCGTCCCTTGCCGCGCAGTTGCACTTGGAACGGTGTTTCCCAGCGGACGGCCTCGGGAAACAGGTTCAGCGCCTCCTGAATGCGCGCACCAGTGTTGAAAAGGACCGCCAGCAGGACGTGATCACGTTGGCCTTCGACCTTCGAGCGATCCGGCTGGGCAAGAATCGCGGTGATCTCATCCTCGTCCAGGTCACGGACTTCCGGTTTGGGTGCTTGTTTGGTGGGAATACGCAGGACGGCGGCGCACTGCGCCGCAGCAAGGGGTTCCCGGTCGGCCACGAAGCTGAAGAAGCTGTGCAGTGCCCCTAATCGGCAGTTCCGTGTTCCAATTGAGGACTTGCGGACCTGTTCGATGTTTTCAAGGAACGCGAGAACCTCTACTGCGTCGAGATCATCCAAACCGAGCTTGGCCACGGATTTCTTTTTCTCGACAGCTACGAACCGCAGAAACAGCCGCCAACTGTCCCGATAGGAAAGCACGGTGTGATGGGAGACGTTTCGCTGTCGCACCAGCCAGTCGTGAAAGAAGGCGTGCAGGAGTTGAGGAAATAGAGTGGGCTTCATGCATTTCCTCCCTCTGTAGAGCCTCGCAGGATCTGGACTCCCCGTACGCGGAACCGTTCACTGGCTTGCTGCAGCAGTTCCTGAGTGATGGTGAGGTACACCAGGGTCGAGTTGATGTCCTTATGGCCGAGATAGGTGGCCAGATAAGGCAGACGAGACTCGGGATTGATGCCTTCCCGATACCAGGCGACCATCCGATTGACGACGAAGGCGTGCCTCAGATCGTGAGTGCGAGGACCCGTGCGCCCCGGGTTAGGTTTGAGCCCCGCGCACCGCAGAACACCGGCCAGCAACATCTGGACCGTCACGCGCGCGTATCGCCCCCCGGTCCGCTGATGCCAGAACAGCGCGGTATCAGGCATGGTGGGTGCCCCAGCCTGTTTGCGAGCCTCGAGATATGATTGCAGTGCCGCAACGACGCTGTCTGAGAGAGGTAGACGTCGCGATTTGAAGAACTTCGTGCAACGGATCTCGATGGTCCGATCACCGCCATCGAAATCGCCCACATTCAAACGCAGGAGTTCGCCAATTCGGAGACCAGCGCAGTAGGCCAGCACCACCATCATGTGCAGTGTTTTCGGCCGTAGCGGTGATTGAGGGGATGGAAAGCGGAGCGCCATCTCCAATAGGCAGAGGACCTCCTGTTCGCTGAATATGTATGGTCGACGGTATTGTTGGTGTGCTTGTTGGATGATCCGTTTGTCCCAAGGAATGCTCTCGGCAGTTGGATCGATGCGAGACAGTGCCCTGGAAATCACCCGGCCCGTCTCGTGGCACTCCAACGCTTGCTGGGGAGTCGACAGTGTGTTTGCCCACTCTCGAATCAACACGGTCAAGGGACGACCCGAAAGATCCGGCCGGAGTTGCAGGAACCGGTCCAGCCGGAGCAGTCGCTCTTCCTGGGTATCATAGTGATAGCCCATGGCCTGCATGAGGGCCACATGCTCGCGCATCACCGTGCCCAGAAAACTGCCGAAGCGCGGAACTGGCCGTAGCGCTTCGAGTGCGACTTCAGAGTTCTCATCCAATAGCGCCCGGACGATCGGAGTGGTCGTGCGCTGCCCATATTCTTTGCGCAACTGGGCAAACGGGTTGTTTGAGAGTGCGTCCTTGCTTACCAACCAATCCAAGTAACGGTCAACCAGACAGGCACGATGCGTGACCATATGGAACGGCCACACCTGGCGTCGATCGGTGAGCCACTGGCGCATCGTCTCTTGCGATAGGGAATTGTTCTGTGCGTTTCCGGCGATAAAGAGCTCGAATCCGTTCAAAATGCACCGGTAAACCCGAGTGGCAATCGGGCTGCGCAGGCGCAACTGTCGCACGTAGTCTTGCGGTGTTGTCCCCTTTGACGTGAACGCGGATGCTGTTTTCATACTTTCACCCGCGTCGGAATTTCCAGGGCCACAGCACGCAGGTCCTCCGTCGCGAGCTTCAGATACACCAGCGTGGAGTCCGCGGAGCGGTGACCCAGCAGATCGCCAATCTCCTTCAATGGCACCGCTGCGCGCAGCATGCTCACAGCCCGCGCATGCCGAAATGAATGCGGACCACGTTTGCCTGTGGTGATCACTCCGGCGGCTTCGATCCGACGCCGGACTAGGCCGTACAGGCTTGACCCGCTCGTGAACGGTCGATACGGGGCACGACTCCGAACGAAAATCTCGCGAAAAGGCGTCTTCGGCCGTGACTTCTGGAGGTATTGCAAGATCGCCTCCCCTACTTCGAGCAGCAACGGCAGATAGGATGTTGCTCCCGTCTTGCTGTGGCGAATCCGCACAACCTCTTTACGCCAATCGACGTCGCCCAGACGAAGGGCCGTGATCTCGCCGGCCCGCACCCCGTAGGTCGAAATCAGCATCAGAATCGCATAATCGCGTATCCCTTTCGGCGTGCAGTCCTGTTTCGTCACAGCCAGCACTCTGTTCACGTCCTCGGCACGAACAGCAGAAGGAATACCTTCGAACGCGTAGAGCGAGGGTGTAATCACAGCGGCCGAGACATTCCGGGTGATTTGCCCCGTCGTGTGCAACCAGCGCAAAAAGCTTCGCATGTTGGTGGCCACCCATTTGAGAGACCGTCTGCTGAACGAGCCGGCCCGATCCTTCAAATAGGCATCCACATCGACGACGGTGAGGTCGGCAAGTGCCTCTCGCGTAGCGCGCTCCCCCAGCCAGTCCAGAAATCGATGTGCCTCGGCATCGCGACCAGACACCGTTTCCAAGCTGAGCCCGCGTAAGGCGGTCATCCACTGGGAGTAATCCGCACAGAGATCCCGCTGCAATATCTCGGCAGGAGTGGCTGCCACCGCGACTGGTGGCCATTGTCCTTGAGCCAAGCGCAACAGCAGTTGGATGCCATTGGTGTGTAAGCACCGCCAACCTTTGTACTCCGGCGAGTGCCCGTGGCGTCGACGGTACCTCCGCAGTGCCTGTTGTAGATACCGCTCGACGTTTGCTGGTTGCGCCGCGACGACCTCAACGTGCTGCTTGTCGAGACAATGCAGGAAATGGCGCGCTACGGCAATAGACCGGAGCGCGGTCCCTGCAGCGTACCGCTCCTTTTCCAAGTGATCTCTTAATCTTGAAAGCCACATCTCGTGGCTGAAATGCTGATCTGACATGTGCACACCTCCAGGCGGCTTCCCAGAGTTGCACGTATCCACATTATGGCGAGCAAATCCTGTCGATTAGGCCGTATTCGCTGCGCGCCAGGACCATCCTGCGCATAATAGAATCCTCGCCATTAGCCGCCGAATGGCGAGCTCGCCATTCGGCGGCCAGACCCCGAAAGTGCTCGAACGCGCGAACGTGCTCGCGGACGGTGGTGGCGAAGTCCTGTGTCTCCACAAAGCGCACATACTGGCGGCGCGAGTAACCCAAGATGTAACTGAAGGCGTGCACGCGGCGCCGGCCTTCGGCCGTGAACGCGATGTCGTAGGGCGAGTAGTCCATTTGTGCTTGCACTTTATGGTACGCGTACCATAACGAGCATAGGACTA
>CAVSQE010000046.1:0-3009 GCA_963729915.1 uncultured Acidobacteriota bacterium | reverse complement strand
GGTCCGGGTATGCGTAATCCCGAAGAAGGTGAAAGAGGACGATAACCCGGCGCTTACAACCCCGTTGAGTTACACCGGCACACCGGAGGAGCTCGACGCGGAACTGGGAAAACACTTGGCGAGCTACGTTGAGTGTCACACCCAACTGGGCAGCACGCTGGCTCAGGCCAAAGCTGAAATGGAGGCTGCGGCCAAGGCTGCCCAGGAAGAAGCCCGCAAGAAGAATGCGGAGCGCAACAAGAAATCCGCCGAGAAAGCAGCAAATCCCACCGGCGACAACCCTGCCACTCCACAGCAAGCTGTGGATACCGCGGCGAGGGCCAACACACTGTTCGGAGACACCATGCCGACCGAACCCGCCGTTGCAAGCAAACCGACAGGAGGTGAAAGCCCATGCAGGCTAGCGTTATAAGCCGTGAATTTACCTGGAGTGGGGTTAAGATCCCGGACCCAGGGCGTCATCTCTCTCCGGAAGAAGTGCGTGCCGTGCTGGCGACGATGTACCCGGATATTGCCACGGCGACGATCACCGGGCCCGAGGCTGTCGGGGAAAAATTAGTCTATCGTTTCGTCGCCGCAATCGGCACCAAAGGATAGGGGCTGATGAGAGCCGATCCGAAGGTACGAAGAGAGAAAGCAAAGCAGGCGGTCCTCAATGAACTCAAGCGGCGTAGCGAGGACCGCCACCCCCGCAATCAAACCCTCCTCGCAAGGTTCGCCCGATGCACACACTTTCAGCAGACAGTCCTCGTCTTATCAAGAGCGGTCGACGCCGAACGGCGCGCTTACAGCGCAACACCGCTTGCCCCCCCACCCGGATGGCTGCCACCGCTTGCCTGATGGGAAGCGGAGCCCATCTGCTTCTTCCAAGCCTCGACTGCGTTCCACTTGAGTATCATTTTCACGCCGGCGAGCGCGCCGCGATTCGCTTGGCACAGGCGTTACTTGAACTGGATATCGCGGAGCCGGGCGACTGGCGGCGTGTCCGCCGCGATCCAACCGACTATGTGCAGGCAACGCTCAATCGCTGGATTGATCTCCACGGCGGGAAGGCTCTTCGGCGGCGCTTCTGCCTGCGATTGATGCTCAGTGAGGTCGTGGACGAATATACGGACGCTGGCGAGTCCGACCCGGATGGCCGACGGCTTTACCTGTTTCTTCACCCGGACAGTGCCGCCTTTGTCGTGGCCGGACCGACACTCGAACTTATGGCGCAGGAGCACCCACGGTTGCCCGCAACCTTCTACCATCTGTTTACAGGGGCCCTTAACCGGTGGGTAAGGACCTATGATTACCGTGACGCCGAAGATCGCGTCCAGATGCTGCGCGAATGGGCCGAGGGGGAAGAGGAACAATACGAGATCGCGGACGTGGCAGCATCAATGCCCGCATGCATGAAGCAGAAACTGCTTAGTTTGCGAAGTCTTCGCCGGATGGCTGCACAGGCCAGGGGAGAAGCGTCCAAGGCCCTAATTGCCGCCGCGCTCGAACTCGAACGAACCTCTGCGTCGGTGCGGCGCCCGGAATTCACCGATGACATGCGCGAGCAGCTCATGGACACGAATTCACCGCTGCCTGCCGCTCTGGTTGTCTTCGCGGAGAATGATTCGATTGAGGCACATTTTGAAGATGAGTCGCAATCGTGGGGAGAGGCGAGTTCGGAGCCCAACCTGATCTTGCCTTTGAGCGCTTTTGACCTCAAGAGCATTCGGTCAGCGTTTCACACCCTGGCGGTTGTATGCCGGACCCTCGCAGCCGCCAGCCGGTTGATCGATCTCATGCCGGGAAACGAGAAATGGGTTACAGACTCGGAGGAGGGCCATGGAAGCGCGAGTGGTAATCGGAGCTAGCAGAACATTCGCCCTGAAGAATGCCGTTCTTCTGTACGGCGATGGCATGTCGATGTTCGCCACACTTCACTCCGTCATGATACGAGCGAAAAGTGGCGCCCCGCACCTTGGGCCTGGACAAGCACTGACAACAGCCTTCCTAAGGACCCTGGCCGAGGGGTTAGGAACCCGCATCACTGCGGAAATCTTTCCCGAGAACGTGTTGGCACGTACGCCAGAGACTATCACCTGGTGGACGCGGGCGAGGCGCGAGGTGATGTTCTTCGGCGGCGTCGACCCTGACGCGCGCGCATTGGACGGCGGCGCCTACCCGCACCCCGCGCTGGTCTTCAGGGTGACACGCCGTGAACTCTTCGTGCGCGCTTTGGAGAGGGATGAGCGCCCCGCAGGAGAAACACCTCTGAAAACAGCTCCCTATTGGAATTGCGACGCTGCCGGCCGGGTTTGCCTCGGCTCGATGCGCGTGCCAGACCAGACAACGGTAGAGTCGATTAGCGACTGGCAAGCCGGATTCTTCCGGAGCCAATTCACACATGCGAACGGAGCGGTGCGCCTCACCAGTCACACGGGGGGATTCCTCGGACTGTGGAAGATCCTGAAGGGCAGCCAGGATCCTTTCCCCACCGAATTCCTGACTGACGCGAAGGAGACGTTGCGACAGTTTGTCGAGCGGGAATGACCTTATGGAGACACACACGATTCACGCGGAGTTGTTACGGCGGCGAGTACGCGTGTTAGTCGTCGGTTGCGGAGGCACCGGCAGCGCCGTGGTCGGCGGCTTGCCTTTCTTGCACCAAGCGCTGATCGCGTGGGGGCATCCCGAAGGCTTGCACGTGACGGTCATGGACGGGGACGTGATTTCTCCCACCAACTGCGTGCGGCAACCGTTCAGTCGTTGTGAAGTGGGCCATCTCAAAAGTGTCGTGCTCGTGAACCGGCTAAATTTGTTCTGGAATCTCGGGTGGGAGGCGGTGCCTGAGCACTTGGTCCGCAGGGAGCCGCTCGACCGGGTTGACGTTGTCATCGGGTGCGTGGATACTCGCGCGGCCCGGGCGGTGATCCGGGAATGCACGACCCGCTGGAGTGCGACATCCTACTGGCTCGACATTGGTTCCACTGCCGACGCCGGGCAGTTCATTCTGGGTGAGCCGTTGAACCA
>CAVSQE010000045.1:0-7935 GCA_963729915.1 uncultured Acidobacteriota bacterium | reverse complement strand
AGCCCAAAGTTTAGAGCATTTCCATTTATTATGTAGCGTATTGGGCGCTAAAAAAGAAGCCTTTGCAATCGGCGGTGGAAATCGAGTTAAAGGCGGTCTTGGCCGCCCGCAGCAGTTCGTCTTCGGTGCGCGGAGCGTGGCTGCGCAGGACCTGTTTGATCTTGCTCCACATCGGCTCGATGGGGTTGAAGTCCGGCGAATAAGGCGGCAGATAGAGCAGCCGCGCGCGGGCGGCTTCGAGGGCCTCGCGCACACCCCGGATCTTATGCGTGCTCAGGTTGTCCAGGATCACCACGTCGCCGGGACGTAGCGTGGGGGCCAATCCTTGCCGGACCCAGGCCAAAAACATCTCGCCGTTCATCGGGCCACCAAACAACCACGGGGCGCAGGGACCTCCCAGGCGGACGCCGGAGATCAGCGTGCTGGTCTGATAGTGCCCGTGCGGAACGCGCGCCAGCAGTCTTTGGCCGCCCAAGGCACGGCCCCGCAGGCGAGTCATCTTGGTGTTGGCTCCGCTTTCGTCCACAAACACCAGAGCGGCCACCGGTTCGGCGGCCAACTGCTCATGCCAGCCGGCCCTTCTTTCCGCCACGTCGGGTCGGTCGCGTTCGGCGGCGGCCAGAGTTTTTTTTAAACTTCCAGCCCAGCCGCCGCAACCAGAGATCGATCGTGGAGGTGCGGAAAGGGCGGTCCAGGCGGGCGCCCAACTCGGCCAGGGTGGCATCGGGCTGCGCCGCTAAGAGTTCGCGCAGCCGCTGTTTCCGCTCTTCGGTGAGCAGCGTCTTGCGCCCACACCGATGCGTCTGGGGCTCCAGCGTGCGGCGCTGCCGAAACTGCTGGCGCACGCGGCGCACCGCCGCCACGCAGAAGCCCGCAAACTGCGCGATCTCCCGCGTGCTCTTGCCCTGCTCGTAAAGTTCCAGAATGCGCTTGCGGAGGGGAACAGGTATGGCTCGCATGCCCCCACTCTGCCACAAGCGTTAGCTTTTTGCAAGCTACATTATTTATGGAAATGCTCTAGGAACAAAAAGGAGCAAAAAATGGCAAACGAGAATTTCAAACTCAAGTTGACCACGGACCAGCAGAGGCAGATCAAGGGTGAGCTTTCGGCGGGTGTGCGTAAATCAGAATTAGAAAGCTTGGGTGCCCCAGCAATGCGAGTCAGCGACGGATTCGGAGGTTGATTCACATACTTCGGCCCCGGCCGGTGGCGCGCGACAGTCCGTCGAGCGAGTTGCGTCGGTTCGGCGCACTAGCCAGAGCGTTCTGAAACTCTTTGACTGCCTGGTCAGGCTGGTGCTGCTCGCAGCAGCAGGTCTCCGAGCTGTTCTCGCGCCGGGATGATCGGGCCAGGGCTTACGGGCAGCTTCTCGATTGCGTCCTCTTCGTCCGCCGCATTGCGAAGCAGACGCTGCGCGTCGTCCGGCCTCCCTTCCGCCTGCGCCAGCCACGCTTCGGCTTCCATGGCCTGAATTCGCACTTGTTTAGCCCAATATTCATTGCCGGCAACCCGGAGCTGCCGTTCCAGCTCATGCAGCTTATCAATTTCAGGGCGCACCTCCGCGGGACGCCCGCTCCTCGCGAGACCCAAAGCCCGGGCCCAGACTGCAATTGCGACGACATGAGGCGGCGCCCCCGGCGGAGACTCAATGCGTTGCGGCTTCTGTCCATTGATGCCGTTCAACTGCGTAGCGGACGGGCATCGCCGTGGATGCGTAAGCCACTTTGAAATCGCCCTCGTTCAGCTTCTGCATCTGCCTGAGCTCGCGGATAACTTCGGCAGCTTCTTGGTCGCGGCCCTCCTGCACAAAGGCATAGACGAGGTAATCCATCGCGTGCAGCTCTTCGCCAATGTCACCCTGTTCATGTGCGGCGGCTCTTGCCGCCCGGTTCGACGCAATGGAATCGCTCCACATGCCCAGTCGCGTGAAGATGTGAGAAGGCATGTGCAATGCGTGCGGAGCCGAAGGCGCAATCTTGGAGTATGCCCGAGCCGCGGCAACTCCCCTGCCAGCAAGCTCTGCGTTGTCATAAGCGTGGATCAGATAATGTGGGATCCCAGGATGTTGTGGATATCTGCGGTATAGAGGCTCCAGAATGTCAGCGGCTCGCTTCTGCTTCGCGTGTGTTTTGTCGAACGGTGACGCCGCGGCCAACAGCGCCAAAGCATAGAACACTTGAACTTCAGCGTCGTCGCCGTAGGCTGCTGCCAGTTTCTGCATTGCGGCTTCATAGCTCACAATCCGAGTTTGGTACGGAGCAGCGTTGTCGTAAACCAAAGCCAGGGCCTGGATGAGCCCACCCTCGCGATCTGACGCTGCGCCAATCTCTTGAGCTCGGCGGAGCTCCTGCTGGCCGAGGCTGAACCCCTCAGGCGGGAGCGGTGGCTCCCAAAGCTGATGAAAGTGCGTCATGGCGATGCCCCAATGCGCCATAGCGCAATGCGGGTCCCGCGCCGCAACATCCTCAAATGAAGCCTCGGCGGCGGAATAGGCAAAGGAGTGAAGCAAGGCGACCGCTCGCTCAAATTCTTTCTGCACGGTAGGCGCGCAGTTGGTCGGAAACGCTACGGATCCCAATTTCTCCGGAGCAGGATGGTTGTGGACCTGCTGGCTGGATGAAGGTTCGGGGAGAAGTACGAATAGTGTTCCGCACAGCACGGCATAGACAATGCTCCGCAACATGGAAAACATTCTACATCGAACTCCCGGCTGAGCGGAAACGCAGGAAAGCCAGATAAGCTGCTCGGTATTATTCAATGCATTCGCTGGATCGTCCGCGCTCTTGGGAGTCTCGGGGATCGGGTTGGCCAGGAGCGGACGGTGAAGACTGCCCGGGGTAGGTTCGGTCGTACCGAGAGGCGACTACCTCACACGAAACGGAGTTCTGGCGCGGCAACGCGGTGGCCAAAAACCCTTGGCGATTTCACCTTCCCCGAGGCGCGTATTTTGGCCTTTTCAAATGACTTCCGCCCCTGGCCACGATCGATCGTTTTCGGCCAGGTCGAACGTATTGTACTCCAAAGGGATTTAAGTGGAAGGCTGACTTGTACCAGTCTGCTGCAGGGTCTCCCGGTAGTTCCACGGCATCCAGGCCGCAGGATTCCGGGCCAGTTCGGCGGCGTGGTTCTGCAGTTCGGTGAGGTAATGGAAGGGATTGGCCTCGTTCAATTCGCAAGTATGGATCAGGCTCATGTAGAGATCGCCCACGTGGGCACCGTTCTCGGTTTTATAAAACAGACTGTTTTTGCGATGTAAAATGGCCTTCTTCAAAGCCCGTTCACAAATATTGTTATCGAGGGGGGCGCCGGCTTTGCGCAAGAACAAGGTCAGCGGCTCCCAGTGCTTTAACAGGTAGGTGATGGCTTCGCCCAGGCCGGCGTTCGGTTCCACCTTCTTCTCCGCGAACTGCGCCCGCAGCCACACCTGCAACCCCGCCATCACCGGACCGCTGTGCTCTTGATGAAAGTGTAGCCGCGCTTCCGGCGACATCCCTTGTTCGCGGGCTTGCGCATCGCAACCATAAACCTCGCCCAAGGTCTCCAGCACGTGCCAGCACTCCTCAGGAAAGTTGGCGACCACCTCAACAAAGCGCCGCCGCGCATGGGCCAGACAATGGCTCACGATCACTTCCAGCTTGGTTGGCAGCTTGGGCAGGTTGCGGGTGAGCGCGTCGCACATCTGAATGGGCGGCGCTAACTCCTGCGCCCGTCGCGCCAGCACGGACGCCAGGTTTTCTCCCGCATGCCGGTGACCGGTGAAAAACAGCGCGATCCGCCGCCCCGCTTGCGTCGCCACAATCCCAGAAGTAAATACCCCTTTGCGTTCCGGCGGGTCGCGTGCTTCTCGGCCTCCCTCTTGCCCCAGACCCAGCACCGGCATCGGAGTATCATCGTTGTGCAGCACTTCCCCCTGCGCTGCCTGCCGGATCAACTCCTCCAACGCCGGCTGAATCGGTGCCGCTGCGGCCGCCACCACTTCCCACTGGGTCGAAGCCGGCAAGGGAATCCCCAGGCTCGCTTCGAGACTCTCCATGCGGTAAAAGGGTAATCCACTGCCGTACTTCAACAGGGCCAGCATGCTGGATGCGGTGGCATCATACTTCTCGCTTCCCACCCCAGGCGGAGCCTCGGCCGTGAAGACTTCTCCGCACAAGTTGCAGCGCAGATTCTGCAAGTGGTAGACCGTGGCCGCCAGCGGTGCTTGTCCCACGACCCGCACCAGCACTTGCGGCTCTTTCTGCAGGTAGACTTTCCCCTTCTGGCACTCTGGACAGGTATCTCCCGGCTTCAGCGTGGAATGTGTGACTTCGACTTTCTGCGCTCCTCGGAATGCCTCGGCTGCATGGCGACCATGACCAGGGCGTGACTTCTCCGCCGACGCTTCCGTCGCGGACTTCTGTTCCGCTGCGGGGTTCGGCGATGCCGGGGTCACGTCGCGAGTCTTCTCCGAGCTGGCGCCAAACAGAATCTTCCGCAACCGCTGCAGGCTGATCTCCCGGTCCTGCAGCGAATCGGTCAGATACGCCAGGGTTTCAATCGCTGCCTTGAGCTTTTCATAATCCTGCTCCCCCAGCGTCTCCCGCACTCGCGCCAAGACATCTTCCAGTTCTTGTCGGCTGACGTCGATCCTTAGCGGCGGCTTCATTCCTCCTCCGCCAAACGTGCCCGGAAGTCTTTCACCAACGGATACCCCAGCACTTCCTTGATCGACCGGTTGGGACGCTTGTTGGGGCAGTTCTTCCCCCGGCCGGTCGTCCGCCCCATCACCACCCAATTCGCCGCCCGGTAACAGGTGCCCCGGTACCGTTCGGGATCGACAAAGGTCTCCAGAAAATAGATCGGATGCCCGTACACCCGCTCCCAGTCTCCGGCCAGACAACGTGCCATCTGACCCAGCACGTGGGAGGCGAGATGCGGGACGCGGACCCAAGGCAGAATGAGATAACGCGGATTGTAAGCGATGAAGCGGAGGTTACGACGCCGTGCTTCGGCCGACCAACCAATGAAGCGGTCGCGAGCGCCGAGATGGCGGGGGGCCGATGACCACGCCAGGCAAGCGATCGGACGCCCCGCAGCGTCGACCAAGTACTTGAGGTGCTCGCCCACCGGCCGCGTATAGCCGAGTGGATGATACTGTGCGAGGAGGTCGTTAAAGAGTGGTTCTTCGGGCGTGCGCCGCACCTGCTGAAACTGCAAGGGCCGCAGGGCTCCCAGCGGAACTTCCAGAGGAGCGGTATCGAGCAACCGCGGCGCCACCGCCGGCCCGCTCGTGGCGCGCCGAGCTGACGGGTTGCGATGCACATGGGTCGCCGAGGGCAACTCCAGATGCCCGGCCCGTGCGAGTTCCAGGAGCAGCCCGCGGCAGACCATATCGCGCAGGGCGCCGTTGGCCTGTCTCCATCCCCACGCCGCGCACAACTGCAACGAAAGCTGCCGTCGGTTGGCACTCGGATGCTGCGCGATGAGCCGGCGGATGAACTCCACTTCTGCTGCCGTGATGACTCGGCCCCGATAGCGAAATTCTCCTTCCATGCCCGGCAGCGTACCAGAGACGTGTTTAGAACGCAAGGCCCTGTGCCACTTTTTTTCAACTCAGAACGACCACCGGTCGCCAGGCCGGCGCCGCCTGGGTGGCGGTCGGGTCGCCTGCCGCCAGCAAGACTTGCAACTGATGCGCCGCCAGACTCCGCGCCGCCTCGTGCGCATTCCGCCCTTGCGGCCACCAGCGAAACCGCCCTTTCGACAAACGCTTCTGCGCCAGCCAAAACCCTTGGCCATCATAGACGAGAATGCGAATCGCCGTTCCGCGCCGGCTGCGGAAAACGAACAGCCAGCCGGAGAAAGGGTCGGCTTCAAGCTTCTCCTGACACAGGCGCGCTAGCGAGTCGATACCCTTACGGCCATCTACCGCTTCCACCGCCACCAGGATGCGCATCTGCGGCGTGATCTGAGAATGGTCAGCTGATCATTCCCAAGTTAATGGTAAGGAGCCGATAATGCGAAGGAAGGGGGCCGGACACCTGTATTTGTCGGCGTCCGACCCGAGCGCTCCTTGCCATTATTATTGACAGTCCTCAACCACAGACTCAGCTCAGAGCGAGTCGAGCCACTGCAGGAGTTCCACCTCGCGCTTCCAGCGCGGGGGTTTGCCGGGCCTGGTAGAACCGTTTACCTTCTCCAGGGCCTTGCGTTTTGTTTCAAGGTTAGCTCGCGCATAGATGTTTGTTGTGTCGAGGCTTGCATGGCCAAGCCAGCTTCGAATCACCGTCACGTCAACTCCCTCCGTGACAAGACTCGTCGCCGTGGCGTGACGAAAAGCGTGCGGAGAGACACGCTTTTTTGCCAATGATGGCGCCAGTTTGGTCGCCGCTGCCACATACTGCTTCAACTTGAAGCGAACGCCGGCAGCTTTGAGGGGGTCGCCATATCGGTTGACAAAAATTGGTTCATCTTCCCCGCGAGGCCGTCTTTTCAAGAGCGCCTTCAGGAGTTCAACCGTCTCGGGCCAGAGCGGACAGGTCCGCTCTTTACGCCCTTTGCCGAGCAGTCGAACGTGGAAGGGTGATTCCAAGCGAAGAGCCTGCGGAGAGAGGTTCAACGCTTCCTGAATGCGGGCACCCGTGTTGTAAAGGATTGCCAACAGGGCGTGATCGCGCTGGCCTTCGATCCTCGACCGATCCGGTTGGGCGAGAATTGCGGAGATCTCCTCTTCGTCCAGATCACAGACCTGAGGTTTGGGTGCCTGTTTGGTAGGGATACGCAGGACCGCTGCGCACTGCGCAGCGGCCAACGGTTCGCGGTCGGCGACGAAGCGGAAGAAGCTGTGCAGCGCACCTAATCGGCAGTTCCGGGTTCCAATCGAGGACTTTCGAATCTGTTCAACGTGTTGCAGGAACGCCAGAACTTCCTCAGTGGTGAGATCGGTCAGACTCAGCTTGGCAACGGACTTGGCCTTTTGCGCCGCGACGAACCGGAGAAACAGCCGCCAGCTGTCTCGATAGGACAGCACGGTGTGATGGGAGACATTGCGTTGCTGCGCTAGCCATTCGTGGAAGAAGGCATGCAGCAACTGAGGAAACGGGGTGGGCTTCATGCCTCGCCTCCTTCCGTCGAAGCTCGCAGGATGCGGGCTCCACGCACGCGAAATCGCTCACAGGCTTGCTGAAGTAGCTCCTGGGTGATGGTGAGATACACCAGCGTCGAGTTGATGTCCTTGTGCCCAAGATATGTAGCCAAGTAAGGGAGGCGCGATTGGGGATTGACACCTTCGCGGTACCACGCGAGCATCCGGTTTGCGACAAAGGCGTGTCTCAAGTCGTGAATGCGTGGTCCCCTGCGTCCTGTCACCGGCTTGAGTCCCGCGCGCCGTAGGACACGGACGAGCAGATTCCGGCCCCTCGAGTACGAGTATCGGCCGGCTGGCCGGGGATGCCAGAACAGTGGGGTGTCCGGTTTTGTCGGTGCCCCCGCCTGTTGGCGAGCGCCGAGGTATGACTGAAATGCGGCAACCACGCTGTCCGAGAGCGGCAAGCGCCGCGACTTGAAGAACTTGGTGCCGCGGATCTCGATGCTCCGGTCGTTCGCGTCGAAGTCTTCCACATTCAACCGCACGATTTCGCCGATGCGGAGACCGGCACAGTAGGCCATCACCAGCATCATGTGCGCTGTGTGCGGCCGTAAGGGTGATCGCGGAGAGGGAAAGCTGAGCGCCGTTGCCAGCAAGCGCCGAACCTCTTGTTCGCTGAAGATGTAGGGCCGACGGTGCCGTAGGTGCGCTTCCTGCTTGATCCGCCTATCCCAGGGAATGTTCTCGACGGTTGGATCGATGCGCGACAACGCTCTGGAAAGAGCTCTGCCCGTCAGGTGGCATTCCAATGCCTGTTGCGGACCGGATCGTGTGTTTGTCCATTCGCGAATCAACACCGTCAAGGGGC
>CAVSQE010000044.1:0-20240 GCA_963729915.1 uncultured Acidobacteriota bacterium | reverse complement strand
TGGGTGTGCTCGGATTGTGCTGAAACCGAGTAGTAGTGTCCGCGCCCGCGCAAGGATGGCAGATTAAGACCTTGTTTGGGCGGGCAGCACGGGGGCGTGCCAGGCGCTGCAGATGTGAGGGTCAACATACGCATATCGTCGCTAATATAATCACGTCGCAACAATGTGAGTCCTAATGAAAAGGGAGGGCTTATGCCACTGTTCATGTGCCGTTGGGAAAATGGCGACTGCTCTTTTGTTGTAGCGCCAACAAAAGACGCCGCCATCCTATACCTGGACGAAATGGGAAATGCGGACGGCTCGCAACTGACAGCAATCAGCGACTTTATGGTGCACTTCGAGCTTACTCCGGAAGGCAAGCTGCAGTTTCACAGTTTCGGCGAGTTGGTTGAAGGTGCCATTTTCGAGAAGGCCTATCCCCTGCTTAACGACCTCATCCACAGCGACAGGCTAAGTGATGTTACTGAACCGACCGCGCGTGACTTGGCACTCATCCGAGCGACAGTCGGTAAGGAGCGCAAGCGCCTGCAGGGCAAGAAGCAGCGGAGGCTGGCACAGACAGAGGTTGGGCGCTCCATCGCTAAAGAGATGGACGCGCCCGCCCCGATGATGGACCGCATCGTCCGCCAAGTAGCGGGAGAAAAACTCAAGAACTTCCACCCCCGGGGCAAGCCGCATTAGGAACAGAAGCTCGCCTCAGCCGCCGTTCACGCGCACCACGCGGTAGATGGAGTTCCTCGCTCGCCTCTGCTTCAAAGAACTCCGCCACTTTTTCTTTTTTCCGCGCTCGACACCCGGTAGCGAGGAGAGCGAACCGTGAGTACTTGGTGTTCACAGCCCTGACTCCTCCCTCATTACCCTAGCTTCCGAGGGGCCGATTCGACCAGAAGCGGCCCAATGCGCCGCGGGGCGATGGCTGATAATTCCGGACAGCCACTTCGACGGTTTGGCTAAAATAACCGGCCAATCTCGAATGTTGAGGCCGGTCTCGAAGAGCGCCGGCGACACCATTCTTCTTTCAGTTGAAGTTGTCTTATGCGGCCGACGACCCCTGGTTGAGGCAATTGCAGCCGCCAGTTCGAGCACACCTTGTAATCGGACGTACTTAATGCCAGTATCGGCGGCCACCGTAGACCAGTTCCACCTGAACCCTCAAACGAGCAGAGATTGGCCGGTTATGGCCGTTTCCCGTCAAAGTGGATTGTTTCCGAGCACACCGTCACTCGGCACTTGGGAATCCCCTGGTGCGTCTCCCCCGATACTCCGGCGTCCCGTGCATAGATGAGTTTCGCTCCGTGGTACACTTCGGGTGGTAAGACTACGCTGTGATCAAATCCTGACCGGTGGTTTCTTGATGTTTGAGGGTGGCACGGAATTCAAGGCCTTTTGGTGTGGAGTCGAGGGCACGCCCTTATCGCCTAGCCTTTTTGGTAGATCCTGAGGCGTGCCCTCCCGAGCTGCTGGACTCGTTGTTCGAAGCGAACTATGGGCTTTGGGGCGGGCGGTTCAATCCCATTATTCCAGTGTGTAAAGGCGAAATCGATGAGGCGTTCTGGTCGTTGCTGAGGTACGTAGATCCGGATCTCGTTTACACGTACACCCCTCTGACCCAGACCACGATAGACCGAATCGACCAGGAGATCGTTCCGTGGGGCATCGAGGCACATCCCGCGCACCTCCTTGGACCCGATGAACCGCCCCATTTCGTCGCCGACGCGTCGCAAGGGCTGGTAAAATCTCGGCAAGTGCTGCCCCTTCTGATGTCGCAACAAGCGGGATTTGCATTCGGCGTTGCGGCGACGCTGCTTACTTATTTCCACGACTGGAAATCCCCACTAAACAAGGAATTGGTCAGGTTGGTGACACGCAACTTCGGCATCATCCAAGAAAGGGCTTTCCCGGCCTTACCGGACGAGTGGTCAAGGCTACAGGTGCAGAACAGCTGGACCCCCTGCGAACTGTTCGAGCACATCGCACGTGCACCGAATTTGCTGTTCCCATTTCAGGCATCCGCAGCACACGCTGCGCCGCTCCCCCGCGTCGATACCGTGCAGGAGCAGTACAGCATTATCGTCGGCGACAGCGCTGAAACATGGCTCTATTTTTGGAACCGCATCTTCCTCGTTCGTGATTACCTTAGATCGGGCTGGAATGCCCTGTGTTTGTCACCCTCCCTTCTCCGGGATGGAAGCTTCATCGGACCGCTTCGAGAGTTTTTGAAGCGCCGTGCCCAACGTTCGGGCAACTCTCCCGGCCACTTCAACCTCGAATCATTCGAGTGTGCTGATGATGAACTCGCCGAACTGAGGGCGCAAATTCTGAACGGACTAGACGTTGTTCCAGTATGTAAGAAACTGTGTTCTGGTGAATTTCCGAAGTTAAACGCCAGTCGGTTCGAGGTTTACATCGACTGGGGTTATGGGACGACGCATCAACAAGGTACATCGCGAAACAGCCTTCTAAACGCGCCCGGGTCACGCGTGCCCATTGATCAGGGCACCTGGGTCATGGACTTGCGGGTTCAGTATGTTCCGCGATTCGCTTTCTATGGCAACGAAGTGCTCTCGTGGAAGTTGCCACGGCGCGTTGGTGTCGCCGAAGCTTTTCTTCAACCAGAGGCCCTGTCGTGTCGATGCAGATTATTGTCTTTCGGCCGAGATGCGTCGCCTCGAACCTTTTATACTGAGGATTCCCGATGAAAACGAGATCTTCCACCGAGCCGCCGGCGTCGCGGAAATAAAATCGTACGACGCGAACCTTAAGGTCATCTTAACGAAGTCTAAATTCCGTCGCCTGGGTCCGTGGGACAAGGGCCTTTACTTGAATGGCATCCTCGAACTCTTTGGCGGGCTTCAATCCGCGGGCCACTTCTTCGAGCACAGTTACTGGCGAGGCGTATTCGAGCGCCTTTCTCTGGGAAACCCCGAAAAGGAAGCGGGTCTCTTTGAAAGAGTGAGAAACGCACTGGAGAAGAAGAAGCTATTAATAGCGTCGCAGCTCGCGGGCGGCCACGCCAAGCCCATAGATTGGCTTTCACGCTTGGTCATCCATCACGCACGCGAACTTCAGACCAGGCAAGAAGAAATCTCCTTCTTCGAGCTCGAATCAGCTTTTCAGGAACAGCGCGAGCACTTCATAGCCGCGAATCCGAGTTTTCGGACCGCAACATCACAGGAAAAAGTCGAGAAGGACCGTAAGTCGGCTAGCGCGCACCTTCTAAACGTTCTGCAGGAGCTAACGGACAACGCCGTCCTCCAACAAGGGATTCGAATCCGCTGCACCAACTGCGGATCGCGATTTTGGCGTGAGATGGGAACTCTTCAACAAAAGGTGAAATGCGACGGCTGTGGTGCCACTGTGCCCGTGCTGTCGAGTCTGTATGGCGCTATAGGTTGAACAGCCTAATTCGCAACGGTATTGCACTGCACGGCTGCGTGCCTGTAGTTTCGGCACTGCGGGCCCTGCGGGAAAGAGCGCGCGACTGCTTCATTTACTCCCATGGCGTCGCTCTCTTCAAGGAGTATGATGACCCGATACCGGAAGCGGAAATGGACCTCCTTTGCATTTCGGATGGCAAATTGGTCTGTGGCGAGGTGAAATCGTCTGCTTCTGAGTTCACACGAGATGAGCTAGAGAAGCTCGCACGCGTCGCCACAGATATTAGGGCGGATCAAGTGGCGATCTCCGCATTCAGCGATCCGGACGATCTCATGGCGGAGCACAGCAAAGTCCTCGCCGGTCTTCTGCCCGTGGGATGCGGCGTCGTGATCTGCGGGCCTAGGCCGTCCGCTTTCCAGCCGGATCCGCATGCGTAATGAAGGACCGACCGCTCTGCCGCAAATTCTTCCAATTAGTGAATGAGGCGAATGTTCCGGCGGATACCCGCCCACTCGGAAACAATCCCATTGCGTTGCGCTTCGCCTCCTAACGCTGTGCGTCACTTGGACGTATAGTCGAAATTAACCGGCCAATCTTTTGAATGAGACCTGTAAGAGCTGAAGCTGAGAAGCGTTATTCTTCTCCAGTTGGGATTTTTCTGTTCAGGAGGAGGGGCCCCGCTTCCGGCTGCGATCTTGGCGGGTCAACACCGGGAGGGAGCCCCCATGAACTACGATTCTTTTTATCCCACTTTCTGCCCCGCCAGACAAGATCGAAACCGATTGGGCGCGCGACGGCGAGAAGGTCCTGCTGCGGCGATGTCCGGTTTGCGAACGCGATTCCATCATCGGTCACGGTCGCCGTCGCAAGCAGGCACACGATGAACATCACGACTGGATTGGGATCCGACGCGGCCTTTGCCAGGGTTGTGGAAAGACCTTCACCCTGCTTCCCCTGCTCTCTCTCCCCTACACCCACTACAGCTTGCTGGCTCGCTGCCAAGCGCTGCGGCGGCGTTGGGAGGAGCACTGCGCGTGGGAAGAGGCGACGCCTACGCTGAAGGACCCCGATCGGGTGCCCGATCCCTCCACCCTCCGCCGTTGGTCGGTCGGCCTGGACCGCTCCCAGCCAGCGGCTTCCTTTCGACGCCAAACGTTCGCCCGTCTGGCGCATTGGTTGGGGTGCGGTGACGCGGCCGATCCTCGGGCTGGCCCGTTATGGCCACTGACCCCAGTTCTGCAGATTCTCTGGCCGCTGCGGCGCTGAGAAGTTTTCTGTTTCCCCCACCATCCTTGCCTGGGAACGCTGCCCTCCTTCTTTTAGGCTGGTCTCCAGGAGCCAAAACCGCGCCATGGGCGAGGATCTCGAAAAACTCAAACAGCGCCTGCCCCTGCTGGAGTATTTACGGCAGCAGCATTGGACCGCTCGGCCGACCGGTCACGGCGGCGAGTTCGTGGGACTCTGTCCGTTGCACGCCGAGACCCGGCCTTCCTTCTATGTCAACGCCCGCAAAAATCTCTTCTACTGTCATGGCTGCGGCCAGGGCGGCGATCTGATTCGCTTCGTCGAGTTATCCCAACACTTGTCCTTTCACCAAAGCCTCACCTATCTCGAACAGCACAAGGCTGCGGCGGAGGCGGGCGCCGTGCTGAAGGAGACGGCGGCTTTCTATCACCGCCAGTGGCCGCATTACCCGGAAGCCCTCCGTTATCTCCAACAGCGAGGAGTGCACGATGCCGCGCTCCTGCAAGAACTGCACATGGGTTATGCCCCCGGCGGGAGCTTGCGGCGTCATCTCACCGCGCAAGGCTATTCCCTCGATCTGCTGCGGCGCATCGGCCTGGTTAACGCGCAAGGCCACGACGCCTTCTACCGGCGAGTAGTTTTTCCCTGCTACCAGGAGGGGTGTGTGGTCAACCTCTACGGCCGCAGTCTGGACACCGCCTTCGCCCATCGCTTCCTCCCCGGTTCCAAGGGCGGCTTGTTCGCCTGGGAAGCGGTTCGCCAGTTCCCCAGCGTGATTCTCGTCGAAGGGATGTTCGATCTGGCGGTGTTGTGGCAGGCCGGTTTCCGCCACACCACCTGTGCGCTGGGCACGCATCTTACCCCGGACCAGTTTCGCCAACTGTGCGACCGCCCGCGCACCGTTTATCTCACTTTCGATGTCGACGCCAACGGCAGTGGCCAGCAGGCCGCGCAGGCCTTAGCCCCTCGTCTCCGGGCGCAAGGCATCACCACTCGCCGCGTCCTCCTGCCTTCGGGCCACGATCCCAACTCCTTCTTCGTCCAGGGCGGTGATGCGCGACAGTTTCACTCTCTCCTCGAGGAGGCCCGATCATGAGGTTCCACGTCATCCGCTCTCAGACCCCTAACCCCGCCCAAAGTCCTCTTCGCGTGATCGAGCACGAAACCGGCCGGGAGGTCGGCTGGGTCAATCGTTACCTCGACCGCGAGTACGTCCGCCGCCTGGCGGACACCACGCTGCGCAGTTGCGCTTACGCTCTGCTGCACTTTGTGCGCTGGTGGGAGAGTCTTCATCATACCGGCGACGTGCTCGAAGGTGACCTGACGAAGTCGACGCTCCTGGATTATCTGAAGTTCCAATGCAGCCACCAACCTCCGTTTTCCGGTTCCACCATCAATGACCGCATTGCCGTCGCCGAGCGCGCCCTGCGCAACGAGTTCCCCGACGCCCCCGACCCGATGGCGCCGGGCTTTCAGCAAGCCTATCTGCGGCGTGGACCGCTGGGGGTGGGCCGGTCAAGGGTAGCGATAAGCCGGTTGCGAGTCAGAGTGCCCAAACGCCAACTCGTCCCGCTGTCCGTGGAGGAGGTGGCACGTTTTTGGTCCAGCTTCCGTACGGCGCGGGACTTGGCCATCGTGGGCTTGATGCTCCTGCACGGACTGCGGTCCGCCGAAGTCTTGGGTTTGAATGAGGACGACGTGTTGCTCGCCGAAGCCCAGTTGCGCGTGCGCGGCAAAGGTCACAAACTGCGTTTTCTGCCCCTGGCCCCGGAAGCCGTGCAACTCCTCGATCACTATCGGCGGCTGGAGCGGCCTCATCCCTGCACGGCCGCACTCTTCGTCTCGCTCAAGGGACCGGCGCGCGGAACCCGCATGACGCTGGCCGGGACTGCGCTCCTTATTCCGCTACCATCGCCAGCGCACCGGCATCAAGCTCGCGAACCCGCATCGCTTCCGACACACCTTTGCCTCGGACATGGTACGCGGCGGCATCAGTCTGCCCGCGCTGATGCAGTTGATGGGTCACGCCGACATCCAAACTACTCTGCGCTATGTGCAGATCACCCCGCAAGACGTCTACCAGCAGTACACGCGCGCCGTGGCGCAGCAAGTTCGGCCCCTCCCGAGGCTCTCCTCATGAATCGCGCCCGGCACCCCCCGCTCCTGCATCCGCTGGCCGCCGTCTTCGACCGCGCCGTCGATTCTCTCGGCGCGGCGCTCGGCCCCGAAAGCCATCGTCACTACCGTGGGGTCGTGCGTAACTTCCTCCGCTATCTCGGCGCCGCTCACCCCCAGGTGAACTCCCTCGAGCAACTGCGACGGGATCCTCACCTCCTCGGCTGGATGTCCTGCCTGCGCTCCCAGAAGCCGCCGCTCGCCACTTCCTCCTATATCAACCGCCTCATCGCTCTGCGTCCCCTGCTCACCGAACTGGCTTGGACCGAACAGCTTCCTCAACTCGCCCGCCTCATTCGTCGCGAGGACATCCCGCACCCTCCGCAAAGACTGGCACGCCCGCTCACCGCCCAGCAGGATCAGCTTCTGCAGCAGGAGTTCGTCCGCCGCAACGATCGGGAGAGTAACGCCTTTCTGCTCATCCGCCATACCGGCATGCGCATTGGCGAGTGCGCCGATTTATCCTTCGATTGCCTGCGCTCGACCGGCCCCCAGCAATGGGCCATTCACGTCCCGCTCGGCAAACTCAAAACCGAGCGGATGGTCCCAGTGGATGCGTTGGTGGTGACGGTCGTTCAACGCTTACGATTCTTCCGCTTCCTCGATCCGCGGCCTCCCGATGGCCAACTCCTGGCCCGGCGCAGCACCCGCGATGCCCTCGTTCGTCAACTCCGCCGCTATCTACACGAGGTCTGTGAATCTCTGGGCCTGTCCACACGCATCGTCCCGCATCAGTTGAGGCACACCTATGCCACGGAAATGCTTCGCGCCGGGGTTAGTTTTCCCGCGCTGATGAAATTACTCGGCCACACTTCTCCCGACATGACCATGCTCTATGTGGAAGTGGCGTTGAATGATCTCCAGAGGGAATTCCAACAGGCTCGTTCCAAGCCTCGGCATCTGGTTCCCCAGCCGAAAGCGTCTTTTACCCACTTTCGAACTGGCCTCGATGGAGTTATCGATTCTGTGCTCGCCGCGCAGCATGCCCTGGAGATGTTCCGGCGGTCGCTGGCGGTCGGTCCTACCCGCCGTTGCCTCGACCGCCTCTCCAACCGCCTCACCAAGATCGCCGCCGAAGCCCGCAAACTCCCCACCCCCTGAGAATGGGCAGAGATTGGCCGGTTATGAGTAACCACCATTTCGGCTACCTCATGCTTTTTTTTTATCCGGCTGCTCCAACCACTGACGGATCCGCTCCGTCTGCTCCAGGACCTGCGAGCTTCGCCTGCAGCTCCTGGGTCTGGCGTTGGAGGGCCTCCTTCTCCGGGTCGAGCGGCAGCGGCGGGCGCCCGTGTTCCCGATTGCCCAGCGCCTCGACCATCGCCGCCAAGGCCCGCCGCTCCCATTTGTAATAGGTCTTGCGGGAGATGCCCAGTTGCCGGGCTGCTTCCTGGGCACTCAACACCCCGCTCCGCACCTGCATGATCAACTGCGCCCGCTGCCGGGCCAAGGCTTGCTGGTGAGCGCTGGGTTTCGGATCGTCCATCGCGGAATCCTCCCGCCCCGCGGGCATGGTCTACTTGGTCGGCGGTGGCGATTTCGGTTCTTGCAGCTTGGCCAGCCGCTTCTCCAGTTTGGCCATGCGTCCCTTCTGCTGCAACGCTTGGCGCGCCAGCAACCGCTCCAGTTTCGGACTCAGCGCCGGTCCCGGTTCGAGGCGCGTCTGCGACTCCAGCGCCTTGAGCATCGCCGCCAGCGCCCGCTTCTCCCAATGGGACAGCACGGCCGGACTGATCGCCAGTTCCTGACAGACTTCCGCCGGGCGACGACGCTCGGTCCAGATCGACAGCACCGCTTGGGCTCGCTGCTGGGCATTGTAAGGCAGCGGTTCCTTCTTGGCTTTGATTTCGGTGGTCATGAGTTCCTCCTTCCAGGTCGTAGATGACCTCCTGATGAGGTCGCGGTTCTTCGCCATCGACGAGCATCTTCACTTGGCCCTTCTCGGCACGAATGACCACGGACTGCTCGCCCATCCGCCCCACCATGTAGAACGGACTGCGCGGTTGCCCTCGCAACGCCAGTTCCAACACGTTCTCCTGGATGCCGCGCTCGATGACCTGGCGCAGTTCCTGGGCAATGGCAAAGAAGCGATCGGCCGGACACAACCCCTCCAGGGACTGGTGCGGCCGCCGGTGGTTGTAGTGCTTCACCCACAGCCGAATCCGCTCGCCGGCCGACTCGAAGCTGTCGAACTGCGCGCGCACCAGGAACTCCTCCCAGATGGTTTTCCAGAAGCGTTCGATCTTGCCCAGGGTCATGGGATGATGCGGCCGGCTCTTGATGTGGTGAACCCGATCCTTGCGCAACTCCGCCTCGAACCGGGTGGTCCCGCGCCAACTCGCGTACTGGCGGCCTTGATCGGAGAGCATCTCTTTGGGCACGCCGTACTCCGCCACCGCCCGGCGGTACACCTCCAACACGTGCTCCGCCGTCTGGCTGCGAAACACCTCCAGCCCCACCACGTAGCGGGAGTGATCGTCGATGAAGCCGATGAGGTAGGCGTTCTTGCCTCCCAGCCGGAAGGTGAAGATATCGGTCTGCCACATCTGGTTGGGCGTGGAGCGCTCGAAGAAGCGCGGCTTGGGGGGATTGCGCTGGGGCTTGCGCCGAGGCTTCTTGAGCAACTGCTGCTCGATGTAACGTCCGGCGAACCGTCTCCCGGCTCACCGGCAGAAACAACATGCGCCGCAGAAACTGGCTGATCTTCTTGATGCCCAAGTCGGGATGACGACGCTTGAGTTCGACGACTTCCGCCTTCACCGCCGCCGCAACTTTCGGCCGCGGACGGCTCGCGACCTGCCGACTTCGACTGCAAGCCCGCTTCGCCCTGGTCGCGGTACAACCTCACCCACTTGGACAAGGTACTTCGGCCCACGCCCATTTCGCGGGCCACCCGCTCCACGGGGAAGCTTTCCTCCAGACATAACTGCACCGCTTTACGCCGGACCTCAAACGGGTGGGAGTAAGTGTGCGGACAATTTGACCGTCGCGCCGCCCCCCTCGGGGGGCGGGTCTTCTTCCTCTTCCCTTGAACTTCGTCGATGCCTTCCATAGGTAACACTCCTTTCGGTTCCTCCCAGGAACCTCTGCTTTGGAGTGTTACCCGTTTTCCTCAAGAACTTTTGCTCATGATCTGGTTGTTAGCCCAGCTTTTGCTTCTGGGAGGTTGGCGACTAATGGGGAATGTGGACTCCATTTCAAGGAACCTGCGAGTCCACAATGCCCTATGCGGGAAGAGAGCACGTCGTTTTTACTGGCCCGAAGATCGCCAGATTAGCCACGACAACCCCCAAGCGTTCGTAAAGGGATATGCCGCTTGGGGTAAGCGAGGCGTAGTCGTGAATATGATGAGGAAACTCCCAGTCAGTCTCTACTCTGGAGAGAGATTTGACATTGGTTCTGCACCTATCGTCCCGCATGTCTCTGAACATCTTCCCGCGATCTGGGCGTTCTGGCCAGCTCGCCCTGATTTCAATTCGGCGGTTCGTCGAAATCGACCAGGCGTTTTATCGAAGGTTACGAATGCCGCCTTTGCGCTAAGTTCCCTTTTGACCTAGCGCACTGGCAGAAGGTGGCGGCGGAGAAATATCCGCACGGATTGCCGAAGCCGTTTTCCAGCGACCCGACGCAATGGCTGTTCAACGGGCATCCCAAAGGTTCAGACCAGCCGTTGCACGTGGCCGTGGCGCGGTTGCTCGGCTACCAGTGGCCGCGCCAGACCGGTTCAAGTTTTCCCGATTGCCCGGCGCTCGGCCCGGATGGTCTGGAAAAGCTCGCGGATGAAGATGGCATCGTCTGCCTCTCCGCCACCAAGGGCGAAGCGCCCGCCGCCGAGCGTCTGCGCGAGCTCCTGGTGCCGCGCCTTGGGCAAGATTGGACGCTCAGCGCTCTGATTGCCAGCTGCTGGCCCCAAGTGGCTACGCAGATCCGAGACGCTGGAGGACTGGCTGCGCAGACGAGTTCTTCGAGCAGCACTGCGCGCTCTTCCATCATCGCCCGTTCATCTGGCACATCTGGGACGGTCACAAGAGCGGCTTCAGCGCGCTGGTGAACTATCACAAGCTCACCCACGCCAATCTGGAAAAGCTCACCTACGCCTACCTCGGCGATTGGATTCGCCGCCAGCAGGCCGCCGTGGACGCCGGCGAGGCCGGCAGCGACGCCCGCCTCCAAGCCGCCAAGCAATTGCAGTCCCGCCTCAAGCTCATCCTCGAAGGCGAGCCGCCCTACGACATCTTCGTCCGCTGGAAGCCGCTCTCCAAACAAGCCATCGGCTGGCACCCTGACATTAACGACGGCGTGCGCATGAACATCCGCCCCTTCGCGACGGCGGACATCCTACGCAAGCGGGTCAAAATCAAGTGGGACAAGGATCGCGGCAACGAGCCAGTGCGGGAAAAGAAAGATTTCCCGTGGTTCTGGGGCTGGGATGAGAAAAAGCAAGACTTCGCTGGTATCGGCAATGAGCCGGACGGCAATCGCTGGAACGACTGCCACTACACCAATGAGTTCAAGAAGAAGGCGAGAGAAGCGTGATTAAATCAGCACAAAATTATCCAATTTCCAGCGTCTTTGACACCGAGGCCAAGGTCCGGTTTGTAGTGCCCAAGTACCAAAGGGAGTATATCTGGAAAAAAACGCACTGGGAGGACCTCTTTGACGATGTCCAAGCTAATCCGGTCGGACATTTCCTGGGTTCCATCATTTGCATCAATCGCGCCGAAGACGCGTATAAGGTTCAGGAACTTGAACTCGTGGACGGACAACAGCGGTTAACGACGTTGTCGTTGTTCTACGCGGCCATATATGCGCATTTTGCAAAATTCCAAGATCTGGATGAGGAGACGAAACACGAGCTTTACAACCTGAAATACCGATTGCTCATTAAAGGTCCTAAAAACGTCTTGCGAGTTGAACCTTCGTATCAGAACAAGAATTTCCAGGACTACAGGGCCGTGCTGAACGAGGCAGGGATTCTCAAAGACGTGGAGCAACCGGCGAATCTCGGCAATCGCCGAATTATGAAAGCCTACCGATATTTTGAGGAGCGGCTGGGTCAGGTGAACGACAAGGGGAAACGCCTGTTCTCCGTGCCAGAACTCCGGGAACTGATGGAAAAGGTGAACGCTGCGTCCCTGGTCAAGATCGAGGTGAATTCGCATTCGGACGCGTTCATCCTTTTTGAATCATTGAACAATCGCGGTGAACCGCTTTCCGCGTTGGACTTGATCAAGAACAAGCTGCTTGCGGTCTTGGAAAACCAACAGGCCGACAGTATTGATGAGAATTTCAAGAAGTGGAATCGGTTGCTAGAAAACCTGACTGATGATTATGCGGTCCAGGAGCGCTATCTGCGTCAGTTCTACAACGCTTTCAAATTTAAGGAAAAGATCGGCGTCAAGGGATTTGCGCTCGCCACGCGGTCAAACATTATTCAAATTTATGAAACCCTGATCGACAAAAACGCCGAGGCCATCTTTAACGACCTGTTTGATAAGGCGAAGCTTTACAATCGCATCATCGCGCCGAACGATGACTCCGTCCCGCAGAAGGTGGCGAAACAATTCCGAGACCTGGAACGCATAGGAGGCGCGCCGGCATATGTTTTCTTGTTATATCTGCTTGCAGAACGACCGAACGCGAACCTCGCGCCCATTGCGGAGTTCCTCGTGAAATTCTTTGTTCGCCGCAGCCTGACAGACCAGCCACCTACGCGGGATCTTGCCCGAAACGTGATTACGCTAATCGAAGTCCTGCGCCACAAGCCCAACGGAGATGTGCTGGAGATAATGGAACAAGAGTTTCGCAAACAAGGCTGGATCGCTTCCGAGGAACTATTCCGGTCGAAACTGGAGGGGAATCTTTATGAGGAGAATGTGGCCGCAACACGCTTTGTCCTTTGTAAGATCGAGGAGTCGCACCAAACGAAGGAGAAGTTCACTGACTTGTGGAAACGCGACAGCAGCGGTGACTACGTTTGGACGGTGGAGCACATTTTCCCGCAGGGGCCAAACATTCCCCAGCCCTGGGTAAAGATGATCGCCGAAGGAGACGAGGCGAAGGCGAAAGAGTATCGCGAAAAATACGTACACAAACTGGGAAACTTGACCATCACCGGATACAACAGCAAATTGGGAAACAAATCCTTTGCAGAGAAACGCGACCGAAAGGACGCGGACGGCAAGCTGGTCGGGTATAAGAATGGACTTCATCTCAATGCTAATCTTCGGGATATGACTTCTTGGACTGTACAAGACATCGAGGCAAGGACTAACACCTTGGTGAAGGAAGCAATGAAACTTTTCTCGATTTGAATCGTGCTGCATGAGTGACAACCTAGGACAACACGTCGTAGCCGCCCTACAGAGCAGCCGCCCAGGCCTATGCCGCCGGCGACCAAGTCGCGCCCTGCGCGGTCCTCTGGCCTGATCCCGAGCGGTTGTGGGAATGCGTCATGCCGGAGTTGCAGGCGATTATGCCGGAGCTGTTTCTGCTGGGCAGTTATGCACCGGAAAAGCGCACGGGGCCGGCGCTGTGGCTGCGTTGCATCGAGGCGCGAGTCGTTGAAGGTGCGCCGCCGGCAGGAACCACCCCGATTTTTTACCTGCCTGGCATCAGCCGGGAGAAGCTGCGGGCCGCAGAGGATTGCCCGCAGGAACTCGCGGCGCTGGTGGAGTTGCAGTATCGAGGCGTGATGTGGCTGCATGTGAATGGCAAAGAGTGGACGCCCTACGCCTTTCTGGTTTCCAATCACGGCGGCCTCGGGCTCGATGTGGCCAAAGACCAAGCGACGCTCGACGCGCTGGCCGGCGCTCTACCGTCGCTGATGTCCGAACCGCTTTCCCACTTACAGGGCCGGCGCCTGGATGCGGAGTTTTTCAACGGGCTGGTGGCGCCGGATGCTACCGGGCTTGCTGCTGCGCTGGCTGAGTGATCCGGAGGCGTTCAAGCAGCGCCGCTCGGACGCCGAATGGAAAGCCTTCTGCGAGCAATGCAAGACGGACTTCCGCTTTGATCCCGTCAAAGAAGGTCCGCTGAAGGCGGCGCAGCCTGTTGGCCGAGCGCGGCAACCACTTGGAGCAAGGTCTGGCAGCGTTTTGCCGAGGCACCGGCCAATTATCCCGGCATTGTGGAATGGCTGAAGCGGGCCGCGCCGAAAAATTCAGACGATGTTTGATTCCGCCGAGGTCTGGCCGAACATCAACGAAAGCGAAGAACGGAAGTTGCAGCAGGCTCTGGAGTCGCTGGTGGATCGGCCGCAAGACGAGGTGATCCGTCGGGTCGCTGAACTGGAAGCGCAACATGCGAGGCCGGCGCGCTTACCCATGGCAGAAGCTGGGGCTAAGCCCGCTGGCGACGGCCCTCGAACCGCTGGCGCAACTGGCCAGTTTGTGCCTGACCGCCCCCGGCGCTCCGACGCCGGAGGCGTATGCAGAGTTTTATGCCAGCGACGGCTGGCGCGTGGATGCCGCCGCCCTCGCCACCATGGCGGCGTGCGGGACGCCGGAGCAGCACGGTGCGGTGCTGGGAACCTGTGCGGGCCGTCTATCTGCCGTGGCTCGAAAACACCGCCCGCCACCTGCAACAGCTCATCCGCGACAATGGGCAGTCGGTTTCCAAGCGCGCCAAGCCGATCGAAACTGCTGCGGGACGGCTCGTGTTGTTTGCGGACGGATTGCGGATGGACGTCGCCCAGCAGTTGGCGGAGAAACTGGCGGCGGTTGGCATTGAATCCACGCAGGACTGGGAGTGGTCGACCATTCCGTCGGTCACGGCCACCGCCAAGCCCGCAGCTTCTCCTATCGCCGACGCTGTTCAGGGTGGTGAAGCAGGTGACGAGTTCTCCACGCGGCTGGTTTCCACGGGGCAGCTCCTGACGCAGGATCGTTTTGTGACCGCCCTGAAAGAACGCGGATGGCAGTTCCTCAGCTCAGACGAAACCGGAGACCCGTCCGGGTCGGCCTGGACGGAAGCCGGCGCGCTCGACAAGCGCGGCCACAACGAGGGCTGGAAACTGGCCCGCAGTGTTGAAACGGAAGTTCGCGATCTGGTCAGCCGGATCGGTGCGCTTCTCAAGGCTGGCTGGACCGAGGTGATCGTGGTGACGGACCACGGCTGGCTGCTGGTGCCCGGTGGCCTGCCGAAGGTCGAACTGAAGTCATTTCTGGCTGAACACCGCTGGGGGCGATGCGCCGCGTTGAAGTCCGATGCCCAAACCGACGCGCTGACGTTCAAGTGGCATTGGAATCCGGAAGTCGCGATAGCAAGCCCGCCAGGTGCCGGCTGCTTCCGCGCCTCCATGGAGTATTCCCACGGCGGCGTGTCACTCCAGGAAATGGTGACGCCCGTGCTTCGCGTGAAGGCCGCCAAGCCGGCGGGCGGCTCAGCCCAGCTGCTTGAGGCCAAGTGGACTGGAGCGAAATGCCGAGTGTCGGTCGGTGGAGATTGTGCAGGCGTCCGCGTGGATGTCCGCACCAGCCAATCCGATCCGAACACCTCGCTACTGGCGGACAAGCAGGCGCGCGAAACCACGCCCGACGGCAAGGTGACGGTGTTCCTCGAAGACGATTCCGACATCGGCAAAGATGCCGAGATCGTTTTGCTGGATGCGTCGGGGCAAGTGATCGATTCGCTGCCCACCACACTTGGAAAATGACCTTATGAGCCAACAACTGGACCCCATCGATACGATTGCCACGAAAGCCTTTGAAGGCTACGTGGTGCGCAAAGATCTCGTGCGCAAATTCAAGGGCCAGTATCCGGTTCCGACCTACGTCGCCGAATTTCTGCTTGGGCCGCTACTGCGCCTCGGTGGACGACGAGGAAATCGCCGAAGGCCTCAAGATCGTCGAGCGCCAGCTCGGCGAAAAGACGGTCCGCGCCGGCGAACATGAACTGTTCAAAGCCCGCGCCAAGGACAAGGGGCACGTGAAGCTGATCGACATCATCACCGCCCGATTGGATGCCGGCACCGATTCGTTCTTGGCCACTTTGCCGAGCTTGCAACTGAAGGACGTGCGGATCAGTCGAGGAGATGGTCCACGCCAATGAACGAATGCTCACGGGCGGCTTCTATGCAGAGGTCGAACTCGCCTACGACCCGACCATCGCCCAGGAGAAGAATGGCCGCCCGTTCGGCATTGATTCGCTGCGCGAGATCCAATTGTCCAAGCGCGAAGTGCTGCCGGCGCTCTATCAGGGCCGGGAGGCGTTTGCCACTGAGGAGTGGAAGGATTTCCTGATTCGCAGCATCGGCATGGAGCCGGAAAAACTCACCCCGCGTGCCCGCGACATGATGCTCCTCCGCATGGTCCCGTTCGTGGAGCGCAACTACAACATGGTGGAGCTTGGTCCGCGCGGCACCGGCAAGAGCCACCTGTTCCAGCAAGTCTCGCCGTATGCCCACCTGATCTCAGGCGGCAAAGCGACGGTCGCGCGCATGTTCGTCAATAATGCCAACGGCCAGCGCGGATTGGTCTGCCAGTACGACGTGGTCTGCTTCGATGAAATCTCCGGCGTCTCCTTCGACCAGAAGGATGGCGTGAACATCATGAAGGGCTACATGGAGTCCGGCGAGTTCAGCCGCGGCAAGGAGAGCATTCGCGCCGATGGCGGCATCGTGATGGTTGGCAACTTCGACGTGGACGTGCAGCACCAGCAGCGGGTTGGTCATCTTTTCGGCCCACTGCCGCCCGAGATGCGCGACGACACCGCTTTCATGGACCGCATCCACGCCTACCTGCCCGGCTGGGATTTGCCGAAAGTAAACCGCGATCTGCTGACCGATCACTTCGGCCTTGTCAGCGATTTCCTGTCCGAATGCTGGAACCAATTGCGGCGCCAGAGCCGGCAGAACCTTTTCCAGGGGCGCATTCACTTGGGCGGTGCCCTGAGCGGGCGCGACACGACGGGCGTCCAGAAAACCGTCAGCGGGCTCATCAAGCTGGTGTCGCCGAACCCAGATACTCCCGTTCCCGACGAGGTGCTGGAGTGGGCGTTGCGGATCGCACTGGAGTGCCGCCGGCGGGTCAAGGAACAGCAAAAGCGCATCGGTTCCGCCGAGTTTCGTAACACCCAGTTCAGCTACTCGATGGGCGATGACGGGGTGGAGAAGTTTGTGGCCACGCCCGAGCTTTACAGCGAGAACAGCATTGGCAGCGATCCTCTGCCGCCGGGACAGGCTCTGGGTTATCTCGCCCGGCGGCGGCGACGAAAACCCGGGTTTGTATCAGGTGAACATCACCGAAGGCCCGGGCAGCGGTGTGAAGATCCTGAACCAGCCGGCACCTCCGCCTTTCAAGGAAAGTGTCCGGTGCGCCGAGCAGAACCTCTATGTGCGCGCGAAGGAACTCGTCGGCGACCGCGACCCTCGCCAGCACGAGTTCTCGGTTCAACTGCGGGCATTTGACAGCGCCAAGAGCGGCTCTGCCGTCGGCGTCGGCGTGCTTCTCGCTCTCTGCTCATCGCTGCTCCAGAAGAGCATCAAGGGCGGTCTCGCTGTCACCGGAGGTCTAAACTTGGGCGGTTCCATCGAAACGATCTTCAATCCCGTCGCCGTCGTTGAAATTGCCATCGAGAAAGGTGCCGCCAGCATCTTGATGCCGATCAGCAGCCGTCGGCAATTGAACGACCTGCCCGACGATCTGGCGGCCAAGATCACCATCCACTACTACCTCGATGCCCGCGATGCGTTGCTGAAGGCGTTGGCGATCTGATCGGCGGCTACGCCGGGAGGCTTGGTAATTGCATGCAGATCAAATCGGTTGCGGAAGTCCTCGTTTCCGGAGGCCTTGGCCCGCCGGTGCTCAATGCTTTGGTCCCGAATGAAAGCAATTACACCGTGCTCCTGATGCAGCCGGACGGTGACGTAGAGACAAGTGCCGCCGGTGTCAAAAATCGGGATCGCAGTCTCGCTCGAAGAAGGTTTGGCCGGTTTCTTGCCGACGGACAACAAACTGGGGCCGATCTGGTCATCACGCCTGAATACTCGATGCCCTGGGAGACTCTCGTTATGGCCATGAAAGAGGGCACGATTCCTGCACCGGGGAAGCTCTGGGCGCTCGGCTGCGAAAGCATTAAGTACAGCGACCTCGAAGCAGTGAAGCAGGATCTATCTCAAATCGCGGCGGTGCTCTATGAACCACTTCAGCCAGATCCTGCTCGATTCGTTGACCCGCTTGCGTACGTGTTTGTCGCCCCGCCACGCGCGGGAAAGGGTGCCGCAAGAATTGTCATCCTCGTGCAGTTCAAGACGTATCCAATGGGTGACAACGACCATTTCGAGATCAACGGTTTGCAGCGGGGTAATCTGATCTATCAATTTGGGGAAACTGGGCAAAGCGTAAGGCTCGTCTCGCTGATTTGTTCCGATGCCTTTGCGTTCACAGGACGCGAATGCATTGGCCATTTACGACCGTGCTTTGGTCGTCCACATACAACTCAACGCAAAACCACGACAGGAGCAGTATCGCCAATACCGAGACCGCCTTTTGTATTATCAAGGGGATGCTACAGAACTCATCTGCCTAAATTGGGCTAGAAATGTGAATGAGTGGTCCCGAGAGCAGGCGAAGCCTTGGAACAACATCGCTGGGTCCGCCTGGTATTTGAGACCGACGCATTTTGACGAGCGGGACGAAACGCTCTGCGCTAACCATCGGCGCGGCCTCTATTACACTTGGCTTAAGCCGCTCCGTGCGCACGCCTTGTTTTTCAATTACGAACCTGCGACCTATCTGCTCGAAGCAACCAAAGTCGCCCATATTGCCGTCCCGGCCTCAACCTCCAGGCGGCGCGGACCACAACTCACGAAGACGTGCATCTGGAACGATGCGGCCATGGCTTGGGTCGAGCAAGTAGTCGCGGACGATGGTTTCTCCGCAGTTGCGGAAGAAAGCGGGTAATGCCAAGGACGAGATCAAACGGATTGCCGGTAGTAATCCGTTCGAGGCGGAGCGGATTCTTGCGCTTTGTGCAGGCAAGATTGAGGATGGCGACAACTGGCACGATGTTCGCCGGTTGGACTCATGTGTCATTGATGCGTCAGAGGTCATCCGTCGAATTACGTTTTGCCAAGATACAGATAACCACGCGCGCGGATTTCGTGTCGCGCGCCTAAAACGCTGTGGCCATCTTTGGGCTATTCTGAAAACAAACAATCGGTTGCCGCCTGCGCTTGCGGATCTTAAGGAAGGCTTTCCGCCTCGAATGGTCCCCGGACTTCCCACATCAGAATGCTATAGCGGTCACAACGGGGAAGCGCGCGACTGTGATCTATATGGGAGAGGAGGCCAATCGATACGCAGATTGAGTCCACCGCCAAGAGGGTTGCTGAATTCCTTCATAGAGGATGTACCGATCCTAAGGAAAGCCGGTCAGCAAGACAGCGCCTGGCTGTCTGGTTTCGTGAGAATCAGGAAGTTACTCTTTGCGATCCGCATCGCTATACCCAGATCGATCAGACGGGTGACAGCTCCGAGTTCGATATAGGGAGGGAGAAATGACGCTAAACATCGCGCAACTCCGCGAGCGCGTTGCAGCGCGGTTCCCTAACGTTGAGCAGGTGGATGATTCGGTTATCCGTTTCACGAGGGATTCTGCGAACAGCCCTTCGCAGTCTACTACTTCGATATCGCGCAGGACCTGCCGGAAACTCAAGAGACGCTGACGAAGTACCAGGATCGAGTAATCGGCAGCCACTACTTCGAAGGCAAGACGAGTCTTCAATGGAGCAATTATCTGTACTTTGTCACTAGCGGAGAGCGGTTGGCCAGCAGCGAAGTACGCCGAGCCAAAGAGCTGATTGAACGCGACCGGAGCTATGCACGCAAGTTCGTCATCGCTGAAGAAGAGTCTTGATTCGGTACTCACGCCGCCGGCAATCGCACCTGCGGATACCGGTCCGCGCACCAATATTCTATCCGCTGTGGATAGAACACCTCGTCGAAGCGGGGCTTGACGACTGCCATCTTGAGCGATGACGACCAACCCCGGCGGCTAGCGCTGATCGAGTCTTCATCTCCAGAGGCTCGTGCCAAACCGAAGTCGCCACGGCGGAGCTGCAGCTGCAGTGCTGCACGTCTATTCGTTCGCTGGAGCTGAAGAATTTTCGGAGTTTCCCCTTCGGCGAAGCTTCGAGTTCGGGGCGGTGAACCTTATATTCGGGACCAATGGTTCTGGTAAAACGTCGCTCCTGGAGGCCATCGAGCTTTTCTATTGCGGTCGGAACAAAAGGAATCCCACGCAGCCAGGGGCGTACGAACTGGTTGTAAGTCTTGATGATGGGCGTACCGAGAAAGCGACCGGCAATCGCGATCTTCAAGTGTTCGTGAGCTTTCGGCAAGGCTGCGTTGCTTGAGGCGCTGACGGCAGGATGCCGGGGGGAGGGAGCAGCACCGGGTCTGATGAGTGAGCCGGGGCGGTAGTTATGAGGTCGAGCGGTG
>CAVSQE010000043.1:0-49511 GCA_963729915.1 uncultured Acidobacteriota bacterium | reverse complement strand
CTCCGAAAACGAAACTTAAAGGTCTTTGGGACGCGCTCGCGCCGTTGATCGTAGCGATGTGGTATCGTCCGCGGCCCTCCGAAAGGCCGGCGTCGGCGGTTCAATCCCGTCCCTGGCCACCACTCTTTCAAAAAGTTACAAGCCCTCCAGCCAACGATAACGCTTCAAGACATTCCAATTGCGCGGCGGGATAGGTCTACACCCCGCGCCAGAATTGTCGGATTTGTCGGCCGGTTTTTTGCGGGTGCCCTTAGCCGAGTCTGCGACGGATGGCTATGCGACGTGCCTGCTTCTACTCGGGGCATCGCCCCTTTATCCAAGTTGAATTCCAATTCGGAGGAATCAAGCGGATCAGGCCGCCCTTAGGTAGGCAATCGAGGCGCTCCAGGCGCGGTTTGTGTAAACTTCTGTCTGATGCCGTCGTTGCGCGAAAGGCTGGACGACAGTTCGCGTTTTCTCATCGCCACTGAACTCGTATCGGTGCGCGGCTCCATGACTCAGGCGAGCGCGGTCAAGGCGCGAAGTTTTGCCAATGAACTCGTCGCTTGCCCCGAGATCGACTGGATTTCGATTACCGATAATGCCGGCGGCAACCCTCAAATGGCGCCCCTTGCGCTAGGCCGGCCCATCCTCTACGCCGGCAAGGAAGTCGTGATCCACCTTACCTGCAAAGACCAGAACCGCAATGGCCTTGAAAGCGAGGCCTGGATGCTCAACAGCGAAGGCTTCCGCAACATCCTGGCCATGACCGGCGATTACCCGGTGAGCGGGGCCGACGGATTGGCAAAGCCGGTCTTCGACATCGACTCGGTGGGCCTGATCTCGCTGCTCAACAAGATGAACCAGGGACTGCGTCAAGGCACGGCCGGCGATGGCCAGCGGTTGGACAAAACGCAATTCTGCATCGGCGCTGTGACTACGAATTTCAAACTACGCGAGGGCGAGGTAGTTCCGCAGTACCTGAAGCTCAAAAAGAAAATCGAGTGCGGCGCGCAGTTCATCATCAGCCAGATCGGCTTTGATGCGCGCAAGACTTCGGAACTGCGCTGCTTCATGGATACGCATGGCGCAAAGGACACGCCCCTGATTGGCAACGTGTACCTATTAAGTTCGCGTGTCGCACAAATCTTTCACGAGGGCCGCATCCCCGGCGTCGTGGTCTCTGATCCGCTTTTCGCGCTGTGCAGGCTTCAAGGCCTGTCGCCCGATCGTGGCAAGGCTTTCTTCATCGAGTTTGCGGCAAAGCAGATTGCCATCTGCCGCGGCTTGGGTTACCGCGGCGCGTACCTGGGTGGCGTGCACGATTTCAAATCGATCGAGAGAATCCTCGCAGTGGAACGGTCGTTTGGCCCCGATGACTGGAAGCAGTTTGCCCGCGAAATCCAGTTCGCCCGGCCGGGCGAATTCTTTTTCTACGAGGCTAATCCCGTGACGGGTCTCGCCAACTCCGAGCGCGAGGCGTCGCGGCCCTCAGCATCCGGCCGGCAAGAGACGATGGTCTACGCAATCTCGAAACTGGCGCACAACACCATGTTCGAAGTAGGCAAGCCGGTCGCGAGGCTGGGTGCAAGCCTCTGTGCGCACGCGCGCGATCCCATGCAGGGTCCGGCGCCGATGCGTGCGCTGGAGAAACTCGGCAAGTCAGTGCTTTACCACTGCAAGGATTGTGGGGACTGTTCGTTGCCCGACATCGCGTTTCTCTGTCCCGAATCGCAGTGCGCCAAGAACCAGCGCAACGGCCCCTGCGGCGGCACGCGCGAGGGACGTTGCGAAGTGGATGGATATGGCGACTGCATCTGGTTGCGCGCCTATGAGCGCCTGAAGCACGATGGCAGTGAAGATCATTTGCTCGACCACGCTCCCGTGGTCCAGAATCAGGGACTGCGCGGGACGTCGGCCTGGGCAAATCTTTGGCTCGGCCGGGACCACTCGGCCGGCCACTCTGGTGCGCCGCTCAAAAACTCCGATCCTGCGTCAAGCCGGCCGGCTACGCCGGAATCTGGACAATCCGCCGGCGCATCGTCGGCCGTAAACAACTCTAAAACAGCAATTTAGGGAAGATCTTATGCAGATTATGTTTTTGAACTGGCTATTTAGTTGTGGTCTCGACTAAAATTGGACCGTATTGATCTAAAATCTCCCTTCGAACCTCGAGAACGGTGGATCAAATTGCCTCGCAAGCTTCACATCATCGGCGAGTTGATGAACAACTCCTATGCGCGCGCGCGCCGGGCATTCACGGAGCGTAATCCGGCCGGCTACCAGGAACTCGCACGGCTACAGTCAGAGGCTGGCGCCGACTACCTCACACTCAACCTGGATGGGACGCAGCGCATCCAGGTGCGCCGCCAGGAGATGCTCGACTTCCTGCCCGAAGTCATTCCGGCCATTCAGGAAGTCACATCGACGCCCATCGCCTTTGACAACCCCTCGGTCGACTACCATCGTGTGGCGCTCGAACACTATGATCGCGCCAAAAGCGGCCCGCCGATTCTGAACTCGCTGGCGGCGTCGCGCGAGCGGCTCGATGAGATGGTCGAGCTCGTCAAGCACTATGACACGCTCGCCGTGGTGATGGCATCTGAGACATTCGCGCCCGACGGTACCGCCCAGTGCCTCAACCCTCAGGACGCCTACCGTGCCGCCAAGTATTTCGTCGAGCTGCTCCAAACCAAAGCCGGCCGCCGGAACGACCAGATCATCATCGACACAGGCCTTGCGCCGGTGGGCGCCGATACATACGGCCTGATCAATATCGGCCTTGATGCCATGCGGCTCATCTCTGCCGATCCCGATCTCAAGGGCGTACATCTCATCGTAGGCCTCTCAAACTTTGCGTGGGGAACTCCAAAAAAAGTGAAGTACGAACTCGAAAAGGCCTATCTCACGCTGGGAATGGAGGCTGGTCTCGACTTCGCGCTCGCCAATCCCGAAAAGCACCCCGCGCCGCTCGCCTTCGATCATCCCATGGTGGCCAGGCTGCGTGAAGCGCTTGCGCACGGCCGGTCTCAGGAAGGGGAGTCGTCAGAGACTTCGGGTTTCCGCCAGGCCGAGGCCATCATGAATATCTGCCGCGAGCCCGAGGCCATCATGAATATCTGCCGCGAGCCCGAGGCCGTCGACTTCTGAGATGCAAGACGTAGCCCAGATTCCTGCTGCAACTGCTGGCCGCCGCGTGTGGCTGCGTGTTGGCACCCTGATCGATGGCTCAGGCACAGCGCCCCTGCGCGATGCTCACGTTGTCTACAGCCAAGCCGGAATTCTCTATGCTGGTGCCGATACGCCGCCCGCGGAACTGGCGAAGAACGGCCAAGCGGCAACTGCGCCAGACGCCGAACTGCCGGACTACACTTTGCTCCCCGGACTCATTGACGCGCACACGCACATGTTTCTTGAGGGTGGCGAACTCGATCTCGACAAGCGCGCAGCCTTCCTGAAGCAGTCGCCCGAAGAGCTGCTCGAGCGGGCCAGAGGGCGTCTCGAAAAGATCGTTGGCATTGGCGTAACAGCCATGCGCGACTGCGGCGATAAAGATGGTGTCGGCCTGGCACTGAGCAGGCTTTGCTCCTCCCCCGATCGGCCGACCATGCCCTATATCGACAGCCCGGGCGCGGCGATCCATCATCGCGAGCGCTATGGCAGCTTCATGGGAGAACCGATCGAAGATTTTTCAACTGCCGCTGCATGCGTGGCCGCGCGCGTCAACGCCGGCGCCGATCGCATCAAGCTCATTCCCACCGGCATTATCAACTTCAAACAAGGAGCAGTCACAACCGCACCGCAGATGACAACCGAAGAGATCGCTGCGATTGTCGCCGCCGCCAAGAGCCACAACCGGCAAACCATCGCGCATGGCTCCGGCGACGACGGCATTGAGCGGATTATCGAGGGTGGCGTCGATTCGATCGAGCATGGATTCTTTCTGCGCGACGATCAGCTGGCCAAAATGCGCGACCGGCAAGTTGCGTGGGCGCCGACCTTTTCACCCGTGCAAAAGCAGGTGGACCATGCCGATCGATTCGGTTGGGACGCTCACGTGCTTCGAAACCTCAGGAAGATCCTCGACCGGCACGCAGCCACTTTGGTAAAAGCCCACGCCATGGGCGTTCAGGTCATTGCCGGCAGTGACGCCGGTTCCTGCGGCGTGGTCCACGGGCTCGGATTTCTTGAAGAGCTTGAGTTGATGGAGCGGGCCGGACTTGCACCCACTGCGATCATTCACTCGGCAACCGGGGCAAGCGCCAGGCGGCTTGCATTCAAGGAGAGATTCGGCGAAATCAAACCGGGTTATCTGAGTCGCTTCATTCTCACGCGTCATTCGCCGCTCGAAACCGTCGCGAATCTTCGCAAACAAAGAATCATCGTTTTCGATGATCAGGGTTTCGTGGCAGGCGATTCGCCCGACGTCAGCGGGCTCTGAAAGCCGTAGGCTGTGTCACTCAGATCTCGATAAACATCGCGCCGTCTTCTACCGTGAGCCCAATCCCCGCGGCCGTCGCAGCCTCATTGAGCGCAGCCTCGAGCATCACCACGGGATCGGAGCTCACGTCGAGACGCCGCATCAATCCTTCGCCCTTTTTGCCGCCCGCCGTCAGAGTAATCTTCAGCCCACGCCGTTTGCATCGCACCGCGGTTCCATCTTCGAGCTTGGTATTCATCGGTTTAATGTAAGCGTCCACATAATGAACGCCGATTCCCGACTTGTCGCCGGTGTGCTCGGGAAGTTTTTCCTTCGCGGCTGGATTCAGATCGCAGAGTTTCGATTTCATGCTGACCTCCGTTGGTCCCGCTATTGTCTTGATCTCAGGTATTCGTCCATGGTTTTCCTGAAGGCGCGAATGTGGTCCGGCGTGCTTCCGCAGCAGGCGCCCACAACATTCGCGCCCGCTTCGAGTAGAGGCACAAGGCCCTTGACCATCTGCTCCGGCGATTCGTCGTAAATCACCTTCATGTTCTCAAGCCGCGGTTTTCCGGCATTCGGCTGCACCATTACCGGCAGGCTGGTTGCGCTCTTGTACCGCACCACGGCGGCGCGCGCGCGTTCCATCTCCATCCCTGTTCCGCAATTCAGCGCCACCACATGCGCGCCGTGCTCTTCCATGAACTCTGCCGCACGCTCGGGATCGATGCCCATCATGGTGCGGAAGGTCGAGCCGTCGAGCGTCACATCGTAGGCCATAGACCCGATGATGCAAGGCGCGCCGGCCCGTTGTGCCGCTTCAATGCCCAGCAAGAGTTCTTCAAGCGACGTCTGCGTTTCAACGATAATCGCGTCTGCGCCGGCTTCGACCAGTGCCGCGGCCTGCTCTTCGAAAGCGCTGCGCACCTGGTCTTCGGTGAATTCGCCGAAAGGCTTCATCAAGCCGCCAAACGGGCCGATGTCGCCAAGCACATAGCCTTCCCGCTCGCCGAAAGCTTCACGCGCAATTGCCACCGCTGCCTTGTTGATCTTGGCCACGTGATCCGTTTGGCCATGGCGGTTGAGCATGATGCGCGAACCACCGAATGTGTTGGTGATAAGGCACTCGGAGCCGGCCTCCACGTAGCGGCGCTGGATCGCCAGCACCCGATCCGGATGGCTCAGATTCCACGCCTCGCCACAGTTGCCCTGCTCTAAACCAGCCAGCATCAGCTGCGTTCCCATGGCGCCGTCGCCCAGTAGGGGCCGCTCCAGCATCGCTTCTTGAATGAGCTTCTTCATCGTTCTTCTACTTCCTCAGCAAACTCTCTTTGTACCAGAGCATAGTGGATGGTTTCGAGCGCGATGCCCCATTTGTGATCGCGACTTGAAGCCTCGCAATAACATCCTGCCCCAGCGGGAATGCGCTTCCATTCGAGAACGGCGTCCAGCCGCTCCCCCTTGAGTGGCTTCTCCCGCTCAATCGCAGCCATCAGCGCATTGGCGTCTTCGATGAAGCGGCACATATACGTGTAGCCATCGTCGCCCGCATCCGGCAAGCATTCCTGCTCGCGAATCGGATACCCTTCGGCGCGCGGCCCCAGCTTGACGCGGTAAAGAAATGTAAGCGGACGGCCCATATTGGTGCAGGTAGTTCCATCGTAGCGAAAGACCGCGTCCACAGAGCCGTCCGGCTCCGCGCGCAAGGTGAGCCGCTCTTCCGCCCATCGTTCGAGAGCCTTTTTGTTCGTCTGATACTGCGCATTGCGATCGATCGCGGGCGCGCGCGTTTGAATCTGTTCAACCGCGGCTCGCGGAGCTCTGCGGTACGGCGCGCGCCGGTACTGGCACGGACCAAACGAGCAGCGCTCGCAGGGAACAAGGGTTGTGAGCTTTTGCAGTCGGTCCGTGTGCCGCGTCAGCCCGAATGCCGCCAACTGCGTCTTCTTGGGCCGCAGCATGCCTGAGTCGAACACTTCTACGGAGGAAGGAAATACCTCAGACCGCGTTCTCTTGAGCAAATCGAGGAATCGCGGCTGCTCCTGAATATCCCACTCCGGATAACCAGGACTGTAGTGCGGCAAGACCGCCATCTGCCGCTGCTCCGCCCAGTCGCAAAGCCGGGCTCCGGCCAGCGTCGTCAGGTGCTCGACTACCGCGGACGCGTAGACCTCGAGAAAAAAGTACTCGTCGGGCTTATCGTCGGCCCAACGCCGGCGCGCTTCTTCTTCGGCTTCAGGGCCGGCGCCAACCGCGACGAGAATCAAGCTGTGCGCCTCGGCATCCTTGAGCGTGTTCCGGAGCCGCTGACTTCGAAACCGCACCCCATCAACAGAAATCGAATCGTCGGCAAGCTCAAATCGCTCGGCCTCCCGTGCGTAAATCCAGGGCCTGCCATGTTGCGCGTACAAATCCCGCGCCCAGCACGCCAGTTCGCGGGCTCGGCCTTCGAATACCCAGCCTTGCGGAAAGCCGAGCAGCCGCGCATACTCCTCATCCCGCACGTCGAGCGAGGAGAGCGTGCAGGCCAGCTCGATTTTGTCGATCTTGTCGCTCTTGTCGCTTAGGGCAGGCACGGCATTGTCTCCACGGGTTTGAACTGGCAGCCTTCCACGAAGAAATTGAAGAAGCTTGGGTGCGTCTCGAGGCGGCAGTGCTGAACCCGTTTCACCAGTTCTTCGAGTTCCTGCCGCTTAGCCTTCGAGAGCAGCGCAATCGTTGCCCCTTCGATCGCGGTGTTGCCGGCCTGCACAATCTTCGCCGCCGGTAGATTCGGCACCAGCCCGATGCGCTTGGCTGCTTCCACTCCTATATGCCGTCCAAAACCTCCGGCGAGATAGAAAACGTCAATCTCGTCAAAATCGATTCCGTAGGTGCTGAACACAACGTGCAGTCCCGCGACATTCGCCCCCTTGGCCTGGGCCAGCTCGTTCACATCGCTTTCCAGCAGGTAGACCTCTTTGTCCGCGTCCCGGTAGAGATCGATGCGATGCTGGCTGTCCTCGAAGCGTCCGTATTCATTCATTCGCCCGGTACGCAAGAACTCGCTAAGCGCGTCCACTAACCCGGAACCGCAGATTCCCTCCGGCTTTCCGTTGCCGATTACGCCAAGTTCAAAGTTGCCCTCGGCGTCAATTTCCACCGCTTCAATCGCTCCGTCCAAAGCCGGCATTCCGCACGCGATCGCTCCACCCTCGAAGGCTGGTCCGGCGGGGCAGGAGGCCGCGAGGATGCGATGCTTGTTCCCCACGATCAGTTCGGTGTTGGTGCCGATGTCCATGATTGCGACGAGCTTATCTTGATGGGCCATATCGACCGCAAGCATTCCCGCCGCGGCGTCCGCGCCTACGTGCCCGCTGATGATCGGCACCCCGTACACACGCGCCCGAGGATGAATCGGCAGAAGGCTATGCTGTCCTGTCTGTGTCAGGCTCGTGCTGGCGCGCTTGCCGGCGACCATGTCAATTTCAGTCACAGACTGGTAAGGACTCTGACCGATCGAGTACACGCTTTGCCAGAAGAAAAGGTCGCGCATGGTGGAGTTACCCACCACCACCATCTCGTAGATGCTCTTGGGATCGACGGGAAACTTTTCGATCGCATGGCTCAGGTATCCGGCCAGCGTGCGCATCAGCAGCCGTCCGGGGTGCTCGGTGTCGTACGCGATGCGCGACATCACCTCAGACCCGCCAAAGCGCTGCGGATTTTCAAACGAAGTGTCCGCAATCAGCTCGCCGGTCTCGAGATCTATCAGCCTAAGCACGACCGTGGTTGTGCCCAGGTCCATCGCAATGCCGTAAATCGGCCCTGCCGAGCGGTCTACCTCGACGTCATCGATCAGGATGCGGTCTCCGTCCCGGGTGACTGCCGGGTCGAGCTGAACCTGCCCTTCTATTGCCGACAAGCCCAGCGCATGCCGCTCGATCTGCATCTGCCCGCGGCGCATCGTATGGCAGCGCACATGCCCGCTGGCGGCCGTCACAAATGTCTGGCAGGAGAGGCGAAAATTGCCTTTCAGATGTTGTTCAGGATCAGCCCGCGCCGAGAGGAGATCCATCCCCTCGATGACCTCGACCATGCACTCCTTGCACTTGCCCTGCTTGCGGCAGGAGGTGGGCACGTCGATATCGAAGGCCTCAGCGTGCTCAAAGAGCGACCGTCCGCTCGCCGCCTCAGTCGATTGTCCGTTGATGGTAAGCGTGACGGTCATTCGAGAAAGAGTTCCTACCATTTCTTCGCTTCGATTTCGGCCTTCAATGCCTCCGCCACTTCGTGCGCCGAACCTTCGCGCTCCTCTTCCTCACCCCAATGCCATGCGGCCAGGAAGGCGTCCGAGTTTGTCAACCCTTCCTTCATTGCCTGCGCATCGACAAGCTTCAGGAAGCGGTCGCCGAGTATCGCTGTCACGGTGTCGGACTCATCCTCGACCCTGATCTGCGTAGGAATCTCTTTCCAATAAAGAATCTTGTACGTAGCCACGATTCGTACCTGCTGAACTACACCTGCGCCGTCAGCCGCAAAAACAGATCTACCGCGGCCGAAGCATTCGCTCCATATCCGTCGGCCCCGATTTCATCAGCGAACATCTGGCTGATCGGAGCGCCACCCACCGCCATCTTGATCTGGGTAAGGCCGGCGGCGTTAAAGCCGTCAATCACCGTCTTCATATACATCATGGTGGTCGTCAGCAGCGCGCTCATGCCGATGATGTTCGGCTTGCATTTCTCCGCCGCAGCCATGAACTTCTCCACGCTCTGGTCTACGCCGATGTCGTGCACCTCAAAGCCCGCGCCTTCGGCCATCATCCCCACCAGGTTCTTGCCAATGTCGTGCAGGTCGCCGCGCACTGTGCCCATCAGCAGAACGCCTTTCGGTTTGGTGCCTCCGTCTTTCGACGTCAAGAGCGGTTTTAGCACCGCCATGCCGGCCTTCATGGCGCGCGCCGCAATCAGAACCTCGGGTACATAAAGAACATTGTGCTTGAAGTCCTCGCCCACCACGCTCATGCCCGCGATGAGGCCGTCGGTCAGAACCTCCTGCGCAGAGCGCCCTTCGGCGAGCGTCTCTTTCGTAAGGCGCTCCACCTCGCCGGCGTTGCCTTCGTACAGGTTCTGATTCATCAGGGCGTAATCGGGCATTTTCCATGTCCTCAGCGGGCGCCTACGGCTGTCGCGCGTTTCGAGTTGAATTCCTGAAGAGCTTCCAGCATGGCCAGGATGTTTTCGCGGGGCATGCCAGGGCTGACGCCTCCGCCCACAGAAAGGATGATTCCCTCGCCGCCGGAGCCTTCCAACACCTCCAGCGTCTCATCTTTCACCTCTTCCGGCGTGCCGCGCACGGCTATCTCCAGCGGATTCACATTGCCCATCAGGCAAATGCGGTCGCCAACGCGCCGCTTCACTTCAGTAATGTGCCGCTGCTTGCCCCAGTTCAACACGTTGAAACCCGTGTCGGGCAGATGGTCCAGGCACGCGTCCACTTCGGCGTCGTTGTGATAAAGCTTCACCCAGTCCTTGGGGAATGCATCGCAAATCCGCTTCAGATAGGGATGCGCGAACTCCAGGTAATGCTCCTCGTTCACGAATCCCACAATGTCGTCGAGGATGAAGATCCCCTCGACCGTATCGCCCATCACCTTCTGCTGCGCCTTCAGCCAGTCGATGATCACCCGCGTGCACAGATCGATAAGCTTGTGTGCGCCCTTCGGATTTTCTACCAGGTCGATCATGAACTCGGTCGTGCCGCGCACAAATCCCGCCGTGCACAGCGGCCCGCGCGAGGTCACCATCGGCAGGATGTAGCCGGCATCGAGAATCCTCTGCCGCGCCATCTTGATGCGGTGCAGCGTTAGACCCGCAAACCCATCGGCTTCCACTTCGTACTCGGGAAAGCTGTCGATGTCTTCCAGGCGATAGAGCGTGTGATATTCGCTCGGAGTGTTGTCTTGCCAGAATTTGATCTTCGCGCCCAGCACTGACGGCTCGGCCGCCATCCCATACTCCATCCACCACGAAGGAATGAAGATGACATCCGGGAACTCCCGCATAATCTTCAGATTGGATTGAAACCAAAGCTCCGGATCAAGGAAATAGTCCAGGTGTTCGATCCCCAGGTAGCCTGGAATCCATGGGCTGTCGATAATCAACGCCATGGGGACCTTATCCATTTTTTCGCGGCGCACCGCGCGTTTGAACGTTTCCCATTGTTCTGGCAACATTTCAACCTCTCGATCAGCACCCAGGCAATGATGGGTTCCTTGGCTGCTAAATCTCGAATTCAGTAACAGTTCCGCCGGCTCAGAAGATGCTTCGAAAGCAGAAAACTCTCGCCACGCTTGCGCCCGGAACCCTCATTGAGGGTTCCCGTGGGGAGGGGACAAGCGGATCAAGTTCGACCCTCGAACTAATATAAGGTATCCCCGCCATGCCTCACAACACGAAACGCTCTGCCGCTGGTTCGCCAAGGCTCTTTCCGGCCTTAACTCGTAGAATTCTCGGTCAGAAAGGCCAGTTCCTTTGGATTATGTTCCTAAGTGGCTCTGATTAAATGGGCTAGGAGATTGCCGGATTTGGAGTCCGGCCTTCGGCGCTCCGGTAAAGTCCGATCATTTGTGCGATCGGGGCTCGCAGGTGGTTGACCTTCGCCCAGCCGCAAGTCCCTGCTCAAACCCCGATTTAAGGTCTACTTCTACGCCACCCTCGACAGTGCGTACGATTTCTCGCTTGGCAGCCCCATCCTGTCCGCGTATTCTTTTGCTCTAATTACTCCAGCATGTTTCCCCACTTCGAGGAATATGAATTCATCAGAGACCATTACGCCACAGGAAATCAGCAGTTTTCTTGAGAGGCTCAGTGCATCCTCCACAAAGACTCTGGCTGCGTTCTCCGATTCCAAATGTTCGATAGGGTTTTCAATCTCTGGACGACTCAGCGTCGATGATGCCGGTATCGTCTCGGTCCGAACGCGGGGAGAATCCTCGGTTGTCGAATCTTCTCTCCTCGAAACATCGGTGGCTGAGTTGGTCAACGCCTCGTGCGTCTATCTGTCTCGCTCCGAAGTGAAGAGAACTCCGTTCTTCAACGGTTTTGAACGAGAATTGCCTTTCACTTTTGGCATTTTGTTCGATCTCCCCAACGGCTCCAAGCTCGCGCTCTTCGAAATAGCCGAAGAGGAGTAAGAATCATCAACCCACATTTGACTTTGGCCTTGTCCGCACGATGCCTATCCCGTGACGGGTTAGTTCAAACGGGATAAGTCCATCTCGCCGTAGCCGTCCGCTTCGCGCGCGCCGCGCACTTCCTACTTGGACTTCTTCGGAGGCGATAACACTACCGACGCTTCGCTAGTTAGCACGCGGAAGGTGAATGTCTCCTGAAGGTAAAGGCGCACGATCGCATCGGTATGGCTGAGATAGCCAATGGAAGTATCCTGGCCGATGTTGAACTCGAAATCGCCGCCGCGCGTGGTCAGAACCACCGCACCTTCGATGGCCGGCGCCCACACAATATTGCCGTCCACGATGCGCTTGACATGTTCGAGAACCGGATAGCCCTCATCGCGGGTCTCAGCCAGCGCCGTATACTCCTTCGCTCCCAGCAGAACGGAATATGGTCCATTCACGCCGACCAGGCGCAACTGGCTCAACGCGTGCGCCACCGCATCGGGATAATCGCGAATATCCGCGGGAAGGGTGTCGATGGGATTGCTGGTGCCCTCGCGAACGCCCTGGATGTCGGCCTCTTTGTAGCCGTTGAAGATGGCGCGGTCTTCTGCAAAGGCAAGTTTCTTCGCGGCGTCCTTCACGGCCTGCCAATCGGAGTCCTCCGATCCACGCTCCACGTCGTCGATGGCCTGGCGGGAAAGCTCGAACGGCGCGCGCAGCTCCACCAGGCGCTTTGCCTCTCGCTGGCGAGCGATGATGCCCTCTGCGGGAGCAGCGATCGGCTTCAGATGTCCCGTCGCAACTGCGGGCAGGGAAACGCCCGCTGGTGCGGGAACGTCCACGACCCGCCGTCCGGCCAGATAGCGCTTCAGCGTTCTGGTCAACTCTTCTTCGATCTGCGACCACGCGGCGTCAGAAATGGGCGCCAGTTCACGATGGAGGTTATTCATTCTTCTCTCCCTTCAGCGATCCAATCTTGAGTGATCCTGTTCCTGATGAGGTTTCGCACGCAACCGCGGCCGGCAAGGAATTCGATGCGGAAGTCGCGGAGTCCGGTTCGGCCCCGCCGAGATTGTCGAGAAATGTGGCCGACGGCACGAAAAACAAGTTGCCGGTAACGGCACGGCTGAAATTGTCATCAATCATCTGAAAGCGTAGTTTTCTGAGCAGTTGCCGGTATAGAGAAGGTTGATATCATCCGCGCCGAAGGCGCAATCATCAGTCGCTCATCGTCAGCAAGGCCGGAAGTTGTAAGGTGTTTCCGGGAGAAGGCGGTATCAAAAAGAACCCCGCTGTATCGAGCAGCGGGGTTCTTTATGGGCGGCCTTCATGCCAAAGCGAAGGCAACCTGGAGTTGTTTTTACCTTGGCATGAACTGGCGCCGTTGTCAAAAGCCGCCTATAAGCGCGGATGGCGGTTCACGGAGAAGTGATTCTCCGGCAGCGGTTTTGCCGCAACCCGGAGTGCCGGTCGATATTTTGGATTTGCGTGTGCTGCGACCGCGGGCAGCAGTATTGCACGGCAGCGTGTCGCGGCCAGGTGCGGCGCCGGCAGCATCGGGCGGCCAACCGGCGTCATCAGCAAAGCGCCGAGGGGCGACTGGATCATCGCGACCGTCAGAAGCGGTATCGCCGCCACCGTCACACAAAAAGTGTGACGGATCAGGGTTCTCAATCGGCTTCATCTCCTTCACCATCGGAGGGTGGAAAAGCGATCACGACGCCGGAGGCGGTTCGGTTGCGTGTCCGGCCGAGTGAGCGGCGAGGTTTTTGGCTGCGCTGCATGGTCTGCGGCCGCAGTGGCCACCTGATCGATCCTTTTCCGCGCATATCGATTCGCAGATGAGGGAGAGATGATCGATCCGGAGGTGCGGGTACAGATCCGCCGTTACTTTTATGCCGAGCACTGGAAGGTGGGCACGATTGCTCAAGCGCTCGGTGTTCATCCCGATACGGTAAAGCGCGCCATCGAGGTAGAGCGATTTCATCGCGCCGAACGGCTGCGGGCCACCATGCTGGATGCTTATCTACCCCTGGTACGCCAGACGCTGGAAACGCACCCGCGTCTTCGCGCCACGCGGCTGCACCAGATGCTCGAGGATCGCGGCTTCCGAGGAAATGTCCAGCAGGTGCGGCGTGTGGTGGCGCGGTTGCGTCCGCAACCGCAGGAAGCATTTCTGCGCCTTCATGTCTTCGTCGGTGAACAGGCGCAAGTTGACTGGGCATCGTTCGGCACGGTGATGGTGGGCCGCGCGCGGCGCGCTCTGAGTTGCTTCGTGATGACCTTGTCCTGGTCGCGGGCGCTGTATCTGGAGTTCTTCTTCGACCAGACGATGGAGAACTTTTTGCGCGGCCACGTGAACGGGTTCGCGTCGTTCCATGGTTCAGCTCGAGTGCTGCTGTACGACAATCTGAAATCGGCCGTGTTGGAGCGGCGCGGCAGTCTGATCCATTTCAACCCGCGGCTGCTGGAGCTGGCCGGTCACTACCACTTCGAGCCGAAACCTTGTCAGGTGCGAGCCGGCAATCAAAAAGGGCGCGTGGAACGGGCGATACGTTTCGTGCGCGACTCGTTTTGGGCGGCGCGCACGTTCACCACTCTGGAGGAGTGCAACCGCCAGGCGCTGAAGTGGCGCGACGAGGTGGCGCACCAGCGGCCCTGGCCGGACGATCGCAATCGCACCGTCGCCGAGGCTCTTGCCGAAGAGCGTCCGCGCTTGTTGCCGTTGCCGGCGCACGGGTTCTCGACCGATCGCGTGGTGGCGGTGCGCTCGGCCAAGACCATCTATGTGCGCTTCGACGGCAACGACTACTCGATCCCGCCCGAGGCGGTGGGCCGCGAGCTGACGCTGGCCGCATCTGATACCGAGGTGCGCATCCTCGATGGTGTACGCCAGATCGCCCGCCATCGCCGCAGCTATGACCGGCAGCAGTTGGTTCTCGATCCAGAGCATCAGCAGGCTCTGTTACGCACCAAGCGCAAGGCGAACGAGTCGACGCGCTCCGGCCGTCTGGAGTTGGTTGTTCCTGAGAGCGCGGAGTTGCTGGAGCGGGCCTTCGCCGAAGGCGAATCGGCCCCGCATCAGATCGCGCATCTGCTTCAGCTGCTCGATCGCTACGGCGCCCGCGCCATGCGCGGCGCTGTTCGCGAGGCTCTTGATCGCAACACGCCGCGTGCCGCCTCGGTCGAGTTCCTGCTGCGCCAGTCCAATCGCACCGCACCGTTGCCGCTCGACCTTAGACGCCATCCGCAAGCTGAGAGTGTCGAAGTCCGCCCACACGATCTGGAGACCTACGATGAACTCGCCCAACGACACGACAAAGACCCCGAGCCAGAATCCTAACCTGCGTGAGCAGTTGGAACGGATCGGCCTCACCGCCGTGGCCGCGCAACTAGATGACATGCTGGCTTACGCGTCGAAACAGCGCTGGTCGCCGCGTCAGTTGCTCGATCATCTGGCGCAGATCGAAGTGGCCGAACGTGCGCACCGCAGTCTCGAACGCCGCTTGCGTGCGGCCGAGATCAAGAAGTTCAAACCCATGGCCGACTTCGAATGGTCCTGGCCAACGCGTATCGAACGCGATGTTATCGAGCGGGCGCTTACGCTGGACTTCCTCCCCGAGGCCCGCAATCTCGTCTTGGTCGGCGCCAACGGCCTGGGCAAGACCATGATCGCCCAGAACATCTGCCACGCCGCAGTACTGGCTGGCCACTCCGTCCTGTTCCGCACCGCCTCGAAGCTGCTCACCGACTTGCATCGCCAGACCCCGGAAGGCCGCCTGCGCAAGCTGCGCTCCTACGCCAACGTAGGGCTACTGTGTATCGATGAGGTCGGGTATCTCAGCTTCGATGACAAGTCCGCCGACCTGCTTTACGAGGTCATCAACCAGCGCTACGAGCAGAAGTCCCTCGTTCTCACTACGAACAAGCCGTTCAAGGAATGGAACGAAGTCTTCCCCAACGCCGCCTGCATCGCCACCATGCTCGACCGCCTGCTGCACCATGCCGAGGTCACCGTCATCGAGGGCTCAAGCTACCGCGTTCGCGAGAGCGAGCAGGAGGCAACAGCCCGCCGCAGGAGAAAGAGATGAACCATCCAGATCCGGTGACAGCCTATGTGACGGCGGTTGTCACCCTCTATATGGATATGCCCGACACGCCCATGCGCATCAGTGCCTCCGACCAATGGCTGGCCCGTCACTTCTATCAGGATGGTGTGCCGATGGAAACCGTCGAAACTGCGCTGTTGCTCGGCTCGCTGCGCCGACTGATCCGCCCGGCTGACTCCCCGCGTCTGGCGCCCATCCGCTCGCTCGCCTACTTCCGCCCCGTTATCGAGGAACTTCAGGAGAATCCAGCCCCGGAAAACTACCGCGATTACCTCCGCCTCAAGCTACGAATCGCCACTCAGAAACCGCCGGCAGATGCTCAGAAAAATACGTTTTCAGATGAGCGCTAACAGAAATCGAGCAGCCGGTCGTAATTACCCGGGGGGCGTCCGACAAACATATTCTCGAGCATGGTTTCCGTCACTCGCGGCGTGCGGCAATAGCCGATGAAGTAGGTGCCGAACTCCCCATGCCCGGGCCGGCCGAAGGGCATGTTATCCCTGAGTATCTGCAACTGCTTTCCGTCCTCCACGATGTTGGTCAGCGCGTTATGCGCGGACGACGGCTTTTCGGCATCGCTCAATTCCACGTCGGAGAGCTTTCGGCGGCCAATGATGTGCTCCTGCGCTTCCACGGGAAGGGCATTCCATCCCTTCATGTCGTGCAGGTACTTCTGCACGATGACGTAGCTGCCTCCGGCAAAGGCTGGATCTTCGCGGTCCAGAATGGCCGCCTCACGCGCCGCACCGCCGCGCGGATTTTCCGTGCCATCGACGAACCCAACCACATCGCGATCGTCGAAGTAGCGAAATCCGTGTACCTCGTCCGCAATTTCAACCGCATCGCCGATTGCATTCATGATCTCGGTCGCCAGCTCAAAACACAGGTCCATCCGTTTGGCGCGAATGTGGAACAGGATGTCACCAGGTGTGGAAACCGCGTGACGATTGCCCGCGCGTATTTCGCGAAACGGGTGCAGCTCGGCAGGGCGAGGCGAGCCAAACAGTTTGTCCCAGGCGTCGGAACCGAACCCAACCACGCAAGAGAGCCCCGCCTCAATGTCGCGAAACTCAACCGCACGTATCAATCCAGAAAGACCCGCGCAGAAGGAGCGCAGAAGCGCATAACTTTCTTCGCTCGGACGCATGCACACCACCAGGAAGATCGCTGCGCGCGTGAGCGGCGCGACCACAGCCTGAGGAAGAACGCCCTCGTTCAATTCCCTGGATGCGTCCATTTCGTGAGCCTTGTTTGTCGAGCTTGATGCGAAAAGATGCTTACCGACCTGGGTGAAGGTATTCTAATGCGTTTCCCGCGGTTTTGCCTCCACCACCCCGCACGCGGTAGTGTCCTAATTTGAAATCCACAGGCTTATCCTCCGATTGCGGCAAGGAGCGTGCTACGCATCCACTCTGAGACAGTCTTTTTGCTGGCCTGTGCTGCGGCTTCCACGTGTTTAAGATCGTCTGCATTGAATCGCATGGCGACAAGTTTACCCTTGGCTTGGCCTTTGGGTAGCTTCGGGCGACCAACTTTCTTAGGCTTCGCTTGCGGCATTGTCTCTGAACTCCTGAATAATGAATGCTCTTACGGCATCGACCGGCGATAGAGCCGGGTGGATACGAAGGACTGTGACGGGGCGGAATGGTTTCTCAGGATCGCCCGTGTCGTGCAACCAGGCGTAGGCTGTATCTGTCTTGGGATGGCCGGTTAGATGAAAGACTTCCACGATTCCTTCCCAAACCGTCTGCCCATTGAAAACCTCTTTCACGGGTACGCTGGCGCTGTGCGTGGCCTCGACGCCATGCAGCCGGTGGATTGCGTCCCTTAGTTCTTCAAGAGGGGTCATGCCGTTGCCTCTAGCAAGTCTCCCACGCTCCAGAACGAGCCTGTGACGCCAGCGGCCATCGCAGGAGTGCAGCGGAGGGTATTGTGCCGCTTAACGAAGTTGTAATACGCAAAGTGGAGGCCAACCGCCGCCTCAAAGTTCTCTCGTTTCTTGCTGAAAGCTAAGGTCAAACGGGTCAGACGGCGCATGTGAAGCCGGGTTGTGGCGTTTAGCCGTTCGACGTAGCTGGTCGAGATCAGATCGTAGTTTGGGCGACCTGAGATCACCTTCTTTTCCGAAGAGACGAATTCGGGGGCGCTATAGCGGCGGTTATTGCTCGTCTCCTCTTGCCCGTAGACCTTAACGATCTGCGCGTAATCGGCATTGCCCCCGAAGCCGCTCTCGACGGCGTTCACGTAGGCATTCAGGCCGTCCGTGGAAAGTTGGACGCGGTACGCCATCCGGGCAGCTAAATCCTTTACAAATGCATCTGCTGTGGCTGCATCTCGGCTCCCAACCCGGAAGGCGGGAACCAGTTTGGTTTCGGCGTCGATAGCGCAGAACGTCCACACGCTGCCCACTCCCAAATCGCCTTCGCGGACGCGGCGCTCTTTCTTGCCAACGAAGCCCCAAATCTCATCCATCTCCAGACGGCGGCAAGGCAGGTTCCGCATCTTCGCATCCATCAGACCCGTGCAGCCCTGCCCCACCTTCACTCCAAGTCGCATAATCGTGTCGCGGTGAACGCCTGTCATGCGCTCGATTGAGCGGATGCTCGAACCCTCAGAAAGTGCTGAAACGATTGCGATTTGCTTGTCGGTATTGAGAATGTTTGCCATATCCAACCTTCTAATAATTAATGTATAACGAAAACTTGGCAATGTCAAGAGTTTTTGTTGTACAATTTTAGAATTATGTTGAGAGTAAAGGCGATATTCGGGGTGCTCTTGATCGTATTCAGCGCCTATGGCTGTGCGGATAAGGTTTGCGCAAAAGAGAACCAACAGCAGCCATCCCCGCCAGTCACGAGGATTCCGACACAGCAGCACAACGCAAATGAACTCCACCGCGAAGAGTCCCAAAATGTTCACGCCGATGTAACGATCATTAATCCCCCACAAAAGGACTTCTATGATAAGGCCCCCGTGTGGGTCAACATCGCTCTTGCTATCGTGGGTGCTCTCGGCATCGGAGTTGGTGTCTGCACGCTCTTTTTCATCAGGGCGCAGGCCGTTGAAATGCGCCGCGCTACTCAGGAGATGAGCCGAAGCGCCAAAGCCACCGAAGAAAGCGTAAGTGCTTTTGTTGCCGCTCAAGGGCCTCAGCTTACGGCCAGGGCCTATGGTAAGCCGCCCGATGACGTGTTCAGTGGCACCCCACGGGTACAAATGCAACTGTTCAACCAAGGACCGACCGCTGCCCATGATCTCAGCTATGAGTTCTGGATAGAGGTCTTGCCATTTGACTTCGTGGATTTCTCCGCCGCCGCCAGTTATTACAAATCCGAGCATCGGCTTTCGGTCTACCAAAGACAGCATCCCGTGATTCTTAACATGCCCTTGGGTAGGGTGCTGAGTGAAGTAGAGTTGCATCAGATTCGTAACTTGGAAAAAAAGGTGTGCCTCCGGATCAAGGCTACATATCGTGACCCGTTTTCCCCGTTGCGCCGCTACGTGAATTTCGGATACTGGGTCCAGAGTGATGGCTTGGGGTTTCTGCCCAAGTACAACGACAGCGGGACAGAGGATAACGATCAACGATAGAAACCAAATTAGGACACTACCCCGCACGCGATCGAGAAAGCCGCGCAAGCCTGCCGTTACCGGCGTCCGCACCGTTCGCGTACAATGAAGTTTATCTCTTTGCGGGGGCTCACGATCTGATCGCCGCGTTCTCCACTCTCGAGCTTGCTGCTGCCGGCCCGCTCGGGGGGCTGATCAGGGAGATTTCTGCATTCCTCGCCTTCGCCCCGCAAAACAGCTTCCGCCACTACCTCAAAATGCAGTACGCCGATCAGACCTTCAAGGGCCTCTACCACTGGAATCTATTCGACGCCTGCATGCTGCTGCCCTACTTCGCGGTAATGATCCTGCTTTCCTTCTACGGTGTGCACCGCTACACCATGTGTTACCAGTACTTCAAGTACCGGAAGAACTACGACCCCAATCCGCCGCGGCATTTCGCGGAGCTGCCGCGCATCACGGTCCAGCTGCCCATCTTCAACGAGCAATTCGTTATTGATCGCCTCATCGAGGCCGTCTGCGCCATGGAGTACCCGAGCGAAAAGCTCGAGATCCAGGTTCTCGACGACTCCACCGACGAAACCACGGCCGTCGCCTCCGCCATCGTCGACCGCTATGCCGCTCTCGGCCATCCCATCGTCTACATTCACCGCGACAATCGTCACGGCTTCAAGGCCGGGGCCCTCGATGCCGGCCTGAAAGTGGCCAAAGGCGAGTTCGTCGCCATCTTCGATGCCGATTTCATGCCTCCGCCCGACTGGATCATGAAGGTCGTCCATCATTTCGCCCAGCCCGAGATCGGTATGGTGCAAACCCGCTGGACGCACCTCAACCGCAACTACAGCATGTTGACCCAGATCGAGGCCATCCTGCTCGACGGGCATTTTGTCTTGGAACATGGCGCCCGCGCGCGCTCCGGCGAATACTTCAACTTCAACGGCACGGCGGGCATGTGGCGTCGCAAAGCCATTACCGATGGCGGCGGCTGGCAGCACGACACGCTCACGGAAGACACCGACCTCAGCTACCGCTCGCAGATGGCCGGCTGGAAGTTCAAATACCTGCCCGAGGTGGAATGTCCCTCCGAGCTGCCCATTGAAATGACCGCCTTCAAAACCCAGCAGGCGCGCTGGGCCAAGGGACTCATCCAGACCAGCATCAAGATTCTGCCCAAGGTCTTCCGCTCCAACACCACCTGGCGCAACAAAGTCGAGAGCGTCTATCACCTCACGGCCAATCTCAGTTATCCGCTCATGGTCGTGATGTCGGTGTTTATCCTCCCAGCCATGATCTGCCGATTCTATATGGGCTGGTTCCAGATGCTGCTCATCGACATGCCCCTCTTTACCGCTTCCACATTCTCCATCGCGGTCTTCTACGTGATGAGCCAGCGCGAGCTTTTTCCCAACGACTGGAAAAAAACTTTCTACTATCTGCCATTCCTCATGGCTCTCGGCATCGGCCTCACCGTCACCAATACCAAGGCCGTCATGGAAGCCCTGTTCGGCATCAAGAGCCCCTTTGTGCGCACGCCCAAATATCGCGTGGCGGAGAAGGGCCAGAAATCCCAGGCCGCCAAGTACCGCAAGCGCCTCAAGCTCGCCCCGTGGATCGAGCTGCTGGCAGGGTGCTGGTTCGCATGGGTCATTTATTACACATTCACGAATCACAACTACTTCACCGCACCGTTCCTCATCCTGTTCGTGATGGGCTACTGGTACACGGGCTTGATGAGCCTGCTGCAGGGCCGCTTCGAGCGCTGGCGCACCGGCGTAAGCCCCGACGAGTCCAGCCCCAAGCCGTTTCCCGTGGGTGTGTAAATTGGACGGCCGCTCGCGAGCGCCCAAAATGTCTGTAATGCACGCCAGCGTCTCTTGGGAATTTCGCGTCAGCGCAACCCGGCAACCCCGTTGTGCTACATTGTCGCCATGTCCTCGAAGCATCTGGTCACGGCTGCCGCGCTGCTCTTTCTAGCGCTCACGTCCGGAGCGTCCGTGGCGCAGACGGGTAAGCCCACGACCTCCGCGCAGCCCCACGTCACCGCCGCTCCCGCGCCTGCTTCCACCGCTCCCGTCACACCGGCCGCGTCCTCCGCTCCCGACACATCCACAGGCCCTGTCTGCACCGGCGGCCCCTGCGATTACCAGCAACCCCATATCACCGTCGCGAATCCACCGCCCGCACCCGCACCTGGATACGGCTCGTGGCCTCTGCCCGACCGCATCAAATGGCTGACTGTGGTGCTTCTCGTAATCATTGCTTACGTTGGTGTTTTGCTCGCCGTTGGCACGCTGCGCAAGATCGAGCGCCAAACCCGCTACGCTGAAACCACCGCCCAGGCCGCTGCCGACAGCGCCAAAGCAACGCTGCTCTTCGCCGAAAACCAGGCCCGTGCTGAGCGCCCCTGGGTTATCATCTCGGCCGAGCCCACGCCCGGCGTTACCGATGGTTTTTCCGTAGTCGCCACTAATCGCGGCCGCTCGCCGGCGCGCATTGTCTCTCTGGTCGAAGGCATGGCCATCGTCGCGGACGAAGCCCAGTTGCCGTCCGCTCCCGCCTTCAAGACCGAGCTCCGCGCCCCGCTCGCGCCCATGCTTCTGCTCCCCGGCGAGTCCGCAAGAATCAAGACCTTCCATCGCGATGAAGTGAAGTCGGTCTGCGAGAGCCCCGAGCAGGTCCTGCGCGTCGATGACTGGGAGGAGAAGATCTTCCTTTACGGCAAAGTTGCCTACACCGACTTGGCCGCGTCCGGCGACGTAGCCCATGAAACCGGCTGGTGCTGCTGGTACATCCACGGCCGCCAGAAGAGCGGCATGATCATGGCCGGCCCGCTGGAGTACAACGGGCACACCTAACGCGGCGCGCCCAAGCGAGTCGAAGGACCCGCATTTGCTTTTCGCGCCCGCGTTACCTTCCCGTCCCGCCCACCGTCATCTTGTCCAGCTTGATAGTCGGCATGCCCACGCCCACCGGCACGCTCTGTCCATCCTTGCCGCAGGTTCCGATGCCTTCATCGAGCTTCAAATCGTTGCCCACCATCGACACGTACTTCAGCGCCTCCGGTCCGTTGCCGATCAGCGTGGCGTCGCGCACCGGCGCCGTCACCTTGCCGTCCTCGATCAGGTATGCTTCCGACGCCGAAAACACGAACTTGCCATTCGTGATGTCCACCTGCCCGCCGCCGAAGTTCACCGCATAGAGTCCGCGCTTCACGCTGCGCAGAATATCTTCGGGCGCATCATCGCCGGCCAGCATGTAGGTGTTCGTCATGCGCGGCATGGGGATCGACTGGTAGCTCTCGCGCCGTCCGGATCCCGTATTCGGCATGCCCATCAGCCGCGCCGAGAGCTTATCGGATAAATATCCTTTGAGCACGCCGCCTTCGATCAGCACCGTCTCCTGCGTCGCCGATCCCTCGTCGTCCACGTTGAGGCTGCCGCGCCTGCCCGCCATGGTCCCGTTATCGACAACCGTCACCTTGGGGCTCGCCACCGGTCGCCCGATCAATCCCGTAAACGCCGAAGTTCCCTTGCGATTGAAGTCGGCTTCCAATCCATGCCCCACCGCTTCGTGCAGCAGAATCCCCGGCCAGCCCGGTCCCAGCACCACTTCCATTTCACCGGCCGGCGCAGCCACGGCGCCCAGTTGCAAAATCGCGCCGCGCGCTGCCTCCTCTGCCAGGTGCTCCGGGCTTTTCGATCCCACAAACTGCTCCAGGCCGGACCTGCCTCCGCCGCCTGCGGATCCCTTCGTCGTCACCGCGCCGTCTTTGGCGATCACAAACACATTCAAGCGGCAAAGCGGCTGCGTGTCGCTGGCAAACGCTCCATCTGACGCTGCAATCAAAATCCGCCGCAGTTCTTCGCTGTAACCAGCGCGCACCTGCACCACGCGGTTGTCGTAGGCCCGCGCCGCGCGATCGGCGCGCAAAATCAGCTCCAGCCGCGCCGCCAGATCCAGGTCGTAGCCGCCCAGCGGAACCGGGTAGAGATCCGCTGTCCGCGTTTCCGTAAATCCCTGCACCGTCTGCTTCGCCGGTCCTGACGCGATCAGCGCCGCGGTCCGTGCCGCATGCAGCAGCCGCTCCGGATTCAGGTTGTCGGTATAGGCGTAGCCGGTCCGCTCCCCGCTCAGCACGCGGATGCCGCACCCGGCGCTCGTGCCCTGGCTCGCCGACTTCACAATCTGTTCGTCCACGCCCAGCGCCGTGGCCGTAACCGACTCGAAATAAAGGTCCGCGTAGTCGCCGCCGGCGCTCAACGCTTCGCCCAGGCAGCGCTCCAGCAGCCTCTCCGTGATGCCGAATTTCTCGAAAAAGTAGCGCCGATGGCTCAGGTTTGGGGAAGTTTCAGGCCGCATCATCGTAATCCAAGTCTACGCCAACTGCGTCTTTCCTATCAGGCCAGCCGGAAGCCCGCATCCGCACATTACTTTTGTTGATACCTGCTGCGGTCGCGCGCTTCCTCCTGCAATTCTCTGCATGCTAGGATTCGTCTTATGAAGAAATTGCTTGCAACAGCGCTGCTCTTGATGGTGTTTGCAAGTCCCGCGTTCGCTGCCGGGTCCCATCATCACCACCACCATCATCACCACCATCACCACCACGCGTAAGCACCGCCTTTCGCGCTGCTTTCCTCCTCCGCGTGGACGGCAGCCGTTGTGTCTATTTTCCTGATCGCGTTTCACTTAGCCGTCAAGGCATGCTAAGGTTTTTGCCATGACCGATCAGGACGATCTTCGCTATCCCGTGGGGCGTTTCCTTCCGGCCGCCGCCAGCACATCCGGCATTCGCGCCGCGCACATTGAAACTCTGCGCCTGTTGCCCGAGCGCCTTCGCGCCGCGGTCGCGGGCCTCAGCCAAGCTCAGCTCGACACTCCCTATCGCGAAGGCGGTTGGACCGTCCGCGAGGTGGTGCACCACCTCGCTGACAGCCACACCAACTCCGTGGTTCGCTTCAAGCTCGCGCTCACAGAGGATTGGCCCACCATCAAGCCTTACGACGAGGCCGCATGGGCGCGCCTGCCCGACTCGCGCCTGCCTATCGATGGCTCGCTGGTCTTCATCGACGCGCTGCACGCGCGTCTCGTCGGTCTGCTTCAGGCTATGTCGGAAGAGGACTTTCAGAAGGGCTTCGTCCATCCCGAGCGCGGGCGCATGACCCTCGCCACCAACTTGGCCATCTACGAATGGCACTCGCGCCATCACGTCGCCCACATCACCAACCTGCGCCAACGCATGGCGTGGTAAGCGAACGCCATGCACGCCGGCGCATCCACACATCGAGAAGAAACCGGCGCTAAAGCTGCATCGCCCACGCAACTGGCCGGGATCATCGAATCCTATCTGGCCGCGCACCCCGCCGCGGCTGTGCTTGAAGACGGCCGCGTCCTCTTCGACATGCGCACTGCGCGCTACTCCGTCAACCTGTCCCATGGCCGCTGCCTGCTCCAGCTTTGGAGCGAAGAGCGCAACCTGGTGCGCACCATCGTCGAGGTAAAACCCCGCGCGCAGTCGCTGCGCCTGGCCACGCGCCGCATGGGCGCGGCCCGGCCCCAGTTCCTTGAATTAACCCCCAGCAGCGACCGCCGCACTCCCACCGCCCGTGATGCCACGCGCCGCAACTATCAGCGTCTCCTCGACCGCGTGCTCACGCGGCACTTCATCGGTTCGAAGGTCGACGGCCTGCGCACCGCCATGGATCTCGAGCACAGCTTCGGTCCCGCCTACATCCGCGGCCGATTGCTCAAGGGAACCGCGGCCGATGCCGTCATCGGCGTCGGCGCAGCCGAATCCGCCTCCGTCATCGACGGCGTTCTCACCCTCGGCATTCTCTGGCTCGACTACTGTCGCCAGCACGTTGACGCGCGCCGCCACTTCGGCGGCCTCAAGGTTGTCGTTCCCGCCGGCGCATGGCGTCCCACCGCCGAGCGCATGGCCTGGCTCAACCACGCCGCCGCTAATTTTGAATTGTTCACTCTCGATGAGCGCAGTGAAGAGCTCGTGCCCGTTGATTTTCGCGACTCCGGCAACCTCGAATCGCGCTTGGTGCACGCCTTCTCGCATGCCGCGGCGCTGGAGCGTTGTCAATCCGGCATTGCACGCCTGCTCGCGCTCGTCCCCGATGCCGCGCGCGAGCGCGTCGAAATCCGTCCCCATTCCGCGACCGCAGTGGGCCTGCTGCTGCATGGCCTGGAATTCGCGTCAGTGCGTCACGGCGCTTCGAGTCACTCCTTCGCGCGCAAAGACGAAATCACCTTCGGCGCGGGACCGAACGAGACTCCGCTCACACCCGAAAATGAAGATCTGTGTCGCGATCTCCTGCGCCGGCTTTTCCTCAGCCGCCACGCCGATGGCGCGCACACCGATCCGCTCTTCCGCATGGCGCCCGAGCGCTGGCTGGAGTCGCGTCTGCGTACGCGGCTCGGGGATCTGCTCCCCGAACTGCGCGGCGATCTGGTCTACAACCAGGTTCCCGCGCTCTCCAGCGGCGATCGCGGCATGCTCGACCTGCTCACGCTCGACCGCAACGCGCGCCTCGTGGTCCTGGAATTGAAAGCCGACGAAGACCTGCATCTTCCTTTGCAGGCCCTCGACTATTGGATGCGCGTGCGCGCCCTCAACGCCGACCGCCAGCCCGTCGCCGGAACCACCGCGCCGCTCTCGGCCTTCACCCGCAACGGCTACTTTCCCGGCGTCGAAGTTTCTGCGCTCCCGCCGCACCTCATCCTTGCCGCGCCCGCCCTGCGCATTCACCCAACCAATGAGGCGGTGCTCCGCTACCTCTCGCCGCAGATCGAGTGGGAGCTCCTCGCCCTGGCCGAGCACTGGCGCCGCGAGCTGAAGATCGTCTTCCGCAAACGCAGCGGCGATCCGCGCTGAACGCCGGTCGCCGTTTTCTTGCTCCCTTGTTCCCTCGGTCCCTGCCGGGGCCCCCGGCGAGCGGTCTTTGCTCGCTGGGGTGGCTTGGTCCCTGCTTCTACGGCTTCGACATCAAATCCGGCACCGGCTTGCCCGCAGAGAAGTCAATCGGCACCGACACATGCTCCTGCACGATCAGCCATTTCCCATCGATCTTGCGGTACACGTCGGTCACTCGAACCGCGATATTCATCGACGACCCATCCGTGCCCGTCCCCGATACATGCTGGATGTTGTGTCCATAAGCAATCTTGCCGTCCGACATCACGCTCACGTCACTGACTGTGAATTTGATGGGGCCAGGGAGCATGGCAAGAAAATCATGCCAGTCCTTCTTGTAATCGTCCCAGCCCACATGCTGCCGCGGAACACCCACGTCAAACACGAACAGCTCATTGCCTGGAACGTAAAACTTCATGATATCGTCCAGGTCTTTGGCCGTGGCGGCTGCAGCAAACTGGTCCTCCAGCGTGCGAATCGCCTCCTCATCCTTGCTCTGCGCCCGCGCCGGCGCCGCCGCGCTCAGGCATCCCGCCACCAGCGCCGTCCCGATCACACTAAACACAAATCTCCTCATGACCTCTCTCCTCGCTTCAGTGAATGGATTTTGGGGAATCCGCCCCGTCAGGCTTTGAGATATACGTTTCGCCCAATCGCCCTGTCAAGCGGAAAACGCTCGCGCGGCAGATTGCGGCTCACCTTGGCATTGGGGCTTCCTCGCCTTGGCTGGTATCCAGACCCACCCCTTGTCGCGTGTCCTTCCTCACTGCGCTCATACCTCCGATTTGCCGTAAACTGGTGGGGTTATGGCCATCGCAGGTGTCTCTCCCACCATTCAGCCGCGCACGCCGCAAGGCGTGTTTGCGAATGAGCCTTTCACCGACTTCAACGACTCCGAGAATGCCCGCGCCATGCGCCATGCCCTCGATGAAGTGGCCGTACACCTCGGCAGCGATTACCCGCTCATCATCGGCGGCAAGCGCCTGAGAACCGCCGAGCGGATTCGCTCCATCAATCCGGCGCGCCCGGCTCAAATTGTGGGCGTGCATCAGAAGGCTGGCGCGGCGCAGGTTGAACCCGCCATGTCTGCTGCGCTCCGTGCCTTCGATTCCTGGAGCAAGGTTCCAGTCGAAGTCCGCGCCTCCTTGCTGCTCAACGCGGCGGGCGTCATTCGCAAGCGCAAATTCGAGTTCATGGCGTGGCTCACCTACGAAGTCGGCAAGAACTGGGCGGAAGCCGATGCCGACGTGGGCGAAACCATCGACTTCCTCGAGTTCTACGCCCGCGAAGCGTTGCGCCTCGCCGCCGCCACCACGCCCATTCAGTATCCCGGCGAGCGCGATGAGTTGCTCTACATTCCGCTCGGCGTGGGCGCAGTCATTCCGCCCTGGAACTTTCCCTTCGCCATCATGGCCGGTATGACGGCCGCCGCCATCGTCACCGGCAATTCGGTCATTCTCAAGCCGTCGAGCGACGCGCCCACCATCGCCGCGCGTTTCGTTGAAGTTCTGGAAGAGGCTGGCATGCCCGACGGCGTGGTCAACTTCTGCCCCGGCTCCGGCGCAACTTTTGGCAATGCCATCGTGGCACATCCCAAAACCCGTTTCATCGCCTTCACCGGCTCCCGGCCCGTCGGCCTGGAAATTCACCTTCGCGCAGCGCAACCGCAGCCCGGCCAAATCTGGATCAAGCGGACCATCCTCGAAATGGGCGGCAAGGATTCCATCCTCGTGGCTGCAGATGCCGACCTCGACGCTGCCATCGAAGGCGTGGTCGCTTCGGCCTTCGGGTTCAGCGGCCAGAAATGCTCGGCCTGTTCCAGGGCCATCATTGAAGCGCCCCTCTACGACGTCTTCGTCGAGTGTCTGCGCGAGCGCGTGGCCACGCTGACGGTGGGCGACCCGGCCAGCAATCCCAATCTCGGCCCCGTCATCAACCAGGCCGCGCTCAACTCCATGCTGGCCTACATTGAGACCGGCAAGAAGGAAGGCCATCTGATTGCCGGCGGCCACGCTCTGGAAACCAGCGATGGTGGCTACTTCCTGGAGCCGACCATCTTCTCCGAAGTCCCGCCCCACGCAGTGCTAGCTCAGGAAGAAATCTTCGGTCCCGTATTGGCGCTCATCAAGGTCGCCAGCTTCGAAGAGGGATTGCGCGTGGCCAACAACACCGAGTACGGCCTTACCGGCTCTGTCTATACGAACGATCCCGTCCAAAAGGCCGCCGCGCGGCAGCGATTCCACGTCGGCAATCTCTATTTCAATCGTAAGTGCACAGGCGCCATGGTGGGCGCGCATCCCTTCGGCGGCTTCAACATGAGCGGCACCGACTCCAAGGCCGGCGGCCCGGACTATCTCACCCTGTTTACGCAGGCCAAGAGCATCGCGGAAAAACTTACAGAGCCAGTCTCATGAGTCAGCTCGTGCCGAAGCTGCATGATTGCAGTTTTGCCGCAGATGTAGCGCCGGTCTCCGGACCGGCTGTAGTGTGGGCGTCCACGCCCGCATCGCCCCGCTCGCGCAAGGAGCCCAAACTGATCCGATGACGGCCCTCGAATTCACTGTCGTGGTTTGGGCGCTCTCCGCGCTCGCCGGCTTCCTGGGCGCGCTCACCGGCCTCGGCGGCGGAGTGGTCGTCGTGCCCGCGCTCACCCTGGCCCTCGGCGTCGACATGAAGTACGCCATCGGCGCTTCGCTGGTTTCCGTCATCGCCACTTCCTCGGGCGCCGCGGCAGCCTATGTGCGCGAGGGTTTTTCCAACATCCGCATCGGCATGTTTCTTGAAATCGCCACCACAATCGGGGCCATTGTGGGCGCGTTCCTGGCCGCCCGCGTCAGCACGCACGCGCTGGCGATCGTCTTCGGCCTTATCCTGTTGCAAGCCGCGTATATGTCCTTCAAAGGCTTGCCGGAGAACGCAGAACGCGTGCCATCGGACGCGCTGGCCGCGCGGCTCCGCCTGGGCGGCGCCTATCCCGTCGCAGGCACGACTCAGACCTACGGCGTGCGTCATGTGCCGGCGGGATTCGCCATGATGTTCGGCGCGGGCGCGCTTTCAGGCCTGCTGGGCATCGGCTCCGGCGCTGTCAAAGTCATCGCCATGGACCGCGTCATGCGCATTCCTTTCAAGGTTTCCACCACCACCAGCAACTTCATGATCGGCGTCACCGCCGCGGCCAGCGCCGGCCTTTATCTCAAACACGGATACATCAACCCGCAGGTGGCCATGCCGGTCATGCTCGGAGTGCTCGCCGGCGCCCTGGTGGGAGCCAAACTGCTTGTGCACATGCGCGTCAAAACGCTCCGCATGGTCTTTGGCGTCGTTATCCTGGCTCTCGCGATTGAAATGATCGTGAACGGCATCACGGGAAAGGTCTAACCGATGAACGACCGCCGCCTCGAAACCGTCATGGGCCGGCTTTTGCAAGCCGGCGTCCTGCTGGCTGCCGCCGTCGTCACTATCGGCGCCGTGGCCTATCTCGTCCATCACCACGCCGACCGGGTGGGTTATCGCAACTTTGTCGCCGGCGGCCAGGGCATTTGCACCTTCCCCGGCATCGTGCGCTCGGCCGCGCACCTTCAAAGCCTGGGCATCATCCAGATCGGATTGTTATTGCTGATTGCCACGCCGGTGGCGCGCGTGGGTTTGGCGATTGCGGGGTTTGCTCTTGAGCGCGACCGGCTCTACACCGTCGTCAGCGTCGTCGTGCTGCTGATTCTTCTGGCCGGCCTGATGCACGCAACCTGAGCTCCGCCGGGAAATAGGTAGCGCTGGCCTCCAGGCCGGCTGTCGTGCGGGTCTCCAGACCCGCGCATCGCTTCTGGTCTTGGTCAGCCAATAAAGAAGATCATTCTGCGGCGCTCGTAGGATTCGCTGGCATAGGTCCGCTCATCAGAGATCTTGCCGCCACGATACCAAGCGCGCAAAATGCGACCCAGACGACCTCAAATATCCAATCGCCTCGTTCCGCAGGACCCTGATAAGTGTCCAGAAAAACGAGCACGGCGTAAAGTGACAAACTTGTGGCGCTTAGGTAGAACCCAAGTCGCCCTCTGTTCGCATAGAGCAGAAGCAGACCGACCACGAGTGCACCGGGAAGAACGAACAGGAACCATCCGAGAATGCGGTACCAAGGTGCCGCAAATCGGTCGAGGGCAATTGCAGCTGCGGAGTAGGCTTCGCACAATGCTGCCAAGATGAGGAATAAATAACAGAGTGCGTCTCGAATGCCAATCGGAACGCTCGTTCTGATTTCCGGGACCATCTCGACCCTTTAGCTCTGCCTAACAGAGCTAATTTACCGATAAACTGCTACGCGACAGCGCCGGGTGAGTTCCGCGCCTCGGCTTCCATCTTGTGGCCGGCTTCGGCCGCGGCCTTGGCCAGCACCCGATGATGAATCGTGAACAGCGCCAACTCCAGCCGGTCGCCCACGCCGGTCTTGTCGTAAATCGACCGCAGATAATTCTTGATCACCTGTTCGGTGGTCTTGAGCCGTTGCGCAATCTCGCGGTTCTTGCAGCCCTGCACAATAAGGGCCACGATCCGCATTTCCTTGGGGGTCAGGCGGTCGCGCACACGCGTTCCCACCAAATCCTCTTCCGGCGACTCCGGCTGCGCGGTCTGGGTCGGCATCCAGGTATCGCCGCCGGCCACGCGCCGCACGCACTCCACCAGCGCCGTCCCGGTCACGTTGCGAAACACCACGCCGCGAAATCCCTGCTGCACGTAGCTGGCCGCATTGTCGTTGTTTTCCACCACCACAATGCCGCGGCTTCCCGTGGTCTCAATCAGCATGGAGAGCCGCGCGAAATCCGGCTGCAGCGACGCCGCAAACACCACAATGGCTCCTGGAAATGTGGTGATGGCGTGGAACATGCGTTCCAGGTCGGTACATTGCGCAATAATGCGCATGTCCTCGTCCATGGCCAGAACCTTGGCGGTCCCAGCGCGGAAGATCGCTTGCGAATCGGCCAGGATGATTTTGTTCATGGTGTTAACCCTGACTGCCTTACCCCTCTCGGGAAAAACTCAGCATTTCAAACCCGGCAACTCAAGCAAACCGACAAACATTCAAATTCTGCAAGAGCTATCTTCACCCTATCGTTCTTATCGGCCCGAAGACAATGACTCTTATCGGCCAAAAGGCAATGACTCTTATTGGCTAATAGACATTGGCTCCTGGCAATGCCCATTCTTCTAACTTTGCTTGCCAAATCAGTTACCTCGACAACCCTCGGCATCAGCGCGGACCTGTGGTTCCCCCGGGTACTTCTATGACCGAGCTTACAGCCAGTTGGCCCCCTAAGTCATCAAATCCTTTTACCGGGGCAACGTAAGCCATTAACTAGAGAGGGACAGCCGGGTTAGAGGCTATTTTATGGGGACGCGGGCGGCGACGGGCCACAAATTGAACCCAAGGCTCTAAACTCTTTCTATGGCGAGGCCTATCCTCCTGGCAGTTGACGACGACGTAAGCGTCCTTGAGGCCGTGATCCAGGACCTGCGCCGGCATTATGGCGAAACCTATCGGGTAATGCGTGCCGCCGGCGGGCAGGCCGCACTGGATACGCTGGCCCAGTTGAAATCGCGCGATGAACCCGTGGCCCTGCTCATCAGCGACCAGCGCATGCCCGGCATGACCGGCGTCGAGCTGCTGGAGCGCGCGCGCGCCATCTATCCTGACGCACGACGCGTGCTCCTCACCGCCTATGCTGATACTGAGGCGGCCATTCGCGCCATCAATACCGCGCGCATCCACTACTACCTCAACAAGCCCTGGGATCCACCGGAAGAAAAGCTCTATCCCGTCCTCACCGATCTTCTCGAAGATTGGCAGGCCGGTTACCGGCCGGCCTTCGAGGGCCTGCGCATTATCGGCCATCGCTGGTCGCTGAATGACTTTCGCGTGCGCAACTTTCTCTCGCGCAATCACGTGCCCTATCGCTGGCTCGACGTTGCCGCCAGCCCTGAGGCCGCTAAGCTTCTCGAGGATCGCCAACTCGATCCCAGTAAGCTTCCCGTGCTGGTCTTTGCCGACGGCTCTGTGCTCGTGGATCCAGACCTGGAGCTGCTCGCCAGCCGCGTCGGGCTCAGTGTTCAGGCAACCCAGGACTTTTACGACCTGATCGTGATCGGCGCCGGTCCGGCGGGGCTCGCTGCCGGGGTGTATGGCGCCAGCGAAGGTTTGCGCACTCTTGTCCTCGAACCTCTTGCCCCCGGCGGCCAGGCTGGCTCCAGCTCGCGCATCGAAAACTATCTCGGCTTTCCCTCCGGCATCACCGGCGCCGACCTCGGGCGCCGCGCCCACGCCCAGGCTTCCCGCTTCGGCGCGGAGTTCGTCACCCAGCGGGCCACCGGCATGCGTATCGCCGGCCAATACCGCTTTGTGCAGCTCTCCGACGGCCGCGAGATCTCCGGCCACTGTGTCCTCCTGGCGCCCGGCGTCCAGTACCGCAAGCTCGAGATTCCAGGCGCCGACCGCCTCACCGGCTGTGGCATCTACTACGGCGCGGCCCTGGTTGAGGCCCGCGCCTGCGAGGGGGAAGAGGTCTATATCGTCGGAGGCGCCAACTCTGCCGGTCAGGCCGCCCTCTACTTCGCCAAATATGCCACCAAAGTAACCATGTTGGTGCGCGGAGAAGCGCTTTCGGCCACCATGTCGAAATATTTGATCGATGAGATTTCTCGTACATCCAATATTGTGGTTGAGGCGCAAACCCAGGTGCTGGAGGCCATCGGCAATGAGCGCCTGGAGTCGTTGCGATTGCGCGGCCCGGCGGGGGACTCTGAAGTGCCGGCAACTTCGCTGTTTGTCTTCATCGGCGCGGTGCCCGTCACAGCCTGGCTTCCTCCGTGCATTCTGCGCGACGACAAAGGGTTTGTCTTGTCAGGATCGGATTTGCGCAAAGATGGCAAGTTGCTGGACGTATGGCGCGAGACCCGCGAGCCCCTCCTGCTCGAGACCAGCGTTCCCGGCGTCTTTGTAGCCGGCGATGTGCGCCACGGCTCCATAAAGCGCGTGGCCTCCGCAGTGGGTGAAGGTTCCATCGCGGTGCAGTTTGTTCACCAGTATTTGGCAGGGTTCTAGCAGGCTGAAGTGAAACGCTTGAAGGATCGCAAGAAGTGTCAGGGCACGATTGCTGTAGTGAAACGCTTGAAGGATTGCAAGAAGTGTCAGGGCACGACTTTAGTCGTGCCAATGTGCGGCAATAAGAAAGAGGGGGGCTTTAGCCCCTGGAGGAAGATAAACGCGTCGCAGCCCCGTAGGGGCGGCGCGAACGTTGACAGGCAAGATGAGCGAGAGTCCACAAACCATCCAGGTCGAATCGATCCACCTCCGCGATGTCGCGGAGGCTCTTCCGCGCACCCGCCTCTTCGCCGAAACTCCCTTCAACGAGATCGGCGGCATCGATCTCGTCGATCGCGTCACTGCCAAAGCCGGAACTGTTCTCATCGAAGCCGGCATGCCCTCAAATTTCTACTGGCTCCTCCTCGAGGGCGAAGTCGGCGCCAAGCGCCCCGAACCGGATGGAACCTCGACCTTGGTGGGGATCATCCACGCCGGCGAGGGCTTCGGAGAAGTGCCCCTGCTCAACGCGAGGCCGACGTCGATGCTCCGCGCCTTCGTCTCGCAGGACGCGGTTCTGCTTCGCTTCAGCGAACAGGATTTCTGGTCTCTGCTTGCCTGCTGCCCCGCGGTGCGCAAAATTGTCCTCGCCGACAGCGTGCATCGCGTGCAGGCCTTCCAGGTTGAAGCGTTGCACCGCGAAAAGCTCGTCTCCCTCGGCACGCTCGCCGCCGGCCTCATGCACGAGCTCAACAATCCCGGCTCAGCCGCCAAGCGCGCCGCATCGCAACTCCGCGAAAACCTTCTGCGCCTCCAGGAGATCAGTCTGCGCGGCAGCGCGAAACCCAAGACCCCGGATCAGATCGAATGCATGAAGGGCCTTCTCGAACACGCTCTCCACGGCTGCAACCAGCAGGCTATGAGCAGCGTCGAGCAGGCCGACGCCGAGGAGGCCATGAGCGAATGGCTGGCTCAGTCTGGCGTCGAGAATGCTTACACCATCGGACCCGTTCTGGTTTCCATGGGCTTTGATCACGAGGAGGTCGCCTGCGCCAAGGAACATTTCGATGCCTCCTCGTTTTCCGATGCGCTCAACTGGTTCGGCGCGCTCGTCTCCAGCGTCTCGCTGGTCTGTGCCATCGAGGAAAGCATTGCGCGCATCAACGAACTGGTCGTTGCAGTGAAGAAATTTGCCTACGACGAGCGCACACCGGGCAAGGAACTCGACGTTCACGACAGCCTGCAAAGCACCCTGACCATTCTCGGCCACAAGTTGCGCCTCAAGCAGATTCAAGTCGAGAAACGCTTTGCGGCCTCCCCCTCTACCATCAAAACCCGCGGCTACGCACTCAGTCAGGTCTGGACCAATCTCATCGACAATGCCGCGGATGCTTCGCCGGAAGGCGCGAAGATCGAAATCTCCACGTGGTCCGAGCCCGGCCAGCTCGTGGTGTGCATCGGCGATCAGGGCTCGGGCATTGCGCCCGATGTCCTTCCTCACATTTTTGAACCGTTCTTCACCACCAAGCCCGTGGGATCGGGCACCGGACTCGGCCTCGAGATTGTGCACCGCATCATCACGCAGAAATTCGGCGGCACGATTGACGTCGAATCACAGCCCGGCAACACGCGTTTCATCATCCATCTGCCGCTGAGCACCCCCGCCGCGGAACCCGCAGCAAAAAGCGAACAGCCCAAAGCGAATAGCTAACAGCCAGATCCCTGACCTCTTGTTCCCGCATGAAAAGGGGTGCCCCACATCTCGCTTTTGAGATGTGGGACAGCACGAAATAATGTAGCGCCGGTCTCCAGACCGGCTGTAGTGCGGGCGTCCACGCCCGCACACTTCAAGCTGAAACCTGACCCCTGAACCCTACCGTACCGTCAGGTTCGCCTTCAGCGGCGTATTCGCCGACGAATCTCCCACCATCACCTGGAATTCACCCGGCGCCACCGTCCATGCATGAGCCTTCTCTGACCAGTAGGAAAACGCGCGCGCGTCCAGCTTCACTTCCACGGTCTTCGATTCGCCCGGATTCAGCATCACCTTGCTGAATGCCTTCAACTGCAGCGGCGGTTCGTTGCCTTCGTCAATTGCCGGGAAGCCCAGGTACACCTCGCCCACCTCCGCCCCGGCGCGCTTGCCGGTGTTCGTCACCTTGAAGCTGACCGTCGCGTTGTCGCTGCCCGGTTGCCGGCTCACCTTCAGCGCGTCAAAGCTGAACTCCGTGTACGAAAGCCCGAAGCCAAATGGAAATAGCGGCGTAATTTTATGCGCGGTGTAGGCGCGGTAGCCCACCTCCAGCCCTTCGCTGTAATGCGCCACGCCATTCACGCCCGGATACTGCACCGGATTGCTGGCCAGCGTATCTTCCACGCTGCGCGGGAAGCTGAGCGGCAGCTTGCCGCTGGGATTGACCTTGCCTGTCAACACGTCGGCCACCGCGTGTCCGTCTTCCTCGCCCGGATACCACGCTTCCAGCACCGCGGGAACGCTGTCAATCCACGGCATCAGCACCGCCGAACCGCTCTTCACCACCACCACGGTCTTGGCATTCGCCGCTGCAATCGCCTTGATCAGCTCGGTCTGCGCCTTGGGCAGTTCCAGGCTCTGATCGCGCCCCTCGCTGTCCTGGTCGCCCACCATCACAATGACGACTTGCGAGCGCTTCGCCGCGTCGGCAGCCGCGTTGATGTCGCTGCCGTCCATCACGGTCACGTGGATCTGCAAGCCCAGCTCCGCGCTCAGTCCGTCATAGGGAGTAATGGTGTAGAGCGGGATCACGTGCGAGCTGCCTCCGCCGCCTGTGCTCGGCCGCACCGCGTAGGGTCCCACCACCAGAACGGTGCGTAACGATGGGGCATCGAGCGGCAGCAGATTGCCGTCGTTCTTCAGAAGCACCATGCCCTGCGCTGCAATTTGGCGCGCGACAGCGCCGTGTGCGAGCACCGGAATCGGCACCGGCTTCGGCTGCGGCCCAAAGTCGCCAAATTCGATCTCCTTTGCGAACCGCCGCACCAGCTTTTCATCGATCACTGAAACCGGAACCTGTCCTGCATCCACTGCCTTGCGCAGTTCCTTATCGAAATAAACTCCCGTCGGCATCTCCAGATCCAACCCGTTCAGCGCGCTGGCCACGGTCGAGTGCGTCGCGCCCCAGTCGGAGAGCACAAATCCGTCGAATCCCCAATCTTTTTCCAGAACTCCCTGCAACTGTGGCGCGTTCTCGCAATTGAACGCCCCATTCACCCTCGGGTACGCACACATCACCGATGCCGAATGCGCCTCCTTGATCGACGCCTCGAAGGCCGGCAAGTAAATCTCGCGCAGCGTCCGCTCGCCGATCTCCTCGTTCACGGTATGCCGGTCTGTCTCCTGGTTGTTGGCCAGGTAGTGCTTCACATTCGCCATGATGCTGGTGCTTTGTATGCCTTCGATGGTGGCCACAGCGATGCGCCCATCAAGAAAGGGATCTTCGCCGAAGCTCTCAAACACGCGTCCGCCCTGCGGCACGCGCGCGATGTTGATGTCGGGCGATTCAAAGAGCAGGCTGCCCAGCGAGCGCGTCTCCTCGGCCTCCAGCTTGCCGTAGGTGTGCGCCAGTTCCGGATCCCAGGTTGCGGCCAGGGCGATGGGCGCGGGCATCGCGGTGGCCGGCGGCTGCGGGCTCCGGCCTCCAGGTCCCACGCCCGCCGGCCCATTTGTCATCCAGAAATCGGGAATGCCCAGCCGCGGCACGCCCGGCACCATCCTGTACCGAGTGGCGTCGTGCACGCCGTGCAGTTCGCTGATCTTTTCGTCCAGCGTCATCTTGGCGACGATCTGCCGCGCGCGCACCACGGCCTGCGCATGGGTCACGTGCACCTGCTGCGCCAGAATGGCCGAAGGCAGAACAGCTAAGAGCAGGGCAGCACTCGCTTTGTATACGTATTCAGTTGCGCGAATCTTCAGGGCCGATTTAGCGAAAAATATTGTTTTCACGTTGTTCTCGATTCGGAAATTCAATTCAGCGGAATTCTACCACCCACATCGCCTCGCTTTCTTGATTCCTCGGCCCCTCGCTCCCTCGCTCCCTGCTTTTCCGTGGTAGGACCACTTGACCTCCGGCAGCGTATGATGATTTCCGCAAGCAATTCAATTCCTCAAGAGGCAGTTCCGTGATTCGACTCAAGATCTCCCGCAACCACGCGGCAATCCTGTGCGCGCTGGCTTTTGCTTTCCTATCCTGCGGCCCGCTTCATGCGGCCAAAACCTGCAATCCCCGCGACTTCGGCGCCAAGGGCGACGGAACCACCAAGGACACTGCCGCCATTCAGGGTGCCATTGATGCCTGTGCGGCCAAGGGCGGCGGCACCGTTCGCCTCACCGCAGGCACCTATCTCAGCGCGCCCATCGTGCTCAAGAGCAACATCACCCTCCAACTCGATAAAGGCGCCACGCTCCTGGGCTCGCCCGATCACGCCGACTATCCCGCAAAGATCGAGTTCCGCCTTCCCGCGACCCAGGGGCTGGTGAGCGCCACCAACGCCGACAATGTGGCCATCACCGGCGAAGGCACCATCGACGGCCAGGGCGAAAGCTGGTGGAAGGCGATGCGCGGCTTTCACGACGCCGGTGTCATGGGCAATCCCCATCCCCGCCCCCGCCTCGTAGTCTTCGACCACTGCAAGCATGTGCGCGTCGAAGGCGTCACCATCCAGAACTCGCCCTTCTGGCAGCTCGTTCCTTACTATTGCGACGACGTGGTCATCAGCCACGTCCGCATTTTGGCGCCGTACCCATCGCCGAACACCGACGCCGTCGATCCTTTCTCCTCGTCTAACGTGCGCATCGATCATCTCTACGCCGACACCGGCGACGACGACATCGCCATTAAGTCCGGCGCCATCGACTCCCCTGGCGGCGATGATCCGGCCCGCGACATCACCATCACCGACTGCACCTTCCTGCACGGTCACGGCCTCTCCATCGGCAGCGAAGTCGCCGGCGGCGCGCACAACATCGTGGCCAGGCGCATCCATTTTGAAGGTACGGACAACGGCATTCGCGTCAAAGCCAACCGCGACCGCGGCAACGACGTCAGCGATCTGGACTTCAGCGACATCGACATGAAAGATGTGAAGAACCCGATCGTCGTCAGCGAATACTACCCGCGCATTCTGCCTCCCGCTGGAGACGTGGCGCCGCAGCCCGTCACGCGCCTCACGCCCCACTTCCACAACATCGTATTCAGGAATGTCACCGCCACGGGCGGCGAAATGGCAGGAGCCATCGTCGGCCTGCCGGAAGCGCCGGTCAGTGATATCGTGTTGCAGAACGTCACTCTCAGCGGCAAGACGGGACTTTCCATCGGCTACGCCAACGTCACCGGCCAGAACGTGAAGGTTACGGCCGCGCAGGGCGACGCCATCCTGAAGTTGCCCGGCGCCAACCTCACGCTGCAATAAACCCAAGGTCCAACAAGAAGGGCTGCTCCTCTCGGAGCAGCCCCCGTTTTTCTAGTCCCTAGTCCCTACGTCCCTTAGTCCCTGTCTTACTGGTTTACGCCGCTGGCCAAAAATCCGCCGTCTACCACCAGGATCTGCCCGGTCACAAACGAAGCGCTGTCTGAGGCGAGGTAGACCACCGCGCCAATCAGTTCTTCTGTCTTGCCGAAGCGCGCCATGGGCGTACGCATCAGCAACTCCTGCCCGCGCGGTGTCGAGTCCAGCAGTTGCGCATTCAAGTCGGTGCGGAAAACCCCCGGCGCCACCGCATTCACCGTCACGCCCTTCTTCGACCACTCCACGGCCAGCGAACGCGTCAGCGACGCCACTCCGGCTTTGCTGGCCGCATACGCCGCCACTTCGCTCAGCGCGACGAAGCTGTTGAGGGAGGCGATATTCACGATCCGCCCGTAGCCGCGCTCCAGCATCGGTTTGCCAAACACCTGGCAGGCGCGCAGCGTCCCCGTCAGATTCACATTCAGAATGTTGTTCCACTCTTCCTCGGGCAGGTTGATGGTGGGCCGGCGCTTGATGATGCCCGCGCAATTCACCAGGATGTCGACCTTGCCGAAGGCTTCGAGCGCGGCCGCAAGCAGCTTCTCGAGCGAGTCCCGGTCGCCCACATCCGAGGCGATGCGGATCGTCTTCCGTCCGCGCGCCTCAATCTCTTTGGCAGTGTCGTCTACCTGTTGCTGGCGTCGCGCGGTGGCAATCACATCGGCGCCCGCGTCGGCCAGGCCAAGGCTCAGCGCCTGGCCGATGCCCGACGTGCCTCCGGTCACAACCGCGACCTTGCCTTCAAGGCTGAACAGTTGGGGGTTCATTCGATCTCCGTAGGGAATTTGTAGCGCCGGTCTCTAGACCGGCTGTTATGCGGGCGTCCACGCCCGCATCCGTGCCATCAGATGCTGCGCCCCAGAAACACCGGCGCAATGTGCCGATCATACAGGTTCTCCGTCACATTTTTCGCGATCACGGGCTCGTTGGCCTCGAGCAACTCCAAATAACGCGGTCCCATCTTCGCGGCCACTTTGAATCCCACGTGCAGCAACTGCCGCACACTGGGATTGTAGGCCGAGTCGCTCTCCACATGCCGCAGTGCGGAAGTGTACTGTTCCGACGTCCACCCGCGCACCTCGTCGGCCGACGGCAGCTTGGCCGGATCGATGTCGATTACCGTCGCGTAGGGTCCGCACAGCTCTTCCATGTGCGCCAGCGCTTCGGCATACACTTCTTTGGCCAGCGCCAGGCCCTCGCCTCCCGCTTCGGCCAACCCGATCAATTCCTCCAGCCACGTGGTTCCTGCTGTCTTCAGGTGCACGCCCACGTTGAAGCGCTTCATGGTCGCATGGATGGCCGAATAGATGGAGAATTTATCGCTGCCCGAGTGCACGCTCAGCTTCAGATTGTCCGGCAGCCCGTATTGCTTTACCGCGTAGGCGATGGCCGCCACGTCCAGCGCCATCTCGCGTTCGAACTGACCCGCGTCGCCCACGTAATCCACGCCCTTGTTGAAGCGCCCGCTGAACTTCGGCGCAATGGTCTGCACGGGAATGCCTTCGTCGGCAATCGCCGCCAGAATGATCAGCAGTTCCACGGGGCTCTGCGCGCGATCGGTCTCATCCATTGAAACCTCGGGAATAAAGTTGCCCGCGCCCTTCGCGTTCAGCACGATGCGATGCACTTCACCGGCCTTCTTCACCGCCGCCAGAAATTTCTGCGCCGTTTGCTCCAGCAGCGCCGCGGTAATTTCAAAAGCCTGGTCGGCTCCTGCCAGCTCGATGCTCCCCTTCAGCTCCGGATGCCGCTTCACGAAGCTCTCAATATCCAATGCCTTGGCGGGCTGGCCGATAAAGTCGGCCACGTCGAAGGTGAAAAAGTCGCACGGCTTGAGAAAACGCTCCACCGTCGCGGCCGTAATGTGGTCGGCATCGCAGAAATACGGCAGCTTCCATCCCAGAGCCTTCACCGCCGCATCGGCCGCTGCCCGCACGCTTGAGGGCTCGGAGCCGATGATGTTGTGTTCGCGGTTCGACTTGTTCCATACGGGCACCACCTCGACTCCCTGCTCGAGAGTCTTCACGCATGCCTGCAACTGCGCCTTGGCCTGGTGCGCAAACCGGTCGCCTACGCCCACCGAATATTTGTTCAGCTTCAAACCTTGATCTCCCATAATCGTCCTGTCTTACATTTTGATGCGACTCGCACGCCGCAGTCGTCCACGTGTTTCAATGCCGCCTGGGTTTCTAGCCGTTTGATCCCGTACCAACTCCGTGCCCCATCCTTTCGCCTTCTTTCTGGCGAAAGGGTGGGGCACCACAAATCCAAAGGGGAGGAACTCTTGCGGTCAGAGAGCCGGCGTTACCCCGCGGCAGCCCCCACAGCGGCTGGGGACGCGCACTCGAACCGGCTACGGCACGCCCACAAACCCAATCCCGGATTGGCGACAAAGAAGATCTCTTCGCCGTTCACCTGGTTCCAGCCATGGCGCAGTTTTTCCGGATCGTATTTCTTCGTCATCGCCTGCAACTCGCCATACGCGAAGCCCACACCCTCGATCTCTTCGCGGCTCAACCCGGCAGGGCACCAGACAATCTTGAAGCGCCCTTCCGAGGAACCATGGATCAAGTGCGCCGCGGCGCTCAGGTCTGCGGCCAGGTCAGCATTCTCGCTCACCGCCTTCAACGTGGCCGGCGTGCCGTAGTAGCCGTATTTGCGGATCATCGCGTCAATGCCCTTGTCCTCGCCGAACTCATGGACGCCCGGTCCCAAAACAATCAGCTCCGCACCGTCTGCCAGCGCCATGCGCGTGCGGTACACGGCTTTGTTGCCGATCCACGTGGAGTGGAATTCTTTGGGGTCGAGATAGACCACAGCTTTCTTGATGGGTTTGTCGAGCATCTCGAAATTCACCTTCAGGCTCAGTTCTGAGGCCTTCAGGAAGCACTCCAGATCGTCGCCGATGTAGAGGCCCCGCACTGCCAGTCCGCCATCCTTGCCGCGTCCCACAACGGTCTGCACATACACGATCGGTACCTGCCGCAAAAATTCCTGGCAGGCGCGGTTCAGCACATTGCGCACCGGGTTCTCGGCGCGGCCCATGATCCGCTCCATGCCGTACACGGCGCCCAGGTAGTGGCTGCGGTTGATGCCCTCGCGTCCGCCCGTGCCGATCAGAATGTTCTTGGCGTGGTTGGCCATACCGATCACTTCGTGCGGCACCACCTGGCCGATGGAAAGAATCAGGTCGAAGCCGCCTCGCGAGATCAGCTTGTTCACCTGCGCCGGCCATGTGTAGTTCAACTTGCCTTCCGACTGCTCGTAGATAAATGATGCCGGCAGCTCGCCCAGCGTCTCAATATCGGTGCGCCAATTGTGGACTTTGAAAAGTTCCCGCGGCATCTCGCCGAACATGTGCGCAATCTGGTCGGGCCGCATGGGCGTATGCGTGCCGAGTGCCGGCAGCACCGCCTTCAGCTTGTCTCCGAAGTGCTCCCATGTGTAGCGCGTCAGGTCGCCGGCGCGCGAGTGCTCGCGGCTCTGGTCAGGCGGCACAGCCAACACCTTGCTGCGCGGGCCCAGCTTGGCCAGGCTCTCCGCCAGCAACTCCCTCAGTTGTGCGGAGGAGAGATCGGTTTCAGTGCTTCCCACGGAACAATAGAGACTCATACGGCAAACTCCAAGTTAATCATGTTGAGGCATCTGTGAGACTGGTTCTAGTCATTCAACTCAGTTCCGAGGATCATCCTTTTGGCTAGACGAAAGGTCCAGGGTTGTCAAGTGGCTTTCAAAGGTCCGCCGTGTTACAAGGGTGGGTCTTACCAGATATGGAACAATCCGAATCAGAAACGACATGATGAGAATCGATAACGGAACACTAAGCAGGATAGATCCCCACGGAATTACTCCACATAACCACGGACCAAAAGCTCCTATTTTCCATGCTAGAACATATCCGAAGAGGAGACTGAACAGAGCAATTATGCGCGTGTACAGTGAAGACACCCGCAGCGACGCGCCGCAATGCCCGCACTGGAAATCTGCGCTAAAGACGGCTTTAGACATTCCGACAGGCTGAGAGCATACAGGGCAAGTCCCTGGCGGTTTGCGCTTAGGAGTCATCCGAATGGCTCCAGGATATTGCGCCTTCGGAGCATCACCGAGTTCCTTAAAATCCCCTCCTACAATCTCCATTTTCTCGGTCCTCGAACCGCTAACCACTAATCGCCGACCACTGACCACTGACAACTGTCTTACTTACAGCCGGTACGCCTTCTTCACCAGATCGTAGGCCAACTGGTGCGCCACTTCGTGCGCTTCATCCTCGTCCAGGCGATGCTCGGCTACCAGCCTGCCCAGAAACGCGCAATCCACGCGGCGCGCCACATCGTGCCGCGCCGGGATGGAGAGAAACGCCCGCGTATCGTCGTTGAATCCGACCGTGTTGTAGAAACCTGCGGTTTCCGTGGCCTGTTCGCGGAAACGCATCATGCCCTCAGGACTGTCATGAAACCACCACGGGGGTCCGAGGCGCAAGCAGGGATAATGGCCGGCCAGCGGCGCCAGTTCGCGGCTGATCGTTGACTCATCCAGCATGAACAAGATGATGGTCAGGTTTTTATCGTTGCCAAAGCGGTCCAGCAAGGGGCGCAGGGCGTGGACGAAGCCAGTCGGCCCGGGAATGTCAGCCCCCATGTCGCGACCGTAATGCTCGTATACAAGCTTGTTGTGGTTGCGCACGCTGCCAGGATGAATCTGCATCACCAGGCCGTCTTCCACGCTCATGCGCGCCATCTCGGTGAGCATCTGTGCCCGGAATAGCTCCTGCTCCGCCGCGTTCGCCTTGCCCGCAATCACGTTGCCGAACAGCGCGGCCGCCTCGGATTGAGGCAGGTCCGCCGTCTGTGCCGTGGGGTGTCCGTGGTCGGTCGAGGTGCAGCCCAGCGTCTTGAATCGCGCCCGCGCTTTGGTCAGCGCATTCAGGTAGCCCTTCCACGTCGAAGTATCTTCCCCGTTCTGCTCGCCCAACTGGGCAATGAGTCCGGCGAACCCCTTGAAATCCGGATCGACTACGGGATCCGGCCGGAACGCGGGAACGATGCGCGCCTTCCAGCCCGAATCGCGGATCGCCTGGTGCGCCGTCAGCGGATCCAGCGGCGACTCGGTCGTCGACAGCACCTCGATATTGAATTGTTCGTAAAGAGCCCGCGGCAAATATTCGGGCGTCTTCAGCTTTCCCGCAATGGTGTCGAAATACAGGTCCGCCGTTTTCTCGCTCAGCCGCTCCGTCAGGCCAAACTGCTCCTGAAACGTGTAATCCAGCCAAATCCGTGTGGGCGTGCCGCGGAACAGGTAGTAGTGCTTGGCAAAAATGCGCCACACCTTCCGCGGATCCTTCACCACCGGCTGCCCGATTTCGAGATCGTCCATCGAGACGCCCTGGCTGTACAACATGCGAAAGATGTAGTGGTCGGGCTGCACCAGCAGCGTCGCCGGATCGGGAAACGGCTGGTTGTTGGCAAACCATGCCGCCTGGGTATGCCCGTGCGGGCTCACAATGGGCAGGTCGCGGACGTGTGCATACAGCGAACGGGCTACTTTAAGGGCGCTTGATTCGGAAGGAAACAGACGGTCGTCGTGGAGCAACATGGCATTCATTCTACCTCGTAATCAGCGTTCTGCGGCTGTTTGCGCCGCTTGAGGTCAGACCACAAGTATACACCGCCGGGCAGCGCGCCGGTCTCGCTCAAATCCATCGGCGCGCCACAAGTTTATTGAGCCAAACCTCTCTTTTCAGTGATAATCTCGCAGTGTCCAAGATTTTTTGGAGGAAGGTGTCTGAACGTATGCCGCGGGTGAAAGAGGAAGAACACACAACCCATCGCACCATGCAAGTGGTGAACCACATTCGCTCCCTCATCGAAAACGGGACTCTGCAGCCGGGCGACAAAATCCCGCCGGAACGCGAGTTGGCGCGCTCCCTCAAGATCAGCCGTGCCAGCCTGCGCACCGGCATCGGCTACCTCGCCGCCATGGGCGTCATGAAGATCCGCCACGGTGTCGGCACCTTTGTGGCCGACGGTCCTCCGGAGTTTAGTAAGGCCTCTCTCAGCCTGATGACCGCCCTGCACGGCTTTCAGACCTGGCAGATGTTTGAAGCGCGCATCATTCTCGAGAGCCATCTCGCCGCCCTGGCCGCAGAGCGCGGTAAAGAGGAACACCATGCCGCGCTGGCCGAAGAGGTCGCCGAGATGTTCGCCGCCATCGAAAGTCCCACCGACTATCTCATTCACGACCTGATATTCCACCGCGTCATCTCGCAGGCTTCCGGCAATCCCATCCTCGCCGCCATTATTGAAACCATCACCTCGGCGCTCTACGATAGTCGCCGCAAGACCGTGGAACGTTCCACCGATCTGCGCGAGTCCGCCGAGATGCACCGCGAGCTTTACCGGGCCATTCGTTCCCGCAAGCCGCAGGAAGCGCACAACCTGATGGAGCAGCATCTGCGCATGGCCCAGATCGCGCAGGGCATGGAGCGCCCCACGGGCCGCAAAGCATCGCAGATAGCCGTGAAGAAGAGACCAACGCGCTCTGCGTCCGCCGCATAGTGTCCTGAGTTCTGAATTTCGCACCGCAAATAAGCTGTCATCCTGAGCGAGATTTGGCGCATTTGCGCCAAAATGAGCCGAAGGATCTGCGGTTGCTTCTTCCGCATTTGTGCAAAGAACTGCTGGGACACCACGCATGTTTGGCATTGAAGAATCGTTCTCGCAGCATGCGGCCCGCCGTATTTCTTGTCGATATCCCTCGCCCAGGATTCCATGGCTTCCCCATATGTGATACGAGCACATAAGGTCTGACCAGAATCACTCCCTATGAGGATAAGACGAGGCTCCGTACCCCCGTCCGCGACATCATCCGCGCGTCGTGGCGTAAAACCGTCTCAACATCAACCACTTGCAGAGAGATCGAGGCAGCGTGGCCGTGTGTATGGACGGTTAGAGTCGGCCAGCTTTCCCCAATCCGTCCGGCCTTTCCCACGCTTAATTTTCAAAAACAGCAGAACAATTTTCGCTATTGACAGTTCGTAACCTTGTGTATGAAACTAGTCGAGCTTCGAAATGTGGTCAGACCACGTGTGTGAAATTTCAAGAATGCGGGCGTGGCCGCATGTTCGCAGCGATATGGACTACCTAGTGGAGGCAACACAATGAGGCAATTCGCCTTAAGCAAACTATTCCAGTCGAGGCAAGCAGCGCGAGGTCCCATCACTCGCATGTTGTGTTTCGCTGCATTAAGCTGCGTGGCGCTGTTGGTCATCGCCATCATGACGCCGCTTGGCGCGAATGCACAGATGGCCGGCTATGGAGCCATTTCAGGCACTGTCACCGATACCACCGGCGCAGTCATCGGTGGCGCCACCGTCACCGCAACCCTGGTTGACCAGAACGTCAGCACCACCCGCACGACCACCGGAGCCGGCGACTATAGCATCACGCCGCTCACCCCCGGCGAGTACACATTGACCGTCACCGCCAAGGGCTTTGAGAAAGAAGTTCAGCAGCATATCACCGTCGATGCTCTGGTCACGGTCGCCGTCAATGTCAAGCTCTCCGTCGGCGCAGCGGAACAGACCATCACCGTCACTACGGCGCCACCCGTCCTAGAAACCACTGATGCCACGCTGGGCGCAGTCATGGACAACCAGATGTATTCCAGCCTGCCGCTCTTGATGGGCGCGGGCGGCAACGCCGATCAGCGCCGCGCCACGGACTTCGCGGGTCTGATGCCTGGCGTGGTACCCGTCTGGGTCGGCAGCAACAACGCCACCGACGCCTCGTTGTCTGTCAACGGTGGCAATCCTAACGGCGGCACCTCCGAGATCTACATCGACGGCATCAACCTGCCCGCACCTGACGGCGTCGGCGACGTCCGCTTTATATGGACCGCCATCGGCATGGATTCCATCGACCAGTTCCAGGTGCAGACCTCCGGCTACTCAGCGCAATATGCCGGTCAGGGCGTGCAGAACTACTCCATCAGGCAGGGAACCAACTCCTGGCACGGCGGAATTTACGAGTACATCCGCAACACCGTGGCCGACGCCTGGCCGTTTCTCAGCAAGGTGCCTACGGTGACTGGCGTTGTTCCATCCGGACAAACCTGCGCGTTTGGTTCGGCGGCTTCAAGCTATTGCGCTCCCGACGGCGTAAAGCCCACTGAGATCATGAACGAAGTCGGCGCTAAAGTTCGGCGGGCCCATCATCAAGAACAAGCTGTTCATGTTCTTCAACTACGGACAATATCGCTTCCAGCACGGCCCGGCGAACAAGCTGCAGACCATTCCCACGACGGCCATGCTCAATGGCGACTTCTCACGCGTTTTCCACCAGCACCGGCTACAGCATCTACGATCCGGGTTCGCAGACGTCCGGATGCCTTGGATCCACGGCCAGCCCCTGTACCCGCACCCAGTTCCTTTCGACCGGTGGCACTGAACCCGCCGGGACCGAGAACGTGATTCCCTCGAACCGCATTTCCGCCGCGGCAAGTTACATCAACAAGTACATGGCGCCCTATGAAGCTGCGGCCTTGCAGAACCAGTACTCCAATAACGTCGTCGCCGGCTATCCTTACGGCCTCTCGAACTGGTATCAGGGTGGGCGCCTCGACTACGACATGAGCCAGAAGAACCAGCTCAGCCTCATCATCGAATTCGGCCGCCAGGCCAGCACCGGCCCCAACGCATCGGGTGCGGCCAACGCGCTTGGGCCGCCGTTCAATACGTCCCAGGCCTACACGCCCAAGACCACCGTCGACATCGTGAAGGACACCTGGACGATCAACTCGCACATGGTGAACCTTGCCTCGCGTTGCCTACGCCCGCTATAAGAGCCTTTCGGTCACGCCCGACGAAATGCCTGCAATACGCCGCCAGCCAAACGGGGCTATTGAATACGCCTGCCGGCCAGGCCAGCTTCTTCCCCGCCATCGCCTTCAGCGGCGGCGTCGACAACCCCTCGAACGAAGCCGGCTACGACGAGAACAATAAGGTCAGCAATTCCTATAGCGCCGCCGACGATTTCGAGTGGCAGATCGGCAAGCATAGCTTCACCTTTGGCGGCCAGGTAGTTGAGGACCAATTCAACTACGTCAAGAACCTGACCAACTCTTCGCCCCTCACCTACACCTTTGCGAATACTTCAACGCAGAGTTGGGCTTCGACCGGCACCGCTTGACCAGCGCTAGCGGCAACGCCTTCGCCAGCTATCTGCTTGGCGCCACCAACTCCAGCTCTGTTTCCGTCGGTCTGCCCGGCTTGGGATCGCGCTGGCTCGACCCCTCCTTCTGGGCGCAGGACGACTACAAGGTCAGTCCCAAGTTGACCGTCAACGTGGGTATCCGCTGGGATATCTGGCCTGCAATCCATGAGGTGCACAACATCTTCTCCTGGTTGAATCCCACCCAGACCAACTCGGTCACCGGCAACCTCGGAACCCTGGCATTTGCCGGCGGAAGTTCCTCCGACGGCTACCATGCTGGCGTGGCCGTTAATTCGCCGACCTCGTACAAAAATTTCGGTCCGCGTGCCGGCTTTGCCTACGCGTGGAATTCGAAGACGGTCGTTCGCGCCAGCTACGGCCTCGACTTTGCGCGCGGCGACTGGAATAGTGGCAGCCAATCCGGTTCGCCTTCCACCATCGGCTTTGCCCCCTCGGCTTCTGCGCCCGCGGGCACCGTCAGCCAGCCGTCGTTCTATTGGGATGCTACCCAGTGCACCGGCGGCCATGCTGACGGAGTTCCGTGCGGCTGGACGGGGTCCGTCGCAGCGCCGGCGCCTCCTGCCGGGGGCACGAGCATGGCCGAGTTCGGCACCAGCGAGACCACGGCCCTCACCAACTCCGGCGCTCAGAGCCCCACCTACTGGGATCCGCATTACGGCGCCAAAACCCCTGAATACCTCAACTGGACCTTCGGCATCGAGCGTCAGTTGACGAGCAACATGTCCGTCTCGATCAGCTACGTCGGCAGCGAGGGCCACTTCCTGTCCGTCTCCAAGGCCAACGGGAAACGCAACAACGAGCTTCCTGAGTCCTTTGCCGCATTGGCTGGATACAACCTCTCGGGCAGCACGGCCACGCCATGCAGCGGCGCCGCTTGCACCGCACCGTTGCTCACACAGGCCTCGGGCACGTCGGCTTCCGCCCCCATGGTCAACACCAACCTGGCCATCGGGCTCGGCTTCGCGCCGCCCAACCCCTATAACGCGGCCAATGCCACCTACTACTACAAGAACAACGTCAACACCTACATGGAGAACTATCCGCAGTACAGCGGCATCAGCGATACCACCAGTTTTGTGGGCAATGAAAACTGGAATGCGATCGAGGTCTCCATCAGACAGCGCCCGTCGCATGGCCTGAACTTCATGGTCAACTACACCTACTCCAAGTCGATCGACGATCTGGGCACCTTCCGCGTGGGCGACAACCAGCGTCTCGATCGTTCGCTCTCTACCGCGGACATACCCCAGAACCTGGTTGCTTCGGTGGTTTACCAACTGCCCATCGGCCGTGGCCATATGTGGGGTGACAACCCGGTCTACCGCTGGATCGCCAGCGATTGGACCACCTCTAACATCTTCACTTATCACTCGGGCTTTCCGATTGTCATGACTGGCAGCGGCTGCGGAGGCAGTGGCATCCTGAACCAATGCATGCCCAGCGTCGTTGCCGGACAGGCTGGACGCGTAAACGGCGCATACGGCAAGAACACAACGGCCGCGCCCGGGT
>CAVSQE010000042.1:0-118855 GCA_963729915.1 uncultured Acidobacteriota bacterium | reverse complement strand
TCCGCATCATTCGCCAGTTGTATGGATCACCCTCGAATCATCTCCACTGGCTCGCGCTGGCCTTCACGCCGGCCTTGATCTGCCTCACCATGGGCCAGACTGCGCTCTTCGCTCTGCTGGGGCTAGTGCTGTTCCTGCGCTGGCATGGCTCCCAGCCATTTCTCGCCGGAGCCTCTCTGTGGCTCTGCGCTCTCAAGCCGCATCTCTTTCTGCCCTTTGCCGCAGCACTGGCCGCCTGGATCGTGTTTTCGCGCGTTTGGAGGCTGCTGGCCGGCGCTGCCGCGGCTCTCGCGCTCTCCAGCGCAGTCGCGTTCCTGATCGACCCGCACGCCTGGCTCGACTACATCCACCTGATGCGTTCACCTGCCGTCGAGAATGAATTTATCCCCTGCCTCGCAAGTGCCATCCGTCAGTGGGTCGATCCCCAGGCAACCTGGCTCCAGTACCTGCCCGCCGCGCTCTCGTGCGTCTGGGCTCTCATTTACTTCTGGGGCCGTCGCGCCACCTGGGATTGGAAGACCCACGGCAGCCTTCTGATGCTGGTCTCTCTTGTCGCCGCACCTTACTGCTGGCTCTACGATCAGTGCCTGGCCATTCCGGCGCTGCTTGAGGGCGCTTACGCCACCCGCTCCCGCAATTTGCTGGCCGTTCTGGCGCTGGCCATCTTCATCATCGATATCGAAATCTGCGCCGTCCGCGTCCTCTCGCCTCTTTATCTCTGGACCGCCCCGGCCTGGCTTGCCTGGTATCTCTTCGCAACCGCGCGCGCCCGCGCAACAGTGCAAGTGAAAGAGTGAATGAGTGAACGAGTGAAGCGGGAAGCGAGTCAGCCTCCCTCAGTCCCTGTCGTTATAATTGCCGTGGAAAGGCGCTCCCACCTTGAAGAATCAGCGCGACTTCTCTGCATTTCTAATCGCGATCGCCTGCGCGCTGGCGCTGATCTTCACGGTCCTGTTTCTCAGCTTCCTCCCTCTCGACCGCGCCACCGTCGCCCGCCGCGACTATATCGTCTACTGGGCCACCGGCCAGCAACTTGTTCATCACGGCAATCCTTACGATCCCACGGCAATCAGCCAAATCGAGCACGATGCCGGATTCCAGGGCGGCGCCTCCTATTACATGCGCAATACGCCATGGGCCTTGCCCCTGGCTTTTCCGCTGGGCTTCGTCAGCCCCATGGCCGCGGCGCTTCCATGGTCCCTGCTGATGCTCGGCCTGCTCTTCGTTTCCGTGCGCATCCTGTGGAAGTTGTACGGCGGTGCCGCCAACAGCCTTGATTGGCTGGGCTACTGCTTTCCTCCGGCACTCTGGTGCGTCATCCTCGGCCAGACCTCCATCTTCCTGCTGTTCGGGTTCACGCTTTTCCTGCGTTTCCACAAATCCCGCCCCTTCGCAGCCGGCGCTGCATTTTGGCTCTGCTCCATCAAGCCACACCTTTTTCTTCCCTTTGCCGTGGTCCTGTTGGTCTGGATCTTCGTCGCGCGCGCCTGGCGCATCCTGGCCGGCGCCGTCACGGCCTTCGCCGCCGGCGCTCTGGTTACGACGTGGATCGACCCCGCGGCCTGGAGCCAATACGCGTATTACATGCGCACTTCAGTGGTCACGCGCGAATTCACGCCCTGCCTCGCGGATCTTTTGCGCGATGCCATCAGGCCAACGGCGGAATGGCTCGCCTTTGTCCCGGCGATCCTCGGCTGCCTCTGGACCCTCGCTTACTTTTGGCCCCGCCGCCGCAACTGGGACTGGCTTCAACAGGGCAGCTTGCTCGTGCTCGTCTCGCTGCTGGTCGCGCCCTTCGGCTGGATCTTCGATCAGTCGCTCGCCTTGCCGGCCGTGCTTCAGGGAGCCTCGCGGACCTCGTCTCAGCTTCTGCTCTCTGTCCTGGCATTGATTTACATGCTGGTTGAATTTCAATTAGTCCGTTTCGACCTGCACTCCGCCGCATATCTCTGGATCACGCCCGCATTGCTCATCTGGGCTCTCTTCGCGCGCGCGTGGTCGCGCAGAGCCGCCGCGCCGGCTCCAGTTCATTCTGCTTGATTGTTTAGGGGCTTTCGCCGACCGTCGCGGGTCCGATCTCCATCGTGTCCCCGCGTTCCGTGCGTGTCGCCGCCGCCGTCCCTGCCGGCAATTCCAGTACGCTATACGCCGCGAAACATGCCGAGATGCGCCACGCTCCCACGCTGTGGCGCACCTTCCTCACCTTCAGCTTGCGGTCGAGGTAAACAATATCGATGGGGAAGCGCATGAAGAAGGTATGCACCGATTCGCAGGGAGCGATCCACAACCCCTCGCCGGGCAAAAGGCTTTCCCGGCCCAGCAGACCTTTTTGGCGTGTAGCTCCGGTGTGCGCTTTGGTCAGTTGTGTCGCCAGCACCGTGCCGCGCGTCGCGTTCAGAACTTTCTGGGGAGCTTCCGGCGCGGCGGGGCGCGGAGCAAACCACTCCCGCACCGCCTTGGCCGTACTATGCAACGGACTCATCCGGTTGTCTCAGTTGTCTGCGCCATTACGCCGCGGCAAACCTTACTGCTGCGAAGTACTCGTCCCCGTGGAAGCGCCCGAGGTGGACGATGGACCGCCGCTATTGATTGCCCCTCCCCCAGTTCCGAATCCGCCCTTGCCCGTATCGATGATCAGCGGCTTCTCCGGCTGCAAGCTTTGGATCAGCGTCTCCACCGGAACCGACGGAGCAGGAGGCGGCAACGTGTTGTCCGCGGTCTTCTCATCGGGCTGGTGCATGGGGATGTTCGAATTAGGTGGAATGAAATTCGGATCCGGGAACTTCAGGTTCGGCGTCGGCGTTCCGGCCGGCAGCGGAGATACGACCACCGGCGTCACCAGGACGATCAATTCGAGGTCGTTCTTGGTCTTGATCTCGGACTGGAACAACTTGCCGAGGATCGGAATGTCGCCCAGGAACGGAATCTTCTGGAAGGTGTCGGTGATGTTCTTGTCCAGCAGGCCGCCAATAATAAAGGTCTGGCCGTCTTTCAGCTCTACCTCGGTATTGACTTTTTGCGAGGTAATGCCCGGTACCTCAAAGCCCGATATCTCCACTTCGTTGGTATAGTCCAGCGCGCTCACTTCCGGCGCCACCTGCAAGCGGATGGTGCCGCGCGGCGTGATCGTGGGGATAAAGTTCAGACGAATGCCGTAATCCTTGAACTCGATGCTGACCGCTGCCGTTCCGCCTGATGTGCCCGACACCACTGGATACGGGAACTCGCCGCCGGCAAGAAAACTGGCTTCTTTGCCGTTGGTTGCCAGCACATTCGGTTCCGCCAGCACCTCCACCACGCCCTTCTCTTCCAAGGCATGAATGTCGGCTCCCACGTTTAGCCCAGGGAAGTAGGCAAAGATGTTTCCTTCCTGGCTGAATGTGGCTTGGCCGGCCGCCCCCGAGAACCCTCCTGAGCTCGATGAGCTGCTGCCCGCGCCCGCAATCGTCGGCGGCGTCAGCTGGCCCGTCAACACTCCGCCCAGGGCATTTCCCAGACCGAGATCGAAAAGGTTGACGCCCAGCGTCAGGGCCTTGTTGCGATTCACGCTGACAAAGCGCACCTTGAGCAGAATCTGCGGATCCGACGTGGGCACATTCACATCCATCAGGTTCACGACCTTGCCCGCCGTCAACGCAATCTGCACCGCGCGCGCCGAGCTGGTCAAATCGCTCACCGTACCGCGCAAAAAAACGCTGTTGTTGCTGTAGCTCACTCGGATGGCCTGGCCCGGCAACTCGGTTTTCAGCTCGCGCCGGATGGCGTCAAGGCTGTCGCCCGTCAGTCCCACATTGGGTCTCACCGTTACATTGAAGAATTGCCGTCCCCCGTGAATATCCCAGATAATCAGGCTGGTCATGCCCGGCCCCTTGCCGGTGATCATGATTTCGGTGGGGCTTATTGCCGTGGCTTCCGCAACGTCGCCCGTGCCTACTGCCACTTGCTTGATCGGCTGCGCACAGTCCACCAGCACGGCCTTGCCTACCTCCACGTTCAATTCATTCGTGGAGTCTCCGAACCTGTCTCCCGCGGCTGGTGAGGTAGACTGCGCGGGCTGAGGCTGCACCTGAGCCCGTACCACCTGCCCGGTGCAGAGTGCCACGATCAACGCGCCGCAATATGCGATGGTGATGCCAGTCGTCGATCTCAATGCTGCCCCTCGGGTGTTGCGAATTTCTCTTCCGTAGTCTTTGAGCCGTTGCTGACGACGATCGAATAGGTCTTCGGCGCCGGCTTGTGCGCGCCACTCACAGCCCGTCGCGGCGAAGCTGCCGTGGTTGGGGCCGGAGCCGTGCCCGTAAAGATGTTGGTCATCGCCGTGGGCGGCACCTTGGCAATCTGCGTGTCCAGCGGATTGCGCAGTACCAGTTGAATCTTCAGCGAGTTGCTGGCCAGGCTCAGCGACTCCGCCTGCTCCGGAGTCACCAGCAGATTCACCACCTGCACCTGTTGTGGTTTGCCTTCGGCGTCTTTGGCAATATCGGTGCCCGCCGACAGCACTTCAATGTTCTGCAGAAGCGTCTGCGTCTCCATGGTTCCCGTGTTGTTGCCTCCCGACGCGCTCGGGGGAGTGCCTGAAACCAGAACGTCCACGCGCATCCCAGGAATCACGAATCCGGAGACGCCCACCACTTCATCCACCTTCACCGCGCACGCCCTCATGCCGTCGGGGATGGCTGGCGCCAAACCGCCGCCGGAACCCGCGCCGGCCAGGCGGCTCTCGAGAATTGGTTCTCCCTGATAGATCTCTGAAATCACTCCGCGGCCCACCGCATCTTCAGGCTTCAGAATCGCGCCTTTAGGCGCTGAACCTGACATCGTGATGGTCGTCATGTCGGCGGTTGTTAATACCGCTCCCAGGGGAATGTCCTTTGCCGCTGCCACCACACGCGCAGTCGCCGTCGGCTTTGCAGCCGCTACGCGCACGCCCACCAGGCGATAGACCAGCCACGCGCAGACTCCGGCGATCACGAATGCGATGAGGAGGATCGTTAGCAGTCTTCGATTCATCCTTGCCCCGTTGGAGTTAGCCGATCGCCAACTCCGCCTTTCTCTTTATGCCCGTCTTTCTGACCCGCCAGCCGTCAAATCTCAAGGCCAGACCTTCGCCGCTTCTCTCAGAGCGGGCAGTGCGGTTTTAGTGTAGTACTTCGCAACCTATCCCTTCCCACGGGAATTGTCGATATTACTAAGGAGTACCAATATTACTAAGGGGTATCAAAAGTACTATGGGGCAAATCCCCGGAATGAGCGATCCTTAAAACAGTATTGAAATCCCCGAGGGCCCAGGGTACGTTGCGGATTCGCGCACAACCGTGGCTGTTTGGGGCTGGGTGTCGTCCATCGCGAATTCCGTAGTCGGAGGTCACTCTTGGCTCATCCCGTGTCAAACAGGGTAGATTCGGATATGCCGGCATGGAAGACCCTTCAGGACCGGCTTGACCCCGATGCATCGCAAAGTGATACCCCCCCGGAGACTGCGCTTCATATTGCTCCGGTGCTCGTGATGCCGTCCCGCGACATCATGCTCTTCGCAACCCTGCCCCCGCAAGGTCAGGGGCCGGGAACCTTCCTGGGCTCCATCCTCGTCCATGCCCTGGCTGCGGCAGTGGTCTGGTTCAGCTTTGTCTACAAGCCTCCTGTCACACGAGTGATTGAAGATCACCTCACAGTGCGTCAGCTCGATCTGCGTTCGCCGTCTGAGCAAGCAGCCGCGCGCATTGCCTACCCGAAGGGGCATCCCGATAAATCGGCGCTCGCGGGCCAGAAACAGGAGGCGCCGCCGCTTCCGCGTCCCGCGATCAAGGCCCAGCCGGGCCCGCAAACCCTCATCCAGGCTGACCTGCTCAACCCCGTCACGCTGCCCCAGATGATTCCTGTGCCGCAAGTCGTCATCTGGTCGCCGAGTAAGACCACTACGAAAAACATCGTTCCGCCCTTGCCGGAAAAACCCACCGCCGCGGATGTCCTTCCCGTCCTCGAGCGGCCCAATCAGGAGCTCAACCTCGCCGACGTCAACATGGCGTCCAGCAAACTGCCCTCGGTTAAATTGCCCGTCGCGCCCAGCACCACGTCGCCGGTCACCGTGCATCAGCCCAACCAGGTGCAACTGCCTCCAGCATCGGCCTCGCAGCAATCGGCGCCGCCCACGCCGGCGGCCATCCTCTCTCTCTCCGATCTTCGCCTGAAAGATGGAACCGCTGCGCTGCCTCCCGTCAGCGAAGCCCCGGCATCGAAAGCGCAAGGCGCGCTGGGAACCGGCCAGACTCCCTCTACAGAGGCCGGCAAAGGCGCACCTGGAGCCAAGCCCGGCGAAAACGGCGCCGGCCTGAATGCCCAGGCCCCGGGAAACCATCCCGGCCCATCCCCGGCCGCCGGCAAGCTTGAAACCGCTTCGCCCGCGCCTGGATCCGAGACCGCCCCGGACGCATTGGGCAGGCTTACGTCCACGCCCATCGCTCTGCCCAAAGACGGCCACTTCGGCTCCGTCATTGTCAATGATGCGATCGAGCAGCAATTCCCCGAGATGGAAGGCGTCTGGAGCGGCCGCATGGCCTACACCGCATATCTACACGTCGGCCTGTCCAAGAGCTGGATTATGCAGTACTCGCTGCCGGCTAACGCGGAGGCCGCTGCCGGCGGCACGGTCTCCCCGCTTGAAGCGCCGTGGCCGTATAACATTGTGCGGCCCAACCTCGCGCCCGGCTCCATTGACGCCGATGCCTTGATGGTCCGCGGCTTTGTCGATCAGTCCGGCCGCTTTGAGGACCTCAGCATCGTCTTCCCGCAACCCTTCTCGAACGCGCAGTTCGTCCTCTCAACGCTGAAGCAATGGCAGTTCCGGCCCGCCACGCAGAATGGTCAAGCTGTCAGGGTTGAAGTGTTGCTCATCATTCCGGAAACCTTCGAGTAGAGCATTTTCGCCGAAGGAATCGGCACATGCCGTCGCTCCAATCGAGGCGCAGTCGTCTCAGGAGCCAGCTAAAGTTTAGTCGGTGACTTTGTAGCTTTCCTGGTTTTCGCCCGTTCTCGAAACGGCCTCAACTCCAGCAGTTCCTCCGCTACATATGCGCCCGTGGTGCCGTCTGAGAACGTTACAATCAGCCCATCATCGCCATCGCACTCGGTGGTTAGTATTCGTATCGTCTCGGCCATAGAAGGGATGTACTCCCTCTCCGGCCTTGAATCTGTCCAATTTTGCTCAGTGGTCCCCGAAGAATGGGCCGGGAAGCGCGGCAGATTCAGCTCTCCGCGGTCAAGAATGTGGCAGAGACTCTGGCTTTGCCGAAGCCGCTCGACTCGCCAGACGCTCCTCGAACGAGGCAACGAAATGTTTCCTGGCGGATGCCGGTTCTTACTGGGATATCACCAGTTGCGACGTGCTAGTGAGTGTGAAAGTGTGCGAGATATTGGTGAGATGGTTCAACGCTGCGGTCGGGATGGGAAGCGGAAAGGGATAGCTCACGACAACTTGCACCGCGTTTCCGGGCGCGTTGCTGGTTGAACTGGAGCAAGAGGTCCAGGTAGTGGGGGTGGTCGCGCTGGCGCTGCACCAGGTCGGGGTGACGGTTAAGGAGCTTGAGTTGATGCCCGGGTAAGAAAGACCTTGTACGTGGGTCTGAATCTGGGCTACCGTCGCGTTGCAGTCCGTCAGGTTCGGAGTGTCGGTGCAGGAGGCCGAGCCGCGTACCATCGCCCAGCGGGCGCCCGACAGGGCAGCTTCAGAGACGAAGTGGGCGGTATATAGCGCAAAGCATGTATAGACGATCCCGATCAGCAATACCATGAGCACTGAAGCCGACATCGCGAACTCCACCAGCTCCGTGCCGGAGTCGTCGATGACGCCACGCCAGCGCGATTTGGCTCCGTACAGCCGAGTGCGCTGTGCCAGCTGCCTGAAAAGCTTGTGCAAGCAGCCTTGGGAAGCTCTCGCCCCACCGCATCTGGCTGCCGGAATCGCCGCATGACTCATTGCATGACCTTCTGGATGGCTTGCCCATAAATCGTATAGGATTTCGGCAGGCCGGGGATGCCGTGAAGTCCGGGGAAATATACAGACGGAGTAATTGTTACCTGTGTATTGACCGTAAGGATCGTCTCAATGCTGGCGCCACTGGGGCAATCTGTTGGCTGGCAGGCGGAACTGTCGCCGTCGGAGCAGATGCAGGAAGTCGAGGGTGTGGTAGTCAACGAGAGGGTCGGCGCAGCCGCTGCAGCCGCGTTACTTATCCCCGTTGTGTCCGCCGCGGTTATTGTGGTGTGCGCGCCATATTGAACCCCGGCCATCGCTGCATTCTCGACGGCGATGGAATCGAAGATGACCGTGGCCATTCCAAATGCTCCGAGCAGGAGCAGAAGCAAGACGGGGACTGCAATCGCTAGCTCTACGAGGGACGTCCCCGCCTCCGATTTCATCCCGGCGCAGACGCTCAGCAGGGAGCGCGAGCCGTTGCAATCATAAGATCCGAAGATTTTCATATTCACTCCACCATCACCATTTTGGCAGTAAGCGTTGTGCCGTAATTTGCGCCCAGCACAGAGCCGCTGTTCACACTGGCGGCATAATCCGTGACGTCGATTGTTCCGCTCCCAGTCTCGTCAAGGCTATCGACGATGATATCCAACGATACATTTAACGTGCCGGAGCCGGTCAGGGTAAGCTGCGCGGCAGGGGCGTAGAAGATGCCTTGAATCGAGTCTCCGCTGGATCCGGTAATCGCCATAGCGGTGCTGTCGGATCGCGATTGGAAGAACAGCACGCCGTCGTAAGTTCCTGAGGTCGGCGCCGTCAGGTTCATGCCACCGCTGCCGGTAACGGTGGTGGTGCCTTCGGTATAGAAGGATTCGGCCGCGGACGTAAGCGAGCCAGATCCGGTAAGCGTCAAGTTGCCTGCGACAAAGATTTGCCCGTTATTAGACGCCGCAGACCCGCTGGCGATCGTCAGAGACGAGCTGCCGGTACTTTGAAAGTTGCCCATGACGGTGTAATTCCCGGCGCCCATCGCCATTCCTCCACTTCCTGTGTTCGTCACGTTGTTGTAGACGTAGTAATTGCCAGCAGTGAGAGTCAGCTTTCCGCTCCCTGTATTGGAGATGGAGGTGTATGTACCAGGCCCGATCACATTGTTCGAGCTGCCGGTATAGCTCGGATTACAGGCGGACGAATTCGAAGATGCCGTACAGGAGCCAGTGGGAGATTGAGGGGTTGGCGCGGGCAAGTTGGTAAGCGGGTCAGCGGCAGGTGCCATTCCCGTCTGCGGCGCGGGCGAGACGCGTCCCGAGCCGGTAACGCTGTCGTGGCCGCCGATGCCAATCGCATGGGCAGTGACCGAACCGCTTCCCGTTAGCTCGAGCGCGTCGGAAGCGGTTGAGTTATCGTAGATATCGCAGTTAGGCGCTTCGAGTGTGCCTGAGCCGGTCAACGAAATGTCCACTCCCGATCGGGCCAAGGTGAGAACGCACCCCGTTCCGGCGCCGATGGCTCCAGCCACCGCCCTGCCGGAGACAGTAATAGCCCTCATATTGAACACTCTCATGAAAAAGGTCGGGTACGGATCCCGAACGATGGCCTCGACCAATCCGCTAACGCCGCTGTTGGGCCCGTCTGCAGGAGGAACCATGATGCAGACCTGGGCTCCGGTTACGCTGCTGCTGCATGCGCCCGTCGTGCAAGTATTCGTTACGCCGTTCGCTGTAGCTGCCGCGCAGCCTTGCGTCACAGCCGAGGTAGCCGAGGAATTATATTTGTAATCCAGCGCCGCGGCTACGGCGGCTGCGTCTGCCGCAATCTGCATGTGACGCTGGGCGCGGAACAGCATGCCCACATCGGCGGCAAGCCCCATGAATCCCATCAGGAGAGTCAAGCAAATTGCAGTGAGCACCAACACGTTGCCGTTCTCGCTTTTCAGAATCCTCATCGTTCCACCTCCCGGTGCGGCCGTTCTTTCCACGTGCATTCTGCCGCCCGTACGTTCCCAGCCCTCTCCGGCGCCCCACGGAGCCTGTCACTTTGCCGGCTTCAACTGCTCCAGGAAACGCTTGAATTCCTTCCTGCCCACCGCATCCAGCACCGGCACATCGCCGCGGCGCCGCTCCTGCTCGTCGGGCACAACAAACTGCAGGCCCACGCCATCCGGTCCCCAACGCACTGCCCGCGATTGCACGGCAATGGACCGCTCAGCAAACTCCTCGCCCAGGTCGTTCCTCTTCAGCGTCATCAGAATCAGGGTCCCGGGATACCAGCGCTCTTCGGTCACTACGTATAGCCCCGTGGAGCTGATGTCGCGAATGCCGTGCGCCGCCGGCGCCGCGCCATTCCAGTAATATGCGGCCAGCCCCGGCGTCTCTACGCGCGGAGCCTTGCGAGGATCCGGCGACCACCAGCGCTGCAACCAGTTGCGCTGTTTGAACGTCCTGGCGCCCGGCTGCGACAGATCCATCTCGTACGTCTCTGGCGCCCCTTTGTCTCCGTGTCCGTTCCGGTTTTCCAGTTCCAGCAATCCTGGCCCGCCGCTCCATAGAGGCTTCTCGCGCAGCAACACCGCGCCGGCAATCACCGCGCTGGCAATCGACGAAACAGCTCCGCCTTCGGTGCGTGGATTGTCCAGCCGTTGCAGTTGCCGCTCCATTTCCTCGGCGACGCACAGCACCAGCTGATCGCCGGCCTGGGTCTGCGACGAGTAAATGGAGTGCGCCGGCAAGGCCAGCACGCTGTTGGGTTGCGGCTTCGACGAACTCACCTGAAAAGTGGGGAACGACTCCACTGTGTCGATCACCCGGCATTCTTCGTCCAGGTAGATCAGGTCCAGTGGCGCGGGCATCGCGGCCGCGGGAATCCCGCGGAACGGCGTCATCCACACGCCCTCACCCGACTTCAGCGGCCGCACCGACATCAACTCGCCCACGCGCGTCGAACGGCAGATCCGCAGCCTTGACTTCGAGGCCAAGGAAGCATTCCCGGGTTTGGTTATAGGCGCAATGTGTCCGCGATTCCATGGTCTTTTTGTCCCGTGTCGACTCTGCGGCAGCGCCTCTTCCTCTCTGTGCCTCAGCCGCTTCGTCGAATCCTTCCAGAAGCTCCATACTGCTCGCCCCTCGCCTCTCGCGCTCGTCCGGGCGCAAAAGAAAACACGTCCCCAGCTCCGCACTCCGGGCTCCCTGCCTGGATGCTTGCCGCACCCCGACAGGCCTCCCGGATCTGCGAATTGTTCTACTCCCCCCGTGGCGCCCAGCTTCTTCAAGACACCGCCGGACTCCAGCTCGCCGTCTACTTGACCCTGGTGCGACGGCGTTGAACCAGAATCACCAGAATGATGACTGCCAGAACCCCGGCAATCCACTGGATCGTCCTGACGTTCTTGTCTACAGGAGCGTCCAAGAGGTACATGCCGAGACATCCTGCGACATTCTTGCAAATCACGAAAAGACCCATTTCACTTTCTCCTTCCTGCCCTTTATTTGTTGTTTAACTTGCTGAAGGCCTCCACCATGACGATGGCGGCTGGTCCCAGTGTAACCAGAAAGAGCGCAGGAAAGATGAAGAGTACCAGCGGAAACACCAGTTTCACCGAAGTCTTGCTTGCCATCTCCTCGACCGCCTGGATGCGCTGCACGCGCAGCGTGTCAGAGTGAACGCGGAGCATTTTGGCAATGCTGGTTCCAAATTGTTCTGTCTGCACCAGCATCGAAACCAGGTTGCGTACACTCTCGACGCCGGTGCGTTCTGCCAGGTTTTTCCATGAATCCGAACGGGCTCGTCCCGCGCGCTGTTCCAGTACTACGATGTTCAGCTCGTCGCACAATTCCGGCTGCGACTGGGTCAGCTCCTGTGCCGTCCGCGCCGTCGCCTGGTCCAGGCTCAGGCCTGCCTCCATGCAAATGACCAACAGATCCAGTACATCGGGCAATCCGCGGTTGATTTTCTTTTGCCGCTTCGCGATCATTTTCCCAAGCCAGAAGTCCGGCGCCAGAAACCCCCCGCCCAGTGCCAACAGGTACACAGTAAACGGGCCAAAATGCGCCAATCCCGTCACAAACGCAATGGCGGCCAGCAGAATCGGCGTCACCACCTTGGAGCCGTAGAAAATCTTCATCGCCGACTCGTTGCGGTGCCCCGCGTGCGTCAGCCGTTGCCGGATGATCGAGACTTCCTGCTTGGTCTTCGGCATCAGGTTCTCGACGGACTCCATCAGGTTCCCGATCGAGGACTTGGCCTGCTGCACCACCGAAGTGATGCTTTTCTCCTTGGGGCGCGGATTAATCGCTTCGCTGATGCGCTGCAGCATGGCTTCGCGGTAAAACAGCAGAAGTCCGCCGCTGCCGATCAGCAGAAAAACAGCCAGAAATGCGAGAATTACGAACGTCATCTCTCTCCCCTACACGTCGATGTTGACGATCTGGTAGATCACGAAGCCACCAAAACAGATCAGTCCGGCAGCGCCCCACATCATCTCAATGCCGACCTTGCGATGCCACAGGATGCTGATCATTCCCGGATCCACAAAATAAATGCCGATGCCCAGTACGATAGGCATTACGGTAAGCACCAACCCCGTAAGCCGCCCCTGCGCCGTGTGCACCATGATCTGCCGCTTCAGGCGGAACCGCTCCCGAATCACATGCGAAGTCTTGTCCAGCACCTCGGCCAGATTGCCGCCGCTCTCCTTCTGAATCAGGATCGCGGTCGATGTGATCTTCATGTCCTGCAGCGGAATCCGCGTCAGCAGGTTTTCCAGCGCGGCCTTCATCTCCAGACCGTAGTTCTGCTCTTCAAAGCAGATTTTGAACTCGCCCCTGATAGGCTCCGGGCACTCCCGGGAAACGAGGGCCATAGCTGCCAGCAGGCTGTGCCCCGCGCGCAGTCCACTCACCATCAGATCCAGCGCCTCCGGCAGGTTCTTCTCGAATGCGCCAAAGCGCCGCGCGCGCTTGAACATCACCCATGCAAAAGGAAGCCCGGCCAGCACCACGCCCCCTACCAACGCCAGGGGAACTGACTGGAACGAGAGGTACAGAACGTACAACGGCAGCGCAAAACACGCCGCGGTCATGATCAGCAGCCGTCCCGGACTCCAATCCAGTTGGGCCTGGCTCAGCATCTTGTGCAGATACGGCGCCAGTTCGAAGTGCAGCAGCCTCTTGTTCAGCCACGGAATGCTGCTCAGCGCCTCGTCCTTGCGCAGATCCATGCTCTGCTGCCGCTCCTCTTGCTTGGGACCGGTCTTTAGCACCGCCTCCAGCTGCGCCGCTGCCTGTTTGGAGCTGTTGGAGGGTGCTGCGGCCACCATGAGCAGCGCAATAATCGCAAATACGCCGATAAATACAATTACGGCAATGATTCCCATCTCAGTACCTCTCCTTTCTCCTCAGCCAACTTGCGTTTCTTTATCAAACAGGCTCGGCGGCAACACAATGCCCGCCACGCGCAGCCGCTCCAGGAACCGAGGACGGATGCGGCTGGGCATGAATACGCCGATCACCCGGCCGTCCGGTCCGATGCCTTTTCTCTGGAACGTGAAGATTTCCTGCATGCTGATCACGTTCTCTTCCATACCCGTAATCTCGGAAATATTCGTGATCTTGCGCGTTCCATCGCTCATGCGCGTGGCCTGCACCACGATGGTGAGGGCCGAGGTAATCTGCTGCCGCACTGACTTCTCCGGCAGGTTCATGTTCGTCATCGCCACCATCGACTCCAAACGCGAAATAGCGTCGCGCGGGGTGTTGGCGTGAATCGTTGTCATGGAGCCTTCGTGGCCAGTGTTCATGGCCTGCAACATGTCGAAGGCTTCCTCGCCGCGCACCTCGCCGATGATGATGCGGTCGGGACGCATACGGAGGGCGTTGATCAGCAATTGCCTCTGCTTGATGGCGCCCTGTCCTTCGATGTTCGGCGGACGCGTTTCCAGGCGCACGATGTTCTCCTGCGCCAGCCTCAACTCGGCCGCATCCTCAATCGTGACCAGTCGCTCGTTGTTGGGAATGTACTGCGACAGAATGTTCAGGAAGGTGGTTTTGCCGGCGCCGGTTCCACCTGAAACCAGAATGCTGATGCGCGCCCGCACGGCCGACGACAGCACTTCCATCATCTCCGCCGAAATGCTCTTCAACTGCACCAGCTGATTCGCCGCCAGCGGACCGGTCCCGAAACGGCGGATGGACATGGAAGGCCCGTCCAGCGCCAGGGGCGGAATAATTGCGTTGACGCGCGATCCATCAGGAAGGCGGGCGTCCACCATGGGCGACGACTCGTCCACTCTGCGGCCTACCCGCGAAACAATGCGGTCGATGATCTGCATCAGGTGCCGGTCGTCCCGGAACGAGGTGCTCACCTTCTGCAGCAGGCCGCCCTTTTCCACAAACACGTGGTCTTTGTCGTTGACCAGGATGTCGGAGATCTTGGGATCGCGCAGCAGAGGCTCCAGTGGACCCAGTCCGAAGACTTCGTCCAGCAGGTCGGCATGGATCTTCTCCTGCTCGTCGAAGTTCAGCGGCACCCGCTGGTCCGACATGATCTCCTTGACCAGTCCCGAGACTGCCTGCCGCGCCTGGCTTGAATTCACGCGTGACAGCTTCTCCAGATCCAGCTTCGAGATCAGCGTCCGGTGAATTTCCGCTTTGTACGTTTCCAAATTCAGCAGTTCCACGTGTGCCCTTCCATGCAGCCTTGATATGTCTTAATCCGCTCCGCCATCAGAACAAGCGGAAGCCTTTCTTCTTCGCCTTCTTCGGGGCGGTGGCCTCTTGCTCCCCGGTTACGGCCTTCGCCATATTCTTGATCTGCCGCGTGATCGCAGAATCTTCCAGCACCAGCGGCGTGGCATGAATCTGCATCTTCCGCACCGACGCGAAGTCGTTGGGAATCTTCCACCGCGCGGGCCTGGTCAGCGCCTTGTTGATGTGCTCCTCCGACACCCCCAAGGTCCTCATTTCAAACCGGTTGATCACGACTTCCAGCTTCGGAATCGATCCTGAGAAAAACTGTGAGATCAGACGGTTCGAGTTGCGCAGCTCCGGAATGCTGGCTTGCGTCACCAGGTAGACTGTGCTCGCTTCCCGGTATGCCGCGGTTCCCATCAGATCCAGCTTCGATCCCATGTCCAGCACGACGTTGTCAAACTCCTGCCGCGCCACCTGGATCAGCCGCTCGATCGACCGCGCGCTGGCCTCGTACTGAACAAACTTTCCCGGCGCCGCCAGCAGCGAAAGCCCGGTGCTGTGCTTTACCAGAAGCTGGGAAAGAAAACGTCCATCCAGCCGGTCCGCCGCTTCCAGTGCATCGATCGTCGAAAACTCCGTCACAACGCCCAGGTTCAGCGCCGCATCGCCCAGCGGCAGATCCAGATCGATCAGCAGAGTCTTCTGGTTCTTTTCCTGGGCCAGCGCCACGGCCAGATTGCAGGCCAGCATGGTCGCCCCCGCGCCACCCTTGGCGCCCATCACCGTCAGCAGCTTTCCTGCCGCCTTGGCCGTATCCACCGCCACCGACCGCCGCGCCGTGGCACGCACCAGCGCCTCCGCTATCACTTCTCTCGAAAACGGATAGGCCAGAAACTCCCGCGCCCCTGCCTGCATGCAGCGCACCAGCAACTCCGAGTCTTTGCTGTCCGAATACACCATCACCGTCGCCCGGCCGTTCTCCCCGATACTCTCCACCAGGTTCAGCGCATACTCCGGATCGCTGCCCAGTTCCACAATCACCACGTCGTAATTCGCTTCCAGCATCTTTGTTACATCGTCCAGTTGCGGCGGATAGCTGGCAAACTGGCAAACTTCATTGCCGCCGCAGAGGCTCAGAATCATCACCGCCGACGAGCGCTGTGTCTCGTTGGGACCGATCAGCGCGACGGAAAGCGGCGTGCCGCTGATCGTCTCGCTGTTGGCATTCACAAGGTGAGGGGAAAGATTTGTAGCCGCATTGCCTGTGCTTCTCTCCGTGCTGTACCCTTCCGGCTCAGCGGCGGTGCGTGCCTCAATCTCGTATCTGGTTTGATGTAAGCTCGACATCGATTTCCCACCTCCTTCAATGCGCAAAGAACGAAATAAACGTTCCGATCGCGATGGCTGGCGCGTACGGCATCTTGCGCCGTAGGGGATTTGTTAACACAGCCTCTCCGCGTTCTTGTTTCGAACCAAATGCCAGGTCGCCGGTGTGCTGAAAAAGTTCCTTCAGGAACCCTCCCCACGCCGCCCAGGCCAATGCCATCACTCCGCCCGCCAAACCGGTGAATACCAAGGCGTAAATCAATTGCATCGGGCCAATCCAGGCCCCGATCGCCGCGCACAACTTCACATCGCCGGCGCCCATGCCGCCCATAAAGAAAAGAATTCCGTACAGCAACAACCCCAGTCCCGCTCCGCCCAGGCTGTGACCTAGACCATGCCAGCCGTGGAGAAAGCAGGAAACCACAACCCCCACGCCGAAAAATGGAAGGACCAGCCAGTTCGGGATGCGCCGGCTGCGAAGATCAGTAAAAGTCGCGACGCACACCACAGCCAGAACAATCACCGTGGGCCACTGTGTCAGCACATGCACCATCGCGCGGCTTCCTTTCTCCGGTTTGCCGGTTTCACTGCTCCATACAGCAATTCGCCAACCAAACTCGTGCGCTTCAAATCCACTGTGCTTTCAGGAAGATACCTCGTACCTCCACAAAAGGTGTGCACGGCTGTATACGCCCGGCACCCCTCGTGGAGTACCCCGTATACACTCTGGCGCTTGCCTGATACCGCCTTTTGAGCCTCGCCGCTCCCTATCTAAGCCTTTGACAAATAAAGAGATGCTCGTTCCGCATCCAGTTTTGATCCCACTACTTCAGGGAATCGCAAGGGCCTCCTTGGGCGGATTCGCCCTCATTATGCTGCAACGCGCCTGTCCTCTACAGTCCTGTTTGTGTACAGTCGGCCGCTTCAGACGACAGGAAGAACAAACTTAGGTAACCCCCCTCTCTCCGTCCATAGGCAACTCAAAACCACCGTTCCCGACGCTCAATAGGCCCCCGAATGAGCCTTGGTTTCGATCACAAAAGGCCCTTTTAGTCTCCGGTTTTCTTCGGGTTCTTTCCGGGTTTCTTCGGGATTTATGGGATTCCGACCTTCGCGCCTCATCTCCCCGTTTCCCCCATTCCCCTCTCGTGACTATCCCGATCAATCCACAGGGGCTTACCTCCACGACCAAGGTCTCTACGCGCTAGCACGAAAGGGGAATATGAGTTGTTTGCGCATTTGCCGATCATGGGTACATCGCCAATCACCCCAGAACGGCACCGTAAATCCAGTGAGTAGGATGACCGTACACAGATGACACGAATTGGGCTTTACTCTGAGGACCGCACGCTGCAACCCCTTCTTTCTCCTGCCCTTGGTAAGGATTTCGAGGTCATTCTCGAGTCAGACGGCGAGGGGATGGATGCACTGATTTCTGCAGGGAACCTGGATGTTCTGATCCTCGACTTGTATTCCCACGAGGACTCCCTGCAAACCCGCATCGACTGTGCGCGCCGGCTTATCGCGTCCAATGTTCCGGCCATCCTGATGGCCGACGATAATTTACGTTCCACAGCGTTCGAGCTGGTTCGTTCCGGTGCCTTCGGCTATACACGCCGGCCGCCCTCCATTCGCGATCTGAAGACCATGCTCAGCCGCGCCTGCGAGACCTCCGCGCTCAAGCAGCAGTTGTACAGCGTGCAACACCGCGTCGAAGAGCCGGGCACCTGCGATCGCATCATCGGTTCCAGCCTCAGCATGCAGCGCGTCTATCAGCTGGTGCGCAGCGTAACCAATCTCAACGCCGCGGTTCTTGTCACCGGCGAAAGCGGCACCGGCAAGGAACTCATTGCCCGCGCCATTCACAACCTCGGCTCTCGTGCCAATAAGCCCTTCGTTGCCGTCTCCTGCGGCGCCATTCCTGAAACTCTCATTGAAGCCGAGCTTTTCGGCCACGAAAAAGGCGCCTTCACCGGAACCGTCGGCGCCCGCGAAGGCTACTTTGAGCAGGCCGGAGACGGCACGCTCTTCCTCGACGAAATCGGCGATCTCAGCCTTTTCACGCAGGTCAAGCTGCTGCGCGTTTTGCAGCAGATGGAATTCAACCGCCTGGGTTCGAACAAGCTCGTCCCCCTGCGTGCGCGCCTCATCTTCGCTACCCATCAGGACCTTTCGAAGCTGGTGGCCGAAGGCAAGTTCCGCCAGGATCTCTACTACCGCATCAACGTGATGCGCATCGATTCGCCGCCGCTCCAGGATCGCTCCGAAGACATTCCGCTCATCGCGCGCCATTTCATGCGCCATTATGCGGGCGTCTTCCAAAAGCCCATGGACTCGATCGAGCCCGACGCGCTCGAAATGCTCCAGGGCCACGCCTGGCCCGGCAACGTGCGCGAGCTGGAAAACGTCATGCAGCGCGCCATCATCCTCGCCCCCGGCCGCGCGGTCCGCGCCGAGGATCTGAACCTCGGCAACCAGGAGCAGGACGAAGACACCGGCGCATTCGACGAAGTGGTGAATATCGGCGACTACCAGCCGGCAGGCTCATTCGAGCGCCAGCTCCGCGACTACAAGGTCCGCCTGGCCGTAAGCGCGGTGCGCGAAGCCAACGGAAACAAAACCGTGGCCGCCCGCAGCCTTTCCATTTCGCGCGCCTATCTGCATCGCCTGCTGCGTCTGGCCGAAACCGACACTGAGGCCATCTTCGCCGAGCAGCCCCTAAGCCGCTCCGTCACCGCCTGACGAAGTTAGCGCAGCTACCGGTGTTTGCGGAGTTAGCCTGGGTGTCCCATCCATTTCTCGCTCTTTGCATAAAGGATGGGAAAGCAAGAACCTCAACACTCCTCGCTCAACTCACCAAGAAAGTTGGCACCCCACGTCCCTCGCATTTGGGGACGTGGGAAAGCACGAACCCCAACTCCCCTGATTCAACTCCGGCACAAGCGCCCCGTGCGCCACGGCCTTTTTCGCTGGGCCGGACCGGCGGAAGAGGGGTAAAATGTCGAAGGTTCTGAGTCCAACAAGGAAGTTCCCCGCCATGAGAGCCTTTGCACTTCCCCTGCTGGCTGTCGCTGCCGTTACCGCCTTTGCCCAATCGCCCGCTTCCATGCCAATGAACATGGGACCCGCACCCGGAGAGCGCCTGGGCACGGTCAACTTTGCTGTTTCCTGCTCTCCGCAAGTGCAGGCGCCATTCAGCCGCGGCGTCGCTCTGCTTCACGATTTTTGGTACGCAGAAGCGCGGCCGCAGTTTGAGCGCATTGCCAAGGACGATCCCTCCTGCGCTATGGCCCGTTGGGGAATCGCCATGAGCGTCTTCCACCAGATCTGGGACCGGCCCGACGACCATGCTATGAAAACTGGATGGGCGGAGATGCAAAAAGCCCAATCGCCGCCCGCCAACACCGCGCGCGAACGCGATTACATTGCGGCGCTGGCCGTTTTTTTCAAGCCCGGCAATCAGGATTTTATGGCTCGCGTCTCGGCATACTCGGCGGCCATGGGCACGCTTTATCGCAAGTATCCTGACGACGTCGATGCCGGCGCCTTCTATGCGCTCTCTCTGCTCGCGTCAGAAGCGCCCGATGACACCAGTCTCCGCCATGAGCATGAGGCCATGGCCGTTCTGGCGCCGCTCTACGCCACCAACCCTGACAACCCGGGGCTGGCGCATTACATCATTCACTCCTGCGACAATCCCGCGATGGCCAAAGACGGCCTCGCTGCCGCCGAGCGTTACGGCGAGGTCGCGCCCTCCGGTCCACATGCCACCCACATGCCGGGTCACATCTTCGCGCGCCTGGGCATGTGGCAGCAGGACATCGACGCGCAGCTCGCTTCCATCCAGGCCTCTGAAGCCGCCGAGGCGCAACACGAAGATGGCCTGATGGATGAGCCGCACTCCTACGATTTTCTGATGTACGCCTATTTGCAGAGCGGCCAGGATGAAGGCGCGAAACAAGTGCTCCACAAAAGCGTAGCCGTGATCGACCGCATGGACGCAATGCCGGCAATGGGGATGGGCCACCGGGATGACATGTCCGGCTACTACCGCACCAAATTCCCCGTTTTCTATGCGCTGGAAATGCGCGACTGGCAAACCGCGGCGGCGTTGCAACCCGTTGCCGGCGCGCTGCCTGAGGATGTGACGATGACCTGGTGGGCGCGCGCCATCGCCGATGGGCACCTTCGCCATGCAGAGCAAGCCCAGGCCGATCTCGCGCAGTACGATGCCATGATGGCCGAGGTCAGGAAGGGCCGCCACGCCTACTACGCCGACTCAACCGGAGCGCAGATCGAGCGCAACGAGATCGCAGCATGGGCGAGCTTCGCCGCCGGACGCCAGGACGAGGCGCTGAAGCACATGGGCGATGCCGCCGATCTGCAGGACAAGGTGGGCCAGGGCGAAGTGGACATTCCCGCCCGCGAAATGCTGGCTGACATGCTGCTCGAGCTGCATCTGCCGCAACTTGCCCTCCCGGAGTATCGTGCGGCGCTCGCGCTCAGCCCCAACCGTTTCAACGGGCTCTACAATGCCGGCATCGCAGCTGAACAGGCTGGCGATAAAACCGCGGCCGCGAATTACTTTGCTGCCTTGCTGAAAACCACCGGCGACGGCGCGCAATCCTCGCGCCCTGAGCTGGCGCACGCCAAGAGCTTCCTCACTTCTGACCGGCTTGCGACAAATCGGGTGGGCGCGCAGTAATGGGGAGCGAGAACGCGTCAGGCGAGGTCATTGCTTTCCGGGTTCATGCAAAATAATCCACGTTCTGCGCCGGGAGTCCTTCGCGCGCATCGACGCCAGGCTCCGTCTCTGCGTCCAGCATCAAATCGTCCCCATCGTTCTCTTCCGCACCGGAGGCTTTTCTGCCGCCACGCTGCCCGTCGCCATCGCCCGGCCGCGCCGAGCCCTCGATATCGAAGACCTCCGGCGGCCGGAAATCCCCCTGCGGCGCTTTCACGGCCGGCAGCGCGCGAATTCCGGGAATGGGGGCGATTTCCATTTTCCCTTCTAGATGCCTCATGCGATTTATCGACAAAGATCTATGAGTCTTTAATCTTCCCCAAACCTTTTTGTCCAATTTCCGGACACTCGCGGCCCGATGGTACGGGCGGAATCCCCTTGCTACACTGTGTCCATGTCAGACGAGCAGGACTTCCGGCGCGCGGCTGAAGAGGCACTCGGCAACCTCAAGCGGCATCTCTTCGCACGCGAGGAAATCGAGCAGGCAGGCTTCGAAGTCGAGGAACAGAGCGGCGTGCTGAACGTCCTCTTCGAAGATCCAGCTGCCCGCTTCGTCATCACGCCCAACGCGCCGGTACGCCAGATCTGGATCTCCGCGCTCGCCACCAGCTTCAAACTCGATTGGGATTCCAAGCTCGAAGAGTTCGTCCTGCCCCGCACCGGCGAAACTCTTCGCGCTCTCGTCGATCGCCTCATCGGCGAGCATCACGCGCCAAGCTCCGGCCGCATTTGAATCCCCTCTCCCTGGTCCCTACATCCCTGCTTTCTGATACGATTTGATGCATCCTTTAGAGGAGTCGCATCCATGAGTGACACGACCGCAACGCCGGAGCTTTCAGCCGAACAGATCTCCACCATCACCCGCCAGACCAACTACGGCACCTGGCGCTTCCAGAAAACATGGAAGCCCCTCACCATCGCCGATGCCGAGGGCTGCTGGTTCACCGATGGTGCGGGCAAGCGCTATCTCGATTTCAGCTCGCAGTTGATGTGCGTCAACCTGGGCCACAAGAATCCGCGCGTCGTCGAGTCCATCGCCGAACAGGCGCGCGAGCTTTGCTACGCAGCGCCCGGCTACGCCACAGACGCCCGCGCACGCCTCAGCACCAAGCTCCTCGAAGTCCTTCCAAAAGGATTAGAAAAGTTTTTCTTCACCACCAGCGGCACCGAGGCCAACGAAGCGGCCTTCAAAATCGCGCGCATGTATACGGGCAAAAATAAAATCATCTCGCGCTACCGCTCCTATCACGGATCCACCGCGGGCTCCATCGCGGCCACCGGCGACCCGCGCCGCTGGGCCATGGAGCCGGCCGGCAAAATCGCCAACGTGGTCTTCGCGCCTGAAACCAACTGTTACGACTGTCCCATCAAGCACACCTATCCCACGTGCAACATCGCCTGCGCTGATTACATCGAGCACATGATCCGCAACGAGAGCGACGTCGCCGCCATCATCTTCGAGCCAGTCGTCGGCACCAACGGCGTTCTCGCTCCCCCGCCCGAATATTTCCCGCGCCTGCGCGAAATCTGCACGCGTTACGGTGTGCTCATGATCGCCGACGAAGTGATGGCCGGATGGGGCCGCACCGGCAAGTGGTTCTCCGTCGACAATTGGAACCTGAAGCCCGACATTCTCGTCACCGCCAAGGGCATCACCTCCGCCTATGTGCCGCTTGGCCTCTGCGCCACCACCGCCGCGATCGCCGACTACTTTGAGGACCACTACTTCTCGCACGGCCATACTTACGAAGCGCACCCGCTCACCCTCGGCCCCGCCGTTGCCACCATTGAAGAGATGCAGCGCCTCAAGCTCGTGGAGCGCGCCGCGGAGTTAGAGCCTTATGTGCGCCAGAAGCTCGAAGCCCTCAAGGTAAAGCACGCATCGGTCGGCGACGTGCGCGGCCTCGGCCTCTTCTTCGCCGTCGAAATCGTGAAGAATCGCAAGACCAAGCAGCTCTTCAACACCATGCGCGACAAGGTCGAAGGCAAGCCGCTCGTCGTCGATCAGATCGCTGCGAAAATGATGGCGCAGGGCGTGTCGATCCAGGCCTGGGTGAGCCACTTCGTCATCGCCCCGCCGCTCATCGTTACGAAAGAAGAGCTCGATCTCGGCATCGCCGCGCTCGATGAGCACTTGGGAATCGCTGACGCGCTCGTCGAAGCCTGAGACTGCCACCGCAGCCTGAAGCGGAATCTTGCGAATCGTTTTTGTGACCATGCGGGAACTGGGTCGTTCGCGCGTCCGTATCATCCCCATAAGGAGTTCTACGTCCATGTTCTTCCCCATGATCCGCGTTGCCGGGCGACATACCGGTTTGTTCGCAGCGGCCCTTCTTGTCTTCCAGTGCGGCCTGTACCTTCGCGCGCAGGCTCCCATCGTGGAAGAGCCCGGCTACACGCCCACGCTGACCTTTGATGTTGCCACCATTCGCCCTGCGCCGCCGCCGGATGCCACCTTTCACGTATCCGTCTCCAGCCCTCCGCACTCCAGCCGTTTCGAAGCCACGAACCTCCCTATCAAGGCTCTTCTCCAGATTGCTTACGGCTTCGATGCCCCCGTCGTCGGCGCACCGGACTGGGTCGCGAACACGTTTTATACCATCCAGGCCCGCTCGGACGAAGCCGCCGATGCCCGGCTCGCGCGGCTCACCGATAACGAGGTCCGGCTTGAAAAGCGGAACGCGATTCGCGTGCTGCTGGCAGAGCGCTTTGGTCTCAAGACGCACCTTGAAACGCGCAACACCTCCATCTACAACCTTGTCGTGGATAAAGGCGGCGTCAAGATGCAGCTGGTGCCTCCGCCTCCCGATAACGGAGAGGCGCCGCCACCGCCGCACCCCAGCGATGTCCAGGCGCATGGCTCGCAGCATGGCCTGGAGTTCGTCGGATCGAATGCCTCCATGCGAGCCATCTGCGGCGCTCTGAGTGCGATGGTAGAAGCACCCGTCGTTGATAAGACCGGTCTCAATGGCACCTACAATTACACGCTTCAGTTTGGCCGCGACTGGTCCGATCACGATCCGGACAGTTGGCCCTCGATTTTCACTGCGGTGCAAGAGCAGCTTGGGCTCAAGCTCGAAGCTGCGCACGAGTCCGTGCCCAACCTCGTGGTCGATCACATCACGAAGCCAACGGAAAACTGATTCACGGAATACATCCTGAGCAACAGATATCGGATGTCATCCTGAGCAACAAATATCGGTTGTCATCCTGAGCGATAAATATCGGTTGTCATCCTGAGCGAAGCGGGCTGCGCCTCGCGCGGCCCGCGAAGTCGAAGGACCTGTGGTTGTTCTTGCATTTGTCTTTCGCGCGATCGGAGCCGAAGGACCTGCGCTTGCTTCTCCCACCGAAACGCAATTGCCTCATTGCAGGAGACAAGAACCGCCGGCAACACATCTCGCACAAAATTCCGGCAAGCCGACTTTCCACACGCATCGCAGCCCTACGCCTGAGGCGGAGGCGGAGCCGGAGTCAGCCCGTGGCGATGCATGATCTCTAACATCTTCGCGCGGTCCGGCGGACCCCCTGCCGCCGCGCTGACCACCTCCGCCATTTCGCGGAAATATGGCGGGCCGATTGCGGCCGGCGTGATGGCGCACAACACCTTCACGTCCTCCGCGCCGTTGTTGTCGAACCGGTGAACGGCGCCCCGAGGAATGCAGAGCGCCTGCCCCGGCGCCAGGTCGATCACCTTGCCGTCTACGGTCCACGTCAACACGCCTTCGACACCATAGATTGTCTCTTCGTAGTGGTCGTGGCTGTGCGCAGGCGCCATCAGCCGCTGCCCGGCGGGGACAACCACCTCGAAGACAGCGACCGTGCCGCCCGAGTTCTCGCCGGTAACAAGGAACCGCACCGCCAGCGGCATTAAGCGGATGGTTTCTTCCGCAGGATTCACGCATACATCCATCGATTGCAGTGACATGGAGACCTCCTTTTCCTCAATCGTTTCGGTCGTAAGATTTTTTCGTCGATGCGATGGAACCCGTTACGCCGGGGGAAGGAGTTCCATTCCGTACCTTGGGGCAGCCGCGAGCGCCCGGCCGATCAACCCTTCCATGGCAACCGGGAACGCTGCGGAACGGTCCGTTGCAGGTTCAAACACTTCCTTGAAGAATCCCTCAAGGCCAGCCGGAGTGATCAAGACCAGAGCCTTCGCACAGCCGTCGCCGGTGTTCTTGAACGAATGTGCGATTCCACGGGGAAGAAAAGCAAAATCTCCGGCGGATGCAGTGATTGTATCCCCACCCACCTGGATCGTCAGCGAGCCCTCGAGCAGGCGGAACGCTTCGTCTTCGCGGCTGTGGATGTGCGGCGGCGTGCCTCCGCCGGGCGCAACAGAGAGCTCGGCCATAAAGAACGCGCCGCCGGTCTCCTCGCCGGTGATGAGAAACGTCATGAGCTCGCCGGGGCCCCAGTAGGCTGCACCGGCTCCTGCAGGAACGTGCTTTGCCTGGTTTGGCTGCGCCTGGGTCGCAGCTTGGTGTGGAACCGCTGATGCGATTCCGTTAGACATCAAGTCGATGGCTTCCGCTGTCATTTTCTTCTCCTTCGTGGTAAACTATGTTTACCGTCGATGTATGGTAAACAGAGTTTACGGAGTTTGTCAATGATTTCTTTCCAGAAAAATTCACCGGTCGCGGCCAAAGATATGCTCATCGGCGCGATGCTGCGGGTTCCCTCTGACGCCATTCACCGGCGCATCATCCGCGATCTGAACGCGGCTGGTTTTAAAGGGATTAGCCTGCCGCACATTGCGGTGTTCCGCTTTCCGGGGCCCGACGGAGTTCGCCCCGGCGTTCTCGCCGAGCGTGCTGGGATGAGCAAGCAGGCCATGAACCGCCTGCTCGGGAGTCTGGAAGATCTCGGGTATCTGGTCCGGTCCGACGCGCCGGATGAGGGCCGCGCGCGCATCGTCCGCTTTACGGACCGCGGACACGCCGCGTGGGCCAAGGCTCTGGCGGTGCTCCGCAAGATCGAGCGCGAATGGCAGGCCGAGCTTGGCCCGAAAGATTTCCTTCGGCTCAAGGAATTGCTTTTTCGCGTCTGGCAGAGTCACTTGGTCCGTTAGCCGTCCGCCCTCGACGCGAAGCCATCAAAAGATCGGCTGTCATCCCGGGCGAAAAATATCGGATGTCATCCTGAGTGACAAATATCGGATGTCATCCTGAGCGAGTCCCGGGGTGCCGGGACGAGTCGAAGGACCTGCATTTTTTGCGTCCGGGGTGGGTGTTTCATTAAGTCCCGTGCAATCAAGCGAAATGTTGGTTTCTAAGCGACCCGAAACCGGCCAAATGTTCGCTCAGGAGCGACCATTTACCCCCCGAATGTTCGCTTGGGATTTCGCGATTTTTTGAGACATCTTGCTGGCAATTGCGCACTTTAGGGGCAAACGTGAATAGAGAATTTCGCGAATAAGCGTGAAGGTTCGCAGACAATTTCCCAGAAGGACGCTTAAACAGGGGTTGGGTGGCTCAAAAAGCGCTGTTTTAGGCCGATTTTGGCGCGTTCTTGCGTGTCTGTTCGCGCCTGTGGGTGTGGAAGCCACGAAATTACAGGAGCGAATTCATAGGGTCAATGACCTAGCGTCTGCCAAGAATCCGACCGATGTCGCGGCTGCCATGAAGGAGGCGAACGATCTCCACGGAAGCCTCGTGGGCCTGAATATTTACCACTTCTGCTGCATGATCTCTTCACGCTTGCGCATGAACTCATCTTCGCTGATTAAGCCGTCATGTTTCAGCGCTTCAAGGCTGCGCAGCCGCTGCATGGGATCGCTGTCAGTGCCATCTGCTTGAGTGCCTGGCTCCGCTTCGATATCTACTAAGGACAGTCCTTTTGCGCGCTTAAGATTAAGGATATGATAGATCAGAATGATAAGAGCAGTTCCTACCCACGCTATCATGAAAAGAACAAATGCGATGGACAAAGCAGGTTCCGCCTCATTACCAACAATTTCTTTTCCGACTACAATAGCAAAACCTATGCCGAAAATGAGCAGAAGACAGATTCCGATCAACGCTGCTATTGACGCGGGCTTGCTGGGTCTTATATTCAACTTCTTCATCTTTCGTCCGTTCAACTACTTGCTCTGATTACTTCGCCCCATGCTTCCTTAACACCTCGTCCCTGTCCTCACCGTATAAGCTGTCGTCTAACTCCACGTCGCCTAAATTCGCACTACGGATTCTTCTGGAAAGTACAGGAGAAACTATCCCCGGTTGCAAGTCCGTTACCAATCCCCCCCCTGAGTACTTTCTGGTTTACTTTTACCAGGCTCTTTGACACGACCTCTACTTCATGTTCCATCACAGAGTCACAACTTCTTCCCTGTTCGTCTACAGAATTACCACAAACGTTAACCGTCGTGATGTATTTCAAAACAGGTCCCGCAACCTTCAGAGTCTGCAAATCAAATCGTTCGGGGGAGTAAGATTCGCTTTTCAGTACCCTCACTGCATCAGTGCCTTCACGTGCAAACGCATACTCACCCCATCTCTGACACAACCGTCCTTCTTGTTTCCAGCTGCCAAACGAAACCAGCACGTCGATAATATCCGGTATGGACAGCACCTGTTCCTTCTTATATTCCAGCTTATTGATAAGGGCTTTTACCGTTTCAGCGTCGCTGGCATTGGGAGCGAGCCGAAGGTATTGCTGGAGGCTTATTATCGCATCACTGTATTTCTCCGCCTTCTCCTGCACGATCCCCAGGTTGTAATAAACATCCGGCCAGTCCGGCGCAAGACTTGCCGCCTGTTCGAACTCCTTGATTGCCGGGGCATAATCATCTGGCGACTTTGCCGTCTCAACAGCAGCCATGCCGCGGTCGAAATGCCGTTTTGCTTCATCGGACACGGTTTGCCCAAAGGATGATGCAGCACCGCAAAACAGGATTAAAAGGGTCGCCTGCAAAACAATTAGTTTTCTCATTTTTCACCTCGCCCCATGCTTACTTAACAAATCGGCTACGTCCTTGTGGTTGATCATTTCAGCCCATTGCAGCGGCGTATTGCCATAATTATTCTTGGCGTTTATGTCCGCGCCTTTTGCAATTAATAGTTCGGCCACTTCCACACGGTCAAAACCGGCGGCTTGGTGTAGCGGTGCATTGCCATCATTATCCTTGGCGTTTATGTCCGCACCTTTGGCAATTAATAGTTCGGCCACTTCCCTGTTGCCGCGCATGGCTGCCATATGCAGCGGCGTGTCGCCAGTATTATCCTTGGCGTTTATGTCCTCTCCATTGGCGATTAATAGCTCGGCCATTTCCTTATTATTACGAGAGACGGCATTGTGCAGCGGCGTATAGCCATCATTGTTCTTGGCGTTTACGTCCGCGCCTTTGGCGATTAATAGCTCGGCCATTTCCCTCTTGTCATATTTGACGGCGTTAGCCAGCGTCGTATCCCCATTATTATCCTTGGCGTTGATGTCCGCGCCTTTGGCGATTAATAGCTCGACCACTTCCTTTTGGCCGCTCGTGGCGGCTAACTTCAGTGGCGTATCTCCACCTTTGTTCTTGGCGTTTACGTCCGCGCCTCTGGCGATTAACGACTCGACCTCTTCCTTATGGCCTCTTATGATGGCCCACCCCAGCGGCGTATTGCCAGAATTATCGGCGTTTATGCTCGCGTCTTTGGGAACGATTTTCCAAACGACTTCAAAGACGCCTGTCGGCCATCCTCCCGGGTTTGGACTGGAACCCCAGTTGGCGGTTACGGTGACTACTTCTTTGATTTGCGGCGGATCCAGGGAAATGACTTCGCCTTTGACCGAGGCGTCAAACGGACAATAGGGAGGAGCGCCAAAATCTCTTGCCACGCCCAGGTCGCACATATAATAAGTGAACCTGTATTCATAAAAGCGCCCGTTGACCGTAATAGGGTACCAATCCGGCACAAGACTTTTTGTTTGATCATCGTTGTAGTGCTGCTTCGTAGAGTCGTATGCAACCATCTTGCCATTGACTAATCCCCAATCTTGCATTGGAGAAATGATTATCCTGCCGTTCGTACTTATGCTCTTCCAATCGGAGACATTCGAAACCCTCATCTTGTAGACCTTCGCTAACTGTGCGTCCTTGTCCGCCTTGTACTGAAGCTTCGTCATAAGCTGACGGACTTTGTCCGCATCCGAGGCGTTGGGTGCGAGCGCCAGATATTTTCCATAGCTATTGATCGCGTCTTCGGTAAGGCCCAGCTTCTCCTGTACCCTTCCCAGGTTGTAGTAAGGGTCCGGCCAGTCGGGCGCCAGCCTCGTGGCCTCCTTGAATTCGCGTATTGCATCCTGGAGATCCCCATCCGTGGTCGCCTGCTCTACCGCCGCGATTCCGCGGTCCATGTGCGTGTGGGCTTCGGCGGGGACCGCCTGTTGGGTGAAGGATAATGCAGCACCGCAAAACAGGATAAGAAGTGACGCCTGTAAAACGATCAATTTGTTCATTTTTCACCTCGCCCCATGCTTCCTTAACAAATCAGCCACTTCCTTGTGGTTGTTCATTTCAGCCCATTGCAGCGTCGTGATGCCCAACTTGTCCTTGCCATTTACGTCCGGGCCGTTGGCGATTAACAGCTCCGCCGCCTACTTGGGAACGAGCTCGTAAACGAATTCACCAACGCCTGTCGGACATCCTGCCGGGTTTGGACTGGAACTCCAGTTGGCGGTTACGGTGACTACTTCTTTGATTTGTGGCGGATCCAGGGAAATGACTTCGCCTTTGACCGAGACGTCAAACGGACAATAGGGAGGGGCTCCTTCATCTCTTGCCACGCCCAAATCGCACTGATAATAAGTAAACCTGTATTCATAAAAGCGCCCGTTGACCGTAATAGGGTACCAATCCGGCAGAGACTGGGCATCAGGACTCTTTATATTATACAAGTTATCCATCTGCTTAATATGTTCGTATGCAACCATCTTGCCATTGACTAATCCCCAAACTGGCATTGGAGCAATGATTATCTTGGCGTTCGTACTTATGCTCTTTCGAGCGTAGGCAGGCGAAGCCAAAATCTTGTAGACATTCGTCAACTGCGCATCCTTGTCCACCTTGTACTGAAGCTTCGTCATAAGCTGACGGACTTGGTCCGCATCCGAAGCGTTGGGTGCGAGCGCCAGATATTTTCCATAACTACTGATCGCGTCTTCGGTAAGGCTCAGCTTCTCCTGTATCTTGCCCAGGTTGTAGTAAGGGTCCGGCCAGTCGGGCGCCAGCCTCGTGGCCTCCTTGAATTCGCGTATTGCATCCTGGAGGTCCCCATCCGTGGTCGCCTGCTCTACCGCCGCGATTCCGCGGTCCATGTGCGTGTGGGCTTCGGCGGAGACCGCCTGTCCGGACGCGGTTGCCGCAAATCCGAGAAGCATCGCTGAGAGAATTGCGAAGAATGTACTTGCGCTACCATGTCTGTTCATTGTTCTTCCTCTCGGATTACCCGAGGTTGCTCGGCAGCTGTCCGTCGAACCTACTGCTTCGCATCCGGGCCGGGCACTTTCGGATCCGGAGTTATCAAGCCTTCCACATAAGAGACTGTCTTCGGCAGAAACCGCGGATCCTTATACAGCTCAGTTATCGTGCTGTAGGCGCCGTTGCTCACCTGCTGCAGCACTTCACGCCCTTCCGTGGAGGTGGTGCCCTTCATTTCGCCCTGCGCCAGGTTGCTGTAGGTTCGCGCGGCGTCGCACACTTCGCCGCGTTGCATCAGGTCGCTGGCAATGCCCTCCGACCCTTCACCCAGGTAGTACATCCCTGCCTCAAACACGGCCCGGCGAACCATAGCCAGCTTCGCTTCTGGCGTCATCAGCAGGTCCCACGTGATTTGTATTGTCCCAGTGTGGTTTAGCTTGGGGTCCAGGATGGCGTTGGCCGCGCGCAGCATTGCCGGGTCCGTATTCGGGGAAACGGGCCGTCCCTGCCGCAGGTTCTGCAGCAGCCTGGAGAACTTCTCTGCTGTGGCCGGATCCTTCTTCAAGTATCGCGCCGCGTCATCATAGAGCCGGTCCTGGCCGATCAGGTAGACTTGGGCGCCGTCCGCACCCGCCAGAACGACTTTGCCCGCGACGAGAACGATGTTGGTCCATGGCAAAACCTTGCCGCCGATGCGTCCCTTAACGCTCCAGGCATAGATGATGAAGTCTTCCGCATTCATCAGCCACGCCTCAGTCTTGTTCGGCTCAACTTTCTCGAAGGAGAGCGAGGCGTCCGTTAGCGGGGGCGGGGCCTTCGTCCGGAGCTGCCTCATGCTCTCTTGCAAGCTGAGGATGCGCGGATCGATAGCCGGGACCGGGGTACTGCCAGTCTTGAGACCCAGCGGATTCGTGCTTGTGGTGGCAGGAGTGGTATTCGTGGTTGGGCTGCCGGTCTTCAGCCCAAGCGTTCCCGTACCGGTCCCCTTGAGGGTCCCCAAGAGCTGTATCTGATCCTCAGAAAACTGTTCCTCCCTTTGCAACTGGAGTTGGCGCTGCTCTTCCTGATCGCGCGCCGCGGCACCGCCGTCTCCGATGGGAGGACTTGGCGCGGGAGTGCGGCGATTCGACGCGGGAGGCGTGGAGGAAGGGGCATCGAACCCTGAGCAGTGGGAGTTATTCTGCTCGAAGGCTGGCCTGGAGTTTCTCATTGCTTCGCATTCAGGGCGGGTGGCGAAGCTTCCTCTCCCCGCGGACCCGAACATTCGCGCTGCCTCGCCCGTGTAATAAACCTTCCAGTCGGCAAGGGCGGCCTTGGGCGCAATGACCGCAAGCGTCAGAATGATGATCCCGACAATTTTGATTCGGCTCATGGGTGGCTTTTACCTCCAATTCCAACGTCCTGCTTAACAACGAAGCCGGGGAGGCGAACATGGTGAGTGGGATGCTCTCCTCTGCCTGAGCTGCTTTTGGATACGTCGCCAAAGGAAGGCGTACTTCCCACCCCCAAGAGATAACCCAATTTGCAACGCTTAGGCCCTCTCGCACCTACCACGGCACCCAGGTCTTTTTCAGAGGAGGTGTGGACGCGTGCGTTGGAATGATAGGAAGCGCGTCCTTCTGAGACTATTCAGACAAAATGGGGTTCATGCTCAAGCCTCAGGACAAAACAATCGGGCATCTAAATTGCCTGCGTGTCTGTGTGCAGGGTCACAATTCGATGTGACATCTGCCGCAAGACCACTCACGGCTTATGTCCCGGACGGCCCACTGGCCGAATGAGCAACTCTGCAATGTTCCGCAACAGCCGGTCATTGACTGGAATCCCAATCATGTACTTCGCCACACGCTCTTCCAATGCTTGGTGGATTTCAGGCTTGGCAAAAGCTGCATCAGCCCGGAACCAGACTTCCTTGCCCAGCCGGGTGCCCCAGGTCTCGTTTTTGAGACCTGAGATCGCACGAACCATTCCCTGCCACGAATTACTTCCCAAAAACGCCTCTCCAACCAACGACCCGCCCCCCAATTCTCTTCACTCCCTCTGGCCGTCCCCCGCAGACCCGCAGTCCCGAAGTCCCGTAGTCCCCTAGTCGCGTAGTCGCACAGTCCCGCAGCCCCGCTCAACACGCTTGTCAAGCACCCGCCGCCTCCACGATTCCCCATCCTCCTTTTTCCTCAAACAGATAGGCCTCAGCGCAACCGTGCAGATTAATATGCCGAAATCGCTACAATCTCTGTAGAAGCGAGATGATCCCGGCACGTTGGGCGACCCGAAAAGGAACGCTCCCCGATCGCCCGCTTCGAGGGGCAGCGCACCCAGTTTTGAGACGGCATTGCAGCCAAAACGCTGCAAACCCGCAAATTGTCGCCTAAAGTCCCTATTTTGACGACTTTGTCTATTAACCTCTTTGCTTTCAGCTGCTTACGGGAGCCGCCTTCGAAAGCTAACCCGCCTGGAATCACGACTTTACCCAAAAAGGGTAGGGGGTAGGAGGGGGCGTTACCAACTGCGCAACATGAGCCGGCAGTTGATCCCTGACCCCTGATCCCTGACCACTGTCCCTCGATCACTGACCACCGACCACTGTTTCTCTGACCCCTGACACCTGATCCCTGAACCCTGTTTTCATCATCGCCACATACGATGCGCCCGCCGTGAAGAAGCCCACGAACCACGCATAGTCGTAGAGGAAATGCAGGCTGGGCACGATCAACCCCACCAGCGCAATGGCCACGCCCAGCCCCAGCGCGATCAGCGCCCGCGGATTCACGCCTTTGGTGTAGTGGTAGATCCCATCGCGGTGATAGAGCGAGTTCACGTCCAGCACCGTTCCGCGGATGAAGAAGTAATCGCACACCATGATGCCGGCCACGGGACCGAGCAGTCCCGAGTAGCCCACCAGCCAGCCAAAAATGTAGGCGTCCGGCGTGGCCAGCAGCTTCCACGGGCACATGGCCAGACCGAGAAATCCCGTGATCAATCCGCCCGTCCTGAAGCTGATCAGCCGTGGATAGAGATTAGAAAAATCGTTCGACGGCGAGACCACGTTGGCGCCGATGTTCACGTTCAGCGTAGCCACCAGCACGGCGATCATGGCCACAAACGCCACCAGCGGCTGATGAAACAATCCGATCAGCTCGACCGGGTCCCAGATGGGCCTGCCGAACAGAACCGATGAAGCGGAAGTAACCGCGATGCCGAGAAACGTGTAGAGCACCATTGCCACCGGCAACCCGAACGCCTGACCCCACGACTGCGCGCTTTGCGACTTGGAATAGCGCGTGAAATCGGGAATGTTCAAGGCCAGCGTAGCCCAGTAGCCGACCATGGCGGTGAGAGACGGAAAGAACACGCCCAAAAATTCTCTCGTCGAGTGGAACCGGCTGGGCGTCGAGAGCATGGCGCCAAAGCTGCCAGCCTTCACACGCACCCAGATCAAAAGCGCCGCGGCCATGATAAACATGAACGGCGCGCCGAAGGCTTGCAGACGGCGGATCGATTCCACGCCGCGCCAGACGACGACCATGTTCAAGAGCCAGAAGCCTAGAAAGCAGGCCCACAAAACGCCGCGATCGCCTGCCAGTGACGGGCCGCATCACCACCAGCATCGCGTCAATCGCGCTGCCGCCGATCCACGACTGGATGCCGAACCATCCGCAGGCCACTACCGCGCGCAACAGCGCGGCCAGGTTTGCCCCGCGCACGCCAAATGAAGCGCGCAGAAACACCGGAAACGGAATGCCGTACTTCGCGCCCGCGTGCGCATTCAGCAGCAAGGGAACCAGCACGATCAGGTTGCCGAGCAGCACCGTGCCGAGCGCCTGCTTCCAATCCATGCCGTTGGCGATCAGTCCCGACGCCAACCGGTAGGTCGTGATCTCCATGCACATGGAAAACCACAGCGCCATGTAGTTGTAGAAACCCCAGGTACGCTGCCCCGGCCCGGTCGGCCTCAGGTCGCGATTCGATAGGGACGGATCGACAGTGCTCACGGGACCTCCTCCGTGGGGTGGCTGCTCTATTTCAAATGTATGTTCAGAAAAATAAAGATGCCATTATGAGCGGTGCTGGAATAGGCACGATCGACGGGTGCCCCCGGGTCTCGATTTTGAGACCTGGGATAGCACAGCTTTCACCCTCGCACGAAAAGGCTAGCCGCTAGAAGCTAGCAGCTAGCAGCTAGAAGCTGACGTCCTCACTTCCACGCCCCTCCACGCGCCTCGCGCCGCAAATACTTTCCGCGCCCCGGCTTGCCGATGAACTTTCCGCCGCTCACCACCAGCTCGCCGCGCGAATACACATCGCGCGCGTTGCCGCGCACACGGAAGCCCTCGAACATCGAGTAGTCCACCTTCATGTGGTGCGTCTTGGCGCTGATGGTGTAGTCCTCGTTGGGATCCCAGAGGACCAGGTCGGCGTCGCTGCCCGCGGCCAGAACGCCCTTTTGCGGATACATCCCGAAGATGCGCGCCGGCGCCGTCGACACCAGCTCGACGAAACGGTTGATGGAAAAATTTCCCTGGCCCACGCCGTGATGATGAAGCAGTTGCAGCCGGTTCTCGATTCCGGGCCCGCCGTTGGGAATCTTCGTGAAGTCGTCTTTGCCCAGACTCTTCTGATCCGCGAAGCAGAACGGACAATGATCGGTCGACACCACCTGCAGATTGTCCCTCCTCAGGCCCTCCCACAGCCTGGGCTGATTCTTCTTCTCGCGCAGCGGCGGCGTGAACACGTACTTCGCGCCATCCCAGCCTTTACCTTCCATGTTGTCTTCGATCGAAAGCAGCAGATACTGCGGGCAGGTTTCGGCAAACGCCGGAAGACCACGGTCGCGCGCCTCGCGCACCTGATTGAGCGCGTCCTCACTGGAGAGATGCACGATATAAATCGGCACCCCGGCAATCTCCGCCATGGCGATCGCGCGGTGCACCGCTTCGGCCTCGGCCTTGGTGGGACGAGTGAGCGCATGATAAATGGGCGCCGTTTTGCCCTCGGCCAGCGCATGCTGCACGATGACGTCAATGACGGAACCATTCTCCGCGTGCATGCAGATGAGCGCGCCGTTCTTTGCCGTCTGACGCAGCGCCTTGAAGATCGTGGCGTCGTCGACCATCAGCACATTGGGATACGCCATGAACAGCTTGAAGCTGGCCACGCCTTCGCGCACCATGTCGTCCATGTCTTCGAGGCCCGCATCCGGCAAGTCGGTCACAATCATGTGTAGCCCGTAGTCGATGCACGCCTTCCCCTCGGCCTTCTTCCACCAGGTGTCGAGCGCCGTGCGCATCTTGCTGCCCTTGGCCTGGATGGCGAAGTCGACGATGGTTGTCGTCCCGCCGATGGCTGCGGCCCTCGTGCCCGTCTCAAAATCGTCGGCGGATTTTGAGCCACCGAAGGGCATGTCGAGATGGGTATGAGCGTCGATCCCGCCCGGAATCAGCAGGAGGCCGGTGGCATCGACGACTTTGTCCGCGGAGCTTGCAGGAATTCCTGCGCGCACTTCCTTAATTACTGCGCCGTCGATCAGCAGATCCGCCTTCACGCTGCCGTCGGCGTTGACTACCGTTCCGTTCTGAATAAGGGTTTTCATGATGGCATCTTCCTCGTTTCTTGCCGCGATGAGTTGCGAGCGCTTTAACTTGCGCGTTCTTTCAAATGTGCGCGGGCGTGGACGCCCGCACGACAGCCGGTCTGGAGACCGGCGCTACTAGTCTCCGCTCGTTGGCGCGGCGCATGCCGCGCCCTTGGTCCGCTCGGCCCAGGTCTCCGGAGCCACATCCTTATCGACACGGACCATCGTGATGCATCCCTCCACCGGGCACACGCAGGAACACAAATTGCAGCCCACGCACTCCGTCTCATCCACGCGTGGAATGCGCGCGAGCGGCGTGGGGTACGGTCCCTGCGCAAAAGCCGCTTCGCGCTCCTTGCGCGTCACCGGCGTTTCCGCAATCGAGGCGAGGCTCTCGGCCTGCTCCGCGGCCGGCGTGCGGTGCAGCTCGACATGCCCGTCAATGGGGCCGGAAACGCGATCGAGATGAATGCACTGGTGTGCGCCGTCCCAGCAGGCGATGTGGCACAGATCGCAACCGATGCACTTCTCCTCGTCGATGCGCGCCACGATCTTGAAGTTCAGGTTCAGGTGCTTCCACTCGGTGACTTTTGCGACCGACAGCCCGCGAAAATCCTCGATGGTCTTGAAGCCTTTTTCGCGCATCCAGTTGTCCAGGCCTTCGGCCATGTCCTCGACAATGCGGTAGCCATAGTGCATCGCCGCCGTGCACACCTGCACCGTGCCGCAGCCCAACAGCAGGAATTCCGCGGCGTCACGCCACGATCCGATGCCGCCGATGCCCGAGAGCGGCAGCGCCGCCTCCGGGTCCGCCATGATTTGCTGCACCATGTTCAACGCGATGGGTTTAACGGCGGGGCCGCAGTAGCCGCCGTGCGAACTCTTCCCGTCAACATTCGGTCGCGGCACGAAAGTGTCCAGATCGATGCCTGTAATTGAGTTGATGGTGTTGATCGCCGACAATCCATCGGCCCCACCGCGTTTGGCTGCGCGCGCCACGACGCGAATGTCTGAGATGTTCGGCGTGAGCTTGACCAGCACAGGCGTGCGCGCCTTTTCCTTCACCCATGCGGTGATCATCTCCGCGTACTCCGGCACCTGGCCCACCGCCGAACCCATGCCGCGCTCGCTCATGCCGTGCGGGCAGCCGAAGTTCAGTTCCAGTCCGTCTGCTCCCGCATCTTCGGCGCGCGTCACAATCTCGTGCCAGGCCTCGCGGTTCGACGCGACCATGAGCGAGGCAATCACTGCGTTCTTCGGATAGCGCTTCTTCACTTCCGCCATCTCGGTCAAATTCTGCTCGACGGTGCGGTCGCTGATGAGCTCGATATTGTTGAAGCCCATGATGCGCTGACCGTTCCAATCGGTGGCCGAGTAGCGCGAGCTAACATTTACGACCGGCTCGCCGATGGTCTTCCACACCGCGCCACCCCAGCCTGCGTCAAAGGCGCGCATGATCATCTCGCCGGTATTGGTGGGCGGCGCCGAGGCCAGCCAGAAGGGATTCGGGCAGTTGATCTTTCCGGCAAAATTTCGCACGCCAATGTCAGGCATGAGCCACCTCCGCAGTTTTCAACATCGCCGTCGCCGCGCGCTTGCCGCCCGCTACCGCATCCACCACTTCGCGCCCGCCGTTCACGCAGTCGCCGCCGGCAAAGTAACGCGGGTTGCCTGTTTGCCCGGATTCGCGATCGGCCACAATGCGCCCGTCGCGCACTTCCACGCCGCGCATCTGCTGCAACAGTTCGGTAAGCGGCGATTGACCGATGGCCGGCACCACCAGGTCGCAGTCGATGGTCGCTTCGGAATTCGGAACTACTTCGAGCTTGCCTTCGGCCTGGCGCACCTGCACCGTTTCCAGCAGCAAGCGGCCATGCGCCTCCGGCCGGATGGCCAGCGGCAGCCTGCGCCACAAAAATTGCACGCCTTCCTGCTTCGCGTGCTCGTATTCGAACTCGAATGCCGACATCTCCTGCTCGCTGCGCCGGTACAACATATAGACGGTAGTCGCGCCCAGCCTGCGCGCGGCGTTGGCGGCGTCGATCGCGGTATTTCCCGCGCCTACCACCACAACCGTCCCGTGCAGTTCCCGCAGATGCCCGGTTTTGTATGCGGCAATCAGCTCCAGGGCATTCATCACGCCCTTGGTGTCCTCACCGGGGACATTGAGGCGCTGCATCGCGCCCAACCCAAGGCCGAGAAACACGAAATCAAATTCCGCTTCCAACGCTTCCAGCGCCGCGGCCGAATCCACTTCCACACCGCAGCGAAACTCCACCCCCAGCTGACGGATCATCTCCACTTCGCGCACGCTGTCGGCGGCTCGCAGCTTGTATTCGGCCACGCCGTAGGTGTTCAATCCGCCGGGGAGTTCACGGCGCTCGATCACCGTGGCCCGCGCACCTGCGCGACACAACTCCGCCGCACACGCCAGCGAGGCCGGCCCGCTTCCGATGCACGCGACACGCAGCTTTTTCGTTCCCGCCGCTTTCGCCGGAGGCGTTTCACCTGACGCCCAGAACGCGTCGATGGCGTGCCGCTGCAGCAACGCGATCTGGATGGGCTTGTGATTCTGCCGCACCATTACGCACGCGCCCTCGCACAGCACGTCCACCGGGCACACTCGCGAGCAGCTACCGCCGAGAATATTGGCGTCGAGAATGCGCAACGCCGACCCGCGCAGATTGCCCGAGGCGATACGCTTAATGAACCCCGGCACGTCGATATGCGTGGGACACGCGGCCGTGCACGGCGCGTCAAAACAGTTCAGGCAGCGGTCGGCTTCAATCACCGCCGCCTGCGCAGTCAGCGCCGGCTTCAATTCTCCAAACCGCGCCTTCAGTTGTGGATCGTCAAGCAAGGTTGCTGTGCTCATGCCGTTCCCTCTGTCCTACGACGCCACCAGCGGCCCATACAAATCGGGCCGGCGGTCGCGGTAAAACTGCCAGGTCCGCCGCACCTCGGCAAGCTCGTCCAGATTCAGGTCGGCGGTGAGTACTTCATCCTTGTCGCGCGAGGCCTCGGCAATGATCTTTCCCCGCGGATTGCAGAAGTAGCTCGACCCGTAAAACTCGCCGATGTTCCACGGCGCTTCAGTACCTACGCGATTGATGGCGGCAATAAAATATCCATTCGCCACCGCATGCGCCGGCTGCTCCAGCTTCCACAGGTACTCGCTCAATCCTGCGACAGTCGCTGACGGATTGAAGACGATCTCCGCGCCAGCCAGTCCCAGGCAACGCGCGCCCTCGGGGAAATGCCGGTCGTAACAGATATAGACGCCGATCTTCGCGAATCCCAGATCGAACACCGGGTAGCCCAGGTTGCCGGGACGAAAATAGAACTTCTCCCAGAAACCCGGCGCCACATGCGGGATGTGCGTCTTGCGGTATTTTCCCAGATAGGAGCCGTCGCTCGCGATCACCGCCGCGGTGTTATAGAAAACACCTTCCTGCTCCACTTCGTACACCGGCACAATGAGCGCCGTGTGCAGTTCCTTCGCCAGAGCGCGCATCAGCGTCACTGTGGGCCCGTCGGGAATCGGCTCCGTCATCTCGTACCACTTTACTTCTTGTTCGGCGCAAAAGTAGGGTCCGTTGAAGATCTCCTGCAGACAGACGATCTGCGCTTCCTGCCTGGCCGCCTGGCGGATCAGTCCTACGTGTTTCTCCACCATCGCTTGCTTTTGTTTGGGCAGCGGTTCCGTCGCAGGCACTGCGTTTGTAGCCTGAATTATGGAACAACGAACCATTCGAGGCATTTCGTGCCACCTCCATGGAAAAGAACTGTGAGTCTTAGAAAGTAACTGAAATGACTAGTTTGGGCAATACCCTCCTGCAAGACGCCCTACCCTCGCAGCGCCTTTGTTTTGCCGCCAGGACGAGGAGCGGCTCTTTGCGCATTCGCTGCGGGTTTGACTTCGATCGCTGCGAATCCAATAATCGAGAGGAATGAACATATATGAGGAGATCGTGAAGTTGCAACGCGAGGGCCGCCGTGGCGCGGTCGCCACGATTGTGAATTCGCGCGGCTCGATTCCCTCCTTCCAAAGTGCCAAAATGCTCATCCGCGACGATGGCTCCATCGCCGGAACTATTGGCGGCGGCTGCGTGGAAGCCGAAGTCTGGCAGGCGGCGCGCGAGGTCATCACCGAGGAAAAGCCGCGCAACCTCACCTTCGATCTTAATCAGGATCCTAAATACGATACCGGTCTGGTGTGCGGCGGCACGCTCGAGATTTTCATCGAGCCTGTCCTGCCGTCGTCGTTGCTTTACATTTTCGGCGCCGGCCACGTGGCCCTCGAGCTCTTCAAAGCCGCGCGCAATGCGGGCTTCGAATGCATCGTGGCCGACGACCGCGAAGCCTACGCCAACCCCGAGCGCTTTCCCGACGCCGTCCAGGTGGTCGCCAGCGAATTCGATGAGGCCTTCAAGGAACTCGCTCCAGCTGAGTCGTCTTGCATCGTCATCGCCACTCGCGGCCATCGCGACGACATGCGTGTTCTCCGCTGGGCCGTTCAAACCCCGGCGCGCTACATCGGCATGCTCGGCTCCAAACGCAAAGCCATTACCGTCTTCCGCGAACTCACGCGCGAAGGGCTAAACCCCGAGCTCTTCGATCGCGTGCATTCACCCATCGGCCTCGACATCGGCGCCGTCACACCCGAAGAGATCGCCGTCTCCATCCTCGCCGAACTGATCGCCGTCCGGCGCCGGGCTGAACGCGCCCTGCCCCACATGAGTTGGTTCCAAAGCGCCAGGCATACGGCCGGCAACGAAGCGGGGGCTCCGAGCGACCCGCTTCCTGCGCCCGCCGAAAAATAATCCGCCAATCCGTCCCTCGGTCTCAGCTTTTCCGCTGCCTTGCCCCTTGCAACCTGTGGCGCTATCTTCTGTCTATGCACGAACCCGTACAACTCGCAGGGCTCGTTCTCGCGGCGGGTGACTCCACGCGCATGGGAACCGACAAGGCCATGCTTCCCTGGCCTCCGCCAACGCCGGGCGCAACCGGTTCGCCGCACGACACGCTGCTCTCCGCCGCGTTGGCGGCCTTCAATCCTCTCACGCGCGTCAACGTCGTCGTTGCCGGCAAGAACGCCGATTCCATCGCAACTACGGTTGGTGCGTGCGGCGCTTATCTAGTCCGTAATCCCGCACCGGAGAACGGCCAGTTCAGTTCGCTCCAGATCGGCCTGCGCGACCTTCTCGACCGCGGCTGCAACGCGGCGATCATCACGCCCGTCGATTGCCCGCCGCTCAGCCCCGCGTCGCTGGAGCGCCTCCATCACGCCTTTCTCGGCGCGCTCACCGCCGGCTTCTGGGCCGTCGCACCCGAGCACGAGGGCAGGCATGGTCATCCTCTCTTCGCCAGTCGCGATCTCATTGACGATTTTCTCAAGGCGCCCGTGTCCGGCAACGCGCGCGAAGTGCTTCACACTCACGCGTCTCGCGTGGTCTACGTTCCGGTTCCTGAGTCGCTGGCCAAGGCCGGCCTCAACACTCCGCAGGACTACGCCGCGCAGAGCTTCGAGCCCCCGGCGTCGCCACTCTAATTCTTTGTTGATAGTTGTTTTAGCGCCGCTTGCAGCGCATCCATCGCTAGGTGGCTGGCGTGCGATGACGCTTGCGGCAATCCGCCCACCGCGCGCAGCAGCTCTTCCCGCGTCAGCTTCTGCGCCTCGTCGATACTCTTCCCGCGCACCAATTCCGTAAGCGCCGAAGCGCAGGCCATCGCGGCCACGCAACCCTTGGCGCGGAAACAAATCTCCGCGATCCGGTCGCCATCGACTTTCAGGGTGAGTTCCAGAATGTCGCCGCAGGCCGGATTCTCGATGCGCGCCGACGCGTCCGCATCGGCAATTGCCCCCGCGTTGCGCGGACGCTCAAAATGATCGAGAACCTGGGTTGAATACATGCGCCTTGCCTGTCACGACGGATTCTAATGCCGAGCGCTCCGATCGCGTGATCTCATGATCTCTCTTTGACCGGTGCAGGCGGGGCGCCCGACGGCAGCCGGTCAGGAGACCGGCGCTACTTCTGCCGTGCGTTCAGGATCTCGGTTACAAGAAACAGGTCTGCCAGTAGCGCGCGCAAATGGATGGATGCGTTCAGATTATCGATCAACTGCGAGCCAATCGTCGGCTGCGCCAGCACCAGTTTCATCGCCGCCAGCGCGCTCTCCGCATCGCGCTTCAGCACGGCGAGAAACGCCTCGTAAGTCTCCGGCGGCGCGAGCTGTTCCTGCCCAATCGCCTCCGCGCAACTTTGTTTCAGGCCGCGCATCGCTGCTGCTGCGCGCGTCAAATGCGCCCTCAGTTCGCTGCCTTCTTCGCTCGCCAACCCGCGCGCGGCATAGGAGAGCGTGAATTCGTAGCACTCCTCAATCGTCTCGCACTGTTTCTGAATTTCAGTCGCCATCGCTTGCGGCATAACCCTGCTTTTCCTGGGAAGTCGCCGGCGGCTTCACGGCCCATCTCCCGGTGTCGTGCTCTTCAAGATAAAAATCGCGGCTCATCCAGCCGAAGATCATCGACTTCGTGATGGGGAACTTCTCGGGCCGGATTCCCATATAGACGTGGACCATCACCAGCGCGATCAACCCCACGCCGGCGAGCCCGTGCAGCACATACATCAGGCCCCACGTCATGTCAGAGAACAGATACGGATTGCGCGTGAAGATGCCGGTCTGCACGCGCTTCATCATGAACAGGCCGGTGACGATCACCGCCAGCCCGGCGAGCAAAATGACGCCGTGGTAGAGCTTATTTTCGAGAGGATACTTGGCGAACCTATCCGGCAACGGCGCATCCTTGCCGAAAAATCTGCGCGTGCGATTCATGGCGTCGCGCAGGTCCGTCTTGTCCGGCCAGATCGACCAGAAATCCATGAAGAACGTCGCGTGCACGATATGAAACAGAATCGAAACCGTGAGCACCAGCCCAGCGATCCAGTGATAGATGACCCAATTGAACTGGATGCCCACCTTGGGTAGAAACGCGGTGAACAGCAGCGTAAACATCGACGCCGCCATGATCCAGTGGAACAGCCGCGCGGCCAGCGAGTGCCGCGGCACACGCTCCGGAATGGCCGCCGCAGCCGCATCTGCCTGGCGTTCCGCAAATCGCTTGGGCGGCTTCACGATGATGAGGTAAAGCGCATGCACGATCATGAAGCTCAGTCCTGCGATCACTGCGATCCAGATGAGGCCCCACGCAATATGGATCGGAACCGACTTGCCCCACGGACTCGTCGCCCACTGGATCAGCTGCGGCATGTTGCCTCCTGTGCGACTGGTCCTGCAGCCAGCGCGCCATTTGCCGGCGGCTGTGCCGCGCCTGCGATCGCGCGCTTCACCAGATTCCTCATCAGGGGAATCTTGTAGCCGTTGAACTGCAACGGAACCGCGCCCTCGACCGCGAGTTTGCCCGCCATCTCGCCTGTTGTGTCATTCGCGGAGCGGCCACGCACTGCGTCTTCGACGGACTTAAGCCGCATCGGCCGCGGCGCTGCCGCATTCACCGCGATGCGAATCTGGTCGATCGTGTTGCCGTTGAGCTTGATGGCCGAAGCCACGTTGATTAGCGGAAAATCCCACACGTTGCGGTCGCGCACCTTTTCGAAATAGAACTTCGTACCTGCCCACGCCGCCGGAATGCGGATCGCCGTGAGCAAATCGCCCGGCCGCAACATGTTGATGCGCGTAATGTCGTCCTCGGGCCCGACAAAATAATCTTCTGCATCCACAACCTGCTCGCCCTTCGCCGTCTGCAGCACAAACTTCGCATCCAGCACGATCAGCGCCGGAACCGAATCGGATGGGTGCACGGCCACGCAGCGGTTGGCGCCAAAGATGGCGTGCTCGCGGTTGCGCCCCACCGGCGTGTCCGCATAGCAAATGTTGCCGCCTGCCCGGTAGCACGGCCATCCCCCGCGATAGTACCAGCAGCGCACGTCCTGCGACACATTGCCGCCCAACGTTCCCTGGTTGCGAATTTGCGGCGAGGCCACCAGCGACACGGCTTCCGCCAGCACGCCGTAATCTTTTTGGATGGCGGGATGATTCGCAATCTCGGTCAGCGTGGTCATGGCGCCGATCTCCACGCCGTCGCTGGTGGCACGAATTCCCTTCAGCTCCTCCACGCCGCTCAAATCCACCAACAGCTTCGGCTTTTTGATGCGGTCCTTCAGCCAGTCGAAGATGTCCAGCCCGCCGGCCATGACCCACGCATCGTCGCCGTGCTGCTGCAAAAGCTTTTGCGCCTCCGCGGCAGAGTCTGGCTGCAGCAGGTCAAAAGCCGGCATTACATCTCGTATGACCGCCATTCTCTACTCCATCTCCAACCCGATTAAATGCTTGCCGTGAACGGATGCTGCATCGGGCGTCCCGCTTCGAACGACGTCAGAATCGTATCCGCGTTCACCGGCGCCCGCTGGAAGATCTCGTCGCCCAGGGCATCGCTCAGCGCGTTCAAAATCGACGCGCAGCCTCCGCCCACCGGAGGTTCGCCCACGCCGCGCGCGCCCACCGGCGTCTCCGGGTCCGGAATATTCAGCGCCGCCCACTGCATGTCGACCGGCACATCCAGAATGGTAGGGGGCTTGTTCTGATAAAAGCGCTTGGCCACCGCGACGCCGTACTCGAGGTCGTACACCCACTTCTGCCCGATGGCGTGCGCGATGCCCAGGGTCGAGCGACCCAGCATCTGTCCGCCCAGCGAGTGCGGATGCAACACCGTACCCACGTCGCCATACGCCAGAAAATCCGTGATGAAGTATTTGCCTGTCTCTACATCCACTTCGACCTCGGCAAAGCTGGCCACATAGGAAAAGGTGTCGCCGTCGCGTGGAGCCTTGTCGCGCGCCGCCACCACCAGCCCTTGTCCGGCCAGCGCCGTCACCGCCGCCTTTGTCACCTTGTGCACATCGTCCGGTGCTTCGTGCCCGTCGTAGATGCCGCCGAGTTCGATGGCCTTGTGCGCCGCCTGCGCCAGACTCATCCCCGCGCCGCCGCCTTTGCGGAAGACGCGCGCGTTGTTCACCTCGTAGTCTTCCGGCTTTCCGCCGAGCGACTTTGCGGCAACTTCTTTCAGCTTTCGCTTGCACTCCGTGCCCACGGCAAATGCGGCTCGCGTCATGGCATGCGTGGTCTGGCTACCGCCTGAGGCGCACGTGTAGGGAAATATCTTCGAGGTATCGCCCCATACTACGTCGCAGAGCTCCCATGGCACGCCCAGCACTTCTGCTCCGGCGCGGTGCACGTCCATTACCGATTCGGTGCCCAAGTTGCCGATCCCCGAGTGGAAGCGCACGCGCCCCTCCGGCGTGATGACCAGCAATCCGTCGAATCCGATCGTGCCGCCGTGGAACGTGCTCAGCGAAACGCCCACGCCGCGCACCTTCGAGCCCATGCGCCTGGGCCGCGCAACGCGCTCCTGCCATTTGAACTGTTCCGCGCCCTGATCCAGCGCCTGTTTCAAGAAGCAACTCGTGGCGTGGGCCCGTTTTCCATGACTCGGCGGGCCGTATTCCGCTTTCCCTTCGGGGCAGTTCACGCGCCGCAGCGCCACCTGATCCACGCCCAGCTTGCGCGCCGCCTGCGCCAAAATCGGCTCGATGATCGCGATGCCCTGCATTCCGCCCGGCGCGCTTTGCGCGCTGCGCGTGGGCGTATTCGTCATGACCGAGATGCCGCGCCAGCGCATCGCCGGTGGCTGGTAGAGCAGCGAAACAATCCGGCTCGACGAGGCGCCATCGTCCTGGTTGTCGTAACCCCCGGTGTTGGTGACCGTATACAAATCGAGCGCCGTGATTCGCCCGTCCTTCGCGAACCCGATCTTTGCACGTCCCAGAACGCTGGGCCGCGCACGGCCGATATAGTGCTCTTCTTCGCGGCTGATGCGCATCATGACAGGTGCGTTTAATTTGCGCGACAGGATCGCCGGAACAATCAGAATCACGGAGCCGGTGACTTTGCTGCCAAAACCGCCGCCTGTGTATTCGCTGACCAGCACTACCTGGTCGTCTCGCAGATTCATCCAGCGCGCTATCGCTGGCACGGTCTGGAAGGTACTTTGCGTGCCCGTGTGCAGATAGAGCTTTCCGTTCTGCCAGTAGGCCATGGCCGTGCGCGGCTCCAGGCATTGGTGACTCACATCCGGGGTCACAAACGATTCATCAAGCACCAGCGCGGCATCGCGGAACCCCGCATCGAGATCGCCGTACGACCAGTCGCCGGTCGGTTTCCCCATGGGCAGCCGTCCCTGGTCGTACTCGGCAAAGTCCTCTGCCGTCCACTTAAGCTCAGTGATTTGCTCTCCAGACTTTCCACGCACCCACACGTTTCCGTCCGCGTGCGGATTCGGGCCGCCCGGCCGCAAACTATCCAGCGGATCGATCACGAACGGCAACGGCTCCATGTCGATGCGGATTTTCTCGATGGCCTCGGCGCAGGTCAACTCATCCACCGCCGCGACGGCAAGAATGGGATCGCCCTGGAACATCGGCTCGTTGTTCAGCGCGCGCTCGCCCCACTTGTTGGCTTTGATGGTTTGCCCGTTGTCGGCCAGAAAATCCGCCTGCGCGGGAATATCGTCGGCGGTCAGCACCGCCCGTACGCCCGGCATGGCCAGCGCCTCGCTGGCATCAATTCTCTTGATCCTTCCGTGCGGCATGGGGCTCAGCACCAGCCGGCAAAACAGCATTCCCTCCGCGCGAAAATCCTCGGCATACTTCGACCGTCCTGTCACCTTCGCTACCAGGTCCGGTGTCTTGTAGTTCTTGCCGATCAGCTTGTATCCCGTGCCGTAGGGGCGCGGTTTTTCCAGCTCGGCCTTCATCGCGTTCTCTTGGGGCGTGTCCGCCATGGCTCAGGCCCTCGCTTTCTGCACTGCTGGCGCGCCGGTTCTCATTTTTTCCGCGCCGAGCATCAACGCGTCCAGAATTTTGGTGTAGTCCTGGCACCGGCACAGATTGCCGCTGATGCCGTGCGCCAGCTCCGCGCGCGTGGGAGAGGGATGCGTCTTCAAATATCCCACTGTCGCCATGAGGAAGCCCGACATGCAGAACGCACACTGGAAGCCCTGCGCATCCACCACCGCCTGCTGCACCGGATGCAGCGTGCCGTCGTCGGCTGCCAAGCCTTCGACGGTCGTCACTTTGCGGCCGCGCACGGTATTCGTCAGCACGGAGCAGCTATAGTGCGGCACGTCGTCGATCAGCACGGTGCAGGCTCCGCACTCCGCGCGGTCGCAGCCCAGTTTGGTTCCTGTCAGTCCCAGCTTGTAGCGCAGCGTCCAGGCCAGAGTCTCCTGCTTCATTACTTCTACGCGGCGCATTTTGCCGTTCACGTTGAGCGTGATTAGCCGTTCGCCGCCGAAGCTCCGGCCGCGTCCACCGGGCACAAGAATGCGGTAGCTGGCCGCACCGACTACGGCGCCTCCAGCGATTACGCCCAGAATGAATCGGCGCCGCGTAATCGTTTTCGATAGGGCTTCGGCCGCTTTGGGATCGTCGGTTTCCGGCATCTTGGTTTCTCCGGTTTCACGGTTTGTCTGGGATGTTCTCGCTGGCCTGCGGGATTTGTCTCTTAATTCTCGTGGGATCGCGCCGTCGCTTTTCGGAGGCATCGCGCGGCGCTTGCCGCTATCTTATCGCCGCTACCTCGCCGATGCAAAACCCCCCGCTGAAGGGGGGCCGGATGTTGTAGAAATGGAGGTGTCTGGGTTGGGCGGTAATGCGGGAGCAACACGGTCATAATATGATGACGGTGATGAGCGATGAAGCTGGATTCCAGGCCGTTTGCCAGATTTGACGTGACCGGTTCGATCATCCGGAATCACGAGATAGCAGAATTGCGGAATTGGCGAAGCATGCGTCCCTTCCAAGCCATCGCCTGGGCCTTCGCTTTAGGCGTCGCTGTCACCGCGCAAGCGCAGGACGGGAAGCAGCCTCCGTCCTTCGAAATGCTGACGCATCGCATGGATGTCGATGTAGATGGAGCTCCTAATGCTTACGGCCCGCCGGACAAACAGACGCTCGACATTCAGCTGAATGCGCATTACCTCAATCGCGCGGACAAAGAAATCGTCGGTTACTTGATTGACGAACACGGTCGCCCAATTCTGCAGGGCCTGAAAGATCCCTTCCCCGGCTATTACATCTCTCAGACCGCGTTTACCGATATCAAGAATCAAAATGAACGGGATCCGCGGCGCTACGTTGACGCCCGCAATATCAATTATGTGGTTCGCGGCGACAAGGCCCGGCGGCGCGGTGTAAGGGTGGGTGACTTTGCGTCTGTCTACTCAAAGCGCACTCGCAAGAGCGCATTCGCTATCGTCGGAGATACGGGCAATCCCACCGGCGACGAAGGATCGCTTCATTTATTGCAGGATCTCGGATACCCATTTCAGGACGGCAAGAATGAATCGGTGGAAAAACCTGAAATCGTCTTCCGGTTCTATCCGAACTCCAACCCAGGGCATCAGTTCTTCTTTAATCAGGTCGAATTGGATGAAGCAGCGATGAAGCTTGGCCTAAGCCGGGATTTCTCCGCCGCTCCCAGAAGCAAACAGTAAAGAGCGCAGAGGCTCTCGCGTTCAGCGCTTGTACTGGCCGCGCTTGGCGGGTAGAATCTGGATGCCGTTGACACTGTCGGTGTCGTAACCTTTACGATTCCAACGAGATTCTTTGCCCTTGTCTGCCTCTTCCACGGGCGGAGGCAGGAACTCGGGCTCCGCCGTTACCCAGCGGGGCACGCCTTTACGCAGGACCGTGTGTTTTTCTTTGGCCTCTACGGGTTCTTGTTTCGGTTGCGGAGCAAATGACTCCAAAACAATGGTTTGCTCGGGATCATGCGGGGATGCATCCGCGTGCGCATCGTCCCCATTGCCATTCCCGTTGCCGCTCCGTTCGGCATCCTTCCACGGGCTTAGATCCTTGATTCCCAATGAAAAAAGCACGCCTTTCAACCCGCTCAGGTGCGTCGGCGTTTCGTCGTCGGCCTCTTCATCTTCCCGCATTTCCGCTGCGGCAGGTTTTTGTTCACTATGCGCAGCCACGGAATGCCACGTCCCCACGCGCGGTGAGCGTGCTTGCGTTACGGCATGATCGGCATGCGCGGGCGCTTCCGTAAGCCACCAAGGAGTCTTCTCCAGCGGTTTCTGGCCCGGCGGCGACACCGTCCACGACACGGGTTGTGACTTCGGCTCTTCAGTGGGTTTGGGCGCGGGCTTCGGTACAGCTGCTGCGGCGGGCTTTTCAGTCGGCTTGGGCACCAGTTCCAATTCCCGTGGAATGGCCCGAATCACGGGCACTTTCTCAAGCTTGGATTGCGCTTCGCGCTTTTCGATTACACCAGAGGGGATGACGACGGGGGGCACGTCAGGAACGCGCTCAGGCTTGGGCACTGCCACTGGCTTATGCGCAGGCTGCGCCGCGCTGCCCGTAAACCAAAGAGATACCGGATCAATGTCTCGCAGGGCAGCTGGAGCAACCGGCGCGGGTTGCGGCACATGCTGCGTTTCGCGGTCCTCTGCAATCACAATGGGCGCAGGCTCCGGAAGCGGCTTGGGTGCAACTGCGGCTCGTTCCAGCGCGACCCACCCCGGAGCGGCGCGACGTGCCGGCGGTGCAGCCGGAGCGGCAAATGCTTTTGGAGCAGCAGCTTTCTCTGCCAGGACGGGAATCTCCCGCACAGGGCTCGCGTGCGCGGCTTCAGACACAATGCGGGGATTCTGTGCAGCCGTCCGAGCCGTGGTCCGTCCCTGCACGCGCAGGTGTCTTTCCACTTCGCTCACGGATTGACGGAAACTGTCGTCGGCGTTGGCCAGGCTCACGCGGTTCAGCACGAAGCCAACCGCTGCGGCGTTCAGGCGCTGCAAGCTGGCGGCGGCAGCGCGAAGCTGTGCGCGCGTGGTTTTGGCCGACTCGATCACCAGAATCGTGCAATCGGCGCGCCGCGCCAAGTACTCCGCTTCCGCTGAAACCGTCAGCGGCGCCGTATCGGTCAGCATCAGGCCCTCGGGTGCGGATGCGGTCGCTTCGCCTGTCTGCGGCATCAGGGACGTGGCCCGCGTGCTGCGCTGCAACTCGGTCCCCATCCGATGTTCCGCAGGCACAGGCCCGGCGGCATCCACCAGCACGGTCTCTTTGCCCAGCACTCCCAACATCTCTTTCACGCGCTTGGCAATCGTGGTGACGCCCACTCCCGGGCCCGTCCCGGTAAACACGCAACTGCTCAATTGGCCTTCTTTGCAGGCAAACTCGATGCCCGTGGCCAGCCGCAGCAAATGCTCCTCGGCCGCCTCGTCAGTCACCTCGTCGAAGTTCGGCAACTGCGCCAACGGCGCATAACCCAGCAATTGCTCAACGTCCGCAGCGACGTAAATGCGCGGGTCCATCTTGTGCGCGACAACCGCAGCCGCCAGGCCAAGTCCGATAAATCCAAACAGCAGCAAGAGCGCGTTGCGGATGACTCCCGCAAACGAGGGATGCGTGGGAGGAACCGCGGCTTCGGCCAGGTGCGCCATGCCCGGAGCGCTGTCCTCGAGCGTCTGGTTCTGCAGTTGTTCGTCCACCGCGTTGAAACGCGTCTGGAGGCGAGTAATGTCGTTGGCGAGATCGCTCGAGCGTTGCAGCTTCGGCGTGGCGCCTGCCGCGGCCCTGGTCATTTGCGCCAATTGCGCGTTCAGGCGCGCTTCAAGACCCGCGGTGCGGTCGAGATCCGTGCGCAACTGTTCCTCGATGCGCGTGGCCGCCTTGGCGCGCAGTTCCTGCGTCGAAGTCTCGAGTGAGGTATCGATTTTTGCGAGTTCCGCCTGATCCTGCTTGTACAGCGGATGGCTGGGCGTCAGGTTCGCCATCTGCGAGACCAGCGCGGCTTTCCGCGCCAGCAGCGACTGTTTCAGGCTCGACAGCCCGGGATCGGTAGCGATCGACTGCTCGGCTTCAGTATCCAACGCCGTTGAGGAATGACCGTTGCTGGAGCTGATTGAAGTGAGCCGCGCCGCGTACTCGTCGTGATCGCTGCGCGCCTTCACCAATTCCTCGTGAATCTGAGCGATGTCAGTGTCGTAGTGTTGAGGTGCCTCCGGCCCGATGGCCGCCACGCCAAGCTGCGCGTTCAGCTGCGCTTGCTCGGTGCGATCGTCGTCCAGCTCCTTCTTGATGCGCTCCCGCTCTTCCTGGAGCATCGTCAGCCTGCCGGCATCGGTGGCCTTTTGCTCGTGCGAGGTGTTCTCGATATAGCTTGCCGCTACAGCGTTGGCCAGGGCCGCAGCCGTGTCCGCATTCCGCGCATGGGCCGTAATGGCGACCTGGTAGCTGGTCCCCACGCGCGCCACTTCCACCGAGCCCTTCAAGCGGTCGGCCGCGCTCTCGACGCTTTCGTCACTTTGCTGCCACACGCCGGGATCGAGCTTTTTGACCGCGCCCGCCAGCACGTCGGGGCGCGTCATGCTCAGCATCTGCTGCTGGATGTAGGAGTCAAAGGTCGCGGGGTCGTAGTTATACGGCCAGTGCATGGGCGCCTGCTCAAGCACCGCCGACGGCGTGGGCTGAATGTAGACCAGGCTCTGCGCCGTATACACCGACCAATACCTGGCCACATAAATCGCAGCCAGCACCACGCCCGCCAGGGCGAATCCGATTGCCAGACGTCGATGCATGCGCAGGCTGCGCAGTAGGTCGAGACGGAAGAGCGCCTGTTCGTGATTGAAGCCGCGCGACGCGGCGGGAACCGTCGGAGCTCCGTCGGTAAGGCGGGGCGAACTCACAAGTGGATCGAACGTCCGGTTCATAGGACTGCTCCCAGGTACGCCAATGTGCTGAGCTGCATGAGCGGGCTTAACCGCTGAATCACGTATGTAGCGCGCGCAAAACCTGTCTTGGGCACAAAAACGATTTCGCCCGGTTTCAAAGTGACCTCGCGCGATCTCACAGGATTCAAAACATCCTTGAAGGTCAGCACGCGCGAGGTTCCGGTGCTGGGATCGACAATTTGAATGTGGGCGTTGCTGCCTGCATCATCGGTTAGGCCGCCGGCGTCGGCGATCACGCTGGCCAGGGTCGAGCTGCTGGTGACTGGAACCGGGCCCGGATGCTGCACCTGGCCGAGCACCGAGACAAACTGCTCCGCGAGGCTGGGCACATAAATTACGTCGTCGCGGCGCAGCCGCAAATCGGCCAGCGTATTGCCCGACTCGACCAGCTCCCGAAGCTGCACCCAGACAACCTGGTCATTGCCGCGATAAATCGCGCAGCGCTCGGGAATCACCGCCGCTTTGTTCTGGCCGGTCACCAGGCCGCTGCGCGTCAGTGCTTCCAGTAGCGTGGGCGTGCCGTCAAACACCACTTCTCCCGGCGTATCCACCGCACCCAGCACCAGCACGCGATTCGATGTGTATTTCGTTACCGTCACCTGCACGGAAAGGTTGTCGTAGTAAGTTGCAAGCGCCGCCTCAATCGCCTTTCCCGCTTCCGGGCGCGTCATGCCGTCCAGCTTGATGTCGCCGGCTAGGGGCAGCGTCACGCAGCCGTCGGGCCCGATCACCAGCTTAGCCTCGAGATCGGGACGGCCGGCGATATCCACCGTGATTTCGTCGCCTTTGCCCAGCCGGTAGGCTTCGTCAGCAGCAGGCTCAAAATTGCGCAGTGTTTCCAGCGGATTGGGCTTCAACATCGGCCCGTTGTTGGCCTGAGTTGTGGCGCCCTGCCCCGGAACCTGCAGATCGGAGCCCGATTGCGTCTGTGCCGCCGCGGCAATTCCTGCGAACACCCATGGAAGAAGAGCTGCGCTGTAAATCCTCCAATTCACGCGGTTACCTCCCTGCCCCGGAGCATTCCCAGGCCCCGGTGGTACCACCCGATTTCCTTTTGCTTCTCTGCGTCCGTCAGCACCCAGCGATTCAAGACCGCAATCGCTGCTAATGAGTACAAAATCCCTGCCGCCAGCAGCACGCCCGCTCCCTGCCAGCGGTTCACCATGGCCACCAGCTGCGTGACCGGCCAGGCCAGGACAGCGGCGATCGCGTACGGCGCAAGCCCCGGAACAATCACCACGCGCAGGAAGCGCGTGAGGGGAAGATGCAGCACAAAGAGCACCCGGCCCATGAGCACGCAGGCCGAACCGGCGGTCGCCAGGGCCACGGCAATGCCGATTCCGTATGGCGTCCAGCGGCCTTCGATCCAGCGCGCCGCCGGCAACGTGATGCCGAGCAGGATCAGGTTGGGAATGGAATAAGTAAATTCTTCATAGACCCTGCCCATGCCACGAAACATCGACGTGCCTGGTCCCGTAAGCATATGAAATTGCATGGCCAGATTGAACACCACAAACAGCGCGATTACTCTTTGGTGCACGGGGAACTGGGCGCCCAGCCAAACGTGCAGAACGGGCCCAGCAAAGAACGAAAACAGGGCCACAAAGGCCGAAGTACACAGGTTGGCGTAGCGCGAACTGCTCAGGTAGAGGTTGCGCAGGTTGTGCATGCGCTCCGACTTGTTGGAAGCAGCGTCTACGTGGGACGCGGCAGGCAAGAGCGCGGCAAAAAACGCCATGGGCACGGTGGAGAACGATGTCGGCCACTTCTTGGCCACGTCAAGCAGCCCCGCCGCGGCGTCGCCAATGACCATGAGGCCGACAACCCGTTCCACGGAAGCGAGAAAAATCGATAACATGCTCTGGAACTGGACCAGCCCGCCGAAGTGCAGAACGTAGCGAATGGACTCGCGCCGCACCAGCCGCAGCGAGATGCGCAGCCACTTGAGCTTCTTCCAGGTCCACCAGATGGTAAGGCCGTCGGTGAAAAGAACGCGGATCAGGTAAGCCTCGGCCAATCCCCGGATGCCGCGTCCGGCGCCGACCAGCCACAGAATGGCCCCGAACTCTGCAACGATGCCCATGATCAGAAACCATTGCGTGGCGGCGATCTCCTGCGAACCGGCGAGAACGTCGCCAAATCCGTTCAGCGCGATGGCCGAAAGGAAGATGCCGAGCACAACGAGCACAGCCTCTTTGCCGTCCGCGGCGTGGGCCGCCGGCAGGTGCAGTAACGGCGAATACCACTTCCATCCGAACAGGAAGCCGAGGAAGATTGCGCTGCAGAGGGGAATGGTAATGGCCAGCCCAGTGGAAAGCAGCGAGTTGGCCTTATCGAACTCGCGGCGGGCGTGAAACTCGGCAACATACTTGATGTAGACATTGGAAAGGCCGAGTGTTGTTACTCCAACATAGGAAACCAGAATGAAAATCGTGGTCCAGATGCCGTAGGCTTCCAGTCCCAGGTGGTAAAGGAGGAAAGGCACCAGCACCACGCCGCGCACCATATTGACCACGCGCGCCAGGATAGTGGCAAACACATTGCGGCTGAAGCGACGATTGACTTCATGCAGCATTGCAGGCGTCGCGTTCCACCCCGCAGACAAAGACCCGTCCTCGGGGACCCCGGCGCTAGCGGCAGCCAACTCGCGGCCCGCGTCTGGATCGACAGTCCAGTCCACTTCCTTATCGGGCGTATCGGGAATCATCTGTAATTCGATCATGGCGCTTGCGCCTCCCGTTGCGTCCGGGCCCACTCTGCGCTCCCGCGGGATTGGCGCAGGACCAGGGGCGTAATGGCCAGTTTCGAAAGAATGTGCACCGGCGCTACGGCCAATGCGGCAAAGTCGCGCCACGGGTTGTCACCCAGGAAAACCGCTTCCAGCACATAGGCAAGCACCAGTACCGCACCTACGATGGCGAACACGTGCAGCCAGTGCGGCGGCAAAAATGCCGCCAGAATCAGGGCCAGAACGCCGCGCGAAATCGGCAGGCTCCAGGCCTCGGCAAGCATCTCGAAGGCGCGCCAGTTGCCGCGCGCAATCGCCGCCAGCAATTTTGCCGTGGCCCGCGTAGCGACATGAAAGCGCCCGCCCTCCCAGCGCGCTTCCTGCGAGACCTGCGCAGAACGCACCGGAGCCAGCGGAGCGTGAACATACGCCTCTTCCACCCATTCCACGCGCAGACGCGCCAGCACCAGGCGAACGTGGTACTCCAGATCTTCGCAGATGCTGTCCACCGTAAAGGGCACGCGCTCGATGGTCGAGTCCGCGACCGCGAAGCCGTTGCCGAAAATTCCCGAGGAGAACCCCAGCTCTGCGCGTCCCCGCGCCCGCAACACGTTGATTCCCCGGAATGCCAATACACGCAGACGCTCCAGCGAGGTCGCCCGCCGCGAGTAAGGCAATTCGAGCTCGTAACGGCACTGCGTCGCCGCAGCGCCACGCTCCAAAGCCCTCGTCGTGGCCGCGACGAGATTGGGGCTGGTTTCGGAGTCGGCATCTACCACCAGAAATGCATTGGCGCCCTGCGCTCGCGCCGCTTCAAAACCACAGCGCAACGCCACGCCTTTGCCGCGCATCATGACATGGTTCAGTTCCACTACGCGCGCACCGGCTACCGCAGCTACCGTCGCGGTTCGATCCGTGCAGTTGTGCGCCACCACGATCACCGGGACGCTCCATGCCGCCGCAGCGGATTCTTCCGCGAAGAGCGAGAAGGTGGGCGAGCAGCCCGCATTGAGCAGCGATCGCACCGTCCGCTCAATCATCGCTTCTTCGTCGTGAGCCGGCACCACCACCGCGAGGCGAATCTTCCGCACCTTCGCCGCGCCTGCGTGTTTCCCGCGGCGCAGATTGCCCGCAATGCACACGGCCAGATCGGTCAGCAACGGCGCAGTCAGCATGGCCATCGCCGCCGCCAGCCCTTCGGTCAAAAATGTGTTTTGCAAAATCAATGGCCCGCTCGTCTCCATTCCCTGCATCGATCGGCTTCGATCGCCGATCCGTTCTGTTCATCTCTGGCTGGCGAAAAGCGCCGGACAATCCCGGAGCTTTAAACCAGCACGCGCCGGAAACCCATCTGCGGCGCCAACGGATTGACCAGTGGCACGCGCTCCACCGCCGGGTGCATAGCCTGCACCCAGCCGGCAATAAGAAAGAACAGCATTACCACCTGTTCGCCCATATACACAGTGGCGAGTGTCGTCATCAGCCCGATGAGCACTGCCAGATGCGCAAAGGCCAGCATCCGGTCCTCGTCCGCGACGGGCGGGGAGATCATGCGCAGCAATTTCGCCGCACTTCCCGCGACGATGACGAGAAACACCGCCAGCCCCGTGAATCCCTCCGTGACCGCCAGCATCAGGTACTCGTTGTCGATTGACACCTGGCCGTTGACCGCGGGCACCGTCGTGATGCCCCAGCCAAAGGCCTTGCGCTGCATTACCATCGGTATGTAATTGGTGAGCAACTGGCGGCGATAAATCGCGTTCTGCTGCTCTACCGTCGATGCCTGGCGGATCGCCTTCTGCGTGTACAGATTGGCAAAGTACAGGGCGCCTGCCGTAAACACGATGCAGAAGCCGGCAAATACGATCACTGCTTTGCCCACCGGCAGGTATCGTGTCAGCAGCCCGAAAATCAGCGCCAGTCCCACGCCGATCCATGGGCCACGCGACTGGGTCATGAGCAAACCGGCCACAATAGCCGCCAGCGAAAGGCCGCGGCCCGTAAACGGCAAGCCGTGGATGAGGCGGCGCGAACCCCATTTGGGATCGGCGCTGCGCAGCCACAGGCAGTACACCAGTCCCATGAGAAACACCATGCCAGCCAGAATGGCGTGGCCGTACGGGCCTGCAATGCGCCCGAATCCCCAGCGCATCTGCGGTTCCCACGCTTCGTTTTGAACCGCGCCCAGAAACGGCCTGGCCAGTTTCTGCCATAAGCTGTGCCCGGTGAGGAAATCGTAGAGGCTTAATCCCGCGACCACGGCCAGCAACGTAACCATGCGCCCGACCAGCTTCTTGCGCATCGCATCGTGTTCCTGCTCGATGAGCAGTTTGCCCGCCATGTAGGGAAGCACCATCGTCAAAATGCCCGCGACTAATATCAACCCGCCATTCGCGATGTTGGTGCTGAGCCGTTGCGAGACCGCGAGGTTCGGCGAGAACAGTTTTGTCCAGTCTCCGTTTGCAAGTTCCGCGCTCAACGCCTCTGAAAGTCCGGCGCACACGGCAAACAGCGACACCCACAGATCCATCCACGCCCAGCGCCAGCGCCGCATGTCCTTGAGCACCAGGGCAATGCCGAGGGGCAGAATGGCGGCATCGGCAAAAGTGATTGGCGGCAGATGAGGAAGACGCAGAACATAGTACTGCGGCAGCAGAAGCAGCGCGGGCAAATAAACCCAAAGCAGCGCCTTCCGTGCCGAGCCCATGGCCAGGACCGCCCAGCAAGCCAGTGCCGGTATCAGAATGATCGCCGCCATGTCGTTTCAGCCTCTTGCCCTCGAGATGTCCGTTCGTACTCCGGGGCTCTCAGTCTTCCTGCCCTCCGCAACCAATTGCCGTTCTACGCAGCAACGAAATTTCTTGTCTCTATCCGCGAAGGCGCGTGTCCGCCGGGATCACATCTTGCTCGCTCCGCATCCCCATGCGCCCGTGCGATGCAGCTTTCGCGGCCAGCGGGCGGCTGCGCGAAATTGCCAGCTGCCACTCGTCGAAGAGCCGCTGCAGATTCCATGCGTGGAGCACAAAGCGCGTTTTCAAGTTCAGTCCTGCCAGTGAGAGCGAAAGTCCGGCCTCGAGGAGCTGGCGTCGCGCGCCCAGCAAAACTCCCAGTCCCGTCGCCGTCACTTGCTTTACCGAGTGCAGATGGACCACCATCACCAGTCCGTTGACGATGCTGGCCGTGGTTGCGTCCTGCACCGCTGCTGCTAATTCGGCGCCCAACCGGCCGTGAATATTCACATGCAACACCTGCGGCGTGGTGGCAGTGGTCACTCTGGATTGGCCCAGATATGGCCGCTGGCACCAGGCAGCCAGCAAGGCCATCGGCAAGTGCCGCGCCAAACCGGCGAAATCGCGCAGGTAGCGCGGAGCCAGCCGCACCGGTTCCTGCAGGAGGCGCATCGCCCACTCCAGGCCGCATTTCTGAACCCAGCGCGGTGCGCGCCGCATATCGCCCACCAGAATGTCGAAGCTGCCGCCCACGCCCATGGCAAGGGGAACACCCAGCCGCTTGCGGTGCATCCAGATCCATTTTTCCTGTTTCGGATTGCCGAATGCGACCAGCAGAATGTCGGGGCTGACGGCGTGAATCTGCCGGAGGATCTCCGTGTGATCCATATCGATCAGGTTCTCCTCGGCGGGAGCAAACGTGCCCACAATCTGCACGCTGGGATAATTGCGCTCGAGCAGTCGGCTTGCGCGCTCGGCGACGCCGGGCTTGGCGCCCAGCAGAAAAATCTTGTAACCCTTACGCGCTGAAAGTTCGGCAAGCCTCGGCACCAGGTCCACCCCGGTCACGCGCTCTGCCAGTGGGGATCCCAGAAGTTCAGAAACCCATACCAATGGCATTCCATCAGGGAAAACCAGGCTCGATCCGGCAACGATGCGATGCAAATGCGGATCCGCCAAGGCATTCAGCCAGGTGTCCAAGTTCATTGCGCATACCTGGTGGGTGCCACCCGACAAAATCAAGCTTTCCAGTGTGTCAACAGCCTCGTTCGCGCTCATGCTGTTGATCGGCAATCCCATGACTGCAACCGGATGCTGCAGGCCGTCTCTCATCTCAAGGTCCGTTCCCCGCTTATGCACGCGCTTAGCCAAAGCAGTGGATGCGATTGCCGTCGTTTTCGCGGCTGAATTCTTCTGTTGCGCGCCCTAATCGTGTTCGCAACTGAAATTAAAAAGGCTCCAGAGGTCCACAAAACCCTCGTAGCGTTGCCACGTTGGCGTTGTGGCCTCCAGAGTTCACCGAAAGGGAGTCAATTTTCATGACTCCGTCAAAATCAGTGCCTGACATGATGAATGCGGGCGTTCTGATGGTTTGAAAGTACCCTTTGGAACCAACAAGAACAATGCCGCGAAGGTGGGCACGGACACGCGAAGATATGCGTCCTTAGGCACATACCAATTCAGCGAACGAGTAACCGCGTTTTGATTACTTTTCGGGTAGGTTGTGGTTCAATGGCGCGTCTTGCTGCTTTCTGAGGCTCTTTAAGACGCGGCTGCAGCGCCGTGCGGCTTTATTCGGTCCACTCGAGGACGGCCATGGAGCAGGGAGCGAGCGTCATCTCACTTCCCGCGAAATGCTCCTCCTCTATCCGGACTTTGACCGTATCCTCATTCGTATCGCCCGGCGAGGCGCTTACCAGCCGCGAGAGCGTCGCGTTGGCGTCGCGCGCAAGGCCCGCAGCCTCCACGCGAACGCGTCTCGAATGATGAAGGCCGTAGTTGAAAACGATGAGGCTGTGCTGCTTCCCGTCCTGGAAGGCGTAGGCATCGATCTCATGCACGTTAGGCAGGCTCACCCCGTCGTTGCCCGGAGGTTGGTCGTGCGTGGGATCTTCGCCCGCGATTTCCACCTTCACCAGATCCCCGCGGATGGCGCGATTGGCCAAGCTTCGGCAAGAAACTGCGGCCTCTTGCGGCCGTCGGCGCCCATCTCTACCACGCTGCCCCACAACCGCACCGGCGTGCCGTCGGCGCGCCTGAACTCGTACTGCGGCAAACTGAAAAGCATCTCGTCGCGGACGCCATGATCGCGCATCATGCGCAGCATGTGCCCAGCCACGGCCAGCCCTGCCGCGGCCGATGGAGTGAATCGATCGAGAATGGCTTCCGGTGCGGTCCCTCCCGTGGTGTGCAGATTCACTTCGTAGACAGCCAGTTGCCGTCCGCTTGCCGACCGGGCCGCCTGGGCCACGAATCCCGTCGCGCGACATCTCCTCGGGCTGCGCAAGCAGAGGGCCATAAAGCTGGTCTTCATTCGCCCACTCGGTCACGTTGCGCATCAGATACGGAGCGATCGCCAGTGAATTTGCCAGAGGCGCGGCGGCGAGCAGCGCCGCATTGCGTTCCGGATCGTAGGCGTGCGTTCCCACCACGAGATCGAAGCGGCCGGCCGCTGGTCCCGCGGCTGCGCGGAATGCCGCAAACACCACATTCGCCCTGCGCCCGAAGGCCGCGGGATCCTCGATCGCTTCCCCGCGAAAATCCGGGTTCCAGGTTTCATTTCCCAGCTCGATGTGGATGGTGCGAAAGGCCTGCGTCCACGGCTCGCTGTCGCCCAGCGGCCGCGCGCAAGGCTCCGCCCGGAGTCGTCGGCGAACCCGCCAGGTATTCCGCCAGCTTGCGCGTTTCGTCCAGGCTCATCGCGGTCGGCGCAACGATCCACGGCTCCGCGCCTGTCTCCAGGCACAGCTCCAGAAACTCCGGAATCCCCACCGCAACATCGTCGGAGGGCTTGAACCACGCGCGGTAGCCCGACCGCTCGCGCGCCGCCGGGCTGCTGAGAAGATTCTCGACCGTGCTGCCCAGTCCGGCGTCGCTTTCCATCAGCCGCAGCACGCCGGGATGCAGTTCCTTCAGCGTCTCCACCACTTCGTCGCGAAACGCCGTATGATTCGCGGCGATCGCCGCCGACCTGCTCCAGCGCAACATCGCTCAGCAGCACCGAGCCGCCGGAAACATTGAAGCCGGTTTCGACCGCTGCTGCAGGCAACGCCGTCTCGTTCGCCGTAAACTCCTCGCTGTACTCGGCCCACGACGACGTCAAATGCACGTCCGTGTCAACATAGCGGCGCAACCCCGCAGCCAGCCGCCCCACGTGCACGTGCATCGTGGTTGCGCCAGTCGTTGATCCGCATCGCCCTGAGGGCCTTGGCGCGAAAACTCAGCCGGTACCGGCCGCGCAGATGCACAAACGACCTCCCCGCCATGGAGTCGAAATAAGCATTCAGATCCGCCGACTGGCCCGCGCCCGCCGCGTCGATTTTCAATGCCTGGCGCACCGGCACGCCCGGCGGAAGATCATTGCGCTCAAGCTCGAGCCGCGCGCCGCCATGCATCGTCGGCCACCACCCCGCCGCCGGATCGTCCGGAGCGTTCTTCTCGATCGCGATCCAGTCGCCCGCGCCGATCGCGTTGCCGCCGGAGTTGAGCGTCAGCACATATCCACTTGCACTCGGGGCCCCTGCCGTCACCGTTCCGCGCTGTCCCACCGCCGCGCCTTCCAGAACTTCGTATGTCGCGCCGTTCCAGAAGTCCGCAGGAAAATTGATCCCGGGCCTCGTATCCACGCAGCGGCCCACCCCGCCGGTTTCGCAGTGCAGAATGCTGCGATACGTCATCCCCGCAAACTCGGGATTGCGCGAAAGCAGATTCTTCAGCATCTGTCCGGAGTCGTAAAAGTTCTGCTCGCCCAGGTTCACGCCCAGCCGCGTCACCCTCGCGAGAATTACCTCGTTGGTGACCCGCAGTTGCGTCACTCCCGTTGCGGCGCCGCTCGTTGTCTGCGCGCGCACCGGCAACGCCGCAGAAACTACGAGCAATGCAAGCAGGATAGTTCAGCGCGGAATGCACAGCATCCCGCCTCGCATCCTCGCGTACACTCCTACTCCGCGCTTCGACGAACATCAAATTGCACCGGGCCTCACCCGTTCCCAGCATATTCTTCTTCGCACAGGGAGAATGTTCCCCACTCCCGGCAAATTCCTTGCCACAAAAGAGCTACACGTTGCGAGCGCCCCTCGCTCCCATCGCTCCGCTCCCTTGCTCCCCTGCTCCGGCAGCCCCTCTATACTTGAGGCACCGTGACCGAGCCTACCGGATTCCGCGCACCTGAGCCGGCAAGCGCAGGGAGTCTCGTGCGCCCGGGCTACGATTGCACAGTCTCCGTCATCGTGGTCTCGTTCAATACGCGCGATCTGCTGCGCGAGTGTCTGACTTCGCTGCGCGAGGAATGCGCGCGGCTTCCCGAAGGCCTGTCGGCCGAGATTCTCGTCGTCGACAATGCCTCGCGTGACGGCTCGGCCGACATGGTTGCCGCGGAGTTTTCCGGCCCAGGCACTCCAGTTCACCTCATCCGCAGCGACGTGAATCTTGGCTTTGGCGTGGCCAACAACCGCGCCATCGAAGCGGCGAACGGACGCTACCTGGTCCTGCTCAACCCCGACGCGTTTTTCCATTCAGGCGCGCTCGCTCGCGCCATCGCGCACACAGAAGTCGACCCTTCCGCGGGTGTCGGCGGTGCGCGGCTCGTGGGGCGCGATGGCGCATGGCAGCCCGCGGCGCGCATGTTTCCCACTATCCTCCGCGACGCTTTCGTCTTCACGGGGCTCGCCTCGCGCTTTCCCCGTTCCCGTTTCTTCAGCGCCGCAGAACGCACCTGGGCCGATCCCGCTGTTCCGGCCGAAGTCGACTGGGTCACTGGCGCCTTCATGATTCTGCGCCGCGCGGCTCTCGACAAAGCCGGCCTCTTCGATCCCGCATTCTTCCTTTATTGCGAGGAAGTGGATCTTTGCCGCCGCGTGAAGGACGCCGGCTTTCGCGTTCTCTATTGGCCCGATATCGTGGTCACTCACTTGCACGGTGAGTCCTCACGCCAGGTTGGCGCGCAGGTTTTTTCTAAGAACGAAAGCCAAGTCGTGCTTTGGCGCATGCGATCCATATTGCTCTACTACCGCAAGCACCACGGCGCGAAGGTATGGCTGGCACGCTGGCTTGAGGAAAGCCTTTACTCGCTGCGCTTCCTGCGAAACCGCTTCAGTCCTTCGCCGCGCCGCCGTGAGCGCGCGCGCGAGGCAGTGATACTTCTCCATTTGTTGCGGCGCGCATGGAATGAAACGCGCGGCGGGCGCGTTAGTCCGCCCTGTCCCTGGTAAGCCTGAAAACCGCCTTGGCCTGACCCATGCCGTAAGCGGTTCGGAGATCCCTCTATTTGTATTCAATCAACGTCGCCGCATCTCCGCGCAGCCGCCGCCCATAGTACTCGAGGAATCCTTGTAATGCGGGAAAGCGCGAGATCACGGTGAAGAAGCCGTAGACCCACGACTCCCGTGCAGTCCATTTCTGTTTTCTGCGGCCGCGAACGATATGGATCAGTTGCGCACCGTAGGCGCCGAGCAGAACCGCCAGCGAAAGACCGCGCGTGAAGGGCGCCAGGGCGAGCGCAATGGCGGGCAACGCCAGGCCCCAGATGAGAATGCGGCGGCAATCGCGCTCGTACCAGCGTTCCCCGCCGCCGCGGTGCAAAGCCCGAACCTCGGCATAGGCGTGACCTGCCCGCCGGTTTCTGCGCCACCACTGCCAGAAACTCGTCATGGCAGCATCATGCCGGGCCATGGGCGCATCGATCATCAGGATTTTCCAGCCTTGCCGGCGCACGCGCACATTGAATTCGGGGTCCTCGCCCGCGATCAGATCGGAACGGAAACCGCCAACCTCACGAAAGACGCTCGTCCGCGTCATGAAACGGCCTCCGGAAGTGAGAATCTCGCCCGGCGTCTGCCGCCACTCAAGGTCGCAGAGCAAGTTGTAGACGCTAGCCACGGGATAGATCTCGCGGACATGACCGCAGACCAGCCTCACGTCTCCTCGCGCCTTGAACGCCGCTTCGGCCGCTTGCAACCAGCCTTCTTCCAGCTCGCAGTCGCCATCCACAAACTGCACAAAAACCGTGTCCGGCGCGTGCTCCATGACGCAGGCAAAGCCCTCGTTCCGCGCCCGTGCCGCGCTGAATGGCCGCGACGCATCGAGTTCGACGACGCGGCAGCCCACGGAGCGCGCATACTCGGCGCTGCCGTCGGCCGAACCGGAATCCACGTACACCACGGTCGGCGCATCCCGGAGCGCAGCACGCAGGCACAGCTTCAGGCGCTCGCCTTCGTTGCGCCCGATTGCCACAATTGCCACGTCACTCGAACCCGGGTTCATTGCAACTCATTCTAAGTGGCCATTTAAAAAACCGATATGCCGCAAAGGGTACATACGGAGGCAAGCGCACGAACGAAATTCTGCGAGCGTTCCAGCCTCAAGCGTCGTTCATTTCCCTGCCCTTGGCCTCGCGTCCCAATGCCGTCAGTCCGGCCAGCGCTACCGCGACGACGGCCACCGTTACGGCCAGCACCGCCGGATAATTTCCCCAGCGTTCTGCTGCCAGCGCCTGGCCTTTCCCGTTCCACGAGGTGATGAGCGCGCCCAGTTGGTAGGCCAGTCCGGGCGCCGTTGCTCGCACTGGCGCGGGCGATAACTCAGTCAGATATGCAGGAACCACGCCCCACGCGCCCTGCACCATGAACTGCATCAGCACCGCGCCAATGCCCAAGGTCACGGCAGTATGCCCGTACGCATAAAGAGGGATCACGGGAAGCGCCAGCAACGCCGCGGTGATGATGGCGCGCTTGCGGCCCCATGTCTCCGACAGCGCGCCGAATACGATGCCGCCGGCAATCGAACCCACACCATACAGCACGCCAATCAGGCCGATCGTTTCCGGCGGGAGCTTTATCGCGACTGCCAGGAACGTCGGATACACATCCTGCGTGCCGTGCGAAAAACTCATGAAGGCCGTCATCAGAACCACTAGAAACAGAAACGTGGGCAGGAAATGCATCAGCTGCAGTGACCACACAGGCCCGGCGTGAACGGCAGCGCGCGACTTGCGTTTTTGCGCCGCCGCCAGCCACACCGGCGACTCCGGAACCCGCGCCTGCACATAAAACGCCAGCAGCGCGGGCGATGCGCCCAGGATGAACAACCCCCGCCAGCCGATCGCAGGCAGCACCAAAACATGCCCGAAGAGGGGCCAGTGAACGCCGGCAAAAAACAGGCCGAAGGCCGCCGAGGCCAGAATCGAACCCACCGCGTACCCCTCCTGCAAAATCCCGGAGAACGTGCCGCGTCCCTCTTTGGGCAAGGTTTCAAACACCAGCGCCGCGCCCACGCCCCACTCGCCGCCCATCGCGACCCCGAAGAGTGCGCGCAAAACGAGAAGCGCGTTCAGCGAAGGCGCAAACGCGCAGGCCAACTCGATCACTGAAAAGCTGAGGATGTTGAACATCAGCACCGGCCGGCGGCCGTAGCGGTCGGCCAGCATGCCAAAAAGCAGGGCGCCGACGGGCCGAAAGGCTTGCGTGAGAAAGACCGCTCCCAAAACCGCCGAGGGCTGGGTGCGAAACTCGCCGGCAATCGCCTTGACGCAAAAAACCAGCAGAAAAAAGTCGAGGCTGTCGAGCGTCCAGCCCAGAAATGCGGCCAGAAAAGCATGGCGCTGCGGGCGGGTCAGCCGTTCAAAGTGTTTGAGAACAAACATTGGCGCGAGAATAGCAGACGCGCGCTCTGCTCACCACCGGGTGCCACCGCTGGCACAGAAAAATTAAAATAATTGTTGCAACAAGCATCTCACGTCGTGCATCTTATGGAGAGCATGACTGCAGAGCCTTTGCCCTGCGTTGAACAGGAATTTCACGGTCCGGCGCGTTTTCCTCTCATGGCGGTCGCGGACCCTGCACTGAAGAAAAGGAGCTTTCCCGAATGAAACGGCTGGCAATTCTCGCTGGTATCCTCGCCCTTGCGGCGCCTCTTGCTCTCGCGCAGACTTCCACCTGGGTCTCCGATCCCAACCACAGCGAAGTCGACTTCGGCATCACCCACATGAGCGTGTCCAAGGTTCACGGACGCTTTGGCAATGTGAAGGCGACCATCGTTTACAACGAAGCCGACGTCACCAAGTCCACGGTCACAGCCACCATCGGAGTCGACACCGTTGACACCGGCGTGGATAGGCGCGATACCGACCTGAAAGGCTCTGGCTTTTTCGACGTCGCCAACCTGCCTACCGCAACATTCACCAGCACCAGCGTGATGAAGAACGGCAATCACCTGACCGTGAACGGAAACCTGACATTGCACGGCGTTACCAAACCCGTGGTGCTCGACGTTCAGGGCCCCAACGGCTCGATGACCGATCCCAAAGGCAAAGTGCATACCGGCTTTTCCGCCACCACCACCATCGACCGCACCGCGTTTGGCATCGGCCCCAAGTTTCCTGCTGCCATGCTCAGCACGGACGTTTCTCTGGATATCGAGCTCGAAGTCATCAAGCAGTAAGCCGCGTCCGACCGAGAGCAGGATCGGCAATCCTTGGAGCGCGCGACCATGACAAACCTGAAGCTCGAAATTCAACAGGCTCCTCCCTTCTCCAGCGTGGAAGAAGAGGCGCTTCTCAACCTGCTTCGCACCTCGGATTGCCTGAATCGCGCAGTGCAGCAGAAGATCCGCGGCTGGGGTCTCACTTCAACTCAGTACAACGTACTGCGCATCCTGCGCGGCGCCGAACCTTGCGGACTTCCCTGTGCGGCCATCGGCGATCGCATGATCGCCGCCGACCCCGACATCACGCGGCTTCTGGGGCGGCTCAAGCGCCTCAAGCTGGTCCGGCAGCATCGCGACCGCCACGACCGCCGCGTGGTATTAACGCAGATTACCCAATCCGGATTGGAGCTTCTCCGCTCCATGGACCCGGTGATTCGCAGCGGACCCAAAGAACTCCTCGGGCATCTGCGCCGTGCCGATTTGGCGGAGTTGATTCGGCTGCTCGAGCTCGCGCGCCAAGCCTGCGCCGGCGAGCCGCCGAAAGAGTAAATGAATTGACTGATGGATTCCCGGCGGACGGCGCCGGATAGGTCTATTAGGTGCCGACGACTTTTTGCGCCACCGCTACTTCGTCCGCGTCCGTCTGGATGATCTTGTTGTGCAGGCAGTAGAGCGCCAGTTCCAGCCGATCGGATACGCCGAGCTTGTCGTAGATCTTGCGCAGGTAATTCTTGATGACCTGCTCCGTCGTTCCCAGCTGGAACGCGATCTCCTTGTTGCGCTTGCCCTGGGTGATGCAGGTAATGATCGACATCTCTTTGGGCGATAAGCGAGGCTGGCTGCGCGGGCTGACGAGCGCTGCAGCCTGGGCGCGATAGGCGTCGATGACCCAGTTGACTGATTGATTGTCGATCCAGGTTTCGCCCGCGGCAATGCGGCGCACGCAACGCACCAGCAGATCGGGCGAAATGGAGCGGGAAACGATGCCGCGCACGCCGCGCCGGTAGAGTTCCACAGTGTGGTTTTCGTCGCTGGCCACGGCCTGCACGATCAGCTTCACATCTGGTGCCAGCCGCAATAGTTCAGGAATCACGTTGGCCGTGCCGGCCAGCATGCTGCCTTCCAGAAGAACAATATCGGTAGGATAGCGTTCGATGGCCGCACGCAGGTTATCCAGCGAATCGGCCTGCGCCACCACGCGGATATCGTCTTCAAGTGCGAAGACCTTGCGTATGCCAACGCGATAGATCGCCTGCGAATCCGCAAGAATCATGCGAATGGTGCCGGGCTTTACAGGAGTGTCGACACTCTCGCCCTCGGTATGATCGTCCAAGATTTCCATATTCGGCCACTGCCCACTCAACCGGGCTCTCACTGCTCCGCAAATCGATATTCATCAATTGTAGCTGCGGCGAGATACTCGTTGTGGCTTGAGGAGCAGCGTACCACACGTCCCGTGCAGTGGACCAGAACGTCATGTGGTGTGCCGAGGATCGAATGGGGCATGCACATGGAGAATCGGACGTCTTGCCCGACCGCTAAAGCTCTGTCCAGCGAGAAAAGCACGCCGCTGGCGGAGATGTTCCGCGTCAGAGCTGGAATGTCGCCATTTCCCGTGGACAAGACCACCGGCAAGGCTAGAGGAAATCGCACCGCACAGCGCACCTCTTGCCGACCAGCTGCCGTGGCTTGCGCACCGAGTGGAAGTCCCGCTTCTGCTTTTTGAATCGTCATAGTCAATGCCCCATCGATTTGGGCTTAGTTGTCACTGTAGCGGCTTTTGTCCATTTGGCACAGGGCACTAAAGTTTCCAGTCTGGTAACCGTTTGGGAACTATGCGTGAATCTGCCCAATTCTTCGATTGCACCTGGTCTTGTGCGTTTCGGCGCGCGTGGCTGCTCGCGGATCTTGGCGGCCACCTTGCCTCGTTGGGACGGCGTTGAAGATTCCAACTTGCGCGGCCGGATTCTCAGGGCCACTTGTCCTATTAAATGCCACCGTTGCCTCTGGATAGGGGACTCAACCCATAGTTCTGCTGAGAAACAGCCAGAACCCTCCGCCGCGAACCCTCCCTGACAGGCGAAGATTGTGGAAAAACACTCAAAGTAACTACCTTTTTGATTACTTTAATGGGATCGATTTGGTTACTTAGGTGGAAAATAATTCCAAATACCACTTTTGGGGTAGATTCCATAACCCGTTTGGGGTACTCTAACTTTGCAATGTTTCCGAGGGTGAGTTGTCCCTCGTCAGGAGAATTTCAAATGCGTCCGGGCACGTTGAATGTCATAAAAGTCGTTATTCTCGCACTGCTTGTGGTTTCTGCTTGCACGGCGAATGCAATCCCGATGGGGCCGCTGCCGATTCCGCCAGCTTCCGCGTATATTCCGATGGGACCGCTGCCGATTCCGCCGGCTTCCGCGTTTATTCCGATGGGACCGCTGCCGATTCCGCCAGCTTCCGCGTTCATTCCGATGGGACCGCTGCCGATTCCGCCAGCTTCCGCGTTCATTCCGATGGGACCGTTGCCGATTCCGCCGGCTTCCGCATTTATCCCGATGGGACCCCTGCCCATTCCGCCAGCAGCAGTGTAACTCCTCCTAGGATCTTTCTCGGGCCCACCCTTGTCTACTGGGTGGGCCTTTTGCATTTCTCCGGCCTATAGTCGCACTCCTGGAATCTCTTCTATCCTGTCGCATCATTGAAGATGCTACTATGCTCAGTATTGTCGTATTGGCAGGTCGCACCGCATGTCCATGAGTCTTGACAACGCGATATGGCTCGCCGGTGTTTTGACCGAAGCAGCCCTCCTCGGGTTGCTCTGCTACAAGCGTTTCTGGCGTACATTCCCAGTGTTCTTTACCTATTGTGCCTGGGATCTATGCAGCAACATTGCCTACTACGTCATCAGCCGCAATTATCCGCACTCCTATCGTATATATCTCACAGCGTATTTTTCTGAGACGGCCATCGACGCCCTCCTGCAATTCGGCGTTCTGGTGGAGTTGACGTGGGCCGTGCTCCGCCCGTTGCGCGCCTCTCTGTCCCGCGTTGCCCTGGTGCCTATCGGCGTTCTCATTCTCGTCGCAGGCGCGGTGATTTGGCCCTTTGCAGCCCTTCACGGCACTGCTCATATGCCGCGGGAATTTCAACTCCTCATGCAATTGCAGCAAACAGTCACGATTCTGCGCGTTGGCTTTTTCCTGGCGCTTGCGGGATGCAGCCAGTGGCTCTCGGTCGGATGGCGAGACCGTGAACTGCAAGTGGTTACGGGACTCGGTTTCTATTCGATCGTCAGCTTGGGCGTGGCCATGCTCCAAACCCACCAGACGACCGGCATTCAGTACCAACATCTGAATGAAATCGTTGTGGGCAGTTACCTCATTTCTTTGGTGTATTGGTTCTACAGCTTTGCGCAGAAAGAAGTGGCGCGCCGCGAGTTCACTCCGCAAATGCAGAGCTTCCTGTTGGCCGTGGCCGGCGCTGCACGCACTACGCGCATCTCCCTCGCCGAGTCCCAGGAAGGCAATCCGCAGAAACGCGACCGGCGATAGCGCCGGCCTTCGCGCAATGCTGGCGCTGCCGACAGAATTGCAAACGCCGTAGCGGCCCATTTTCCACAAGCCCGTCTGAATTCAGCCTCATACACCCCAAAACAGCGCAACCTTCCGCCACAAAAAGTGTCTGAAAGTACAGGGGTCGTAGTCTGCCCGCGCGATCTTTGCACTGCGCGGGTCGATGTTCGCCAGGCATTCCATGGAAATGCACCGCATGGGACGCTGATTCGACTTTTCATCGCCCTTTTATCAAATGCGGTGCATACTGAAGGAGAGAACAGGCCATCTTAACCAGGGGGTAGACGGATGCTCTCGATACGCAAATTTCGCATTCCTATTTTTGTTTTCATCATTCTAGGGGTCTATTGTTGTGCGCGCGGCCGGGCGCAGGCTGCTTTGTTGATGGAGGAGCCGTACGGCATCTTCGGCGCCCTCAACCCCACCGGCCACAACGCTATCTATTTTGAACGCATCTGCGCTGAAACCCCTGTCACGCTCCGCCGCTGCCAACCCGGTGAGATGGGCGTCGTCATCGCCCGCTACCAGGGAATCGACGGATACGATTGGCTCGCGATTCCGCTCCTTCCTTATCTCTACGCTGTTGACAATCCTGCCGACGTGCCGGTGCATGTGGACCGCGAAACGGTTGCGCGGCTGCGCGATCGCTATCGCGAAACCCACCTTGAGAGCCTAGGCGCCCATCTGCCGCCGGGCAATTTTGTGCACGGCGGCTGGACCCAGTTGGTGGGAGCGGCCTACGAGCGGCGCATCTATGCCTTCCGCTTCCAGACTACTGCCGAGCAGGACGGTGCCCTGATCCAGAAGTTGAACGCAGGCCCCAACCGCACTCATTTCAATCTCCTGTTTAGCAACTGCGCGGACTTCTCGCGCGTGGTCCTCAATGACTACTTCCCTCACACCTTCAAACGCAGCATCTTCCCCGATGCCGGCATGACCACGCCCAAGCAGACCACATACAGGCTGGAGAAGTACGCGCGCAAGCATCCTGAGACTCAGTTGACGGTCTTCGAGATTCCGCAGATTCCCGGTTACCGGCGTGGAAGCCGCTCCGTGAAGGGCATCGACGAATCCTTCGTCACCACCGTCTATGCCATTCCCATTGCCGTCATGAATCCGTATCTTGCCGGCGGCTTGTTTGTGGACTACCTGGTGCGCGGCCGCTACCATCTCACCCCGAAGCACCCTCAGATCCTGGGCCCCGACAGTCTTTCGCTGTTGACAGCGCCCACTGCGTTCGCGCAGAATCCAGCAAGTGCAGGGGGCCTCGCGGACAGGTCTTCGTCCGTGAGGTTGCGTGCCGCGGCCTCCACCGATGAACTTTTATTCGTTGGGTTGCATGCAGCAGTGCAGATCCCCAGCAGCGAAACCGGCGACCCCGCGGTAACGCAGACGGCCGGAAAATCCAATCCCAACCTGCAAAGAATCGGAGCCACGAATGAGTAAGTCCGAGCCGCAATGTCTCAAGAATCATGGACGGCTTGACCCGCCGTACCACTTCGTTCTGTTCTTTGTTCTTCTCGCCAACCTGGTCATTTCCATCGTCTACGTGGTCAAGCACCCCTGCTTTTACTCCGCGTGGTTCGTGGTGCTGTCGGTGGCCGCGATTCTTGCGCTGCTCAAGATGCGCATGTATCCGCTCAAGGTGCAGGACCGTGTCATCCGGCTTGAAGAGCGGCTGCGCCTGCAAGCCCTGGCGCCCTCTGAGTGGCACACGCAGTTGAACCGCCTCAGCGAGGATCAGCTGATCGGTTTGCGTTTCGCCGCCGACGACGAAGTGGTGGAGCTTGCCAAGCAGGCGCTCGAACACAACCTGACCCGCAAGCAGATCAAGGAACGCATCAAGGACTGGCGCGGCGACTACTGGCGGGTGTGAGAGCAGCTTTTGGCTCTCAGCTCTCTTTGCGCTACATGGAGCGGGCACGGGCCAATTCCACGATCTTTTCGATCATGCCAGTGTAAGAGTTGCCTGCCTTCTTGGCGGCCATGGTGAATTCGGCGGCGCTGGCCAGCCACGGGTTGGGGTTGGCTTCGATGACGTATACCTGCCCTTTTTTGTTCAAGCGCATATCGATGCGGCCGTAATCCCGCAGCTTGAGTGCGCGATAGGCGGCGAGCGCGGTGTCCTGAAGTTCTTTCGTGGTGTCCTCGTCGAGGTCTTCGGCCGGCGCGGATTTTGTCACCTTGAAGGCCTCCGTCTCCTGATCGAACTTCACGTCCTGGCCGGCGATCCGCGGCGCACCCTTGGGAAGCTTGGAGAGGTCGAGTTCGATCAGCGGCAGCACCTCCGCATTGTCGTTGCCGAGAATGGCGGCGTAGATTTCCCGGCCTTCAATATATTCCTCAATGAGCGCCGGACTGTCGAACTCCTCGTGGATGTAGTGAATGCGCTCCATCAGCTCTTTCACGCTGTCGACGACGGAGCCGCTGTCGATGCCGATGGATCCGTCTTCAGAGACAGGCTTGACAATCAGCGGAAACTCGATATCGTGCGCGTGCTCGGTGCGGCCTTTGTAGGAGAGTGCGAAGTCCGGAGTCTTGATCTTATGAAAGTCGAAAATCTTTTTTGCGATCGACTTGTCCTGGGCCAGGTAAAGCGCCTGCGCGCCACCACCGGTATAAGGAATGTGGATCAGATCCAGATAGGCGGCGATGTTCATGTCCATCGTGTCGTCGCCGGCGTAGGACTCCGTGAGGTTGAAGATGAGGTCCGCGCCGCACTTTGCCAACGCAAGCAGCGATTGGTTCTTGCCATCGAGAATGTGGTACGAGGGCTCGTGCCCGAGCTTTGTCAACGCCTCGAAGATCTCTTCGCGGTCGTGGAGCGGATCTTTCTTCTTCCTGCGACGTTTGCCCTTTTTGCCGCGCGGCGCCTTGGCCGGCTCCGGCTCTGGCTCAGGCGGGCCCTCTTCCCACACGTCGTGCAAAATCGTAACTTTGAGGTTTGCCATGATGTCTCTGCGCTCTTTCGGTATCACACTAATCTGCCGTCAAGGCCCGGATGCTTAAAACTCGTCCATACACGACTCAGGGCAGAATGAATTTGCCCCGAGTCATGTAGTTCATTGCCAGCGCCGTAGCGTACACAGCGACTTCAGTCAGATATTCCCGTTCACATTTTATGTCGGCGCGCAGGCCCAAGTCGCCAACTTTTGCTTCGATGGTTTCCACCAACACCTTGACCAGCGGACGCCGCACGCCGGTCCAATAATTGACCTTGTCGACAAGGACCTTGCGGTTCTCGCGAAGAACCTCGACCGCCGGGCGAACATTCTTTCTGCGACGCCTGGATACGTTGAAGATGTCGTGCAGATCCGTGTCGAGGGGAAGATCGCCGGGGGTAAGCTGCTGCTCGAGCGCACCGCGATAGAATTCGCCCACCGTCACTTCCATTTCCTCGACGGTAAAATCGGTATCGCCGCGTGCGACCACGGGTTCGGCATCGCCGAGCTTGCGCCCGATACGATCCATGTAGAGCAGCTTCTTCATCGCGCCCCAGCCCTGGTACCGCTTGCGCCAGTTGGAGCGAGGCGTCAGCCAGACCGCGAAAGTCTCGGCAAAGTCTTCGTCGGGATGCTTTTGCGCGTACCAACCTTCCATGTGGCGCACGAACTGGCGCGAGAATGCAACCGGTTTGTAGTTGTCCCGGTAAGGCCGCCGGAACGGCCCGAACAGGTTGCGCCATTCCTGGGTTTTGTACAGTGCGTAGGCGTAATTGAAAGCGTGACCAGCCTCGTGGCGCAGATACATCATGATCTGCCGCGCATCTTCAATGTCGTTCATCTCCGATTCGAGGCGCTGCAGTTTGGGATCCGCCAGGTAGAAGGGGATTCCGATGACAGGCTCCATGTTCGGGCAGCCCCACTCATCGGTGAGATAGCACCTGGGGTGGAACCGATGGAACCCCTTGGCGTCCAGCTCCTTGTAGAGTTGCTGGACAAAACGCTCGAGGGGAGAGCCTTCCACCTTCAAGCCGAGTTGGCGAATCGGCTTGGATAGGATTTCCTGGACCTCTGCCGGTGCTTTTTCGAAATTGGCCACAGTTGGTCGAAGCGTAGCACAGGCGAGGCAGAGTTAGCTCGTGCCTATCTTGGGTCCGGCTCTGAGCCCGGTCCTTCGCCCTCCACCGCTTTCAGCGACTCCGTGTCCAATTCGTGCTCGTGCTGGTAATTCTCCACTGGCATCTTGCCGTCCCACCAAGCCCAGTTCATGGGATACACGTCGGGATCAAAGAAGACCTGGTAGAAATGCCAGACGATGATGGCCAGCGTAGCCAGGATCGCCTCGTAGAAGTGAACCGCCGTGGCCACATCGACCCACCAGCGCGCCAGCAGATCGCCGACCCAGACCTTGGCCCAGAGCATGATGCCGGTAAGGCCCATGAGCGCCGTGCCCCACACCAGCGCCCAGTACTCGGCCTTCTCCGCGTAGTTGAAGCGGCCGAACTTCGGCTTCTCTGCACTCAGGCCGAGGTAGTAACGCATGGTGCCCCAGGCGTCGAAGAGATCACGGGGCCGAGGCGCAATGTCGCGCAGCATCCGCCGCCCTTCGCGCGCGATCGCAAGATAGAAGACGTGATAGAGGCCCGCCGCGATAAGGATGCAGCCAGCCACGCGATGGATGATGCCGCGCAGGTTTTCGCCCATGCCCAGCGTGTGCGCGAACCATGTGTCAGGGAACTTGAGCGCGAAGCCGGTGATCACGAGCACGATGAAGCTCGAGAGCAGAATCAGATGCTGCCATCGCTGGTTCACTGTCATGCGTGTCATGAACGGGTTCATCATGCGCCGTCGCGCCACGGCCTTGCTGCGCCAGATGATGGCGTTGTGCAGGAACATGGCGCCGATGACGACCAGGATGAGGACGATGTAAATCCACCGCACCCAGCGCACGGCCACGGAATCGATGTCGTTGGCGCGGGTGCCCGCTACCAGGTGCACCGGCGTACGCGTAAATTTTTGCGTCACGCCCTGGTGGCACTTGCCGCATGTTGCGTCGAGATTGGCAGAATTGATCGTCGATCGCGGATCGCTCGAGGGCAGAATGTTGTGCACACCGTGGCAACTGGAGCAGTTTGCAGCCACCACGCTGCCGCCCTCGGCCGCCAGACCGTGATAGCTGTCAAAGTACGTGGTGACGCGGTTGCCGGGTACGCCGAACTCCTGCGAAAGCCGCACGCCTTCATGGCAGCGCGCGCAAATGTCGCGCGAAACATTTTGCTCTGCCACCGGCGAGTTGGGATCGGTGTGCGGCTTGATGGAGTGAATGCCGTGGCAATCGGTGCATGTAGGGGCGAGCGCGTTGCCGTGCGCCAGCGCCTGGCCGTGAATGCTTCCGTTAAAGGTGTTCGCCACATCCGCGTGGCAAGCGCCGCAGGTTTGCGCGACGGAAAACTTCGAGATCGGCGACTTGGGATCGTTGGCCGGCAGAATCGCGTGTGTACCGTGGCAATCGGTGCACACTGCGGCATTTTTCGATCCGTTCGCTACGGCGCGGCCGTGCACGCTCGACTGGTAGGAGATGAAGGCCTGCGCGCTTTCGCCGTTCGACTCCATGAGGAACGATTGTCCATGGCAGCGCCCGCAGGTGGCCGGAATGTTGGCGTGATTCACCGGTGATTTGGGATCGCCGCCGCCTTCGATCTGGTGCGCGTCGCCGTGGCAATCCTCGCAGGTGGCCGCGGACGCCGTCCCGCCCTTGCTCGCCTTGGCGTGCGTCGAATGCGCGTAGGCGGTTTGGGCATCGGCGTGGCACTGAGCGCAGCTCACCTTTTCCGGCGACTTCTCATGCACCAGGCTCTTTACGTCCTTGTGGCAATCCACGCACGCAAACATGCGACCGTGCACTGAGCGCTTGAACTTGCTTTGATCGACATAGAGGCTGACGGTCGAGCCGTTCGCGTCCTCCGTGGTGAGGGTTGCGTCGGAGTGGCAGGCGAGGCAGTCCGAGTCTTTGAGCTTTTGCGCGGAAAGTGCGTTCGAGGCCCAGACAAGAAAGACAAAAAGCAGCGTAGAAAACCAGAAGAACCGTGCGGATTTCACACCTTGAGGAGATGCCGAAGTAAGATTTCCCGCCGTGATTGCAGTCACAGAAGCGGCTGGTAGCTTGTAGCCAATAGCCAGTAGCTACCGGCTACTGGCTATTGGCTATTGGCTGTTTTCCGCTAGCTGAAATACGCCGTCAGCGTGAGCACCAGCAGCGTGAGCCCGATAAAGATGGCTGTGAAACCAACGACTTTGGAGAAGTTCACCAGCCACAGCGGCGCCGCAATGCCCACCCTCTTTTCGAGCTTGCCCTGTTTCGCATTCCGCTCGAATTCAAGTGGCCGCTTCTCCTTGAACTCTTCTTCACTCTCCACTCCCGTAAAGATCACCATATCCATGGGAAAGCTGTCGGGGCGCAGGTGCGTGTTGACGAAGTGAATGGAAAAGATGAACAGAACGGCGAGCAATCCTTCTTCGCTGTGGATCACCAGCACCGCATTCAGCGCCCATCCGGGGAGGAAGTGCGCGAAAAACGGCGCAAACCACATGGCGTAGCCCGAAAAGCCGATTACCACCATGCCCCAAAACACCGCCCAGTAGTCGAACTTTTCCCAGTAGGCGTAGCGATCGAACTGCGGCTTGGGTCCCAGCCCGAGAAACCAGCGCATGTGGCCGAGCACATCTTTTACGTCTTGCCAGTTGGGAATCATCGAGGTCGGACCCCAGAAGATGCCCTTTTCGCGATTGATGAATGCACGCTGGAAGATGTCTTTGAGGTGAATCAAAAAGGCAATGGTCAATGCGACTGCAAAGAACTTATGCAGAAAAAGAATGGCGCCGAATCCGCCAATGCCGGCAGCAAACTTGCGCGCCCAGAAGCTCTCGCTGAAGCGCATCGTCAGTCCGGTGGCCGCCAGTCCCAAGAACGTGGTAAACAGCACCGCGTGCATGTAACGTTGCGCGCGTGTAAAGCGCACGTAGTACTTTTCGCCGGCGCCTGGATTCGAAGCCGGGATTGTTGCCTGCGCCTCAGTCATGCTTGCCTCCATTGCCATTTTTGGTTTTCATCTGCTGGTAGCGCGAGCGAATGAGCCACAGGATGGTGTGCAACAGGAAGAACGTGAGCACACTGGCCAGCAGCAGGTTCATGAACAGCCGGGTATAGTAAAGCCCCGGATTCAGCTTGCGGTCGCGCGCGTTGGCGTGCGGCTGATATTTCACGAAGCTCGCGTTGGCGCCCGCGTGGCAGCGGCCGCAGGTGGCGATCAGGTTGGCCGGGTTAATGGGCGAGGTGGGATCGCTGGCCGGGCGCACGTCGTGCGCTCCATGGCAGTCCCAGCACCGCGCCGTCTCCACGTAGCCGCCCAGCGACCCCAGTTGCGAGTGGAAGGTGTCGCGGTAGGTGGAGAATTTGTCTTTGTGGCAGTTGCCGCAAATCGGCGTGGACTGCATGCGGAATTCGGATTCCGTGGGCTGCAGGATAGCGTGCGCGGTGTGGCAGTCGGAGCAAACCGGCGCCTTCAGATCGCCCCTGGCGATGGCCTGTCCGTGGACGCCGGCCTGGTATTCGTCATTGATCTTGGCGTGGCATTTGCCGCAGGTCCCGGGGATGTTCGATTTGTAGGTTGCGCTGGCGGGATCGGTGTGGCTCAGGATCTTGTGCGAGCCGTGGCAGCTCTGGCAATTGGCCGCCACCAGCAACCCTTCCTTGCTCAGCGCAAATCCGTGAATCGAATCGATGTAGTTTGGATAGACGCTGGCTAGGCCGTGCTTGCCTGCCATGCCGTTGTTGCCGTGGCACTGACCGCAGGTCTTGGGCACGTTGAGCGGATACACCGCCGAACGCGCGTCGGTCTTGGGAAAGATTTCGTGCGCATCCCCGTGACAGCTTGTGCACGGATGCTCCCTGCTGTCGGCGTGCACGCTGCCTTTGAGCTGATCTGCCTGGTCGGCATGGCAGGTCTTGCAATCCACCGGCGCAACTTTGTCGGGATGCGGATAGCCCTTGATGTCCGCGTGGCAGTTCACGCATTGCAGGCTGCCGTGAATGCTGTCGCCAAATTTTTTCCCGTTGACCGCGATGCTGTGTCCAGCACTGTCGGTCATGCTGGCATCGCCGTGGCAGGTCAGGCAATCCTGCGCGCGAAGGGCGCGCGGCGCGAGCGCCAAAAGCGCCAGGCAGGCCAACAGCGCCAGGCTGCGAACCAGCGAGTTTGCGATTTTCCATGCGGCTTCGTTCATTCCGCCGTCTTCCTTCCGTTAGGTGAACGCGGGCACGCCCGCTCACCGGCAGATCTCTGTCGATTCCACCGTTCCCACTACTATTGCGAGGGATCGCACTTCCAAGGTCGTTCTTTTGGGAAAGCACTGGCAGTGATAGGTGTCACAGGCCGCGCGATGCAGATCACAAGAACAGGGGTCAGGGATCAGGGTTCACGGCGAAGATCACAGAAATCAGGAAAGCGCGCCTGGGGATGAGGCCTCCCGGCGCTGCCGTCCGACATCTAATGGATGCATAGACTTCTTCTGAGGTAAACGATGAAACGATCTCTCATTGCCTTGTTTCTTCTCGCCTGTTTACCGCTCCTCTGCGCTCAAAAGATTCGATACGGCCAAAAACCGCCGCAAGCAAAGCCGGGGGTTGACTACCCGCTCAAGGTGCACATCTCTGGAATCCGTATTCGTCGCTATTGCGATTCCGGAACCTGCGATGATGTGCTCCACGCCGATGCCGTGTTAAATCAGCAGAAGATGGAGTTGACCGGGGATTTCCTATATGAACCGGGCTTCTTTCAGGTCAGCCTTGTTCCCGGCGACTATACAGCCAGGCTTCTGAAGATTGCCCACAAGGGCGCAACCGTCCCCCTTTACAACGAATACGAGCTTCTACTGCCGGACCGAACCATCTGGCGCTGCTCTGTCACAGGGATCTTCGAGTAGCCACGACGACGAAGCGCGATACTTGTTCGGTTAAACGAGGCGGGCAGCGTCCCTACGGGACTCCTCGTTCAATTGTCCATCCTCACCCCACGCTTCCACCCCAAGAAACAAAGACCGTTTCTTGGGGACCCCGGTGAAGCGCGGGGCTAACTACCGCTGCACCCACGGCACGGTCTTCCGCTGGCCACCGACCCCTTCTGGTGATGCGGATCACATGCCACCGTGCCTCCGCTCGAAGAGAATAGGGGCGCTAGTCAGGAGACCCTCCATGGGCACAGTTGCGATTCCCGAAACAAAAACCATGCTCACCCTCCCCGGTGATGCGGTGCGGCAGATTCTCTGGCGCTTTGCCGATCGCTTCGACTTACAGATGCTTGTGGCATCGACGCGCGGTGTGGCACGCGGAACCGTGGCCCGCATGGTGGCGGCCGGCGAACGCAACACGCACGAATGGACCGCGGCCAAGGATCAAATGCTTGACGCGTTCGATCGCGCCGGCATCACTGCGGCCTTCATGGAGCCCGAAGAGGGCGGTTTCATCGTCGGACCCAAAAATCTCGCACTCGGCCTCGCGGCGTTTGAGCTTGCGTGGGTCGATGGCGGCGCAGCGACCGCGAGTCTGGCAGGATTTCTGGCGCTTTCGCCCATCCACGAGCGTGGCACGCCGGAGCAGGTGGCCCGCTACAAGAAGCTCTCCGCGCCGCCGCAACCGGGTGAGAACCGCAAACCCTGGCGCGGCGCTTTCGCGTTGACCGAGCCCATCCCTTACGTGGGCGTTGACACCGGCATGATGAGCGGCAAGGTGCGCGTCGCCGAATGGAAAGACGGCGAGGAGCCGATGCTCGAAGTGGACAAGCGCGGCCGCTTCATTACCGGCATCGCTTATGCCAACTTCGTCACCGCCGCCGTAAACTCCGGCGACGAGCGCATCAAGGGCAGTTGCGTCATCATTCTTGAAGAGGCCGATGCGGGTACCTACGATCGCGGCACTCCAACCAAAAAGCTCGTGCACCAACTCTCGTCCACCGGTGATCCCGTCTTCAACCTCAAGGTTCCTGCCAGCCGCATCGTGGGCGGTTACACCGTGAAGGACGGCGTGATCGTGCCCAATTTTAATCACACCGAAATCATCGACGCGGTTTTCCGGCGCACGCGTGTACCTGTGGGGTTGATGACGGCATCGAAGCTGCTCTCGGCCGTGGAGCCGGTCATCCGTTATCAGCGCCAGCGCTTCCGCGGCGCCGAGGGCGCCAGACCCGGATCCGTGCGCTACGAACAGGGCATCCAGCAGCGCGAAGATGCGTTGCATCGCCTGGTCGACGTGTGGGCCGCGGGCGAGGCAGCGTCGTCGTTAGGCTTTGCCACGGCGCGGTTATTCGATGAGCTGGACCCGCTGGAAAAACAGAAGACCGCTATCCTCAAAGAGCGCGGCGTCGCGGGCGCGCGCGCCGAAATCAAGGCGCTGAGGGAAAGCGAGCAACGCGCCATCGAATTGTTGCGGATGAAGGAGAACGATCCGCGCCGCGCCGAACTCGAGGTCGATCCGCTGGTGCAATACGTGTTGCTCGATGCCGAGGCCAATGTGCTGTGCCCCGCCACCAAGCTCTGGAACACCGGCCACGGCGCAAACATGATGCGCGAGGCCGTGAGCCTGATGGGCGGCTACGGCATTACCGAAGACTGTCCTGGCTTCCTCGCCAACAAGTGGATGGACGCGCAGCTCGAAGCTACTTACGAAGGCCCCGAAGCCGTACAGCGCCGCCAGTTGACCGTCACTATGACCAGCGAAGTTTTTCTCGCGGAGTTCGCTGCGTGGACCGCGGAGATGCGCAGGATTGCGTCGACGCGTCCTGGGACCGGCGCTTGCACGCTCGCGTCAGCGATGAATTTATGGGCGTGGTCGCTTCACTATTTGCAGAACGCGGCCGATCCTACTGGCGGCAAGCTCTACCATGGGCAGCGCCAGGGCGTGACCTTCGCGCTCGCCGATGCACTCAGTTGGCTGGTGGCTTCGCGTTGCCAAATCCTTGATGTGCTTGAACTCGAAACGCGCGGCACAGCCGACGCCGTCGCCGCCGAAGGCCTGGCCGGAACGGTGCAATTCCTGAGCGACCTTTGCCACACGCAGGCCGCGCAAGCCGCCGGCGAAGTTTCCCGCATCTGCGCAGAATTGGTCTTCGGCTACAACCGTCATCCCGCGTGGGACGAGGAAGAGCACCGCAACTGCTTCCTTTCGAGCGAGCTCGAAGAGCTGGAAGAAACCATGCCCGGCATCATGGCCATGGCCGTGGACGTTCTTCAGGCCGACGGCAGTCATCCGGCGAAAGCCGGCCCGTGCGCGGGCTGCGCGGGATCGAGCGAATTCCTCCGCCTGCAGAGCAAGTTGACCACCTGCCTCACCGGTGCGCGCCTCGCCAAAGATCGCGCCGCCGAAACCGTCAGCAAAGTGATGATCCCCGAGGCGTTGGATTATCCCGCATGAGCTTCGCTCCACAGTCCGTCGAGATTGATCGCCAGACGATGGAAGTCGACATCGCCTGCGCCGGCTTCGGTCCGGCCACGGGTGGATTTCTTACCACGCTCACGGAAGCCTGGAGCCGGAATCCCGCCGATCCTGCATTTGAAAGCCGCGTCGCTCCGGGCATGCCGCTGCAGGTGCTGTGCTACGAGCGTGCCGACGATCTGGCCGCGGGAGTCAGTGGCGTGGTTACACGCGCCGAGGGCATCCGCTCGAGTTTTCCTTCACTCAATCCCGCGCAGATTCCCATGGCTACCGCAGTCAAGCAGGAGCGCGTTCTCTATCTGCTTGATCCCATTGGCGCCAGCCGGCGCTCCGCGCTCTTGCGCCTTGGTGATGTTCTTCTCCGACTTGGGAAAAAGTGGTGGATCAAAGACTCTGCCTTTGAGCTGCCGTGGACGCCTGCGTTTCTCCACAAGCGCGGCGGGCTTGATCCTCTCCATCGGCCAATTCAATCAGTGGGTCGAGCGCGCAGCTCATGGCCAGTGGCTTCGTGCAGATCTGGCCCGGCACACCTGTCAGCGCTCCTCTCTTCTCCGATCGCCGCGAACGCGCAGCGCCGCGGCATCGCCGGACTCCGTCTCGCCGATCAGGGTGTGGACAAGCTTGGCGCGCCTGCCGATGGCTTCATGCCCGGCATGGATGTTCGCGCGCAACTCACCGTCGTGGGCGACGGCCCCGTCGGCGCAGTCGGCCAGCGGCTCGACGAACGCTTCGGTCTGCCCGCGGGTCACGCGCGCCGCGAGTGGGCCCTCGGCATGAAGTTCGTCATCGAGCTGCCTGAAGACACCACGCTCGAGCCCGGCACCGTTTGGCATACTTTCGGATTCCCCGAGCCTGAGATCTTCGGCTTTCTCTATGTGCATCCGGAACGCCTCGTCTCGGTCGGCATCTTCGTCCCCTCATGGCTGGGCGATCCCGCGCGTACCTCCTATCGCTACTTGCAGCACTACATCCAGCACCCCGCGCTCTGGCGTCATCTCAAGGGCGGCGTGCTTCGCTCCTGGGGCGCAAAATCCCTTGAAGAATCCGGCAAGCACGGCGAGCCATTCCTCACCGGCGACGGCTTCGCGCGCATCGGCGAAGGCTCCGGTTCCACTAACATGCTCACCGGCTCGGGCGTCGACGAGGCATGGACCACTGGCGTGCAACTCGGCGAGGCCGTGCTCGAGATTCTTCGCGCCGGCCTTCCATTCACGCAGAAGAATCTGTATGAGACCTATGAAAAACGCCGTCGCGGAAGCTGGGTAGAGCACGGCGCACGCCAGGCTCAGAACGCACGCAACGGCTTTCATCGCGGCTTCCTGCGCGGACTCACAGGCATGGCGCTCGCCGGTCTCACCAGTGGCCGTCTCTCGCTCCGGGACCCACATTCCACCCGCCCCGCGTCAGATTCGCGCCGTCCTCCCCCATAGCCAAGCCGGCCTGGCGTTGCGCGATGCCGCCACGTTCGCCGTCGACTCCGGCATCCCGCTGCACGACGCGCTCATGTCCGCGCGCGGTTGGCCTGAAATTCCTTTTGACGGCCGGGTTCTCGTGACTCACCAGGATGCGCTTCTCATGGGCGGAAAAGTTCAAGCCATGCCCGGCTACGCCGATCACGTCATCTTCCTGGATCGCCGCCGCTGCATTTCCTGCCAGGAAAAAACCTGCATCGGTATGTGTTCCGGCCAGGCCATCACTCTTGGCCTCGATGGCGCGCCGCTTTTCGAGCGTGAGAAGTGCGTCCACTGCGGTGCGTGCCTGTGGAACTGCCCGCACTCGCCCGACGGCGAGCGCTCCAATATTGAGTTCCAGGCCGGCGCGGGCGGACTGCATAGCGGCGAGAACTAACTATCAACCAGGAGCTATTGATGAATCCACTCCACATTGTCGTTTGTGCTGGAATTGTCCCCGATCCGCTGCAGACCCTTGAACCAACGACAGGACCGAACGGTCCGGGATTGAAAAATGAGATGGTGCTGCCTGCGGTACTCGACCCGTGGGCCGCGTGCGCGCTCTACGAAGCTGCCGCTCTTGCCGCCAAGCATCCCGGCAGCAAGCTCTGGCTGGTCGCGCTCGGCCCCAAGGCCAAGCTGCAGCAGGTTATGATGACCGTCGCGCAAAAGGTTGTCTTCGAGCTCGTTCCCATCGACGGCCCTATCGGCGGATTTCCCGACGCGCACTCCACTGCAGCGGCCCTTGCTTCTGCGATCGAAACCATTCCCAGCCTCGATCGCGGGAACCTTTTGCTTTTCGGCGGTTGGGAATCGGCCTCACGCGGCGCGGGCGTCACTTTGCAGCTCATCGGCGAGCGTCTCGGCATCGCCGACCAGTTCTTCGGAGTCGACCAGATCGATCTTCGCCCCGACGGCTCCTTTGAAGTTCTGGAGCGCGTGGAAGGCGGCAAGCACCAGGTCTCGGTTTGCGCGGGCGCGCCCGCCGTGCTGGGCTGGGCCACGGGCAACCTGGCAGAGCCGCGCAACAATCCACAGATCGGCATGAGCAATATGCGCGCTATCATGCCCGCGCTGCAACGGGCCAAGACCGCCGCACTCGAACCCAACTCACTCGAATACGTCTCAGTAAGCTTGCCAAGGCAGCAACGCACCACACGCGTCGAGAAGAACATGACTCCTGATGAAATTACCGCCGAACTTTTCGGCTGGATTGGGAAAGACAGTTAACGGCTTTCAGCCTTCAGCTATCAGCTTTCAGCCTTTGTCGTGCGGTCGCGTGCTGATAGCTCAGAACTGAGAATTCAAGGAAAAACATGGAATCCATTTTCGTACTTACGCATGCTGATGAATCCGGCTCCGCGCTTACCAATCATTCGCTCGAAGCTGTGACTGCGGGCATCGAACTCGCCGCGCGCCTTGACGCGGCACTGACGATTGGCATCGTGGCCGCCAACGCGTACGCTCTAGCGAGTGCGGTTGCGAATGCAGGGACGAAACTGCTAAGTGTTTCGGGTTTAGCCTTCGCGCAGCCACGCTTCGCCTCTGACGCCGCCGCCTGCACATCCCTCTGCCGCGCGGCGGAAGCCACCATCGTCCTCGCGCCGCAGAGCGCGCGCTTCGCTCGCGTCATGGCCGCGGTCGCACATCGGCTGGGCGGAGTCATTGACACGCACATTGCTGCGCTCGCCGGCACAGATTCCGTCGAGGCCACGCGTTGGTTCTACCGCCAACGCATTGAAGCTGTTGTCACGCGCACTGCGAGGCCATGGTTTCTACTTCTGGATTCTGGAACGCACGCGGCATACGTCGGCCAATCCGGCAAGGCGCAGGTTGAAGAGATTGCTGTTGACTTGCCGACGCTGCGCACCGAGGTGACTGGCATACGCGCCCCAAAGCAAGACGAACAGACAATTCGCCCTGACGCCAAGCTGCTTTTCGTCGCCGGCGCCGGATGGACCAAGAAACAGCCTGACGGCGAAGTGCATGTCGAGGAAGCAGGCAAACTCATCCTTGGATTTCTGCGTGGTTCCGGTGCCTCGCTCGGCAGCAGCAAGTCGTTAGTGGATCAGGGCGGCGAAGGGAACTCCGTTCTCCCATTTCTGACGCATATGAATCAGGTGGGACAGACCGGCGCCACGCCGCGCCATCCCAAGGGCCTTTCCACATGCTGCCACGGCGAAGAGCCGCACGTGGTCGGCTGGAGGTTCATCGGCGAGCGACGCGCGATTTCCCTGGATGCAAACTGCGGCTGGACGCGCGGCAAAGCCGACGTTGTCTACATCGCCGACGCCTTTCAGGTGATGGCGAAGCTGAATGAGTTACTGCAAAAGGCAGCGAACAGTGGATAGTGAAAGGCTGGCTTTCAGCGATCGGCTATTTCTCAGCTTCGCGTAGCCGCACCAGCAACTCCAGGAGCTCATCAATCTCCTTCTGCCTTCGCAGATAGTAGCGGGCATGGGTGCGTAGTTTTCTGCCAATGCGGACCGGGACGACGTTGCCTTTAAGAGCGAAGGCATCCTCATCGTTCTCATCATCGCCTAAATAAAGCACCCAGTTACACTGCAGACGATCGCGTTCAGCAGCCAAGGCGTCCCCCTTATTTGGCGCCACGTCTCCCACAACATTCACGACCTGCTTGCCTCCGAACACGCGGATGTTCTTCAGATTTCCAACGGCGGCGAGAATGCGCCGCCGCGTCTCCGCCCTCTGAGGAGATTGGCGGTAATGGATGGCCAGGCAAGATTCCTTATCCTCGATCCACATTCCAGGCGTGAGACCAAGTTCCATCTCCAGCGCGGCCTTCCATCGCTTGACATCCTTGCGCGAACCGGTTGTCCTGCCCGATTCCGCGCCATGATTGCCCAGCACCCCGGCCACGCGCACACCACTCAGCTTCTTGAGAACGCTGGCGCGGTTGCGTCCGGAGACAACGATGCATGGATACAAAGACGCAAGGCGACGCAGCAGATTGCGAGTCCGCTTGCGCATCCCGGCCCGATCAGGATGGTCGGCAATCGGGGCGAGAGTTCCATCGAAGTCGAACGCACAAAGCGTCCGCTCGTTGGCCAGCCGCGTAACCAGCGGAAGAGAAGCTTTTGACAGGAGATATTTCATAGCCAGGGCGCCGGCGCCACCGTCGCGCGCTCCTCCGCGGGGCGTCCGGCCACTCGTTCTTGATTGCGTAGTCGCGCGGCATCTACCAGCATAGTTCCTGCCCAGCGATATACGTTGAATTGCACCAGATACGACCGCATCGATCGCATGCGATCCTGCTGTTCGTCTCGAGACATGGCCAGCCCAGAGGCTATCGCGTCGGCGCAGCCCTCCAGATCGTAGGGATTCACAATCAGAGCTTCTGTCAGTTCTCTCGCCGCTCCCGTGAACTCACTGAGCAGAAGAACGCCCTGAAGATCGGTGCGTGCGGCTACGAATTCCTTGGCCACCAAATTCATGCCGTCGTGCAGGCTGCTTACGTAGCAAAGATCCGCGGCCCGATAGAAACGGAAAACTTCCGGCGGCTCATGATGAGATCGAAACAAGATGATGGGCCGGTAGTCCTTGGTTCCGAAACGCTCATTGATGCGTGCCGCCAATTGCTCAACCTTTTCGTTGAGTTCCCTGTAGCGCTGGATCTTGGTCCGGCTGGGAGCTGCCAGTTGCGCGAAAGTGAACCGGCCACGGAATTCACGATGCCGTTCCAGCAGCACCTCCACTGTCAGCAACCGCTCTTCAATGCCCTTGGTGTAGTCCAGCCGATCAACTCCGATGCCCAACAGAGCATTCGGCTTCAATCCCAATTCCCGCCAAACCTGGGCGCGGCATTCCTCGATGCTGGGTGCTGTCTCCACCCAGTGCACCGGCCATTCCAGGGAAATTGGATACGGGCGCACCAGGGTGCGGTGTCCCTGCATCACCACCGCGCGATGTTCCTGGTCGATGCGGGTTTCCAGATACCTGTCTACGGAATCCAGAAAATTGTTGCAGTGGAGCTGCGTGTGAAAACCAAGAATGCTGCTTCCCAGCAAGCCGCGCAACAACTCGTTGCGCCAGGGACAGACGCCCATCTGCTCGGCGTTGGGCCAGGGAATGTGCCAGAAGACGATGACCGTGGCAGCTGGCAAACGCTTGCGAATCATCGCTGGCGCCAGGGCGAAATGATAATCCTGAACCAGGATGATCGGGTCTTTTGAATCCACTTCGCTGCACACCGCGTCGGCGAACTTCTGGTTGACCGCGCGGTACTGCTGCCAGTCTTCGGCGCGGAAAATGGGCCGCGCATACGCCATGTGGCAAAGCGGCCACAGGCCTTCATTGGAAACTCCGTTGTAGTAGCCTTGCACCTCTTCCTCGGAGAGCCAGACCCGGCGAATGTGATACGACTTTTCATCCGGCGGCACACGGACGTGATCGTTGCGGTCCACGGTTTCGCGATCGGCGCTGCCGCTGCCGTGAGCAACCCAAACGCCGGAACAGGCGCGCATGATGGGCTCGAGGGCGGTGACCAGGCCGCTCGCCGGATGCTGTACTTCGATGCTGCCGTCGTCGGCGCGATTGTGAATGTAGGGCTCGCGGTTTGCCAGAATTACGATCTTCTCCCCCTGCAAATCACGGTTCAGCGTCTGCTTCAGGCGTTCCGCCGTCCACAGCCCGGGATCGGCTTCACGCTGGCTGGCCATGCGCTCGATGAGTTCGCGCACATCGCCCAAAAGCGGCTGGAATTTGCGGCTCTGTTTGCCTCCTTTACGCAACAGGCCCTGCAATTCCACTGCCCAATCGGCGCGCACTCGCCGGGCCACGAGCAGAAGGATGCCCAGGACCATAATGGCAAGTATGCCAGCGAGGACGAGTAGAAATGTTTGCGCCCTGGTCTCGCGCCGGTCGATGTAACTGAAATCGTGAACCAGAATGGCAAAGCCCAGTTCCTGCCCCTCGTCCGCGATGGGCATCGCTGTCACCAGAACGCGACCCGTGGGCAGCGTTGCCTCGGTGCTCCATTGCCGCAATCCCTGATTCGCCTGGGCCGCAGATGAACCGGCATTGCGGATGCGCGGACCCACCGCAAGGCAACTGAATTCTTGCGGAAATCCCGGCGTAATGGAGCGGGTGCTGAAATCGGCACCGCAAGCCGCCACTCCGATCACGCGTTCGTCCTGCGCCAGAGCCGCCAATTGCTTGTTGAGACTTGCTGGATCGTACCAAGCGTCTGCCAGCGCTGGTCGCGCACCGATCAGGACCAATTGGGAGCGCGATTGCGCATCGCGCTCAAACCATTGGCGCACAGTGCTTTGCACCACGCCGGATGCGGCCCACGTTAATAGAATCAGGCCCACGATCAGGGCAAACATCAATCGTGCCACTCGCGTCATACTTGTATGGATGCAAGTTTCCTGCGCCAGAGTTTCGGTCCATGCGATTTGAAAATCCTGGACTGATCTGGAAATGTCAGTTTTCCGCGCTCGCGCACGATTACAGCGAGATTGTCTGGCGCTGTCTTCGCCGTTTCGATTCCGAGCCGGCTTTTTCCATGCTCCTCGACAGCGAGGTTAGCGTGCGCTTTCTCGTCGCAGTCTCACAGAAACGCACAGACTGTGTGGCTGTGCGGATTTTCTCTGTAAGTTGTTGATTTTGAATTTGTTCCTAGCTTCACAGTTTCACAAATCGTTTTTTGGGCTACGAAACCCGGTGCCGTAGTTCTTGGACGGTAGACCGTGGATCGTGGGCCGTGGACGGCGGTGCGTGGTCGCTCGGCCCGGGGAGGGGGGAGGGGGGCTGTCTGCTTGCGCTCTCTATTTCAAAAAAAGCGGGCGGCGCGGGAGTCTCCGGGGTCATCCGGGCCTCACCACGCCGCCCAACCGCATGCTCACTTCTTCAGTCTGAATCCAGTGTAGCGATTTGCGAGAAATGATCTGAAAATTGGGTTTGGAAAATAAGGGATTTGGAATGAATGAGATGTGGATGGACAGAGGGGTCAGGGCACTTGACAAGGCGGGAGCAGCGGAGTGAGGGCCCAGGTCGGCATGGAAGGCCTTAGGCCGGACGAGGGTCTTCTCTGGCGAAATGAACGTTCACCGGTACCAATCCGCCGCGGGCTCAAGGGAGGATCGTTAGCGTTCGTCCGATGGCACCGAACCTAATGTAGTTTCGCGAATTCTGCTTTTGCTTGTTGGAAAACGGGTGTCTCTGGATCGGCGTCTTTCCAGGTCGCCAGGAAGTTCTGGTACGCGGCCTTTGCCTTGGCCGTGTCGCCCTGGATTGCGAAAGCGCGCGCGAGGCCCAGTCGCGCCAACATTCCAATCGGCGAGTTCCGCACCAGGCCGCGATGATCGATAAATTTCTGAAATTCCGCCGCTGCTCGGTGCCGTCGTGGAGCATCAAAAACGCCTCTCCGCGCACATACGCCGGAAACAAGCCAGGATTCGAATTGTTTGTGGCGCCCGCCAATTCGATGGCGCTCGCCATTTCGAGCAATTCGACCGCCCGCTTCGGGTCGTTGCGCTGCAAGGCGATTGCCGCCCGAATCACCGGAAGCCAATATCTCTGGACCAGCGTATCCAGCGGAAAGGCCTTGTCGAGTTCGGTAGCAAGCTTTTCCGCTGACCTGGTGTCCCCTGATTGCGCCAGAGCGAGTGCCGCAACCAAGCGAACATCGCGATTTGGAGCGAGCTTGATAGCCGCCTCGGCATCGATGCGCCCTTGCTCGCGCTCTCCTGACTCCGCCTCGAAGAGTGCCTCCGCTACCTGATGGCCGGCAGCAGTCTCCTTTGCGCCGTTGTTCAGTGCCAAATCCATCGCCCGAAGGGTGAAACCACGCGAGGCCTTCAATCGCCCATACCAGGCTTCGGTGTCGGCCTGCGCGCCCAGCATCGCGTCCTCTTCGCCGCGCTTTCCAGTGACAGAGGTGGCTAACCGCGCCATCCGGGTCTGGTCGCCCTCCAGGAACGCCAGCAAATAAAGCGACTTGGCCCGTCCCACATACGGCAGATTCCGCTCGTCCGAGAGCTCGTATACCGCCTCCGCCTCATCGAATCGGTTGAGACTCACAAGATCGGCACCCAGGTTCTGGTAGCTGGCCGCTTCGTTTGGCGTCAGGCGAAGTGCCTTACGGTCCTCCTCCACTGCCTTCTCGAGGTTTCCCAGCCTTGTGTAAAAAAATCTCAGCGAGACGCCTTCTCTCGGGTAGGTCTGCTGCAACAGCTCGGCGGAAGCTGCCGCCTTTTCGAGTTCTCCCGTCCCGAACTGGTAGTAGTCCGTTTCGATCGACAGGCGCTCTCGTTCGCTCGCCTTCTCCCGCAACTCGTAAGCCTTGCGGATACTCTCGGCCGCCAGCTCCGGCTCACGCTGGATGGAATACTGCCATGACATGGCGTCGCAGGCCGCGGCGAAATTCGGATCGAGCTCAACCGCCCTCGCGAAGAAGGGAAGAGCCTCGACACGCGCCCCGGTGTCAGACTTATGCAACCCCACACTAAACGCCTTTAGAGCTTCGAGTGAGGGCGTCGTGGCCTCAATGAGCGGAGTGTCGTACTTCTCGACTGTCGAGAGCGATTCGCCAACCTGCTTTCTGAATTGGCCTGCCATCTGATCCAGGGCATTCAGTACATCTTCTTTTCTGGCCGCCTGCACCTGCTCCTCTGCCAGCACCTTCCCATTCTGGCAGTCCATTGCGCGCAGGCTCAGGACGTACTGGCTGCCAAGCGGAGCGATCGAGCCGTCGAGCACGGCGGTACTCGCCGTTCGCTCGCAGATCTCCCGGGCGACTGCTGGAGTAAGCCGCGCATCTGCCGGTTGGCCCATTTCTTGCAGTACTTGCTGGATTCGGTCATCGGTGATGAGGCTCAGGTAGGGCGACTGCTGAAGCTGCACCGCCATCCCGCGCCGAAGCGTGCTGTCGAATACCGGATCGCCGGTGAAGTTGTCAAAGTCGGCAAGCACGACAGTGTCCTGGTCGGTCAGGATCTTCTTGCCTCGATGCAGATACAGGAAAGTGCCTGCGGCGGCGAGCAGAAGGACGCTGGATGCGAATAGCCACAGGGTCGATGGCCTGAGTTTCACGGAGGCTGAGGACGATTCGGCTGGTGGTGAGGGCGCAACGGCAGAGCTGTCTTCGGCAACCGCCGCAGCTGCGATAAACCGATAGCCCGCAGTCGGCACCGTCTCGATAAATTGCGGCACGCGGATGTCGTCGTTCAGTGCCTTGCGCAGCAATCCAACGGCCCGCGTCAGGGCGTTTTCGGTCACCATGGCGTCCGGCCAGACTTTGTCGAGCAATTCCTGCTTCCGCACCAGCCGATTCCGGTTTTCGATCAGGTAAAGCAGCAGCCGCAGCACTTTCGGTTCGACCTGCACGGGTGTTTCGTTCTCGCAAAGGCGAAACTCCCGATCATCGACCTCGAATTGGCCGAACCGATAAACCACTTGTTTTCTCCAGCTTGAAGGCCATCACAAAGACATCATCCGCGTCACAGGAACATCCGGCGTACCTCAATACCATCACCGGACCGAGCCGACATAGTTCACCCCATCGAGGTGAACACCATGTCGTCAATCAACCGCTTCAATCGCTTTCTCGTTGTTCTAGCCTTTGCAATCTGTGCCTCCGCAGTGGTCGCTGCGCAGGATCAGACCGAACCAACTCCCCAGATCGTCACAGCGAAGATCAGGTTGGACGATCTCTCCATGATTATCGTACCTGTCAGCATCAATGGCGCCGGCCCATATGACTTCGTGCTGGATACCGGCAGCAGCAAGACCATCGTCGACCGCAAGCTCGCCGAGAAGCTCGGCCTTCCGCTGTTGGGCGACAACAACGTCGTCGGGGCCCTTGCCACCACTCGCATGTCGGTCGTCCGCGTGAACTCACTCACCGTAGCCGGGGCCACCGTTCAGGGTGGGGAAGTCTTCAGCTCCGACCGCCCTGCAACTGTTAATGGCAAAGTGCGCGGTGTGCTCGGCGAGGACTTCCTGCGGAATTTCGACGTGCTCATCGATTATCGCCACCAGAGTATCCGGCTCGAGCCTCCCCTTGGCTCCATGGCGCAGACGGCGTTGGGAGAACATCTCCCCTTGCAACTCACCGGAACCTATCACGGAAAGCTCACTTACGACCGGCTGGTGATCTCAGGCCGTATGCAGGAATTTGGGGATGCGACGATGTCTCTGCTTCTGGACTCCGGCGCAAACCAGTTTACCCTCTTCCGGGACAGCCTTGGTCCGGGGACAAGTCAGAATGTACCGACAACGACTGGAAACTTCAATCGGTGGGTTGTTTCGTTGTCGGCGACCCGCGAAATCCGCTCTCTCAATCTGGGAAGCGCCTCGATCCGGGACCTCACTGCAGTCGCCCTCCCCCGCCGGGCCGGCGTCGACACGGATGGTCTGGTCCCCACCTCGCTCTTCCATTCCATTTTCATCAGCAGCCATGGAGGGTTTGTCATCTTGAACCCCTCATTTCCCAAGACTGGCGGCGATGGGCAGGCGGCTAAGGCTGTGAAATAAAGAGAGAATGGCAGTCTGCCATGACTCCCGGGGGCGTTTGGACAATGCCGAGCTACATGATTAGTCGAGTCAGTTGATGCTAAATCGCGAATGCACTCGGTGTGACGATAATTAGCACGAATAAGTCGGCTTGTGGGAAGCGGTTCCCGGCGATGCGGGCGGAGAAGCCGGCTGGATTGTCGATCGGGTTTTCGGTCCGAATCCCAGGGCGTTGCCCTGGGCTATTCTCCTTCGCTCCCTCCGGGAGGGAGAAGCCATGGAGCGACGGGTTTTACGCCCTCTACGCGGGCTCATGGCGCGGAGGGAATGCATCGCTTTCCCCAGGCAGCGCCCCACAGGGGCTAAAGCCCCGCAATAATCTTGCGGCACTTACGGCACGACTGAAGTCGTGCCCTGACACTTCTTGCTGGTCGCGGAGATCAGACATTTGGCGCGGGTGCGTGCGATTCACAGGGTTTACAACTCGCTGATTTAGGATGGAGTTTTGGAGCCATCGAACGCTATGAAACCCATCACTGAATTCCTCAAGCATCATTACCGTCACTTCAATGCCGCAGCCCTGGTGGACGCGGCTGAAGCCTACAACAAGCTGCTGGCCGATGGCGGCAAGATGTTTGTGACCATCGCCGGCGCCATGAGCACTGCGGAGCTGGGACTGTCGCTGGCCGAGATGATCCGCCAGGACAAGATTCACGGCATCTGCTGCACGGGCGCGAACCTGGAGGAAGACGTCTTCAACCTGGTGGCGCACGATTACTACGAGCGCGTGCCGCACTACCGCGACCTGACGCCAGCCGACGAGGCGGCGCTGCTGGCGCGGCACATGAACCGCGTGACGGATACGTGCATCCCCGAGATGGAGGCGATGCGGCGCATCGAGAACGAGGTGCTGGCGGAATGGGTGAAGGCAGACAAGGCCGGCGAGCGGTTTTTCCCGCACCAGTTCATGTACAAGATTCTGCTTTCGGGCGTGCTCGAGAAGAGCTACCAGATCGATCCCGAAAAACAGTTGGCTGCTGGCTGCGGCGCAGAAGAATCTGCCGATGTTTGTGCCGGGGTGGGAGGACGCGACGCTCGGCAACATGTATGCGGGGCACTGCATCACGGGCGACGTGAAGAAGGTGCACACGGTGCGCACCGGCATTGAGTACATGATGGAGCTGGCGGAGTGGTACACCAACACGACCGCGAAAACGCCGCTGGGATTCTTCCAGATTGGCGGCGGGATTGCGGGGGATTTTCCGATTTGCGTGGTGCCCATGCTGCACCAGGACTTGCAGCGGGAGCACGTTCCGCTGTGGGCGTACTTCTGCCAGATTTCCGATTCGACGACGAGCTACGGGTCGTACTCGGGCGCGGTGCCGAACGAGAAAATTACGTGGGGCAAGCTGGGCGAGAATACGCCGAAGTTCATTATCGAGAGCGACGCGAGCATTGTAGCGCCGCTGGTGTTTGCGTATGTGCTGGGGTGGTGAGGCCAGCCTTTAGCCTTTACCTCTTAGCCTTTTGCTTGCTGAGGTGCGGCCTATGCCCAATAAGGATGAGAAAGCACGCCGGAGGGAGATCCTCCAGGGGCTACGCAATGAGGAAAGGCAGAAGAGGCGGGACAGCTTCCCTGCTTCTGCAGTTTTATTGAAAGGTCTTTTCGAGTTTCTTGATGAAATGCTACAAGCGCAGGATTGCGACGACACTTTGCGGCTGACGCGTGACTTCATCCTTCGCAATGACCTTCAGGAAAAGGAAGTCATCGAGTGGTTGGAAGAAAACGGAGGATATTGCGACTGCGAGGCACTGGCTAACGTGGAACCGGTTGTCTCAGATGCAGTCCCGGGCTATGAGAATCTTTGAGGTTGCGACGAGTGTGGTGCTCGTGGGGTTGTGCCTGGCGGCGCCGGTGCGCGCGCAGGAAGACCGCGGCTTGTGGCGTTCGGCGAGCAAGGAAGCTTTGGTGATGACGGGCGACATTACGATTGGCGAGGCGAAGGTGACGCTCAACTTCGAGACGTTTCCGCTGGCGCAGATTCGCAGGTTGAAGCCGGTGGAGGTGAGCGCGGTGTTCGACGCGGACGTGAATGCGGGGATCGAAGGCACGCTTTACCGGCTGCGCATACCGGGCGCGCAGCGCATTGCGAAGAAGAATACCCTGTGCGGCGGCGAGGACACGCAATGGATGGCGACCTACACAACGGGACACACGCTCAAGGTGGCATTCTTCTCAGGCGATGACATGCCGGTGTTCACGTTCGACGCGATGCAGAATGCGACGACGCTGTGCGGGACGTATGTGTACGTGCGGTGAGGTAACAGCCTTCGGCCGTTACCTCACAGTTGTCAGTGGTCAAGTGTCAGGCGTCAGTTAGCAGCGCTCGGCTAGTAAGGCAGTAGCGCCGAGGTTTAGTCGCCGGACAGCACCGTGAACGGGCCGTTGCTCTCGGGTCCGCCGGCGCCTTCAAATACCGCTTGGCCCAAGCTGGGCAAGCCAATCTCCCACTTCGGCCCTTCGAGCTCCGGCATGGGCCGCGCCTGGAAGAGCTTCTTGCATTGGCGAGCCGTCCAACGGGCCCAGCGCTTCGACTTCTTCCGCCGCGCGCTGTCAGTGGAGATGCCGGTGCCTGCATACATCTGGCGGTAGAGCTTGGAGAGGAAGATGAATCCGAGGCGGGCGCGCAGAGTTGGGGTGCAGGAGGACCGTTCCCAGATAGCTCCCCAGGTGTAGAACCTGTCCCAGACTTTTTGCGTGCGCATGCGGATTTCGTCGGAGCTCATGGTGGGATGCGGCGTAAACATTTTGGGCCGCACTTCCGTGGGGATCATCCAGTAGCGCGTGATGGGCACGCCGGCCACCATCATGGGGTCGACGGCTTGCTCTTTTTCCCAACGCCCGAAATCGACGGTGCCGGGAAACGGAGTCATCATGACAAATTGCGCGAAGGTGACGCCGGCTTTAAGCGCCATCTCTACAGTGGCGGTGAAAGTGGCGGGCCGATCGGTGGGCAGGCCGAAGATGAACGAACCGAGGACATGCACACCGTGCTGCTTGAAGGTTTGCAACTGTTTGGCGAGAGCTTCGCCAGAGTAGTTCCAGTCCTTATAGACGGCCTTGAGCCCTTCGGGCGTGACGGCTTCAACTCCCACCAGCGCGCCCTTGATGTTGGCTTTGCGCATGGCGTCAAGATAGCTGCCGTCTTCGCCGGCCTCCATGGTCATTTGCGTAAAGAACACCATGTCTTTGGGTAGCTTGGCCAGCTCTTCCATCAACGACAGGCGCTCGTTGCGAATGGCGGTGAGCTCGTCGACCTTGGCAGTGTTGCCCTGCTCGCGCGCGAGACGCAGATCAGTAAACGTGACGGGATAGAAGTTGTCATCGGCCAGGGCGATGAAGCGGAAACCAAGGCGGCGCAACGCGATGATTTCGTCGACGACGTTTTGGAATTTTCGCTGGCGGGGTTTCTGTCCATCGGTGCGCCACACGCTGCAGAAGGAGCAGTGCTTAGGGCAGCCGCGAATGGTTTGCACCGAGGCCCACATATATTTGCTGGGATCCATGAGGTCCCAACGCGCGGAGATAAATTCGCTGCCCTCGATGCGGCCACCTTCGTAGATTTTTTCGGGGCTGCCGGCGAGACAGTCCGTGACGACTTTTGCCCAGGCGAGATCGCCGTCGCCTTTGACGACCGCGTGGGCTTCACCGCGCTCGAGGGCTTCCTCAGGAAAGAGCGTGGCGTGAATTCCGCCATAGACCACCCAGGCGCCGCGGGCGCGCGCCATGCGGCCGACGGCGTAGCCGCGCAAAGCATTGCCGGTGTGCACGCTGATGCCGACAATGTCTCCGGGCTCAATAGTGGCAGGCACAATCTGCTCGAGAGATTCATCGACAAGAACGGGATCACCGACGGCTGCGGGTGTGGCGGCAGCAAGCACGAAGAGCCAGCGGGGCGTGATGACTGCGGTACCGAAGGAATTGTCGCTGGGATTGACGAGATGGACGCGCACGCGGACCGACCTTTCGCCGTACTGGTGCGGTTGGCTTCACAGCAACTGCAGGGATGCCGTAACGCGGGTTGACAAAAGCGGCAACCGAATGGGGAAGATGCCGCACTGACGTTGCGCTACGGCGAATTTCGACGGTGCGCGTATTGAGGTGAGAATTGACGAAAAGAATCCTGCCAACCTAACTGGCAGCGCAGACGTCTTCTCGAAAATTTCCCCCCCTGGACTGTTTCTGTGATCTTACAGGTATTGGACGGGACAAAGTGGTCAATATTGATCACTTTCGCAAGAATGATCAAATTCTCATGGAGAATCGGGAGAATTCACGATGCGAGCGCTTTAACCAACCCGCGAGCACTCTTCGACAGGGATGGGGACCTGCTCGACGATTTCAAGGCCGAAGCCTTCGAGGGCGGGGATGTGCATGGGCGTGTTCGAGAGCAGGCGGATGCGCTGGATGCCGAGGTCGGACAGGATCTGGCCGCCTAGGCCGATGGCGCGGAGGATGCGGCCGGTGCGGGCCTGCTGGCCTTCGCGCGAACGCAGTTCCTGATGGAGGATGAGGCGGCCGGAATGCTCTTCGCGCTGCTCGGCAGGGACGGCCGTGCCCTCGGGGTCGAAAACTGCGGTGGGGGTGCGATCGATTTCGAAGCCGCGCGAGGTGTTGTGGAGATAGAGGATGACGCCGCAGCCGGCTTCGGCGATGATGCGCATGGACTGGTCGAGGATTTCGCGGCAGTGGCAGTCGGCGGCGAAGACGTCGCCGGCGGTGCAGCGGGTGTGAACGCGGACGAGCACGGGATGCGGGCAGGGCGTGCGGGGCGCGGCGGCTACGGCGCCGTTGGAAGCGGCGTCAGGAAACGGGCCGGCGTGGACGGCGGGGCAGTCGGGGCAAAGGTCGCCGCGGACGAGGGCGATGTGGCTCTCGCCGCCATTCACTTCGCTTTCGTAGGCGATCATGCGGAACTCGCCGTAGCGGGTTTGGATGCGAGACTCACCGGCGCGGACGATGTAGCGCTCGTGGCGCAGGCGGTAGCGGATGAGCTCGGCGACGGTGAGGATCTTGAGGCCGTGCTCGCGGCAAAAGGGGATGAGATCGGGGATGCGGGCCATTTCGCCGTCGTCGCGCATGACTTCGCAAATGACGCCGGCGGGGGTGAGGCCGGCCATGCGGGCGAGATCGACGGAGGCCTCGGTTTGGCCGGCGCGGACGAGGACGCCGCCGCGACGCGCGCGCAGCGGGAAGACGTGGCCGGGACGGGCGAGGTCGGACGCGGTGGTGCGGGGATCGATGGCGGTGCGAATGGTGCGGGCGCGGTCGGCGGCCGAGATGCCGGTGGTGACGCCCTCGCGAGCCTCGATGGTCTCAGTGAAGGCGGTGCCGAAGCGCGAGGAGTTCTGCTGCGTCATGGGGAAGAGGCGCAGATAGTCGGCGCGCTCCTCTGTGATGGCGAGACAGATGAGGCCGCGGCCGTAGCGAGCCATGAAGTTGATAGCCTCCGGGGTGACATGCTCGGCGGCCAGGGTAAGGTCGCCCTCGTTCTCACGGTCCTCGTCATCGACCACGACCACCATGCGGCCGGCCTTGATTTCGGCTAGGGCGCCGGGGACGTCGGTGAAGGGGGGCTCGGGAGTGCGAGGCGATTGGGGCATGATGCCTCTTTATTTTCGCTTATGCGGGCGGGGAATGCCAGAAACGGGGGGCGGCCATGAGGAGGGGATAGCTTCCGGATTGCCGGTCACACGCCCAGAACCGAATCTGATCGGTATTCTTCTGACCCCTGGCGTTCAGTTGCCTTCCGCTTTGAGTGTAGCGAGGAAATCCTTAATGTCTTTCTCGACCTCTTGCTCGTTCGCGACAAACACGTAGTGATCCGCATTTGGAAGGATTATCACCTTTGCGGACTTCAGCCTCTCAAATGCTTTGGCCTGCGCAGCTGATTTTGCCTGATCAAGCGCAATGAACTTGGCCTTCTTGTCTTCAGGCATGGGTGGCAGATGCGAGGTGTTGTGAGGGCTGGCGAAAATTGCCAGGATGGGCACTTGGATGTTCGTATATTTCTGCTCGCCATTGACGATCGCAGCCGCCGCATCCGCAAATGGTGGCTCAGGCCTTGTCCCGGGGCTGGGAGGAGGCGGCATTAATTCGGCCATCTTCTGGTGGCTTTCAAGATCCTTTTGCAGTTGCGAAAGATCTGTAAGCGTCGTGGCAATGATCTCCTTCTGATCGATTTCTGGCCGCTCCGTGAGAAAAGCGTTCAGGTCGCTCTGCAATTCCTCGGCATCTAAACGACTGTCTCCCGAATCGGTCGAATAGAGAGCATACGTGTAGCCGGCGTCCAGATAGATCAGCCCGGCAACCCTGTCCGGATATCGACTTCCGATCGAACTCAACTCCTCACCCGCGATCGAGTGCCCAATGAGCACGGGCTTCTTCAGTCCAAGCGCATCCATTACTTTTAGAACATCGTTTCCAAGCTGATCTGCGCTGTAGTTTGAGCCATTGGGAACCGGCGAGCTTGACGCGCCAAAACCGCGCCGCGTGATCCCATACGCGTGGTACTGTGGCACGAATTTCGGCGCAAAGTTGTCGAAGACATGGGCCGTGTTTCCCAATCCGGCAAGGAAAACCAGTGGCGGACCGCTTCCGCCCCAGTCAACGACTTCGAGAGAAACACCGGGGGCAACGGCGATCGAGCGCGACGTCGATTTTGTCAGCCACGATGTCGCTTCCGCGGCCCGCTGGAAATCGAGGGGCACGGGTGATCCCTGAGTCCAGGTTCCATCGATCCGGTTGCCGTCGGCGCTCATCTTTCCGTGATAGCTCCCCTGGATCATCGCGATCGAAAAATCCAACTCTCCATGAGTCATAGAGATGGCCGTGACGGGGATATGTTCAGGGCTCTGATCAATAGAGACCTGATATGCCTGCAGTTTGCCGGAGCTATCGAGCGAGACGTTCAAGACAACTCGAAGTGGATGACCTGACTGTATTGTCCCCTGCCATTGTCCTGCAATGTCCTGGGAGTAAACGTTGAGAACGGCTGATGGCGACACGAGCAAGAGAGCAAGAGCGAATTTGCAGCGAAGCATCGTGCCTCCTAGCAGAACTCTTGAAATCGGGGACGGTCAAGCATCTTGCATGAGAATACCGCGTTGATTCCGGGGCTATCGTCGCCCATTCGGAAACTGCACCAATTCCGGGTCACGGACAGCCAAAACGACGCCCGAGGGGGAGACAGTTTCCGGTTTGCCGGTCATTCAGGGCTCATCCGCCTGGAGGTGCCAGCACGTTTAGAAGCTGTTTCATAGCCGCCTCAAATTTCCCCAGAACCCATCCCTCAGGGGCTAAAGCCCCGCTTGTTTTGCTGCGTTTTCGGCACGACTAAAGCCGTGCCCTGACACTTCGTGCCCAACGACGCATTTTTCAACAAGCTGTGCAGCCGCGCGCTTTCAAGATGGAGTTATGAAACTGTCCCTACCTGGCTGGGCGGTAAACCCAGTAAAGGCCTGCGGGGAGCGAGACCAATCTTACGGAGTTGTGGTTTTCTCCTGGATACACCTTGAAGCGATAGTCGAGGCCCTTGGGCTTGAGTTCGTCGAGGAGCTGCGCGAATTCTGTGGTGGTCTTCGTAAACCCCAGTTCATCGTCGCTGCCTACCGAGAGATCGAGGCGAATGGGGGTCGGCAGAGCGCTGAGTGCGCGGCGGGCGGCGTTGTCCATTAGTGGGTCGTCCGGGAAAAGTGCCGGGCTGGCGGCGACGATGCGCTGAAACAGGCCGGGACGCTGCTCGAGCGCGTAGAAGGCGAACTTTCCACCCATGGAGTGACCGAGCAATCCGCGGTCGGCGGGATTGGTGCGGTAGGTGCGATCGATAAAAGGGATGAGTTCGTGTTCAAGGAAATCGAGAAACGCGGCCGCGCCACCACCGCCACCGCCCAGGGATTGGGGGATCGGGGTGGGCGAGAAGTCTTGAGCGCGGAGAGCCATCGCGTCGCTGGCAGGCGATTGGCCGATGTTGACAATGATGACCGGGGGCATGCGCTGGGAATAAATGTTGTTTTCCTGGAGGAATGCCATCAAGGGGAAATGCCAGCCATCGAGGACGTAGAGCACGGGGTAGGACTGTTTTGAGGTGGAATAGTTTTCCGACAGAGAGATGAACAGGTCGTAAGGCCGGCCAATCTTTGATGCCGTGATAGTGCGCTGTTCTGTGCCAGCGAGGGTCACAGGAGGTGCGGGCGTTTGGGCCATCGAGGCTGCAGCGCTCACCAGGAACGCCAACAAAGTAATCAGTGCCGTCCGTCGAATCATGCTTTGGATTCTACAGGCTGTTTCAAGAATGGTTGTGTCGATTCCAGTTGTCATCCCTCAGGGGCTAAAGCCCCATATCTTCCTGCATTTTTCGGCCCGGCTAAAGCCGTGCCCTTGTTACAAAACTAATTTTTGAAATGCGCTATAGCTTGAGTATGGGCTGCCGGTAGATCTTATTCATCGGCGCCGAGGTGGCGCTGCGCAAGGGTTACTCGCTGGTGATTGATACGTGGTATGATTCTCGCGCCCCATCCCCCGCGCGGAAACCGCGCACCTGAGACACGACGGACCGCCCACCCCGCAACTCGAAATGAATCGAGGAGGAATTCGAAATGAATCAAGGAAAAATGACGTTCAAGACTACGGTCCTGGCTTTCGCAGCCGCGATAATCTGCTTACTATGCAGTGCGCCTGCGGCGCGAGCCCAGATCTCTATCAGCATCGGAGTTGAGCCGGTGTGCCCCTACGGGTACTTCGACTATGCCCCCTATAACTGCGCACCCTACGGCTACTACGGGCCCGACTGGTTTGTGGGCGGGGTGTTTATTGGAGCTGGCCGCTGGTTCCACGGCCCCGAGCACTTCTCCGGCCATGTCGATAACCGGTATGACCCTCGTCATGGTTACAGAGGGCCGTTGCCGGGGCGCGGAGCTGAGCAGTTCAACCACTTCCAAGGCAACGAGGCGAGGGATGGGCACGGCCATGTCGTTAAAGGCGATCATGACGCCGGCAATGAACACGCGCTACCTGGACATCAGGGGGGCGGTCATGAAGGGCATCGCTAGAACATGATCTGATTGGGAAACTGCACGGCCGTGGATTCAAGCACAGCAAAGACGCCGCCTTTGGGCGGCGTTTTTGTTGACTTGCGTAACCTCACTGGAAGGTGACGAGGGCGTGTCTCAAGATCGTTGAACAGTTACCGGTTATGATCCCTCAGGGGCTAAAGCCGCGTATTTTCCCGCATTTTTCGGCCAGGCTAAAGCCGGGCCCTTGTTACAAAAGTGCTTTTTGAAATACGCTCTAATTACCGAGGTCATCACTTCCCCTCCTTCTGGTTTCATATAATCCTGTTAGGTATCTGGGAGACAGCCTGCTGCGGGCCGTACCGTTCTTTGCAATGGAGAGAACGCAGGAGTTTTGCCGATAACACCTACCAGATCCCCCCGAAGGAGGGACGATGTCCCACCCCCAAAAGCCCGATCCCATGTTCCACCCCCACAAGTCCGGTGTTTCTGACAATTTTGTTGCCGCGGTCGCCTATTTCTCGCCCATCCCGGCGTTCTTCTTTCTGGCAATCAGGCACTACAACAAAAGGCCCTACGTGCGATTCCACGCGTGGCAGTCCCTGGTGTTCAGCGCCTTTGTCTTTCTATTCGGCGTTGCCATGGGATTTGTGGTGCCGTATCTCCGGTTCATGGGAACGCGTGTCCTGATGGTGCTGTTTTGTATTGCATGCGTGGTGGTTTTCTTTATATGGCTGTGGTGCGTGGTCGGCGCGTTTCGTGGCAAGCGGTGCAAGCTCCCGCTGATTGGGACGTGGGCGGACGAGCAGGCGTATAGATAAACGGCCGACGGCTGCAACGCAAAACGCCCTCCGGTTTCGGCCGGCTTACAGGCAGCAAAAACGCCGCCCGAAGGCGGCGTTTTTGTTTGAGCTGGCGAAAGTGTTACAACGTGGATTCAATCTCAAAGCCCCAGGCCTCGAGCAAGGCCTCCGGGATATATTTGGAATTCTTATTACGACGCGCCCATTCGCGAAGACGGGTTGACCGGATGTACTGATCCGGCGGCAGCTTGAACTCCTTTGTGATCTGCTCGAAGGAGGTAACTGTGGGCACAACCGGGCCGATGGGCTCTGGTTTGCCCCAATTCGGATTTCCACGACGCTTTGCCATTGATTTTTGTGTCCTTGAAAGGAGGTTTGCGATTTGTCCTCGGAGCAGGGCTGGGGGCTCAGTAGGACCCGAGGAGCATTAATTGCTATTTTACGGATATTTTGTTCAAAAATCAATAGGAAAGAGGGGTTAAAGCGTGGTTGGGGCAAGGAAAGATGCGGAGGTCTGATGGCCTATAAATGATTGAATTGATGACTTTTAAGGGAAGTCTGCCAGGTTAGACGGGGAACAGATGTTCGGCTTTTGCCGTATTACGGTGGAAGCGGGGCGGGCGGGGGTGACAGGATATTTCTATGAGAAAGCTTAGAACGGCGATTGCAGCGTATTTGGCACTGCTGGCAGGGGTTGCGCCGTGCCGGGCCGTGGAATTGACCATCAGCCGGCAGGCCCTGGAGCGCACCCTGAAGCAGCAGCTCTATAGCGGGCCGGACGGACGGTATTACCTGAAAGGCGGGCCTCACTCGGCCTGCTTTATCGCCACCGAGGACCCGCATTTGAGTTTTGAGCAGGATCGGATCGTGGTGCGGGTGAAAACCGTGGCCCGGCTGGGAACGCCCGTGGGCGGGGCGTGCCTTGGGGTCAGCCTGACGCTGCCGGCCGAGGTATCGCTGGCGCCGGACGCGGAGGGGGAGACGGTCGGGTTCCGCGACGCGCAACTGGACAAGGTTTCAGACCGGAAGGAGATCAACTTTGTGCTGGCACCCTTCCTGCGCGGGCAGGTGCCGAAGAGCATGAAGGTGAATGCGGCTGACTTGCTGCGCAAGGCGCTGGAGGGGTCGACGGCCTCTTCCGGATACAAGGTGAACCTGGAGCGGCTGAAGATTCATTCCATTCAGATTGAGGGCGACAAGCTGGTGGTGGATGCGGATGGGGATTTGAGCGTGGAGTGAAGAAGGCAGGGACCAAGGGACCAAGCCACCCCATCGGGCCAAAATCGCCCGCTGGGGACCCCGGCAGGGGACTAGGGAACAAGAAAGCGAGGGAGCAAGAGAGCGAGTCAGCTAGTCGGCGCGTCAGTTAGTCAGCGGAGCGGTTAGTGAGAGCGGTGGTCGTCAGCCGTTGCACAGGTTCTTAAGCAAGTCTTCGATGGCGCGGTTCAGGGCGGGGGCTCCGTGGTCGCGCTGGTAGAGGAAAGCCGCTTGCTGAACGGGATAGGACACCGTCCGGACTACTAAGACCGCGCCGTGCGCCTGCCCGGAGCCTGACTTTGCCTGTTGCTTGATGAGGTCAGAGAACAGAACTCCCTTCTGCGTCGCGGCATGAATGCCGGGAAAATCGTCCTCGTTGTTGCCCAGCAGCCAGAGTAGCCTGATGGCTTCCAAGGCCCGCGAGCCCTGTGCGACTTTTCCATCCGGCCCGACGGCGAAGACGCCGGGAATCGTCCAGACGTCCTTCTCGCGGACCCAAAAGATGCGCGCGCTGACATACTGGGCGTCGCGCAGGTAGTGGACGTCGGCCGCGGTGAGCATGGTTTCCTGGGGCGCGCCGATTTTCTTGACGAAACCATTCCAGGCGTCGGCGATGCGCTGCTCGGGGATGAGGGCGCGGGGATCGGTGGCGGATTCGAACTCGGCGTGGGCGATGCGCTTGCGGATGGATCCGGTGACCCACCTGGGTGGAAGCTCACAGGAGAATTCCGCGGCGACCAGATCTACGAGTTGGCGGGCGTCGTCGGGCGAATGGATGTTGCCGGCGATGTCGTTGATGGCGTTGGCGTGCGCCTGCATGATCCGCCGCTGCTCGGCGATTTTGCGCATGGCTTCGGGGCTGGGTTGCTGGAAGCCGGGGCGGTGGGTTTGTTGCTGCGGGGCTTGAGGAGCGGGTTGCTGCGCAGAGAGGAAGCAGATGGGCAGAAGCGCAGCCGCGAAACGCCAGAGTCTCGTATTCATGGCCGGGAGTCCTCCAATCGGACTTAGGACCCGAGAAAACCACGTGGGAATTGTAGCGCGACGGCTCTCATTTCCCGAGGTCAGACCACTTTGTTAAAATGGATGCAGGAAAATCCAAAATCCGCAATGATAAAATTTTGACGTTTGGAGAAAAGCATGTCCGACGCATCGTGTGATATCGGCTTGATTGGCCTTGCCGTTATGGGACAAAATCTTGTCCTCAACATGAACGACCACGGATTCAAAGTGGCCGTGTTCAATCGCACCGTTTCAAAGGTTGACGATTTTGTGGCCAACGAGGCCAAAGGAACCGAGGTGGTGGGCGCGCACTCGGTTGAGGAACTGGCCGGCCTGCTGAAGCGGCCGCGGCGCGTGATGCTGATGGTGAAGGCCGGCGATACCGTGGATCAGATGATCGACCACATTGTTCCGCACCTCGAAGCCGGCGACATCATTATTGATGGCGGGAACTCGCTGTTCACGGATTCGACGCGACGCACCAAGGCGCTGGCCGAGAAGGGGATTCTGTTTATCGGCACGGGCGTTTCGGGCGGCGAAGAGGGCGCACGGCGCGGGCCATCGATTATGCCGGGCGGCAACCCCGAGGCGTGGCCGCATGTGAAACCGATCTTCCAGGCGATTGCCGCCAAGGTGGACGATGGCACGCCCTGCTGCGACTGGGTGGGCGAAGAGGGCGCCGGGCACTTTGTGAAGATGGTGCACAACGGAATTGAGTACGGCGATATGCAACTGATTTGCGAGGCCTACGACTTGCTGAAGCGCGGGCTGGGCCTGACGGCCGACGAGCTGCACGACGTGTTCGCGGAGTGGAATAAGGGCGAGCTGGACAGCTACCTGATCGACATTACGCAGCAGATCTTCGCCAAGAAAGATGAGGACGGCTCGCCGCTGGTGGACAAGATTCTGGACACGGCGGGACAGAAGGGCACGGGCAAGTGGACGGTGATCAGCGCGCTCGACGAGGGCCAGCCGGTAACGCTGATCGGCGAGAGCGTGTTCGCGCGCTGCCTGTCGTCGCTGAAGGACGAACGCGTGGAGGCCGAGAAGGTGCTGCGCGGGCCGAAGACGGCGGTCAAAGTGGGCGACCGTGCAAAATTCATCGAGGATGTGCGACGGGCACTGTTCTGCTCGAAGATCATCAGCTACGCGCAGGGCTACATGCTGCTGCGGGCCGCGGGCAAGGAGTTCGGCTGGAATCTGAACATGGGCGGCATCGCGCTGATGTGGCGCGGCGGCTGCATCATTCGCAGCCAGTTCCTGGGCAAGATCAAGGACGCGTTCCGGAAGAACAAGAAGCTGGACAACCTGCTGCTGGATAAATTTTTCTCACGACTGGTGAACAAGTACCAAGCTTCGTGGCGCAAGGCGTTGACGCACGCGGTGAAGCTGGGCGTGCCCACGCCGGCTTTCTCGACGGCGCTGGCGTTTTTTGACGGCTACCGTACCGGGCGGTTGCCGCAGAACCTGCTGCAGGCGCAGAGAGACTTCTTTGGCGCGCACACCTACGAGCGCGTGGATAAGCCGCGCGGCGAGTTCTTCCACACCAACTGGACGGGAAAGGGCGGACGGGTTTCGTCGTCAACGTATAACGTGTAGCTTCGCTAGCTATCAGCTTTTGGCTTTCTGCTATTAGCTATTTCGAGGTGAGTGTGCGGGCTTGCTATCCCAGGTCCCCAACTGCGAGGGACCTGGGGCACCCCTTTAGGGGTAGGAAGCAGGGAAACTTAGGCGGCGATTTCCGGGATGGAAATCGCCGCTTTTGATTTTGGGGCGGAAAGGCGCAATCGCGATGCGCGGAATTACGGATGCTGGGCCAGGGCGGCTTGCGCTTTGGCGAGGATGACCGCGTTCTTGAGCGCGATGGCAAAGGAGCGGGCCGCGGCTGGGTCGGAGAACGTGAGGCCGAACGCTTCCGTTTCGTCGGGCGCCTGGCCGTATTCCTTGCTCGAGTGCGGGCCGGGGCCGAGGTGCGCGAACTTGTCGAGGTCGTAGATGAGGGTGTGGAACTGCTTTCCGGGAACGCCGGCGACGACGATCATGGTGGCGTCTCCCACGTCGCCCGGCTTATAGGTGCGGGGCGCGTCGGGACTGGAAAAGACGCGATCCTCAGTAATCAGCGTTTCGTCGACTTCAGAAAGGTGCACCGTAATGGATGCGAGTGGGAAGGTGTAGAAAGACCAGGTGGTCTTGCCGTCCAGATTTTTAGGCAGCGCGCAAAACTGCGCCGGCATCCGGGGCTCGATGACGATGGTGTTCCTGTCGAGTACGACGATGTTGCCGGAGGCGGTGTAGGCGCTCTTCATGGCCTGGAGATTCGGGGGAATGTCGGGATTCGCGGGAATACTCTGGGCGGTTGCAGCGGTAACGGACAGGGCGAGGCTGTATAGGACAGCTGGGCCGATGCGTTTCATACAAAACTAAGAACCTCTATACGGACTGAAGTTGCGCTTAATTGGGACGATCTTGGGTCCATTTTACGCCCAGTGCATTTGGTTTAAATGACTCAAACGGGGCAAAAAGGGTATCTTTTGTGCCGGCGGGGGCGGGTGGGGCGGCTCTGCGGCGGGCTGGAAGCGGGCCGCGACCGGCGCGTAACAGCGGGCGGGTTTCGTCGTCGACGTTCCGCTTAACTTCACTAGCTATGAGCTTTTAGCTTGGTCGTGGCGAATAAACGGGCTTGCTATCCCAAGTCTCAAAATCGAGACCTGGGGCACCCGGCGTCGTACGCATAACGAAGCAAAAATGCAGGGCCTTCGACTCCCCTCGTCCGTTTGCGCGGATGAGGGTCGCTCAGGATGACCGATCATTTTCTTTGAGCTCACATCGGGACGACCCAAGCCTTGAGGTCCGAAGCTACCGCAAGGTGTTAACGGGGGCGGGGTCCATGTCGCTATAGACCTGGTTTTCGCCGCCCATGCCCCAGCAGAAGCTGTAGGCGTGCGTGGCCACGCCGGCGTGAATCGACCACAGCGGCGAGACGACGATGTCCTTGTCCTGCATCACGATGTGCTTCGTCTGCTGCGGCGGGCCCATCAGGTGGAACATCCTGTCTTTCTCGGGCAGGTTGAAGTACATGTAAATCTCCGAGCGGCGATTGTGCGTGTGCGGCGGAAACGAGTTCCACACGTTGCCCGGGTGCAGGTGGGTTACACCCATCACGAGCTGGCAGCTGCGGGCGCCTTCGAGGTGAATGTACTTGCAGATGGTGCGCTTATTGCAGGATTCCTGGCTGCCCAGCTCCATCGGGTTGGCGTCTTCCTTGCGCACCAGGACCACGGGATACGTCGCATGCGCGGGATAGCTCATCAGATAGAAGACGGCCGGATTGGCTTTGTCTTTCGACGCAAAGCTGACCGACTTGGTGCCTTTGCCCACATAGAGAACGTCCAGATTGTTCAACTCGTAGACCTTTCCGCCGGCGGTGATTGTGCCCGCGCCACCAATATTGAGAGCGCCCAGTTCGCGCCGCTCCAGGAAGTACTCCGCTCGCAGCTCGGGGTACGTGGGTAGTTCGAGCGCGGCTTCGAGCGGCGTCGCATAGCCAATGATCGCGCGCTCCAGCTCCACCCATGCGAGGTTCAGTTTGCCGAGCTCATACAGGTTGTTCAGAAGGTACGCCTCGCGCAACTCCTCGGTCGTCATGCGCGCATAGCGCACGGGGTCTGCCATGTATACCGTCTTCATCGTTTCTCCTAAAAACTGTTATCAGCTTTCAGTTTCATCGCTCGCATTGCATGCGATGCGAGCGATGACGATTTCGTCGCTACAGCTCTATTTTACTGCGCGGGCGGAGTGGGGAGCTTCGTCGGATCCCAGTTGTCGGTGCCCCGGAGGAAGATTGCCGGCTCGTATTGCTTGGCCTCGTCGGGCGTGAGGAAATGCGTGTGCGGATCGCGCTGGTCGTGATGCGCGCCGGGGCCGGTGGAGTCGAATTCCGCGTAGTAGACCGTTTCGAGCGAGTGGCTTTCGCCGGGATGCCATTCGCGCCATCCTGCGGGATCGATCTTGTCGTCCATCTCGGTATGCATATAAACGACGGTGGCATAGGGACGCCACGGGCGGCCGAGGAAGATGGGGCCTGTGACGCCGGGATCGGCAGTGAGCCGGCAGTGGTCGAACACAAAGCCGGAGTCTTGCTTGGGATAGTGCCTGGACTGCGCGGTGATGTAGCCGCCGCCGTGCGGGGTGGAGTGAATTTCGCAGTTCTCGAAGACGGCTTTACTGTCACCGAAGATGAAGTTGACGTTGCCGGCAACGTAGCAATCGGAGAAGTACTGGCGCGTGACGGCGCAATTCTGGGCGTCTGATCCGCAATGGGTGCCGAGATAGACGGTGTCCTGATTGCCAAGGAGACGTACGTTGTGGAAGATGGCGCGGTCGCCTGTAACGAGAATGGCGAGGGCCTGCGAGCCTTGCGAAGTCTGCTCGTGCGTGCGGTTGAAGTCGTTCTCGATGGTGATGTTTTCTGCGAAAAAATCATCCGCAGTCACGTTGACCGTGGCGGAGTGCAACGTGCCGCCGTTCTGGCCGGCGTTGCGGTCGTTGACGATGACGGTTTTGCTGGCGTCGGGATTGGCGCTGCGGATGGTGATGCCGGGTTTGTCGACGGTGAGCACTTCGCGATAGACGCCGGGCGAGACGGAGAGAACCGCACCGCCGGTCTTGGGAGCCATGTCGAGCGCGCGTTGGATGGAGTAGTAGTCGCCGGTGCCGTCGGCAGCCACGTAGAAGGTTTTGTCTTCGGGCGGAATCTTGCCGGCCATCTCAGGCGCGGTCTTGTCTTCAGGGAACGGAACGAAGCGGGCGTCGCAGTCGAGCGGCTGGCCGGGCGCGGAATCGGGAGCGTTGGTATCGGTGACGTCGCCGCCCTTGGGCACGAGATTGCCGAGGTGCGGGCCAATGGTGATGGACGCGTCCTGGTTGTAGAAGAGCGAATCCTTCTGGTCGTCGGCGAAGACGTTGTCGAGCTTGATTTCGAGTTTGTGACCCGGGTCGGCGTCGAGGCCGAAGAAGGTATACGCGCCGGGCGTGAGGATGTGCACGTTTTCGAGAGTGATGTCGTTGTAGATGGGCAGGCGGTTGCCGGTGAAGGTGGTGTAGTGCGGCGTGAAAACGAGCGGGTTGGGCACGTTGCGAATGCAGACGTTGCGATAGACAACCTGATGGACGAGGCCGCCGCGGCTGCGATCGGATTTGATGCGGATGCCGTTGTCGGCGCCGTCAATGGTGAGATCGTCGACGAGAAGATGATCGACGCCGCCGAAGGTACCGCTGCCGATGGACATGCCGTGACCGCTGTAAAAGTGATTATGGAGGACGGACATGTTAGAGACGCCGCCCATGCCGCTGGGCTTGAGACAGACATCGTCGTCGCCGGTGTGAATGTAGCTGTAGGCGATGGTGATGTTTTTGGAGGAGCCGGGGTCGATGCCGTCGGTGTTGCGGGCGGTTTTGGGCGTCATGATTTTGACGCCCCACGCCGTGAAGCCGTCGGTTTGATTGATGGAGACGTGGAAGCCGGGCGAGTTGCGCAGCGTGATCTTGTAAAGGATGAAGCCATCGACGTGACGCAGGGCGATCATTGCGAAGACGCTCTGCGACTCGTCTTTCACTTTGGCTTCATGCGCGAGATCCCACCAGGTGACGTCCTGACCGAGGAGGGTTGCGCCGCCGCGGGCATCGACGGAGCCTTCGCCCATGATGCCGGAGTCTTTGGCGCCGTCGGCGGAGATGAGCGGCTTACAGGCGCGGCCGCCGTGCATGGAAACGATGCCGCAGCCGCCGGGCGTGGTGTCGTACACGCGGGGATCGCGCGAGGCGACGAGAGAGGTGTTCTTATCGACGACGAGGGTGACGCCGGGGCGGAGGGTCAGCGGTCCGGTGAGGAGAACGTTTTTCTTGCCGTGGGCGCGTAGAACCACAGCTTCCCCTTGCGCGCAGTGGTCCATGGCGTCCTGAATGCGGGCCGTGGAGAGCTTTTGCTCGTCGGACAGTGCGATGTTGCCGTGGTTGGAGACGATGTCGGCCTCGAGGGTGACGCACGCGGGAGGAGTTTTGGGCTCGGTGACGGTGCGTGTATCTTGAGCGGCGAGATGGGCCGCGAGAGAGACCAAGGCAACGAACGGAAGCGCAGCAAGAGAGAGACGAGCGGGACGCATGAGTTTCTCCAATCGGCGTGGGCAGCAGCGGCAGGGATGGCCGGCGAGCGTAGCGCGATCCCAAGTGGACTGACCACTGGGACCATCCAATGTAACGGAGAGGAGGAGTAGGACGTCAAGGGCGGGGCAAAAGAACAGCGGCGCAGGTACCGGGGGTTGCCGGTTTCTGCGCCGCCAGAGAGGGGCAGGCCGGTTAGAAAACCAGACGCCCGCCGAGCTGCACCTGGCGCGAAAGGCTGTTCGCCGTCGTACCGGTAATGTAGCCAAAGGTGCTGCTGGTTGGTGTCAGAATCGGCGCCGCGAACACTGGGTGGTTGAGGGTGTTGAAGGTCTCGAAGCGCAGCTGGAAGTAGCTCGACTCGCCCCTGATAGCGAAGTTTTTGAGAATGGAGGCGTCGAGGTTGTTATAGCCATCCTGGCGCGCCCAGGACATGGTTTGCGGCAGTGTCCGATAGTGGAAGCTGTACTGGCCGTTGAAAAAGACGCTGCCATCGCAGGGCTGACCAGTGGCAGGCGTGCAACCTGAGCTGCTGCCCGTGACAAAGGTGCTCGCGGCATTCACGATGGCCGGCGTGCCTGAACCGACCGGGCTGGTGTTGCGCGGCTGGACTTGGATCTGCCTGAGGCTCACGCCGGGCTGCAAAGGAATGTCGCCGGACCAATAGATAGGCGCGCCGGTCTGGAACTGATAGATGCCGTTGAGCACGTAACCGCCAAGCAATTCGTCGGCGAGACGGTTGCCGCCGAAGGTGAATTGCTTGCCGCGGCCAAAGGGCAAATCGTAAACTCCGCCGACGGTGAAGTGATGAGTGTGATCGAAGGGCGAGATGCGCGTCTCCAGGAAGTTATCCTGGTCGTTCAGGCGCGTATCCTGCTCGATCAGCTTGGCAAAGGAGTAGTTAGCCGTAAGCAACAGACCCCGCCAGGTGCGCTGCTCGACGTGCAACATCACAGCTTCGTACCAGGACTGGCCGATGGCCTCGTTGTATTCGTCGATGGCACTACTGCCGAACTGCGGATACGGCACGGCCAGGTCCTGCAATGGAATGGTGGACTTGTTGAATGAGCTGTTCAAGGGGAGCAAGTTCTGGAACGGGTTGGGCACGGCCGTACTCAGGGCCGTAACCAGGTTTACATCGAGATACGGATTCGTCGAGAGGTACTGCTTCTGAACGGCGTTAACGTTCTGCTCCGTAACGTCGAGGTGCTCGGCGTGGTTGCCCACGTAGATGGCCTCGACCAACGTGGTCGGGCTGATCTGCTTCTGCACGCCCAGATTCCAGCGCTCAGAGTAGGTATCATGCTGGTTGGGCGCAAAGAAGCTGTTGGTTTCGCCCAAATCGGTGCTGGCTCCGGCGGCGGAGCCCGTTGGCTGCTGGATGACGGGGAAGGGATTGCTCAGCGATATCGGGGCGTCGCCTGACGGACACGCAACGGACGTGGTTTCGCCAGAGGAGCAGTCGTTATAGTAAGCGTTGTTTGTGGCGTTATAGGGAGTTGGCGCGCTGAAGCCGGGCGCGAAGGAGAGGGCAGTGGACGATGGAGCGTCGGATGCGCCCAAGCTCAGGAGCGTGGGCGGAGCGAGGAAAATACCGAAGCCGCCGCGCACCACCATGCTGTTCTTGAACCAGGATGGGTTATAAGAAAAGCCGATGCGCGGGCTCAAGAAGCCGTGGCTGTCGGCAATCTGAAAGGGCGCTCCACCCGCTCCGCTGGGGAAGGTCAGGCCTCCGAGCGTATTGAACGTGGATGGATTGATGGTCACGGTGGTGTTGCCTGTAGTAGCCGTGTCCTTGGAATTGTAAGTGGCGCCGGATGCAGTATTGATGGCCGTGGGGTTGAATCCGCTGACCGTACGGCCGAACTTCTCGCCGAACTGCGTGTCAATGTCGTAGCGCACGCCCAAATTCAGCGTCAATCGGGGCGTAACTCGCCAGTCGTCCTGCGCGAACGCTCCGATGTAATAGGATTTGTAGTCGGCCTCGGAATTAAGGTCAAAGTCGTCGGATTCGTTGCTTGCCAGGGCCAGTTCGAACGAGGCCAGATCGGCGCCGAACTTCGGGACTATCGAACTGTTCGCCCCCCCTTCCATCCAGTTGTTGCCGAAGGTGAAGGTGCCGGAAGGGCTTCCGAGGTTGCTGATTCTCTCGCGATATTGGCGGCCGTCGAAGCCGATCTTCACCGAGTGCTTGCCGATGGTCTTCAAAACATCGGCGAAGAGCTGATAGCTGGTGGTGGGGTCGAAGCTCGGCGATGCCGTGCTGTTGAAATCCTCGAAGCTGCTGCTGTTGAACTTGATGACCGGCATCTCCACGTACCGCAGGGAGGAGTTTGGCAAACCGCTGAACCCCATCTGGGTTGGCGAGTAGATTGCTGCCGGCGAATCGTGGGCCTCGTAGAAGAAGGTCCAGTTGGCGCGTACATCGAAGACCGTGGTGGGATTCAAGGTGTAGACGTTATCGAAGGTGCTGCCCCAGTTGTGGCGTATCAGGGTCGAGCCCTGGGTGCCATTGCCGAAGTAATCTTCCTTCACCTGGGAGCGGACATTCGTGCGGAAGTCGAAGAAGAAGTGATCTTTCGCGGTTACGTTGTAGTCCATGCGACCGAACTCTTCATTGTACTTGTTGACGCTGGGCGCATTGCTGATGTAGTTATCCGCGCCATCGGCACCTACGCCAACAGTGTTGTTGGGCTCCGGGTAAAGTTTCATGTAGTTCAACGCGATGGGATTAATGGAGTAGCCGGCGGTCCCGCCGGTCGCCGACGCGCAGTAGGTTGACAGGTTGGTAAGGCAATTGTTGGGAACCGCCGTGCGACCGCTCACCTTGCCGCCGGAGTAGGTACCGGTCATGGGCTCATAAAGCTGGGAGCTCGTGGGCGCGGCAAGGAGCGCCGAGAAATCGCCCTGTTTTTCGGCGTCGGTGGGCACGGTAAGTTCGGCCGTCGCGGGCTGCTTGTCGTCGAGAACTTCCCAGGCAAAAAACCAGAACAGCTTATTTTTGCCATTCAGGACTTTGGGGATCCAGAAAGGTCCGCCGGCGGTGAGGCCGTACTGGTTGTAGTGCGTATTCGCAATGGGCGTCCCGGTCCGGTCGTTGAAGTACGAGTTGGCGTAGAGATCGGGAATCTGGCTGAACTCGTAGGCAGTGCCGTGAATCTGGTTGGTGCCGCTTTTCGTGATCTGGTTCATGACGCCGCCGATGGAGTGCCCGAAGGAGGCGTCAGTGGCGAAGGGCTGCACCGAGACTTCCGAAACCGAGTCCTGGGTGGGGCTGAAGGCCAGCGAACCTAGCATGGTTTCGTCGGGCGAGCCGTCGATCAGGACCTCGCTCGATTGCAGCGGCGTGCCGCCGACGCTAAAGGAGTTCATGTTGTTGTTGTCGAAGGGGTGCGATTGTTCGGGAGCGGCCTCGGTTTGGACGCCCACGGAAAGCTCGGCCAGCATCAGGGGAGCGCGGCCGTTGAGCGGCAGGTCGGCTACAGACGCAGTGGAGATGACGTCGCCGATGGTGGCCGTTGCCTGGCTGAGCAGGGGCGTTTCTCCGGTCACCGTGACCGTCTGGCTGGCTTCGCCAAGCTTGAGCGTCAGATCGACGATGGGGTGCTCCTGCGTTTGGAGAACGATGCCCGTCCGCTTGAGGGTTTGGAAGCCCTTGGCTGTGACCGTAATCGAGTAATTCCCGGGCAGAAGAAATGGCATGACGTATTGCCCGGCGGCGTCGCTGACGGTGCGGTTGACGGTTCCAGTGCTGGTTTCCCGCACCTCGATGGCCGCGCCCGGCACGACGGCTCCAGTGGGATCGGCAACAGTGCCGCTGATGGTGGCGCGAAATTCCTGCGCGCGAGCAGCCTTCGGTACAGCCAACAGGCCGCAAGCCAAGAGGACCAAGGCCGCAATTGTACTGACGATACGCACGCGCAGAATCGAGATTACCGCTGGAGTTCCATCAGTTGCCGGCGGCAATTCCTGACGCGCGGAAGAACATGTGGATACGCTATCGAACTCATGTTTCATTTTCTGCTACCTCCAATGGAAATGAGTTGAACGGGGCGTGGGCTATCGCTCGCTGCCGCGTCCGTTACACGGTAACTTAGCCCGATCTTGAGGTTTTTCTCTTGCGGGGAACCGTGTTGAACGAATGACCCGTCAACCTTCACAGGTCAGACCACAAAAATAGTAGTCAATCCGGGGCGCAAAGCGCAAGAAAAATCCTCCCCGCCGGATAGGCGAGCTTGGGCCCGAGCAAAACTCAAGTTGTTGCCTTCGAAAGCAAGGTCATTAAAATACGCCATTTGCTCACTCTATTCTCACGGCGAAGATGTGCAATTATTTGAAGCATAAACTCGGCGCAGGGTTGCCCGGTGCAACTGATTTTGTGCGATAAAAGGCAAGAAATCGGCGCGGGATTGATATGCAACTTCTTCACAGTGGACTGACCACATGACCGTAGCGTGGAGCAAGATTCCGTAAACCGAAGACCGTGAAGTTCATGGTTGTTCGCTACGTTTCGGAGACGATAGAATCGGGACGGCTCGCGGGCGTTTATCTGCTGCTCGCGGCAGCAAATCACGACGAAAGAGACTGGAGAGACGCGATGGAATTGGTTATTCGGGCGGTTTTGACGGCGGCTTTGGCAGCCGGACTTGCCGCGCATGCGCAACAGCCGGAAGCAAACACGGCGTCCGCGCCCGCGAAGGTGCGGATTGCGCTGATTGGCGACTCAACGCAGACGAGGAGCGCGGGATACGGGTTGGGATTTTGCGCGAATCTGACCGACGACGTGATTTGCATCAACGATGCCAAGGGCGGAGCAAGCACCAAGACATACTACAACGAGGGCTACTGGACGAAGGCGCTCGCGGACAAGCCCGACTACATGCTGATCCAGTTTGGACACAATGACGAGGAGTCCGCACAGCATATGCCGCGCGAGACAAACCTCGCGACCGAGTATCCCGCGAACCTGAAACGGTATGTGGAGGAAGCGCGCTCGCATGGCATCGTTCCCGTGCTGGTTACGCCGCTGACGCGTCGCTACTACGGGGACGACGGCAAGATTCACTCGGATTTGCTAGCACATTCTGAGGCGATGAAGAAAGTTGCGGCCGAGGAAAAAACGCCGCTGATCGATTTGCAGGCGGACAGCATTGCGTACCTGGACACACTGACTGAGGCGCAGGCGAATGCGCTCGGCATCACGAAGAAGGATGCGCAGGGCAACACGATTCCGGACAAGACGCATTTGAATGCGGAGGGATCGTATGTGTTCGGGCGGATTGTTGCCGTAGATCTGGGAAAGGCGGTTCCGGCGCTGGCGAAGTATGTGCGGCCAGTGGCGGCTACGCTGCCGCCGGAGTTGGCGCGGACGGTGGCGATTCTGCATGGGGCGCCGGTGAAGATTGTGCTCGCCGGAGATTCGACGGTGAATAACGGCGGAGGATGGGGGCCGGCATTTTGCGCGGATCTGACTCTCAATGTGGACTGCGTGAACCTGGCGCGGAACGGGCGGAGCTCGAAGAGCTATTACGACGAGGGCGTGTGGAAGGATGTGCTGGCGCAGCACGGGGACTACATTCTGATCCAGTTCGGGCATAACGACATGCCGGGCAAGGGGCCGGCGCGCGAGACCGATCCGGAGACGACGTACGCGGCGAACATGCGCCGCTACATCAACGAGGCGCGGGCGGAGGGGGCACGGCCCATCATTGTGACGTCGCTTTCGCGGCGGACCTACAAGGACGGCGCGCTGGTGGAGGATCTGACGGCGTATGCGAAGGCCGCGCGACGCGTGGCGGAGGAAGAGGGCGTGCCGGTGATCGATTTGAATGCCGAGAGCACGCGATTGCTGCGCACGATGACGCAGGAGCAAGCGGATCAGTTTGACGCGGTGGGGCATCCGGATGCGACGGGAAGCACGCTGGATCGGACACACTTGAATGCGCACGGATCGGAAGTGTTTGGGCGCATGGTGGCTGACGATCTAGCGCGAGTTTGCCCGGAGTTGGGACCGGAGGTGAAGGGGTTGCCGGTGCCGGCGCCTGCGGCTCAACCTCAAATGCAGCATTGAGACGGTTACCCCACACTGCGCTCAGTTGAAAGAGGTGGGTTGGGGTTCGTGCTTTCCCGCATCTCAAAATCGAGATGTGGGGCACCCGCTTTCGTGCTGGGTTGAGGTCGTGTGTTGAGGTTCATGCTTTCCCACATCTCAAAATCGAGATCTCCACCCCACGGACGTGGACCTGTCCGCGGGGGCCCCGGTCGTGGGGCACCCCTTTTCGTGCTGGGTTGAGGTCGCGTGTTGAGGTTCGTGCTATCCCACATCTCAGAATCGAGATCTCCACCCCACGGACGTGGACCTGTCCGCGGGGGCCCCGGTCGTGGGGCACCCCTTTTCGTGCTGGGTTGAGGTCGTGTGTTGGGGTTCGTGCTTTCCCACATCTCAAAATCGAGATGGGGTGCACCCTTTTCGTGCTGGGTTGGGTTCACCGTTAAAACCCGGACTTGGGTTTCGCGAATTCACGAGTGGGCGGCACTTGTTCGAGAATCCAGCGGACAAACTCCTTGCCGGCGGCGTAGTTGTCGTAGAGATCGGGGAGTTTGCGGACGCCGGTGTACTCGTTGTAGAGCCAGGGATCGGTCATGGCGATGACAGTTCCCTTCCCGTATTTTGCCGTGGCCATGAAGATGTCGTCGCCTTCGTCGAGCACATCGCGGGCGGGCTTGGTCACTGTGATGGTGCAGACGTCCTTCACATAAATCGTGTGGGGATGGTGGAAGATGGGGCCCTTGCCGTCAATGTCGATTCTTCCCTGCTCCCAATTGGTGCCGATGACGTGCTTGCGCAGCACGCTGTTGAAGTGGATGCCGAATTTGTCGCCGATCACGTTGAAGTGGTCGAGGTCGGCGAAGGAGGTGTCGTTCTCCATGATGACGAGCACGCCGCCGGCCTTGACCCACGCGGCAAGTTGTGCGGCATCTTCAGCGTTCGCGAAGTGGGCGTTGGGATTTTTGTCGAGATTGTCGGGCGATGCGATGACGTAGACGTCGGCGCCCTTGAGATTGGCGAGCGTGGGCTCGGCGTCGTGCTCGCTGGTCTGCGCGCCGAACTCGTGGAAGAGATGGCTGAAGGATGAATAGCCCGGATTGTCCCAGGTGTTCCATTTGTAGTGGAACTCGACCTGCTGGCCGAAGGCATCGGTGCGCATCTGGGAGTTGAACCAGCCGTCGACGACGACGTTATCGCCGCGCGCCATGGTGGCCTCCGGCGCGTATTCCATTTCGGTGCTCGCCATGATAAACGCGCCCACGCCCTTGGGATCGTTGGTGACGACCTTCTCGCCGATGTAATAGGCGTAGGTGCCGTCGCGATAGGGCTGGCCGCCGAGGCCTGAGGCCTTGACGGTGCTCGGTGAGCGAAACGTTGTCGCCCTGGGCTTGGACGAAGTGCGTGAGGATGCCTTTGTAGCCGCGTTCTGCGGCGGCGAGAAAGCCATCCGGCTCAAGATCCGGCAGGTAGCCGTGGCGCACGCCCTTGGCCAAAGCGTAGACGAACATGCAGGCGGCGGAGGATTCAAAGTAATTTCTCTTTTCGCCGGGCTTGTTCATTACGTCGTACCAGAGGCCGGTCTTCTTATCCTGGAAGCGCATGATGGCGACGGCTTCGCGTCGGAGGATGGCCATCAACTGCGCGCGTCCGGGGTCGCCCTCGGGGTAATAGTCGAGCGTGTCGACGAGGGCCATCATGTACCAGCCGATGCCGCGCGCCCAGAACTCCTGCGAGTCGCCGGTTTGCTTGTTGGCCCAGCGCTCCTGCTTCGACGCGTCCCAGCCGTGGTAGAGGAGGCCGGTTTTGGGATCGCGGACGTGCTGCTCCATGAGCACGAATTGCCGGGTGATGTCTTTGAATTCTTCGGGGTGATGGGAGATGGAGGCGTACTCGGCGCGGAAAGGCTCGGCCATGTAGAGGCCGTCGAGCCACATCTGGTTGGGATAGCGCTGCTTGTGCCAATAACCGCCCTCGGCGTTGCGGGGCTGCTGGGCGAGCTGGTTCCAGAGGAAAGTGGCGGCGGTGAGGTAGCGCTTGTTCTGGGTAACGCCGTAGAGGAAGAGAAGCTGGCGGCCGAGGAGGATGTTGTCGAGCTGATGCTCCCCGGGCTTGAGCGTGGGGATGGAACCGTCGGGTGCGACGAGGGCGTCAACGGAGCTCTTGATGTAGTTGAAGTCGCGCGGATCGACATTGGTGAGCCAGACGGAGCGTATGCCCGCGAGCAGGGTGCCCAACTCGTAGTTCCAGGTTGAGGGCGCACCGGCGGGTGCAAAACGGCCGTCGGGCCAGCGAGCTATGGCGGCGTTGGCGGCGCGTTGCGACCAAGGGAGTTGATCGGGAGGCGCGGCGAGCGCGCCGACAGCGGTGAAGGCGAGAACGGCGAGACAGGTAAGAAAGCGAAACAATTTCATGGGAACTCCATTTTCATGGGAAGTCCAGGCGATCCCACTATACTCAGAGCGACGCGCTGAGGACAAATGGTGTGCGGGTGTGAACGCTCGGCGGAGCGCGGCGGGAAAAGAAAAAAGGTGCTGCCGGAGGACCGGCAGCACCTTGTCGAATGAAGCAAGTTGAAATTTACCAGCTGATGCGCGCCGATGCCTGAAGCTCGCGCGGAGTGTAGGTTCCGCCTACGGCTGTGATCGTGCCAAATCCACTGTTGGTGCCGGAGGCGACCGAAGCGCCGGGTGAAGCCCACTCGACGTGGTTGGTGATGTTGGTCATATCGGTTTCAAACGAGAACTTCCATTCGTGATAGATCGGGAAGGTGCGTTTGAGCGCCGCATCGACGTTGTAGACGCCCATGCCCCAGAGGTTCAGGGCGCCAACACGGGGTGCATTACCGGGAACATACAATCCCGGCCCCTGGCCAACGTTAATGGCCTGTCCAGCTGCAGTGGAGCTATTCACGTTGACGGTAAATGCAGCGGGGTTAATGTATTGGACGGTCCCGAGGTAGTTCG
>CAVSQE010000041.1:0-9431 GCA_963729915.1 uncultured Acidobacteriota bacterium | reverse complement strand
AGGCTCATAGGGGCCGGTAGCGATGGGAAAATCCATCTTTTCCTCAGAAAACGTGGCGGGGTCCTGCATGGTGAGCGAGTCAGGAGGTTGCGTCTCGGGCACGTCAGGAAAAGGCTCGGGCTTAGGCATCTGCTGTGCCGAGACAGAAAGAGCCGCGAACCTCGATACGCACAGGGCAATCGACAACCTGCATTGCACGACATTGCGGCGAATACGAAGCAGTTTATTCACGAGATGATGATAAAGGACTGCACACGAGACTATCGATATTTTCCTGGGCTCATGATCCGCAAAAGTATCCGTTTCCAACTTGCTGATCCACCATCACCGGCGCATTTCTCGAGCTATTCCGCCGCATGCGGAGCAGGATGAAGAACTGCGGCGCGTTGGTCGGCGCAAGGGTCGCCGCCATCGACTCGCAGGTATTGCTGAAATCAATCCCACTCGTTCAGAAGAACATACAGCGGCGGCATCCCACCAGTGACAGGTGTCGATCCGCTCGCAGACTGGTTGCCATTAAGGCTGCCAATAAGGCCTACTGGAAGTCTCCTGCATTCGCGAACGGTCATGAAAGTGTTCCTATCGTGCGTAACGCGTGAGTTCGGGTCGTACCGGCTGCGGCTGACCGAGCAGCTCGCCGCCCTCCCGCATGAACACTTCGAAGTCAAGGACCGATGAGCGAGGAAAACCCAGTTTACCCCGGATCGAAGCGATTGCAAAATCCGTGTTCGAATTTCACAGAACTTTGCGGCTCCAGAGAGGGCCATCCCCCGATGGCGCAGCGGAATTCACTCGTGCGGGAAGTCTTTCCAATGCCCCTACCAGAACAGCACAGCGGAGCGATTCGTTAGGAGTTGCCGCCGCGCACTTGGCTTTGAGCTGAACTCTCGACGAGGGGTGATACCAGTGATACCAATTTCTTGCGGAATGAGGTCCACTGGAAAGAAGGGCAGACCTGAGAAATTCGGCAACCCTCGATTCTGAGAAGGTTTGCCCCTAAATTCAACAGAAGAAAGTGCAAAGTGGCCACTCGGGGACGAGGCTTCGAATCCTTCAGACAAAAGCGGCAAGTTCCCTGCAACAGTATCGCAAAGAGATTGTCAATATTTTCGCCTACCGCGAAGAATTGCGTATAATGGAGCCGGAGGTGCGAATGCAGACCGCAACTCATTCCGAAGGACTCGTTGTGTGGACCGAACCAAACGCGCTGGACGAGGCAAAATCTCTATTCGCTCCTTATTCACCCCGGTTCCAGACTGTCCCGTGCAACGTGAAAGCCGCGCTGGGAAGAACCCAGGTCAGCGTCCTCTACCTGTCTAGGCCCGAAGAGGATTCTGCGGTCGAGAGCACCCTTGCCACCCTTCGAAATTGCAAGGTGTCGACGCTTTTAGTCTATACGCCGCACCATTCGGCCGATTTCGCTTTCCGTGTGGGGACGATGGTCGGGCGGCAGAAGTTTGCCGAGGCTGAATGGGCCTTTAACTGGCCTCACCTCAGACAGCTCTTGAAGGCACGAAACATCCGTGCCCATGCTCGTCCCAAAGCGGATGAGAAATCGACCTTCGAACTCGGGAATGCTCGGAAGAGGCTTGGACTGAGCCAGGAACAGTTGGCGAATGCCTTGAATGTGACTACTCGCACCGTGCAGAACTGGGAAGCGGGCAGAGGGACCAGCCAGATGAACAAGAAGACGCGCGATCTCCGCGAATTGCTCTCTCGCATGGACGACTATGTCGTCGCTCCCGAGGAGAAGCACTGGCTCAGTACGCCGCTCGAGGCGTTCGCCGGAAGAACTCCACAGCAGTTGATCGCGGAGGGCCGCATCCGTGATCTGGTCATCGAATTCGACAGGTTGCACGAAGGACAGCCCGTTTGACCTTCAATGCCAAACTGCGCGCGGCGATCAAGCGCTGGATGGGCCACCCCGTTCCCTTGAAAGGGGTCTATTTCCGCAGCGTCGAGTATCGCTATATGGACCCGGGCGATGTCCTAAGCGGCGCCGGTACGCAGGCTCGCGGGGGACGCTTTGCGGCTGTTGGTATCCGAGCGGTTTACCTCTCGGCGACCGACGCAGGGGCAAGCAAAGAGGTCACGGCGCGGAAAGTGCGCCTCGGCAGAGCCGCTCAGATCAGCACCGACAAATATCCTCGCGTCGTGTACGCCGTGGCTGTGAACCTGAAGCGGACATTGGACCTTTCCGCTCTCGGAACGTCGCAGGCCGGCGAAGCAGTGAGATTGGCATGTCTCAACAAGGCCGATCTGACGGCTTCCATGGAATTGTCCCGCGAACTCGAAGCTGAGGGCATTCAGGGGCTCCTTTTCCCAAGCGTCGTGGGAGGAGACGACAATCTCGTTGTCTACCGCGCCAATTGTGGCCGAAGAGCACTTTCCCTCAAGAATCTACAAGAGGTTGTCGATCAGATGGGGCGAATCGCTGGTAGACACAAATGAAGAATCGGCCATTCTCGGCCACTGTAGACGGAACTGATGTATAAAGGTCAGAGAATACTTCAGATCGTCCGCTGAACGGATTGGAAGATCCAACTGTTGGAGTTCTGGGAATTTAAGGAATTCTTTGTACGCGATTTGTACGCAAACCAGGCAATCGTGGAATTCCGGAAATTTAAGGCATTTTCAGTTTCAGTAACTTGAGTGTTTTCAGTGCTGATGACGGGTTCGACTCCCGCCGCCTCCACCACCATTGCATGGAGCAGCCGCTCGCTGCTCGCTCGCAAAGGCATTTCTACCCGGATTTCGTGGCTCTGGCGGACCGTGCCCTTCCAGGCTCCGCGGCCAATTTCTTTTTGTGATGGAACAGCAGCCGGATGTATCATCCCGATACGGTCGCCCCCTTTCCGCCTTTTCAATCCGTGGCCGTAGTGAAGCCGGAATGCGTCAATCCTCTGAGGTTGCCATTGCCGTCATCATCGGATTGGTCGCCCTCCTGGCGCCGATCCTGATCTCTGTCGAAATCTCTTGGAAAGAGGCCCTGGCCGACGAGCGCTCGCTGGCTCTCAGTTATGGCAACGATGTCCTGCGCCGCACGGAGGAGATGGCGCAGCAGATTGGCAGTGGAACGAAGCTGATCAATCAGGCCCACAATCCGCCATGTTCGCCCGCCGAAATCCAGCTGATGCGCAAGGTTGACGTAGGCTCCAGCTACATTCAGGGTGTCGGGCGCATCGTAGGCGATCACATCGCCTGCACATCACTGGGAACCACGGATCCCATCCGCTTGGGACCGCCAACCCTGATCACGGATCACGGAGCAGCGGAGCACCTGCATATTACGCTCCCTCTCACGGATCACCCGGTGGACGTCTTTTCGCAGCACGGCCTCGCCTTTATTCTCGATCCCACGCTGCCCCTCGACATTCCTGCCGAGGGCCCCAGCGTCTCCATTGCGATCTTCGTTCCCTCGTCGGCGAACCACGCCATCGTTGCGTCCCGCGGCATGCAGATGCCGTCCGATTGGTTCATGTCGATTCCCAAGGGCGGCAATGCGACGTTTCTTAGCTCGGGGTCCATCGTCACCATGGTCCGCGCCGCCAATATCGATATCGCCGTCATCACCGCCGCGCCCGAGTCCTATGCGGTGAATCGCGCGCGCCATTTCGCGCTCATTTTTGTTCCTCTCGGCCTCCTGTGCGCCATCGGTCTCGCCTGGGCCGTCACCCACATCTCCCGTATTTACCTCTCTCTTCCTTCCGTACTGCGCGGCGCGGCCAAGCGCAGAGAGTTTTTTGTCGAGTACCAGCCCATTGTTGATTTGGAATCGCGGCGCTGGATAGGCGCCGAAGCCTTGGTGCGCTGGCAGCGTAACGGGCAAATCGTCCGGCCCGACAACTTCATCCCCGCTGCGGAAGAAAGCGGCGTCATTACCCTCATCACCGCCTGTGTGGCCCGGATCGTCGCCGCCGATCTTCCCAGCTTCCTCATGATTGATCCCGACTTCCTTATCGCGATCAATCTTTCGGCGGCGGATCTTCGTTCCGCACAGACCGTCGAAGTTCTCAAAGACGTGCTCCGCGTGAGCCGCGCCCGCCCCGCAAACATCAAGGTTGAAGCCACAGAGCGCGGCTTCCTCCAGGGCGAAGAGGCGCGCGCGACTCTCGATGCCATTCATCATCTCGGCATCGAGATCGCCATCGACGACTTCGGTACCGGCTATTCCAGTCTCTCCTGCTTACAGACGCTGGGTATCGACGCGCTCAAAATCGATAGGTCGTTTGTGGAAAACATTGGCACCGATGGAGCCACCAGCAATGTCGTGCCTCACATCATCAGCATGGCGCATTCGCTCAAGCTGGTTATGGTAGCGGAAGGCGTGGAAACCGAGACCCAGGCGCAATTCCTCACCCGACGCGGCGTTCACTACGCACAGGGCTGGCTATTCGGCAGGCCGATGAGCTTTGCCAATTTCTGCTCTGCCTTGCGATCCCGCCAGTCTGAACCCGCCGAAGATGCGGTCACGACTCAGTGAGCGTCGCGCCGGCACAAAACACAGAGCAGACTTCAGGCAGTAACCACTCTCACATTGCGGCCACGCGCAGAAACGCCACTTCATTGAGGTCCATGCGCATCCGGCTCTTATGCGGATCGATGCGCGTGGGCCAAATCCTACGTCAAATTGCGCAGCTTGACGGAATTCTCCGATGCGCCGTTCTTGAACGCGACAACCGATGTGGCTTTCGACAGATCCCCGCCCTCGACGATGATCCCGTCGTTTCCTTCGCCTTCAACTTGCAGGAATGTGGAGGAAGGGGTGAGAACGCGCGAACCCGTGAGCAGCGCCTGCCTGGAATCGATGAAGCGGAGCACGGATTCTGCCTGCGGGTTGCCTTGCACATTCAAGCCGTAGATTGCCGCGTCTTCCACGTGATCGAAGATCACCGCGGGACGCAAGTCAGGCTCGCTCACCTCGAAGCGCACGTTTTGCAGGGTGAGGCCGTGCGCGTTGCGCGCGTACATGCCGTACGCGGGAATCGGGCCCAGCTCAAAGTACTCACCGAAGACCTTGGGAACATCGCGCCGCGCCGCCTCTTCCGCAGTGCCGCCGCCGCCGAAGGTGAGATGAACGTTGCTAAAGGAGATGTTTTCGAGCACCGCATCGTCGATGGCGTTGAGAACGATCGCGGAATGGATCTCGCCGGGCCGCGAGCCCACGCCCAATGTGCCTTCAGAGAGCTGCGCTGGCGCATGGGCGGTCACCGTGCCGTGAACGTTGCTAAAGGAGATGTTTTCGAGCACCGCATCGTCGATGGCGTTGAGAACGATCGCGGAATGGATCTCGCCGGGCCGCGAGCCCACGCCCAATGTGCCTTCAGAGAGCTGCGCTGGCGCATGGGCGGTCACCGTGCCGTGAATGTTGCTGAAGGAGATGTTGCGCACCACGACCGGCGGCAACGCGGCGGGCAAAGACGCATCGCTCGCGCGGCGTTGACCCTTACCCACGCTGATGCTGATGGGGCCAGTGACATCGTCGAGAACGAGATCGGAGAACGAGATGTTTTCAAACACCGAGCCGGGGTCGCCCTGAAACTTCATGGGGCAGCCGTACACCTCTTTGAGCACGCAATTGGAAATGGCGATGTTGCCGGCATGGCCGCCGCCAAAACGGAAGACCGACCAGCGGGTGCTGAAGTAGCAATTGGTGACGGTAATGTACCTGCAGGAGCCGAAGAGAGCGCAGGCATCGTCGCCGCATTTCACGGTGCAGTTGCTCAGGCGTACCTGCTCGGCGCTGATGAAATGGAAACCGTCGTTGTTGCCGTTGACGCGGTTGTGAATATAGATGCTGTCGAGAAAGATGCGCTGGCTCTCGATGATACGAATGCTGTGATACGCACAATCGAGAAGCGAAATGTTCCGCACGGAGAAGTTTTCAGACTGATACACCAGGACGTGGTAGGGGCGCTTGTTGCCGCCGATCCCACTGGGCGGCGCAGTGCCGCGCACCGCGGAATGAAACTGCGCACCCTGGCCATCGATTGTGCCGGGGCCTTCAATGGTGATGTTCTTGGCGTGCACGGCAAAGAGCAGCGCCCAGTTTCCATCGTTGAGCGTAGTATCGCCGTGCAGCGGTATCGCGTCCACGGCGTGATACTGCTTGCCGTCGCCACTGCCCAGCAGCGTGCCGCCCGCGCTGATATGCAGCGTGACGTTGCTCTTCAACTCCACAGTGCCGATGACGAACGTTCCCGCCGGAACCAGAACCGTTCCTCCACCATCGGCGGTGCAGGCGTCGATCGCCGCCTGGAGCGCGACCGTATCGACTGTGGTCTTGTCGCCCTTGGCGCCGTAGGTGCGAATGTTGTAGACGCGCGCGCCCAGGTCGTCGTTGCTTGGGGCCGGCTTGGCGCGTGCTGCCTCCACTGGCTTCGCATCCAGAATTCCTGCTGCGAACACCGCGCCCGTAGCCGGCAAGGCAAGCTTGCCCAGCCATTCGCGGCGCGACAACAGTGCGCTTGCATTTTGCTGATCAGTTAGATTTTTCAAAGGTGATGCTCCTCTCCGTGGTGCGGAGCTAATTCTATCGAAACTGTATGGAGCTGGTTACCGGCCGCCGCCGGCGCACAATTCGTGGTTGCACGCCGGCAGCAATTGGGAAAATTGAAGTTAGAAATCGACACGCAACGCGATCTGCATGACACGCGGGCCTCCCAGGCTGCCCGTGCTGTTCAACTCCTCAAGCACTGCGCCAGTTTTCTGATTAGGTGAACCTTGCAAATCAATCGCGAGAATGATTGAGACTACGTATACATTTGTGGCCAACCTCAAACCCTTATCCTGCCCTTTGTGTGCCGCAACGCACATTGAGCTTCCCCGCGCACGAACCTCCCGCCCCCCAAAATGAACACTTTCAAGAACAAACACCAACCCTGGACGCACGACCTCTATCAGACCCATCTACGCAAACACGAATCCGACGCCCATTACCTCAAAATGGGCAGGACCTTCACTGCTTTGGCCGCGTGCCTCAGTGTCGCGACGGCCTACATCGTACTCTTTTACAACAACTTGATGGACTATCTACAGCTGATCTTCTCGCTGTTTAACGCGCCTCCTTTTGCGGTGTTTCTTTTGGGCATGTTTACCCGGTGGGCCACGCCGACGGCAGGATTCTGGGGGCTTCTCTGCGGCGCGATCGCGGCCTCCGCGCACAGCCTCGCCATCCATAGCGGAATCATTGTCTACGGCAGTCAATTGCCAGGAGATTTCTATGGAGCCATCTTCGGTTGGATCGTGGCGGCCGCAGTGACGGCAACGGTGAGTCTGTTCACGGCGCAAAAAGCCGCAGAGGATCTCAACAGTGTCACTTACTTTTCGGGATGCATGCCGCGCCAGCGCATTTTGCCGGTTACCTGGGGACTGGTGGCATTTGTTTTGGCGCTCTTTCTGCTGTTGAACTTTATCTTCCGCTAGACGCCTTGCGTTTTGCCGCTGGCCGGGATGAAGCCGCCTTTTTTTTCGCCGGGCCCGTCGATTCCCTGACGACCAGCGAGGTTTCCACTTTGTATTGCTTGCCGTTGCGGCGCGGGGAGCTGGCCAGCATTTCGAGCGCGTTCACAAACGTCTTTGCCAGTTCATGGCGAGATAAACGCAGCGTCGTCAATGGTGGATACACGATATCGCTGAGTTCAATGTCGTCGAATCCCACGATCGAGATGTCCCCGGGAACCGAGAGCCCCCGCTTGTGGATCACCCGCAGCGCTCCGATTGCGGTGAGATCGTTGGCCGCGATGATCGCTGTGGGCCGGGCAGGCAATTGCAACAATTCGGCCATCGCAGTTTCCCCTCCGCTGATGCGATAGTTCCCCTCGCGCAGGAATTGCGGTTCAGCCGGCAGTCCCACGCTTCCCATTGCCAGCAGGAAAGAGTGCAGACGGTGATCCGAAATGGTAGGCCCGGCCGACCCGCCAATGTACCCGATCTTCCGGTGCCCCAGCTTGTACAGGTGTTTGACCGCCTCGCGCATGCCACTGGTGCTGTCCACGCACACATCGCTCAACCCGTCGCCCACCACGCGCCGGTCCATCGTCACCAGCGGCACGCGGTGGTTCATCACCAACTCGATGGGAACCGTCTCGATCTCCGAAGCCAGAAGCGCGATGCCGTCCACCTTGCTCACCAGCATGCGGTGAATCGTCTTCGTCATGCGCAGCGATTGGCTTTGCGTGGTCGCCACCAGCATGTTGTAATTCGTGGCCGCGATAATCCCCTCGAAGCTCTGGATGAACTCCGGGAAAAATGGGTTGGTAATGTCAGGAACGATAAGACCGTAAGTGCTGCTTCGGCCGTACTTCAACGTTGTCGCGCTGCCGTTGGGGATGAACTTCAGCTCGTCGATCACGCGCTGCACGCGCTCGGCTGTAGCGGGCCGTACCGAACTCAAGCCGTTAATCACGCGCGAAACGGTCGCGCTTGAAACTCCGGCTATTCTCGCAATGTCGCGCATGTCCATCGCATTGAGCGGTCGATTGACACACCCTTTCGTTTCGTTGGCAGCTTTGTACCTCAATAGTATACGTATACTGGACGCCTAGCCCGCTCCAGACTCAAATTCCGGGTGCGCTGACGCCCTGCACACGCGACCGTCAACTATTTTGCTCCCCCATCGCGCGTTTAGGCAATGGTCAACAATTCGTCCTGCGCCGGGTCGAGCTCGATGCTCACGCCCTTGTACTCATCGAACAGCCCCGCATTATGCATCTGCCACGCGATCGGCCCTGCCTTACCCGCCGCCGGATCCTTGAAGTCCAGAACCTCGACCGCTTTGCTTCCCGGCGGCTGCGCCACGGCCATGCGCGCCGTTCCTTTGGTTGCATCGGCTAGAATCTCCACGCGGCTCCACGCGTGAACATCGAACGTCATCTTCGTCACCGTGGTGAACTCGGATCCGCCGGCGTTGTTCATCCCCGGACGATAATCCCAGTGGCCGCCGTTGGGCACCTGGAATTGAATGCCGCCCAACGCATCCAGCGGCTTCTCGTCTCCCTGCGGCCGCGTGCAAAAAATCAGCACGCACGCCTGGTGGTCGGGCTTGCCGGAAACATGGCGCATGGTAAACGTCAGACGAAAGCGACTGAAGTCTCTTTTCGAGTAAATCACGCCCCGCCCCGTGCCTTTGCTCGCCATCGCGCCATCGCGCACCTCCCAGTCCGCCGTAGCAGACCGCGCAATCTCCGCCGCGTAGGCGTCTTCAAGAAGCAGTTTGTTCAGCCGCGCCAGCGGCTGGCCTTGCGGATTCTCCTTCGCCAGTTTGCGCGTCTCCGGCCGCAGAACGATCCCGGCGAATCGTGCCTTCGCATAGATCGAAGGCCCTGCAATGATCTGATTCAGATCCTTCATTAGCGCGGAGAGCGTAGCCTTTGCGCCGGGGTCGGAAGCAGCGTACGCACCCAGGCTCGCTCTCGCCGCTTCGTCCATTT
>CAVSQE010000040.1:0-12143 GCA_963729915.1 uncultured Acidobacteriota bacterium | reverse complement strand
GAGGAAAACCATGCAGATCGTCGCATTCGTTGCAGGCGTGGCTTGCCTGTTCATCATCCTGCTCGACGCCTTCCAGACCATCATCCTCCCGCGGCGCGCGACCGGACATCTCCGGCTCACGCGCGTTTTCTACGTCACAACGTGGAGGCCCTGGGCGTTTTTCACACGACGGCTGCGCAACCCGCGCCGGCGGGAGACGGTATTCAGTTTTTACGGGCCACTCTCGCTGATCCTGCTCCTTGTTGTGTGGGCCGCCGCAATGGTCCTGGGTTTTGGGCTCATCTATTTCGCGCTCGGCAGTCCCTTTGTCGATGCAGCGCACCGAGCGGGCTTTCAATCGGATCTCTACGTAAGCGGAACCACCATCTTCACGCTAGGCCTCGGAGACGTGACGCCGCAAAATCCCTGGGCGCGCGCGCTCGTGATTTTGGAGGCGGGCACTGGGCTTGGTTTTCTGGCCGTCGTGATGGGGTATTTTCCCGTACTTTACGCTGCCTTTTCGCGGCGCGAGGTAAGTATCTCGCTGCTTGACGCACGTGCGGGATCTCCCCCTACCGCCGCGGAGCTTTTGCGCCGCCACTCCTACCCGGGTGCAGAACTGGCGCTGTCGGCGCTGCTCACGGAGTGGGAGCGCTGGTCGGCGGAGTTGCTGGAGAGCCACATCTCGTACCCGCAACTCTGCTATTTCCGCTCGCAACACAGCAACCAGAGTTGGCTGGCAGGGCTCACCGCCATTCTGGACATGTCGGCGCTCATGATCGCGGGAATTCAGGGTTACGAGGCGCGGCAGGCGCAACTCACGTTTGCCATGGCCCGTCACGCCATGGTCGATCTTTCCCAGATTCTTTCTCTGCAGCCGATCAGCGACGCACCCGACCGGCTTCCGGCGGAGCGCTATGAAAAACTTTACGAACTGCTCTCCGAGGGCGGCGTCAAGGTTTGCCGTGACGGTCAATCCATCGAGAGGCTCCGCGAAATGCGCGCCTTATACGAGGGCTACGCGGAAGCGTTGAGCCGCCTCCTTCAAATGCCCCTGCCGCCGTGGCTGGCCGATCGCCCCTTCAAGGACAACTGGCAGACCGTGGCCAAGGTGCGCGCCAGAACAGACGCGGCCAACCCGCCGTTCTCCGATCGTGAAGCTGCGGCGGGAAACATTTCCGGGGCAATCTCCAGGCATGTGGATCACCACGATTTCTGAGGCGGTGCGGCGTTCCAAAATGGCACGCGCTTCCATCGCCATTCCCGCTCCTGCGTCTTCTCCATAGCGGTCATACGAGTCACTGGCTGCAAATACCCGCATCGGTAGCACTCTTAAAGAGCCAGGGAAGCGCAACCGCACCAGATGTGAGATTGCTCTCCTCGTGGATTGCGCCCATGGAAACGGGTGTTTTATGAATAGAGCAGGCCAGACACATCCTCATTCGTCTCCCCCCACGCTGGAGACATCATCGATTTCGATTCCGGAACCCGAGTTGCCAGCCAACGTCTATGGCGTTCTACGCACTGACTCGTCGGAAGAGGTGACAATCGGCAAGGGACAGTTTGTTAAAGGGAAGATCAGCGGCACGGGCCCGCTGTTTATCGACGGTCGCGTCGAGGGCGATATCGATATCCCGAATGAGCGCGTCACCATTGGCGAGCATGGAGTGTTTGTTGCCCATGCACGCAAGGATGGGCAATTTGGGATCACCGCTCGCGAGGTGGTAATCATGGGCCAGGTGTTTGGCAGCGTGTCTGCTTCGCATCGCGTGGAGATTTATCAGAGCGGATCCATTACCGGCGATTTAGAGACGCCCCGATTGAGGATTGCGGATGGCGGGTTCTTTAAAGGGGGCGTCAACCTCCGCGAAGAGAAACAAGATCTGCGTGAAGGGGCAGCGTAGACAACAGAGGGTCGAGCACAAGATAACTGCACATGGAATTGTGCGGCCGGTCAATTTTGTTTGGGCGGCGTGGGCTGCTTCAGCAGCTTGGCGAGCGCGTCCTGCAGGAACGTAACCACGCCGGTCATTTCGTCGGGATCCTCGTGATGGTTATCCAGTTCTGTCGCAATTGCGAGCGATTTGCGCAGATCGTCCCTGGCCTCGCCAGGATTGTCCGACATCACGCTCAGTGCATAAAGACCCCATAGGAGTTGCACTTGAATCTGGGGAGTGCCATGATGCGCATCAATGATGTCCTCGTACAGCCGCACCATCTTCTGGATCGCAGTGGCCGCGTCGGCCGGGTGGCGGCTCCAATAGAGAACCGTGCCGACCTGGTTGAGTGCGTGCGCCGCGTTCAACTGCGCATCAACGTCTGAGGGGGCGGCGTGCAGCAACTGCTCGCGAATCGCCAAACCTTTTTGATAAGACGCGAGCGCCGCGGTAACTTGTTGGACGCTCAGCAGTGAGTTGCCTGCCTGATTGGAGGCCTTGGCCTGCGCGAATTGCTGATCGCCGATCTGCGCAAGTAACTGCGCTTCGCTGCGCTGCCAGGCCAGATTGCCGGGTTCCCGCGATACCAGAAACTGATATATGTTGAGTTCGTTGTTGAGCTCCACAAGAGCATTCGCAGAATCGCCCTGTGCGGACAGCGCCATCCCCAGCTTGTCGTATCCACCTGCCAGATCTGCTAGTTGCGGCAGTTGGCCGGAATGGTCGTTGGCTGATTTCTGCAGAGTCGCGAGCTCGCCTCGACGGATCGTGAGCTCCTGCGCCGGGCAGATAATTCGAAACGCATCGTAGCCGATGTTGGTGTTGCGCATGCGCGTAGGACTTACGATCTTGAAGATCAGTTGCTTTGGGTATGCATCTCCCAAGATCTTGGATTGGTAATCAACCTCGAAGTCATGCTCGTCGATCAATTTGTATTTCCAGGTACAAACGTCACCCTTGGCGTCGATCTCATGGCCGTTTTGATACAAATGCCTGCTCACGCATGTGCCGTCGCTGTGCCAATCCATATCCGTCGTTGCGAACCCTTCGTCCACATGCCAGACTCCCACCATGTAATCGAGCGATGCGGCCGGCGGCGGATCGCCGGCAAGGCGATTGGTGGAATCGACGCACGCGCGCAGCTGTTCGCCCGTGCCGTGCGCGTCTAATTGCTCGTCGGCGGCAGCTGCCCAAACCACGGCTTCCCATCGCTGCTTTTCTTTTTGGGCGGCCTCACTCGTAGCCTCACCAGTCGCCGCGTCTGCCTTCTCAAGAGCGTCAGCCAACTGCACCTGTTTTGACTTGGCCAGTTGCTCCGCGCTGGACGCCCGGGCGCTCTCGCTCTGAGCGATCCTCTGCTGATCGATGGCCCGCTTGGCCTCTTGATCCGCTTTTTGCTGAGCAGCAACGGCCTCTCTCTTTCCCCGGCTCGCGACCACCGCCAGCCATGAAACCCCTACGAGACATGCCACCAGGACCACGGCCCACGCGCCTACGATTCTCTGGCGTCGCCGCTGCTTGGCCAGCAACACCTGTGCAGCCTGGAGCGCCGCGGCTTCCCGCCGCGCATCGCGGCTGGCCTTGGCCACAATCGCGAGAACATCGTGGATCAGCTCGAGCCGAACCAATCCGCCGCGCTCCTCGCGACGCAGGATGCGTCGATCCACCAGAGCCTGAATCGCCGCTTCGCTGACGTCGGGCTCCGCCAGGGCATTCTCCAAAGCGCAACTATCGCGGTAACCCGCGGCGGTCAGAAGCCGATCCTCGACGAAATAGCGCACCCTGACGTCCAACCCGGCAAATCCCTGGTTGTAAAACTGCGCAATGATCTGCTGCGTGTTTTCTCCCTGGATCAGATCGGCGGTGATTTCGGTTTGCCCGCGGGCAATGCGTTGCTCGTTGAGCTCGCGACAGACCAGCGAAAGCAGCGCGGGTTCGACTGAAATCTCTTCGAGTGGACTGGCGCCGTCTATCGCCACGCCGCCCACAAACCGCACGATGCGCGCTGCGACGGCTGCGCTCAAGCGGCCGGCGCCCGCCTGCTGGATGGCCTTGGCCGCGCGGTCGCCCCGCATGGGCTCCAGGCGCATACGGTTTTGCATGATGGGGCGAATGAGGGTCTTCAGGCCCTCGAATTCGGCCAGATAATCCTCGCGAAACGTGAATACAATCTTGACGTTTTGGCGCAGCAGGTCGAATTCATCCATGCGCTCCGGGTGTTCCGTGAGTTCGCTCTCAAGCGCGGGAGGAAGCCGGTTTTCGATGAGTTCGCCCAACTGTTGCAGGAGCACGCGCGTACGCGCATGTTGCCCGGGTGTTTGCCGGCCAAGCGTAAAGATCTCCTCAAACTGATCGAAGACCAGCACAGGTACGACGGGGCGTCCATGGGGATTGAGGAACTGCGTGCTGGGTCGATGCAGGTATTGCCAGAAGTCGTCGCCCTGCAGGGGTTGAGTCGCGCTTACCTCGTGGTCAACGCATTCGTCCATGAGCGCCTGCCACACCTGGTCGATCAGTGAAATCGTGGCGGCGCCGAGCGCAGGCGCCGTAGCGTCGAGATTGAGCCGCATGTACACCGGCAGATAACCGGCGCGGCGCAGGCTCGGAAATACGCCGGCATTCAACAGCGACGATTTTCCCAATCCGGATTGACCGAACAACACGGTAAGAGGTTCGCGTTCGATCAGGCGAAACAAATCGTCCGTTTCGGCTTCGCGGCCGTGGAAGAACATGCGCGCGTCTTCGGTGAACGGCAACAATCCCGGCCACGGGCGTTCGGCGTCGATCATGGGAAGTTCGGTCATGACGCACCTTGCAGGCGGGCGCGCATGGCGTTGAAGGCTTTGACGATCACGTCCGCCTGGTGCGCCTGCAGATTGCCGTCGGGGGCCTGTTCGATGTGCACCGCCTTGAAGGACGGGGGAATTTCGTTGCTGGTCACCACCGGCGTATCGTCAATCACCAGCGGGCACAGGAAGGCGAGGCTGCTGCCGGTAAAATCCAGGTTCCGCTCGCTCGCCCAGGACCATTCCTTGCGGAAGAATCCGGTGCGCTGTTCGGCGGTGCGCGACAGCACGGGCACAAACAGTGCGCATTGCTGGATCGCGAGCCGAATGCGGGCCGTGTAGTCGCTACCCCAATCGAGCTGCTGGCGGTCGAGCCAAACTGGCAGTCCGGCGGCCTGCAATTCCGACGCCAACCGCAGCGCGGCTGGCCGGTCCTCACTGGCATAGCTGATGAACAGGCTGCCGGGCGGCATGGTTTCCGGCATCGGGCTGGGTTCCGGTGTCTTGGCCGCGGCGTCGCCCCCTTGCCGTTGCTGCCAGCGCCGGGCGAGTTCGGCCACGAAGGCGATCGGGTCCAGAGCTACCACCTGAGTCTCGTGGCTGAAACTGGTGAGGAAAGCGACCAAAGGCGAATCGGATTTCACGTCGGCGTCAACCAAATACTCCGAAAAGCCGCGCTCGGTGGATAGCTTCGTGTTCTTGGTGGTGCGAATGATGAAACGCGCCAGCCAGTCAGGAAACCGGCAGCCGAGGAATAGCAAGGAATTGCGCCCCAGTTCATCGAAGAGCCGCTCCGGGCGCTTTTCTGGAATCTGCAAGGCGGTGACCCACTCGAGTTCGTCTTCTTCCGCGACCACGTACTTGGGCAACACCGAAATCTTTCCAAACAGTCCGTACACCAGCGGCGCGTCGCGCGAGCCGTCGGGCAGGTCGCCGGCTTCGTTGGGATTGAACGACAACTCGCGAGTTTCCGTGCGTCCGCCAAAACGCGCCGCGTTGATCGCCTGAGCAAGAAGATTATCGGTGCAGAAGCTTACGTAAAGATTCAGGTCGCGAATGCCTGCGAGTTGCAGCAACGGCTCCGGAATATTGACCTGGAGTTTGCCGGCAATATCGCCCAGCTCGCGATAGACCGACTGCCGTCTGCTGCCGGGCTTGGCGAGATAAGCCCCCACCACCTGGTCGAGCGACGTAGCTTGGCCGGGATCGTCGAGCTTCAATCGCGTCGCGAGCTCGCGCGCCAGCAATCGATAGTAGGGCTCGCGTCGTCCCTGATAATCGACGATGGCCAGTTCCGGGCCAATGACGGGTATGACGCTATGCGCCTCGACGTAGGTCAGCAACTCATCCCAAAAATCGTCCTGATCCGGCATCATCCCCCGGTGTCCTGTGAACGTTGGCTACGTGTTGCGCTGGTATTCGAGTATAACGAGTATAAATCGGTGGGGGACCGGGAAAATGAGGCAATGACAGGAGGGGGAGAGATGCCTGCCTGTGTTGATTCTAAATGCGTTGTTGACTCTTGTATACGTTAATGATTTGAATACGGGGGTTCGCGGTTTTTGCACCTGTAAGACACCCACGAAACTCCAGCCCCGTCCTAGCGTCTTGCCGCCCCACGAAGGCAATGAGAGAATGGCTGGCATGGGCAGATTTCGTCGCTTATTGCTGGCGATATTGTGCTCCTTGGGCGCGTTTGTCGTGACTTTCTTGTTGGCCTTCTTCTTCAGCCTAGGCACTCACGATATCTGGCCGGGAGTATGGGCCTTACTATTCGGGAGTCTCGTTGCGATATTCGTGTTTTGCCACATCATGAGTCGGGAGCCGACCCACAACTCGGACTAAATTTCAAGCTGAGCCACCACCGAAATCCCAGCCACCCCTTGTCGAAGGCAAAACAAGTGCCAAGCGCTCCAGATCAATCGCTTGGCTCCCAGGCCACGCAGGTGGGTGCAGGCTTCCGTCTGGGCGCCGAAGACCTAATGATCGGACAAGCGCGGAGCAGCGTGCGAATCTTGACAAGGATCGCCGGCTGGTGTGTACTGAAACGTTGCTTGTGGTGAAGGAGTTCACCCTTAACCGCTGTCCATTCCAGTAGGCCGGACAGATGATGACTCCTGACAGGGAAGCCTGTTGCGGAGTCATGTCCCGGCAAGATCCCTGACTGACAATTTAGGAGTTCGTCATCATGATGAACACGTGGGCTTTGTCTGCGCTCTGGGTGGGTTTGGCCTTGGCCGCAACGCTGCTGGCGATCTGGTTCAAGGTCTCAACGGCTCTTTCTGAAATTGCGGTGGGCACGGTGGCCCAACTGATCATCGGCGTCTTCCTGGCCAAGGAAGGCCTCGCCGCCAACACGCAGCGGATCACCTCGGCTCAAATGGGCAGATGACTCTTCGAAGCCGAACCACACTTGGAGAAGTCATGTCCGAAACCAAACCGGCGATGAACATAACGCGAGAACCTGGGACTCTGAACGACGCGCAGCAGCGGCGGCTGATCATTACCTGCAAATATATCGACGGCTTGCTGAGTGATATTGAGCATGCACTCCATGCGTCGGAATCGGAATCTCCCTTTCCGCACTATGTGGCCGATATAAATTCTGCGCAGGCCCGCATGATTCAAAGCCATATTCGCCGTCTTCGTGCTCAACTGTTAAGGACGCTCGATTGGCAGCACATGAAGCCGGAACCGCCGGAGATTCCCATGTCGCGATTGGTAATGACCAGCTTTGGCTTTGTAGATATCGCTATCGAGGAACTGAGGCCACGTTCCATGCGCGGCTGCGGCGCTGTCCCCGAGGACGCGATCGGCGGTTTGAATCGGGTTGTCGAGGAGCTTCGCGCGATGGTGCACAATATGACCCATAGTCTCCGCGAGGAATTAGGCTTGAATCAAAACCCGCAAATCAGCGAACCTGAAAGGTTGGATCAGGAGGGATAGGGTTGCAGAAGTACTTACTCATCGCAGTCGGAGGCGCGCTCGGTTCCATAGCGAGATACTGGGTCGGTTCCACGGTTGCTAATCGTATGGGAACCAGGTTTCCCTATGGCACGTTCGTCATCAATATCACGGCCTGTGTGATCATCGGTTTCTCGCTCACCTTTCTGGCCAGGCGAGTGGACCTGAGCCCGGCATGGAGGTTCCTGGTGCCGGTTGGCTTCATCGGCGCATACAGCACCTTCTCGACGTATGAGTGGGAAACTCTTTCCACGCTTCGAACCGGCGCTTTCTTTCTCGCCGCTCTCTATGCCGTCAGCAGCCTTATCCTTGGGCTTGCCGCAGTGTGGGGCGGTTCGGCACTTGCGGAGCTCATCCCATGAGAACCCATAAACAGTTCGTCGTTTATCAGTTCATTTTTCGGGCGCGCCGCAGAGTTTCTTGTCTCGCAGCGCGGGCTACATTCCCAGGGGAGGACGTATGTTGAGTGCCGGAAAGGCGTTGAAAGTTTCCATCTATTTGAGCGAGGGATCGAAGCACCACGGCGTCCCGACGTACTCCAGTATCCTCGACTTCCTCTTTTACCGTGGCGTCTCTGGCGCGACGGTGCTGAAAGGAATCGCCGGATTCGGCGCGGATCATCACATGCACTCGGCCAGTATTGTTGAGATCTCGGACCATCTTCCGCTCAAAATCGAATTCATTGAATCCCGGGAGAAAGTCAACGAACTGCTGGGAAAGTTGGAAGAGTTGGCCGGAACCGGAATGATCGAGATTCAGGAGACCACGCTGGCCAAACCGGCACAAATCTCGAAGCCGAAGAAGGCCACTCCTCCTGCGCACGTGAAGATGGAAGGCAAAGCAAAGATGATGCGCATCTACATCGGCGAATCGGATCTCTGGAGGGACAAGCCTCTTTATAAGGCGCTTGTCGAAGCCATGCGGGCCAACGATATTGCCGGCGTCACTGTCTATCGCGGCATTCTCGGCTATGGCGCACATCGGCGGATTCACAAGGACAAAGCTCTGCACTTGTCGCACGATTGCTCCATCATGCTTTCGGCCGTTGATACGGAAGAGAAGCTGCGTTCCTTTCTACCTCTTGTCGATCAGATGGTGGAAGAGGGTTTGGTCGTGTTCTCAGACGCGGACATCATCAAGTACTCCTATCGCGCTCTGGACGCTGATCCGTCGGAGTTGCAGTCGGGAAGCGCTGCAGTTTGAGCGGAGGTTCAACGATGAAAGATCAATTTCAAGCGCGCATGTTACGCATTCACTTCGGTGAGGCCGACAAATGGCAGGGCAAGCCCCTGTACGAAGCGATTGTCGCCAAATGTATGGAGCTCGGGATGGCGGGCGCTACTGTGTATCGCGGGATCGAAGGCTACGGCGCGAGCACCAGAATCCACCATGCCAGTCATTGGACGTTTTCAAAAGACGCACCGATCATGCTGACCATCATCGACAGGGAAGAGCAAATCGAAAAGCTGATTCCGCATCTGGACTCGATGGTGGAAGAAGGCTTGATCGCCATGTCCCGCGTCGAAGTGATCCGCTACTCGCGCAATCCCGAGAAGGCGCACGAGGCACCCTCAGGAAGAGCTTGATGCCCTCCGATCTATCCACGGTGCAGGATTACAGCAGCCTTCCGGCTGAAAAATCCGCATGTATGGACGGTGCCTCCGGTTTGTTGCGGCTCGCCAATCTGGCGGATGAACTTGGGGCTGAGCCTGTCGCCGATGAAGCACGTGAGCTCGCGGCGCGGGTTGCAGAGGGGCGTTTTTACGTAGCTTGTGTTGGCCAGTTCAAGCGCGGCAAATCGACCCTGCTCAACGCTCTGGTTGGCCACGCAGTTCTTCCGGCAGGGTTTGTTCCGGTCACCGCGGTGCCTACTGTAATTCGCTTTGGCGACGAACTTCACGGGCGCGTTCGCATGCGTGACGGATCCTGGCAAGACGTTGCTCTGTCCGACTTGAAGGAATACGTGACCGAGGAACGCAACCCTGAAAACAAAAAGGCTGTCGAGGGAGCGGAAGTATTTGTGCCCAGCCCATTGTTGTCCTCTGGAATGTGTTTTGTGGATACGCCGGGCTTGGGTTCGGTCTTTACGGGAAATTCGGCAACCACGCGGGCGTTTATTCCTCACATTGACGCGGCGTTGGTAGTGGTCGGAGCCGATCCGCCGATCGCGGGCGAGGAGTTGGTGCTGGTGGAAGCCGTTGGCAGGCAAGTTCAGGATTTGATCCTGGTAATCAACAAAGCCGACCGCACCACAGATCCGGAGCGTGCCGCCGCGGCCAAGTTCACGCGCGACATTCTGAGTCGTCGGCTGCATCGCCCGATGGACGAGGTTTTTGAGGTCTGCGCCACGGAGCGGCTGGAAAATCGCGGCCCGTTGCGGGATTGGGAAAAACTGCTGGCGAGCCTGCAATGCCTCGTGGATGACTCGGGAAGAAATCTCGTTCGCGCTGCTTGCGTCCGGGGGTTGCAGCGCTTGAGCGAACAACTGCTGGCGGTGATCAGTGAGGATCGTGATGCGCTCGAGCGCCCAATCGAAGAATCCGAACGGCGCATCGCGCTCATGAATGAAACCATCAACGAAGCTGAGCGCTCCATGCGCGAGCTGAGTTATCTCTTTATGGCGGAGCAGCAGCGGATTTCGGACCTCTTCGTTGACAGGCACAAGCGGTTTTTCAGTTCGGCATGGACCGAATCGGAGGCGGAATTCAATCATGATCTCCCGTCCGTGCCTCGCGGCTTTGGCCCGCGCTATCGGCGCCGAGTAATGCGTCTCGCCCAGGAGATTTCGCGCCGCAGGGTCACGCCCTGGCTGAAACCCGAGCAGGAAGAGGGCGAGCGCCAATATCGCGCCGCAGGCACTCGATTTGTGGAGATGGGAAACAGCTTTCTAAAGAAGCTTGCCGAAGCGGGCCTGAGCGAACTGGCGCGAATGCCCCATGCGCTCGATCCGGAGAAAGGCTTCCGCGTGCGTTCCCGATTTGCTTTCGAAGACTTCATCGGAACTGCGCAACCTCCATCACCGCTGCGCTGGCTGGCTGACGCCTTTTTGCCGCTTGTGGGTGGACGCAAGCTCATCACGAACGATGCCCGAGAATTTCTGCGGCATCTTTTGGAAGTGAACAGCTCGCGCGTACAGAATGATGTTCTCAATCGCATCCAGGAAAGCCGGGATCGATTGGAAGTCGAGATTCGCAAACTGCTGCACGAAGTCAGCCGCATTGCACAGCAGGCACTGGACCGGGCACGCAAAGTCAAAGAAGAAGGAGCTCCCGCCGTGCAGTTGGAAGTTGAACGGCTCAACCGATTCGAGCGGGAGGTTTCGGCGCTCGTCTGATTTCGGTTAGCTTCTCCACGGGAAAGAGGTTCAGTCGCAGTGCCTTCGTCTTCTGCCCAACGCGAACCGGCCCTTGAATACCTGAAGTGTGTTGAGCGCGAGGACGAACTTGGCCAGCTTCGAGATCAGGCCAGAATTCGCAAGTCGTTGCTGGTCTTTGGCCCTGAGGGTGTGGGCAAATCACGCCTGTTGCGCACTTTCGTTGAAAAGCAACCGCTCGCGCTTTACGTCGAGCAGATGCGATCGCCGCGCGAATTTGTTCTCACTTTGCTCCAGGCTTTGTATTCCGCAGACCACAATATAAAGATTCCGGAAAACTTTGCTGCGCTCTCCACAACCTCCTTGAAGGGCATCGTCCACAGGGCGCTTGATGCTCATCCCTTTCTGATGGTTCTGGATCATCTCGACGCGCCCTCCCGCGTCGTCACAGGAATGATCAAGGATCTGAATTATTACGGCCGCACTCCTGTGATCTTCGCATCGCGTTCGCCGCACATGGAAGATATAGGCGCGCTGCGCCCATTCTGCGCGAGCAAATCGGAGCGTTTGGAACTGAAGAACTTTCCTGGGCAGATTGCTTTGGAATTTGCGCGGCGCGAAGCCGACAAAAATCAACTGTGGGCTTCCAATCTGGAAGTAATCCTGCCATCGCTCGTGGAGTGGAGCGAGGGAAACCCCGGAGCCATTCTTCACATGTTGAGAATGGCCCAGCTTCCGCAATACAGAGCGGGCGACCAGATTAAGTCTCACATCCTGTACATCGACTTTCGCATGGGTCGTCGTTCGTGAGGCGCGATTGGTTTCAGGCATAAGTCCTGGGCGGCGGCGCCTAAGCCGGGTACGCCCATCGACACGCTTTGCGAAGCAAGTGCTCGTGCGAAGAACTCCATCGAGATCTTCAAGCATTCCGGATGTGAGGACTGCGACATTCACCTCTGGGCAGACTTGTCGAAGCAATTGCAGCCGATCCCATACCTTCCTGCGCATATGCCGGGTAGCGAACCAATACCTCCCTGCAAACTGTTCAAATTCCCAACCTTCGACGCGATGCGAAAACAGGCGTAAATAGAGCCTCAAAAAATAGGCTTGGCGCGTTTTGTAACGAATTGCCCACCTCGTGACTTTCATCCTATGAAAGTGCTA
>CAVSQE010000039.1:0-5738 GCA_963729915.1 uncultured Acidobacteriota bacterium | reverse complement strand
GCCGAAGCCGTAGACATTGAGAAAATGCCAGCAACGGCCGATGCCGATGGAGTGGCTGTATCCGGGCAAACCTACGACGGGAGAGATGTAGCGATTATCGTCCTTGGCAGTCCACAGACGGTCCTTCGGAACCTTGAATGGCGTGAATCGAATTCACTCGCTGCCCGGCGTGCAGCCGTCGTTAAAGTAGAGGCGCGGATGATCCATCAGGATCGACAGGCCGCTGCGGATCAACATGAAGATGAAAAACAGTTAAAGAAGTGGCGCCATCGAATCCACGCCGGAAAACCGTGCGGACCGGTTGCGGTATCGGGTATCGCCGCGGGATTGAGCGCGATATAAGGGAACCCCCACAATCTGGCCTGGACCCAGGCCAGACTGAGAGGAATCGGCACGAGTGCGGCGAGCAGGATTAAGCGCTGACGGTCGAATCCAGATCCTGAATCTTCGGTCAGCCGGATAGTAAACGGCGCGTTCAGCATCTGTAAGAGGAATCATGGTCGCCTCGGGAGACGGGGTTCTGTGCGCAGCCAAATTATAAAACTGCTGGATCAGGCTAATGATCGACGACGGCTGCTACGCGATAAATGACTGCCCCTAAGCACAGCCCTCGTCAAGCTCAATAGCGCGCGGGAAGAGAATATTGTTCTCCAGATGCACGTGCTGATGCAGATCCTTCTCGAACTCTTCGAGCGCCTGGTAAAAACCGCGATAAGTGGGGCATGCGCCTTCAGGCGGTATGAATCCACCGCTCAGCGCGCGCATTCGGGCCAAGGCGTCGCCGGCGGCTTCGTGTTCGGCGATCATCATGCGGATGGGATTGCGCACCGCGCCGAAACATCCGAGTGGACGCGGGCCGCAGTTGGCCAGGTTGCGTTCGAGGTTGATGATGAACGGAAACAGCACCATTTCTTCTTTGCTCAGGTGTTGCAGCAGCTCTTCCCCAAGCGACCCAATGAGCTGCTGAATCTGTTCAAGCTCGGGATGCGTCGCTCCGTGGCGCGAAACGACCTTCTGCGCCAGCATTTCAAGCCGGGGCAGCTCGGCACGGATGTAAGCGTGATGCGTTTCGACGATGTGCTTGCAAATGGTTTCAAGTTTCGCCTGCGTCCAGTCGCGAGTTGATTCGCCGCCGCCAGCGACGGCTTCGTTAATGGCGTCGAGAACCGCTTTGGGCTCAATGGAGCGCTCCTGGCAAGCTTCAGCGAGCGGCTTACGGCCGCCGCAGCAATAGTCGATGCCGAAATGTTCGAAGACGCGGATCGAAGCGGGCTGCTCCAGGGCGATGTCGCGGACAGTGGTTTGAGGGGTGGCCATGTTGAATCTCCTGAAGCCGAAGTTACGCGGATGCGAGCGGACATGCTGCGACTAAAGTCACTCCCCGGGCCTGGTTCGTTAGAATGTTCCCGATGCCCGATCAAGGAAGTGTCGTTTCCGCGCTGGGCGCGACTTCCCTCTTTTCGAACCTTTCGCCGGAGGAGCTGCGACTGCTGGGTGGTCACGCGGTACGCAAGAGCTACACGCAGGGTGAACTGCTCTTTTCTGAAGGCGACGCGTGCAAGGGGCTACATATTATCGTTAGCGGCAAGCTGCGCATCTTCAAGAGCTCAGCCAGCGGGCGCGAGCAGGTGCTGGCGGTCGAAGGCCCCGGGGGTTCGGTGGCGGAGCTGCCCGTTTTCGATGGCGCCCCTTATCCCGCATCTGTCAGCGCCGTCGAGGATTCGCAAATCCTGTTCATTTCCCGGAGCGATTTTCGCGGCTTCTGCCTTGCTCATCCCGAGGTGGCGCTCAAGATGCTGGCCGTCGTTGGCGCGCGGCTGCGCCGCCTGGTGGGGATCATCGAGGAACTCTCGTTCGCCACGGTTCGGCAACGGCTCGCGTCGGTGCTGGTGCGCCTGGCGCAGTCCGGGGGAAAGCGCACCGAGAACGGCATCGAGATTCAGTTGCCGGGCACGCATCAGGAACTGGCGCACCAGCTCGGCACGGTGCGTGAGTTGGTTTCTCGCAATCTGATGCGCCTTCAGGCGGAGGGCCTTGTGCAGGTCGAAGCGCGCAACATTACAGTCCTCGACCTGCCCGGACTAACGGCGATCCTCGATAGCAACTCGTAAGAGCTTTTTGGCAACGGCGCGACTAAAGTCACTGCGCTCGGCGCCGGCCGGCTTCTAGGCTCGATGTTGTGAGCGGAGAGAAGCAATGGCTGAACCTGAACAAGTGCAGGGCCTATGCGGCGGGGCGGTCCTTGTCCCGCCGCTTTTATTCCGGCCGGCAATGTGACTTAAGCCGCTGTTCGAATAAAACCCTTTGCCATAGCCTTTGATCGGAAGGAAAAACAGGAATGGCTGCGCAGATCGTAGAGACATTGGCGCCGGCCGCCCCAAAGAAGAAGCTAGTGCGCCGCTTGCTCCAGGATCGATCGCAGCGGATCCGGCACCTGGTGCAGTGGGCGTTTGTGGCCCTGAACGTATGGCTGGGCGTGCAGTTTTATTTGTGGGTGCGCTATTTCGAGCGCGGCGGCCAGGGACTCTATGTACCGCGGCCGGCGGGCGTGGAAGGCTGGCTGCCGATCGCGGGTCTCATGAATCTCAAGTATTTCGTGGCGACCGGCGATGTTCCAGTGATTCATCCAGCAGCGATGTTTTTGCTGATGGCGTTTCTTGCGATCAGCTTGCTCATGAAAAAGGCCTTCTGCTCTTGGCTGTGCCCGGTCGGCACACTCTCGGAGAACTTGTGGAAGCTGGGCAGGAAGTATCTTCCGAAAGAATGTCCAGGCGCCGAAATGGCTGGATATTCCCCTGCGTGGACTCAAGTATCTGCTGCTGGGCTTCTTTGCTTTCTTTATTGCATCCATGTCTGCGCAGGATTTAGGCGAGTTCATGCAGAGCCCGTATGCGCTCGTTGCCGACGTGAAGATGCTCAACTTCTTTCGGGACATGGGCGTGACGGCCTCGATTGTCCTACTGGCGCTGGTCTTGCTCTCGACCGTCATTCGGAATTTCTGGCGCCGCTATTTGTGCCCCTACGGCGCGCTCATGGGCCTGGTTTCACTGCTCAGCCCGGTCAAGATAAGGCGCGATCAAGAGGCGTGCATCGATTGCGGCAAGTGCTCGCGGGCGTGCCCGTCGAACCTGCCGGTGGACAAGCTGGTGCAGATACGGTCCGTGGAATGCACGGCCTGTCTGGAATGCGTAGCTTCGTGCCCGGCGGAACACGCGCTGCAGTTTGCGACGTTTCCGCGGAAGTCTGCTGACGTGGCGAGACGATGGAGCGGACGCGCAATAGGGCCCCTGGCAACCGCGGCGGCACTCGTGGTGCTGTTCCTGGGTACGGTGAGCATCGCGAAGGGAACAGGACACTGGCAAACGCATTTGCCTCGCGAGATGTACATGGAACTGGTGACGCACGCGAAGGAGTGGACACACTGAGAAGGCGCCCGAGGATTGCGGCATTTCCTGGCATGGCCTGGAAGCGCGTGCGCGAAACCGTACTCTGCCGTTTTACTCTCTTCTGGCCTGAAATTCTAAACCGATGGCTGCAATCGCCGTTTTGTCGAGCACCTGGGCAGCACGCGGGAAGACGGTGGATTCTTCCACGCGGATGTGCTCCGCATAGATGCACTGTAGCTCCGACGTCAAGGCGAGCAGAGCTTGTTGTTCGATGCCGCTGAGGGCTGAGGAATCGATCCACTTGTGGTAGAGTGCTTCGACCTGCCGATGCAATTGCTCTGTGCGCCGGTGATCCTCTTCGAGGTGTGCAAGGCTGGTTTGGGGCTGATCAAGTTGCGTTGCGCGCAGACGGGGAAATAGGGACTCTTCTTCGTCGGCGTTGTGGCGGCGGCCACCCTCCTGAAAGTAATGAAGCGCCGCGGCGATGGCGGCTGATTCTTCTTCATTGAGTGAGCGGCCGCAAGCCTGCGCCGCCACCACGCCGAGCATGCGAAGGAATCGCTCGATGCGCCGGTGGCAGTCCTCCAGCATCCCGAGGGGATCGTCGAATCCGCGGTCTGGCTTTGCGCCGATTTGTATGGCCATGTTTGCGCCTTCTTGTACCTTGCTCTCTCAGATTAGATGAAAGAGCCCTTTCGCGAATGAAGAAGGCTCCGGCATTTCAAGCGCCCTGCAGGACGTGCAGTATAGAGGCTGTGCGAACAGTGGGTGGAGGCACGACGCAGCCCTTGGGAATGTAAGAGCAGCAGGGTTCCTCGGCCTTGGGGTCGCCGGTGAGGGCATAGGCGCGAGCCCGCGAGCCGCCGCAAATCTCCTTGAATTCGCACGCGCCGCATTTGCCTTCGAGCTGCGCGGTGTCGCGCAGGCTGCGGAAGAGCGGTGAGTCACGATAGATGGAAGCGAGCGACTGGCGCCGGATGTTGCCGGCGGTGAGCGGCATGAATCCGCTGGGAAAAACCTCGCCGGTATGCGAGATGAAGACGAACCCTTTGCCGTCATTAAGGCCACTTGGCGCGCGGCCAATGGAATCGGCCATTTTCTCGGGAGCCGGCCCTGCGAGTAGGCCAGCTTTGCGCCCTGCAACTCGCTGCTGCAACATGTATCGCCGGTAATGCTGCGCCTCGGTGGTCTTGATGTCGAAGCTCGCGGTCTTTGAAAGGCGATAAATTCGCGCAAAGACTTGCTCGAATCCGTCGGCACTGAGCAGATCGTCGAGTTTTCCGCGCCCGGTAGGTACGAGAAAGAAGACGCTCCACAAGGCAATGCGGAGGCTTTCCACCAACTCCGCGATGTCGTCCAATTCCGCAATGTTGCGACGGCTGAACGTGGTGTTGATCTGCACCGGGAGACCCGCTCCATTGGCCCAGTGAATCGCGTTGAGCGTGCGTGCAAAAGAGCCGACCATGCCTCGAAATGCGTCGTGTGTTGCCGCACTCGCCCCATCCAGGCTCACTGCGAGACGAGCCAGTCCCGCCTCTTTCAGCCGAAGGACGACCTCCCGCGTGAGCAGCGGCGTGGCGCTGGGAGTGAGCGAAACGCGCACCCCCACTTTGCGCGCGTGCGCGATGAACTCAAACAGGTCGGGGCGCTTGATCGGGTCTCCCCCGGTGAGCACGAAAACCGGCGCCTTCATCGCTGCAATCTGATCGATGAGGTCCTTGCCGTCGTCTGACGGTGTATGAATAATTTCGGTCTGGATCAATCTATCGATTAACAATTCTTGAATCGCTTCAGGAATGAAGGGCCGTCACCTTGCCAAACACGCGGCAAAAGTTCCCACCACCCACTTTACGAATTTCCTCGGCCGCAAAGCCTTGGCGCAACATCTCGCCCACCACCGCTGAAAAAAACTTGCCGTGCATATTGGGGTAAGCCACATTCGTCCCCTGCCCAGAGCGCGAAGAGAGCAGGTCCGTGTCCGTGCCGATCCCGGTGTGGTCGACGCCCACCGCGTCCACCATCGCCTTGATGCTTTCCACAAACTCCGTGAGCGAATCGGTCAGGTGTGTCCATACCCCTACCACGCCCCCGATGTCAGCCACTACCTTCGCGTCCTCCTTGCCGATCAGCCGCGGCTTCATCATCGCCGCCAGCTTGAGGTTTTTGCCCGTCCAGGTGTCAAGGTTCGTGTGCGACACAATGAAGGGCTGCCCTGACACTCTCGCCACGTCCAGCACCGTCTTGTGGGCGGCGTGCGCCATGTCCACCAGGATTCCCAGCCGATTGCACTCCTTCACCACCTCGGCGCCGAAGGCCGTCAAACCGCCCAGGTGCGCGGGCGCCGTGTTCACA
>CAVSQE010000038.1:0-42445 GCA_963729915.1 uncultured Acidobacteriota bacterium | reverse complement strand
GAATCGTCTCTCGCCCGTCCCGGATTTCTCATCATTAATGGAAAAATTGTCCCGAGTCAAGCGGCTGCGGCCGAATTGTCGAATTTCGAAAACTCAATATCAATGTGAAATTTTCAGGTGGTTTTTTGCGAAATGTAGTACAAAGTAGTACAAAAATGCTGATTCTTTCTCCTGCTCGGCCAACTCGCTAATTTGTTGATTTGCTGGTTTGTTCGCTCACTACCCCTCATCCCAACGCTTCGCCCACCTTCGCTTCGGCGAACAGCCACGCATACAGAGCCACACCGATATAACAGACCACCGGAACAAGGTAGGCGGTCTGCTGCGGAAGCATACCCATGAGTTTTGTGAGAATGGCTCCTCCCAGAATCGCCATCACCAGGAACGATCCGGCAGTCTTGGTCTTCTCGCCCATGCCTTTCAAGCCAAGCGCAAAGATGGTCGGGAACATGATCGACATGAAAAGGCTCGTCACAAGCAAACAGCCCACGCCCATCCAACTGGGATGAATGACGGCAACCAGGCACAAGGCGATATTGATTACGGAGTAGACCACCAACATCAGACGTGCGTGGAAGTGCCTCATGAGCCAGGCCGAACTGAATCGGCCCACGGCGAAAGCCGCCAATGTGCCTGTGAGCATGTAGCCCGCGGCTTTGTCGCCCACGCCTGTGGCCGATTCCACATACGGGATGAAGTAACTCCATGTGCCCACTTGCGCGCCCACGTAAAGAAACTGCGCCAGCACCGCAAAGACAAAGTGCGGCTGCCAAAGTCGCACGTGCATGGCTCCCGTTGATGCGCCTTCCGAAACGTCCTCGCTTCTCAGGTCAGGAAACTTCGTCATCAAGATTAGGAGTGCCCAGAGAAAAGCGACGCAGCCAAGAACGATGTACGGCGTTACCACTCGCAGCGTTTCGGAATGGAGATACGCCTGATAGGTCCCAGCCGCCTGCATGGCTGCCACTTGCGTATCGCTCAGCTTCACCCCGGAGAAGATGAACACCGTCCCGATCAGGCCAGCGCTGATGGAGCCCAGCGGATTGAACGCCTGCGATAGATTCAGCCGTCGCTCACTAGACCCCGCAGGCCCGAGTTGCGCGATGAATGAGTTTGACCCAGTCTCAAGGAACGACAACCCGCTGGCGATGACGAACTGAGCTACAAGAAAGAACGCATACAGTCCCGCCTGCGCCGCAGGATAAAACAGCAGGCATCCGCTGCCAAGCAAGCAGAGCCCCGTGACAATGCCCATCTTGTAGCCGAAGCGCCGCATCAACTGCCCCGCCGGGATAGCCAGCAGAAAATAGCCAAGATAAAACCAGATCTGGACCCCCGCGGCGCTCGACCGATCGATATTGAACGACTTCATGAATTGCCGGATCAGAATGTCATTCAAATTGTTCGGGATCGCCCACAAAAAGAAGAGCACGGTAACCGCGAGGAACGGCAACAGCCGTCCTGCGGGAATCAACTGCGCCTCAATATCTTCGTTCTTGTTCAGCGAAGGGGAATTCCCTTGCCCAACTGGTCCGGCAGAGTTGCTCAAGATGAATTCTCCCTCCTGGAACATGAAATGCGACGAGCCGCGGACAGCGAGGACAGCACCGCCCCTTTACCGTTTGACAGAAGCGGCCATAGCACGCCGTAAGCGCTGTTCCGCCTCAGCGCACCAATAGCCACAGTCAAGCTCAAGAAAAATCGTCGTGTACGGGATCGACAATTCTGTCTTGATGATAAGCACACGGAATGCCAGCCCCGCCTCGCCGAGCCTCGCAATGATCTGTTCGTGAGGCAGGGTGATGGTGTCCGCGGACTTGAGCATCTTCGCAAGTTCAGCGCGATAGCGCGACACACCCGGAGCATCGGCCTCCGCGACGAACTGCAGTTCCTGGTCGAGATAAACCTTGGCGCGAACATGTTTGCTGGCGCCAATGGCGGTTAGCACGCTGCGAGCAATCTCGATCTGGCTGCCGCCGGCGACAATTGTTTCGATGCCGGGCGCCGACTGTGCCGGATAAGCCGAATCTGCGATCACAATCCAATTGCGGTGGCCGAAAAGCGGCAACAGCGCCTTCAATCGGCCTTTCCAGTCCTGTTTCGTGGTCCCCGCAGCGACGGGCATGCTTTTATCCTCAGTCCCGATTTATAGCAGTTCTTCATCCGCGCACACGGCGACTTTGCCGCATTTCCCTGAAGCCATTAGCGCATAAGCCTCGCTGGCGCGCTCCAGCGGAAAACGATGCGTGATAATACTGGCGGCGTGTAGATTCCAGCGCACCAAACGTTCGACCAGCTCCTCCATCAGCCAGGTGGATGTTACCCAGGAACCGTAGAGAGTCTTCTGATCGTGAATCAGGTCGGGTGAGGGGTTGAATTCGACGCGGCCGCCCTCGCCGAGGAAGACAATTCTGCCCCACTTGCGCGCGGCACGGATCGCCGTGGCTCGCGCGGCATCGTTTGCAGAGCAGTCAACGGCGCGTTCCACGCCCATGCCGCCGGTAAGCCGCTTGACCTCAGCAACATTATCGGGGCCGGAGGCCAGAACGGTGTCGCAAAGGCCTAAACTCAGCGCGATTTCTATTCGCTCGGGCAATACATCGATGCCGATGATCTTTTCGGCGCCGAGCTTGCGGCAGAGTGCGGCTGTCGCAAGGCCCACCGGTCCGAGCCCGGTAATGAGCACCGCGTGATTGCCATTAATGCCGATCTTTTCCAGGCCCTCATAGGCAGTACCGAATCCACATGCCACCTGGGCGCCGTCGCCGTAGGAGAGTTCATCGGGCAACGCGATGAGGTCCTTTTCTTCAGCCAGCATGTATTCGGCCATGCCGCCGTCGCGCTGCCAGCCGTAAGCGCGGCGATACCTCTCGCTCGTGCAGGAAATCATGTAGCCACGCCGGCAGTCATTGCACACGCCGCAACCCGAGATGTGATAGACAATCACCCGATCATCGGTTTTGAAACGGCGGCAGCCCGGGCCCGTGGCGACGATCTGTCCCGCAGGCTCGTGCCCCGCAATGACTCCCTGGTAGCCTTCGGGGCCTTTTCCCATGTGCTCGCGATAGATGGCGCGAATATCGGAGCCGCAAATCGTTGACGCCTTCACGCGCAACAGAACCTCCCCGTGACCTGGCTCCGGCACAGGAACCGTCCGTGTCACAACGGTCGAATCCCCGGGTAAAAACGCTGCGGTCATCGTGGCTTTCATTTGGCTTACTCCCGATTACTTTCCGAGCCGTGCTCGAGGCGCCTCGTGGAGGTCACGGGGGCGTGATCTCTCCGCTCAGGTCCCAAAGATCCTCCCAGGTCTGGCCGTCTTTCCAAAGGAAAACCTGGCCCTTGATCAGGCGGCAATTGCGATCGATAGCAGCGATGGAACGCATCTCCTCGTCGGTGAGCGGATCTCGCACGATGCCTTCGAGATTCGAGCGATAGTGATTGACGGAGAAAGGAATGGGCGTTTGGCCGCGCTGCACGGCCCACTTGATGCACACCACTGCGGGATCAATTCCATGGTCTCGCGCGATGCGCACGATCGATGGATCCTCGGTAGGCGAGGTGTCCCCGAGGGTGCGATCGCGCTCCGGCCGTCCTGGTGAGCCGACGGGGCAGAAACCGACGGGCTTCATGCCGTTCTCGAACACGAATTTGAATAGTTCCGGCTGCTGGAAATGCGGGTGCAGCTCCATTTCGTTGACTGCAGGCTTTATGCGGGCATCGCGCAGAACAAGCTTTAGCTTCGGAATGGTCATGTTTGACGTGCCGATGTGCCGCACCAAGCCCATATCCACCAATTGCTCCATCCTGCGCCAAGTCCTCATGTAGTTTTGGTGTGCGTAGGGCTTGGCATCTGGCGAGCGTGAAGTGACGTCGCAACCTGGAGGATGGAAATTCGGGAACGGCCAATGCACCAGGTAAAGATCAAGGTATTCGAGGCGCAGATCGGCCAGCGATTGGCGGCAAGAAGCGATCACGTTGTCCTCACCGTGCTTGTCATTCCACAGCTTTGAAGTGATAAAAAGATCTTCGCGCCGAACCCCCGAGCGAAGAATCTCCTCAAACGATGCGCCGATATCGCCTTCATTGCCGTAAACCGATGCACAATCGAAATGCCGGTAGCCCGCTGAGGCAGCGCCTTTCACGACCTCCGCGATTTGTGCTGCAGAGACATGATCAGAGCCAAAAGTGCCCAAGCCAATCGCTGGCATCATCGCCCCACTGTAAAGAGTTCTCTGAGGCACCAAAGATGGATCGACAGAATCTCCGGCCGAGATCCCAAAACTGCCTTGCCGTTGCATTTCTTCCCCTCTTTATGAGCCTGACCAACCGAGAGTATACGATAAAGGTATCGTTATTGTAAACGCATATAATGAAAGCTGAACCACAATCCTTGCGAGTCCAAAGCTGACGATGGAACAGTAATCAGCCGCAAGATCGGCGGGATCGAAGACTGGCATAAGGTCACAGTTCTAGCGAGCCGTTGGATCGCCGAGCTTGGGATTGCGATGGCAGACTATGGGGAATTTGAATCGAGAGGGACTGAGCAGCAGGTTGCCGAGAATCACGCTGGCATTGGCTGGAATCGCATTTTGCCTGGCTCACGGGCAGGGGCGGCCGGCAAATGATAATTAGCCTGACAACTGCCGACAGGTTGGAAGAGCCGGGCTGGTGGCCGACGAAAGCTGATCTGCAAGGAGGCCAGTATTCCGGGGACGCAGTTTGCGTGAGGTGCCACAGCGGGATAGCGGCACTCCAGCATTCGACACCGATGTACCACGCCAGCGTGCGCGCTGCGCAGTCTGAAATCCTGATAAATCATGACTTGCTCAAGTTTAAAGAAGGCGGCTTCAGCACTTCAGTCACGACTTCGCCCGGATCGGTTGCGTTTTCCGTAAATGACGGAGTCGACCAGGCTTCAATGCCCGCGACTTGGGCCATGGGATTCAAGAAGGGACAGACGTATGTCCTCGAGAAGGACGGAATCTACTTCGAGAGCCGTTTGAATTTCTTCACAAAGCTCGATTCGCTCGACATTGCCCCTGGACAGTCCCGCGATCTCCCGGAGGGCTTGGAAAGCGCTCTCGGCAGGAAGTTGGGTATCGATGAAGCAGCGCGCTGCTTTCGCTGTCATACCACCGCGGCTGTCACATCCAAAGTCTTCAATTCGGAGAGGGCCGCTCCCGGGGTCACTTGTGAAGCGTGCCATGGACCCGGAGCTGCACACGTTGCGTCCATGACCGGGCATGACCTGGAAGAAGCAACGGCGATCATGAATCCCACTGATCTTTCTCCTTCTGATTCTGTTGACTTTTGCGGGGCCTGTCACAGCACATGGGCGGATGTGGTCGAAACCAATCGCAGGATCGGTCTTGCGGAAATACGCTTTCAACCCTATCGCCTTGAGCAAAGTCGCTGCTGGGGAATATCTGGTGACCGACGGATTACCTGCATAGCTTGTCACAACCCGCATCAGCCTCTGGTTCGCGATCCCAGCGCCTATGACTCCAAGTGTCTTGCCTGCCACGCCGTTAGCGCGGGGCCAAGAGGAGCGCACATGGCCAAATCAGTTTGCAAAGTGGCCACCAGCAATTGCGTTACCTGCCATATGCCCAAATACGAGTTGCCAGAGATGCACTCTGTGTTCACGGATCACGATATTCGAGTGGTCAGTGTCGGCGCACTCGATGCCGCCAAGCCGGCTCCGTAGAAATTCCAGTACTGTGAAAACAGCTGCAAAAGCGGCGCTAAAGCAGCGAAGCTAAGCGCGAATTTCCACGATAGCGCGTAAGCGACTCTTGCGATATGCGACTTGAGCTCAGATCTAGCCGGATTCCAACACAAGGTTCGCATATTGAATCGTGTCCCCAGTCCGAATGATCCCTACGGCGAGTGGCACTCGCTTTTTGAGTTCTATGTGAGGTTCGAACTCAAGAGCAACGCCATCCATGGCGCGTCTGAATTTCAGGATCGTCTCAGGGCTGTTTACCTCGTTGAATTCCTCAGCCATGAAAGCCCGGGCCACAGTGAAGTTGCTCCGAATTGCCGCCAGGACATCGAGAACTCGAGGCAGATCATCGACCAGTGAGATATCGATTGTCTCCACGTCTTTCCATAGAGGAAACCCGCGGTCCGCAACCACGAGAGTATTGGTATGCCGCACCAGGCTAAGCAAAGAGTTAATTTTCGGGTTTAAGATGCCGGATTTCAGCATGGGACGTAATCTCCTGAAATCAGTTCCATTCAATTCTAATCATCGAGTCCGGCTTGTCAGCCCGTTCCCGGTGAACGGCTGGCGCGATAGATGACTCTCGCTTCCGGAAGTGGGAATTCATCGAGAACCTCGCACGTGCCTCAATTTAACCGCAAAAGGCTCGGGGAATCCACAAAAAGATAGCGATAACTTTATCGTTGACAGTCGAGCGGACAAATCACTATCATTGGCAGTCGTTGGCCATCGCGAAGCTGACCAGAGAAGCTGCCGCCTCGCGTGGATGACAGGAGTTGATCGTGCAGCGGAGAGAATTTTGTAGATTTCTTGCGATTGCAGCCGCATCAAAGGCAATTCCCGCTTTTGGACAATCTGGGCAGGATAACCAGGCTGCGTTGCCGGGCAATTTCAATCAATACATCCAGGATTACGCGGCATTCTGCGCATTGCCGCCCGAGATGAGAGTTTTTTTTGCAGCGAGCGGCGGCAAAATCGTCAAGGAACGACTCGATCAAGCGACATGGCAGCCTCCTGCATGGGACTTTAATCCAGCTCCTTCGCAAATCGCAGGGGGGATGTGGGACAACGTCCCCTTGCAATCTCCGATTCCAGATCTAGCGGGAGACGGTCCGTACAAACCTACATGGGATTCGCTGCTGAATTACGACGCTCCGGATTGGTACCAGGATGCGAAGTTCGGCATTTGGGCCCATTGGAGCCCGCAGTGCGTGCCCGAGGACGGCGATTGGTACGCGCGCAATATGTATGTCGAGGGGTCGCGGCAGAACAAATATCACCTGGAGCATTATGGGCCGCCGTCGCGGTTCGGCTACAAAGATCTTTGCGCGCAATGGACCCTGCTTAACTGGGACCCAGACGAACTGATTACACGCTACAAGAATGCCGGCGCTAAACTTTTCATTTCCCTCGCCAATCATCATGACGGCTTCGATGCATGGGACTCGAAGCACCAGCCGTGGAACGCTGCCGCATACGGTCCGCGTCGCGATGTTGTGGGAACCTGGGCTGCCGCCGCCCGGAAACAAGGGTTGCATTTCGGCGTGACTGTCCACCAGGCGCGCAACTGGTGGTGGTTCCAGCCTTCCCATGGTGCGGACAAGACGGGGCCGCTAGCCGGCATTCCATACGACGGCGACCTGTACACCATAGAGGGCAAGGAGCAGTGGTGGGAAGGACTGAACCCGCAGCGTCTGTATAGCGTCAAGCATCCAGCTGATGCCCTGCCCGACACTTCATACGTCAAAAACTTCTACGATCGAACCCGCGACCTCATCGATCTGCACAATCCTGACCTTCTTTACTTCGACGATTCCCTGCTGCCCTTGGGCTGGGGCGGAATGAACATCGGCGCGTACTTCTACAACCACAGCCTTAAGAACAACAATGGCCAGATGGAGGCCGTCCTGAACATCAAGGACGTCCCCGATCGTCTGGCCAAGACCGTTGTTGCCGATTATGAGCGCGGGCTTACCAGCGAGATCATGAAGTATCCCTGGCAGTCAGAGACTTGCATTGGCGATTGGCATTACAACCGCCGCCTCTTCGAAAAGCCAGGCGAGTACGGCGGCTATCTGCAGCCACTCGATGTGATCCACTGGCTGATCGACACCGTTAGCAAGAATGGAACCTTCATTCTCAATATTCCGGGCAAACCTGACGGCACGATCGATAGCAAGGAGATTGCAGTTCTCGATGGCATCACAAGCTGGATGCAAGTGAACGGCGAAGCAATCTTTGAAACCCGGCCATGGAAGATATGCGGCGAAGGGCCGAACAGCGTGAAGGCCGGGTCATTCCAGGGCGCCAGCATCAGCAAACTCGGCTCCCAGGACATTCGATTCACTCGGAACAAGGCGAATACGGTGATCTATGCCATCGCCCTTGGTTGGCCTTCGGAGCCTGTCCTTGTGAAGGCGTTTGGAACTTCGGCGCCAACAAGTCCTGGCAAAATTGTGCGGGTGGAACTCATCGGGACCGAGCAGAGGGTGAGGTGGAGACAGTCACCTGAAGGTCTCCGCGCGGAATTGCCAAAACAGTATCGCCCTGCTGTCGATTACGCGGCCGCATTAAAGGTAACGCTTGCCTGATTCACCCCGAGGGTGACGTCGAGGCACGCGACCCCAAGGTTCATGGATGCCTGTCGATGCTGTGCTTCGCATTCAATTGCGCCCTTACCTGATCAATCGACGCTTTCTTATCGGTCGAAGCCCGCACCACGAGTTGAGGCTGAATGACAATGGTTTTGTTGCGCGGATGAGTCTTGGATTCCAGCAACGACAAAGTCAAACGCCCAGCGCGCTCGCCGATCATGTCGGTCTGTTGGTCGATGCTCGATAGAGGGACGCGAAGTTCGGTGTCATAATGGAGGTTTCCGGATCCTATGACTGCGATGTCCGCCGGCACTCTTAACCCTGCGTCAAGAATGGCATGAATGGCTCCAATTGCCATGGGGTCGTTATAGCAAAACACTCCATCCGGACGAGGGTTCAGGGCCAGCAGTTGTCGCATTAATTCCGCGCCGCTCTCCCTGCTTTGCACGTCCACCAGCCGCGGCAACGACACATAACCTGAGAGCGACTTCAAATTGTGTTTGGCCAAAGTATTTTGATAGCCCTTCAGACGTCCGGCACCTGGGCTATTGTCGGGGCCGCGTAAGTGAGCAATCCTCTTGCACCCTACTTCAATGAGATGTTCAGTAGCTAACAGTCCGATCGCCTCGTCGTCGGTGCCAACATAGTTGGCATCCAACCCCGTGAGTTTGCGATCGATCAGAACCAATGGTAATCCTTGCTTTTGAATCCGCTCGAACACAGATGGGTCGGTGGATGAAGATGCGATAACCAAGGCATCCAGCCGGCGGCCGAGGAGCCGGTTGATCTCATGCTTTTCCAGTTCGGCATCCTCTTCCGAGGTCGAGATCGTGAGGCAATAACCTTTCTTTAGGAGCGCCCGTGAAAGTGATTTTGCGACCTGTGCAAAGAACGGGTGCAACAGGTCGGGTACCACAAGGCCAACCAGATAGGTCTTTCCGGTAACCAGTCCACGGGCAGCTAAATTCGGGGTGTAGTCAAGTTCCTTTACACGATCCAGGACCCGCTTCCGGGTCGCTTCGCTTATGTCTTCGTGGTTGCGAAGCACCTTCGAAACTGTGACAACGGACACGCCGAGGTCACGCGCGATATCTTTCATCGTAGTGGGCACAACTTTTTATACCATAACTGCTTGAAAGGATACGATAACTTTATCGTTAACTTTAGGATCATTTTGGAACTGCCAAACACGATATCTCTGAGCTCTAAGTATCAGTCATTCTCATTTGAATTCGTCAGGTCACAATGATTCTCAATCAAGGCCCGAAAACGACGAATTAGCAGGCTTCAGTCGGATTCGCTTGGTCATGGATGTCTCCCGGATTCGGGATGATCTGGCCTGAAGAATGTTCTCGGATGTTCCCGCATCGGACTCGGGATAGCTATTCAGTCAGTACGATTGAGCCTTGCATCTCGAACGCCCCTTCGACCGTTGGAGCACCGGTACTGGGTTGTCCTCCGCCGATTGATACTGTGAATTTGCCCTCCGGGATGATTGGCTGGCCGGCATCGGTAACCATGCTCAGGTCGCGTGGTTTCAGGTCGAAATGCACTTTTTCTGACTGGCCAGGATCGAGGTGCAGGCGCTGGAAGCCGCGAAGCGCGCGGATCGGAGCGCCCGCGACATTGGGAAAGCTGAGATAAAGTTGTGCCACCTCATCTCCCGCGCGCGAACCTGTATTCGTGACCGTCACTTCAGCGGTCATTGGTTGGCCGGCGGCCACAGGACTGGTTGGAAGTGAGAGATCGCTGTAGGAAAACGTGGTGTAACTGAGGCCGTAACCGAATGGGTAAAGCGGTTTTCCCTGGAAGTAGCGATAGGTGCGATTCTTCATCGAGTAGTCTTCAAACGACGGAAGTTGCTCGACGCCGGTATAAAAGGTGACGGGCAGGCGGCCTGCGGGATTGTTTCTTCCGGAGAGAGTTTCTGCAACTGCAGTCCCGCCCTCTTCGCCGGGATACCACGCATCGAGAATGGCATTGACGTGGTCCTTCGCCCAGTTGACCGCGAGGGCGCTGCCATTGGTGAGCACCAGAACGACCGGCTTGCCCGTCGCAACCAGGGCTTCCAGAAGATCTTCTTCCGGCTGGGGCAGATCGAGGCTGGTGCGATCGCCGCCCAGGAAGCCGGGCTCGTTGACCTGCTTCTCTTCGCCTTCGAGCTCGCTGGTAATGCCGAGAACGGCGATGACCACGTCGGCGCTCTTCGCCGCGGCAACGGCCTCAGCCTGCGGCTTCAAATCGAGTTTCGACCAAACGAGCGTAGCGTCTGGCGAGGCGCCCACCGCCGGGGAGTATTGCACGCGCAACTCAGCGGGCTTGCCGGCCTCGAGATGTACGCGTCCCAGCTCGGCTTCATTGGAATTGCCGCCGAAGGCCGAGGCGACCCCATTGCCGTTCAGCTGCAGGCGGAAGAAGCCGCTGGCCTTGAGACCAAGATTGTAGTCACCCGTCTCAGGCGCTGTAATCTCGCCCTCCCAGCGGATACTGAGCGGCTGAACATTGGCAACTTCAGCCGGCAATGGCTGAGCAGATGCATGAATTCCGGATTCCGTGCGTTCCGCTAACGCTTTCATTGCTTCAGGATGGTTAATATCGCTCATGTCGAGTTTGGAGTAGAAGGCCTTGATGCCGGGCTTGCCGTTGGAGGTCAACGCCGAGGCGGGAACGGGGTCCGCATCGAGGCTCAGAAACTGCGTTCCCGGCACATACTGAATGGCGGCGCCCGCGAACTCCTTGCGTAGACCTTCAAGGATGGACACTGTGTGCGTTGGGCTTCCGTTGTAATTGCCGAGCAGAACTCTGGTTTGATTTGCGAGAGGCCCAATGACGGCGATCTTAATGCCACTCGTCTTAAGCGGCAGCGTGCCATCGTTCTTCAAGAGAACCATTGACTCATCCGCCAGCGTTCGGGCCAGGTCGCGGTGTGCGGGGCTGCTGAGTTCGTTCTCATCGATCTTCGTGTAAGGAACCATATCGGGCGGGTCGAACATGCCCAGCTTGATCCTGGCCGTAAAGAGCCTAATGAGCGCGGTGTCTATCGCACTCTCCGGCAGGTAGCCTTGCTGCACAGCCTCAAGATACGGTTTGTAGTCGTAATCGTTGATGTTTGTGCTCGAACCGAAACATTCGTTATCCATGCCTCGCATCACCGAGATGGCCGCGGCTTGAGGCAGCGTCGGGCGGTAATGGTGACCCAGAAAAATATCGCGGACTGCGCCACAGTCGGAGACAACGTATCCTTGGAAATCCCACTTCCCTCGTAGCTGGTCCTGCAACAGATATTCATTGGCGCACGCCGGCTCTCCGCTGATGGCGTTGTAGGCGCACATCACCGATCCTGCCTTGCCTTCCACGATTGCGGCGCGAAAACCAGGCTCATAGGTGTCGAGCTCGTCGTGCTTACTCACGTCAACGTCAGCGAAATGACGGGTGGGCTCCGGGCCGCTGTGCACATCGAAATGTTTGGGCGTGGAGATCACGCGATAATACTTCGGGTCGTCGCCCTGCATGCCGGTGACGAAGGCGACACCCATACGGCCTATAAGGAAGGGATCCTCGCCATAGGTCTCTTGCCCGCGGCCCCAGCGCGGGTCGCGAAAAAGATTTAGATTCGGAGCCCAGAAGTCCAGGCCTCCCATGATGCCGGCGTGCCCGGCGCGCACATCTTGCACATGCTTGATGCGCCCCTCGATGCCGATGTCGGTCGCCATGGCATGAACCTGCGGCACGTCAAAGGTTGCTGCCAGGCCGATCGGCTCAGGAAATTCGGTCACGCCGTTGTCGATCACTCCGTGAAGCGCTTCACTCCACCAGTTGTAAGCCGGAATATCAAGGCGCGGAATGGCGCGGGCGCCATTCACCAATTGTGAAGCCTTTTCTTCGAGCGTCATGCGCTCGACAAGGTCAGCTGCGCGTTGCTCAGGTGGCAGACTGGTGTCAAGAAACGCTGGTTTCTGCTGCGCTAAACCACTCCAGCCGCAGCACAGAATTGCGGCAACTCCCAAATACATCCTCAAAGACTTCATTTGCTTCCTTCCCTGAATCTTATGGCTACGGAACGATTTGAATCTCCGGCCACGGTTCGCCCCCATGCTCGTATGCATAGCCGTCCCCGCTGTCCTCATAAAGCAGGAAATCGGCATCTTTGACGCTATAAATGCGAATCTCCAGCGGATCTTCAGTATCTGCGGCAGACTGCACAACAGGCCCCATTGGAACGATGCTCCCTTCCTTCACCAGGATTGGAATGCTGCCCATCGCTATGCCGGTTTACAACTTTTGATCCTTATCAGTCTTGCGTCGGCGATGGGTAGGGATAGCCTCAAAGCATCGAAGACCGAAATACGATTCGCCGCACTCCCGTAACGAACCATGTGATCGCCCTTCGCCAGTCCCCTGATCTCCAGCTCGGCCCTCTTCACAACATTCGTCGAGTCACTCAAGCTGAGGTCCAACTGTCCTTCCGCATCAACAACCAACGCCCAGTCGATCTCTCCTTGCGCAACCTCGATATCGATCGCCTCCGAAACGAATCTCAATCGCTTTCTTAGGCCGTCGTGAGGATAGGCTCGTATCTTCCCCGTCGAAGATTCCACTCGGCAGCCGCAGCCGATCAACCCGAAGGAGTCGTCGTGAATGACATAGGCCTTCGCAGCCTTGAGAAAGCCAAACTGCGCAATCCCGCCATCGAGTGTCCTTGGCGGAGTGAAATCGAAGATACCCGGTGTAGAAAGGAAATGCGCAAAGCACATTCCATCGGGGAGCAGGTCGGCCGCCACGCTCATCACTCCCGCGAATCCCTTGATCAGGGTATCGAGATCTCCGTCGTCATCGAATGCCCGCAGCAACGCCCACCCGTTGGTTGATTCGGTATACCAACAGGTCAGATCGCCCTTGTTGTCGTTGCCATATTGAAACCAGACCGGCTGGTTTCCGCCTCGAAGCGCCCTCATCACTTGCAAAGTTCTGAGGTTCTTCTCCGTATTCCCGAAGTAGCGCGTAAAGAAATAGACTTGCTCCTGTGCCGTGGTGTCAACGGGATACTCCGACGAATAAGGATAGGGTTCTTCGAGGAAGACTTCATTGCATTTCTTGATTTCGTCGAGCAGCTCGCCGCGCTCTGCCTGCAGTCCTTCTCTCCCCAGATCCTCCATGATATTTAAGCTGTTGGCGCCGCCCATTACACCAATGTGCCCCCATGGATCCGTCCGGAACATGTGAACACTGGTGTTGAAGGCCATCTTCAGATAGTCGAGCGTGCTTCTGCGCGTCAACAGATCGTAGCGTTTTCCAATTTGGTAGAGCGCATGATAAATGTTTGCCACATGAGCGTAGTTGTAGGCTCTGTAGGTTGCATTTGCCCGTTCTTCGTTCCAATGGCTCCACGGACTCGAGGGATATCTCAGCTTCCAATACAAAGATGCGCGAACGTCATAGGTTTCAGGATTCTGAATGTATTTGAAAAGACAATCGGCGACGTAAGTCTCCAGAGTCGCCACCTCCTTCGGCGATGGATAGTAGATGTTCTTTTCAGCCAGGAAGAGCGGTTCTGAGAATCCAAATTCTGCGTCGCTTCCACCGACCTCAGATACTTCGTCGGAATCGAGGAAAGTGCTGCCGATTCGATGGTCGAAGGGAAGAAACATATGGTTCCGGTGGTACGGGTCGTCGGGGTTCTCGTAGAATTCTCTCTCCACGATGAAGTTGCCCCGGGTCTTCAGGAGCTGGGCGATGTCCTCGACGCAGTAGAAGTGCACATTTGTCCAACGGCTGCCATAGCGCAATTTCAGGCTCTTTTGGCCTCGGCCTTTGAAAGAGAGCGTTAAAAGTGTCTTGTCCCCTGAGCGCTTCTTTTCCTTCACAGTAATGTTGTCGGAGAGAAATTCGATTTTGTCGACATCGGTTTTCGATCTCAATTCAACATATGCGTCGGTGTTCTCCTGAACCACCATGGACGGAAAGATCCGAATTCCGAGATTGCCGGCTCTGTGGATCTCGTCGCGGATCGCATCGTAACTATCCACAAGAGCGAATCGAAGTTGGCAAGACCACTTTTCCCCAGGTTGCAGGACCAGTGAGGTGTGGCCATTGATCCAGGGATTCTTGTTCCATCCGCGAAGATTCCTTGTTGCCCAGGAATGAACGGCGAGGATGTTGGGGCCATCCCACCAGTACACCCGTTCGCCGAATGAACTGTCGTCGCGATAGACGCACTCAATAGCTCCGCCCTCCACTGCATGGAGAAGAAGGAATGGCGCGTCGCCTCGCGCGCGCTGAATCAGGACATATGAGCTGTGGCCGCCCGCAAAAAAATGCGAAATCACCTTCTGCTCGAAATATTGCCTGGCGATGCGCGGGTACTGGTCCCTGACCACAGAGAAGGAATCAGCCGGATCTCTCAGGGGCGCTTCCGTCTCATCGGGAGGAAACGGCTGCCCGGTCTTTGGATCGACGTAATACTCACCTTGGTCGTCGTTCACCATAAGCGGAAATCCCAGGTCACCCAATTCGAGAACACGATCCGTCGTGTTCTGCAATTCGACATCCCACAGCAGTGAACTGTCCTCGCTGCCCCGGAATCTCATGGCGAGATGAAAGCTCCGGATACCGTCCTCATTCGCCGAAGCGCCCTTGTATTCCACCGAGAATGTCTTGCCATCGAAACCCACCTGGCGTATGTCCGCGGACCTTCCCGTGAGTTCCCGCTTCCACCTCCCCTTCAGGACAAATCCCGAGCGTGGCGTCCAATTGCGGTGCGCCGGATTTGTATCCGTTACGTCCCACACAGCAGTCACAAGATCCCCCATCCAGCGCGAGTTGGCAACGTCGACGCCGGGCGTGTTGTACTCGTTGCCAATGAAATTCGTTCTCAGCGAATCACCCTTCCTGGTGATCGAACTGATCGATCCATACCTCCGATCGAAGGCGACAACCATCTCTCCCGCGCTGATTTCCACCAGATCATCCGAACGCGGTACCTGGGAAAGGTTGGACAGAACTGGAGATGGTTTCTCATTGGGCGTTGATTGCGGTAACGGATGGGATGAAGGTTGGCCAGTTTGTCCTTCTACCGGCAGGCCCTCAGCAGATGCCTTTTGCCTGGCCGACCCTACAGCTAGAAGAGTTGTTGCGCTCGCTGCCCCTAAATCTCTCAGAAGTTCTCTACGGCTGATGCGTTCGCTCATGTTCATCCCTCAGGCTCAAAATGGGCGTTATTGCAGTGCACGGCGTTTGCGCCAATTCAAAGCATTGAACCTACTTCTCCTCTTTCAGCGGAGAGATGGTGGTCCTCTTCAGGTTTTCCATATACAGATCGCAGATGTCTCGCCGCAGGCCTTTTTCGGCGACTGGCCCAGCGCTGGCGAAATCGAGATACATGCGCGCCTCCGCATCGAACTTTGGCCAGGTTGGGAGAGTGGCATCGTTGGGATCGCCGGTTTTAGCGAAGTTCGTCCAGTACTGCTGCATTTTCTCTGAAATCTTCCGATCGGTCGCAGCGTATGTCGTCGGCTTTGGCGCGCGATCCAAGGTGCCAAAAACATACGCCAACTCAGAGCCGTGAGGCGCTCCAAGGGCTTCTTTTCCCGGCATCGCGCGTGAAAACTGGAACTGGTAGCCAGGATTGCCCGCCTCGGTGTGCCAGATCAGTTCAGCAATCGTCCCGCAGCGGAACTGCGAGTCGGTAGCCCATTGCGCAAGGACTGGCCCGTACTTCGGATCGGCCGGCGGTTCCGTTTCACTCTTCAGTCCGTAAAGCTCCATCGCCCGATCCGCCAGGGGACCGTATTGGTCCGTGATTGCTTGGGTGAGACTCTCCGAAATCGGGAAAAATGGTTTCTGCAACTCCTGTGAATTCGATCCCAGCAGCAGCGGAACCCGCTGCTCCTTACCCGAGGCGAAGACTTTCATGGGCGATTCCGGCAGCACCCAACCATCCACCACGGTCCCCACCATGTGGGTGCGGCCGGAGGGCGACATACTCGACCCGATGGCTTTTTGGATCTCATCGCTTCGTATTGCGCGCAGTTTATGGAGCTCAGATTCTCCGGAAATTTTCAGATCCCTGACCATCTCCTCCCCTTTCTTTTCCGCTTCCGCCAGCGACGGCAGATCGCTTGCCGGCCCGCTCTCGCCTATCGCCCTGCGGAACAGACCTTTGCTTAGAGGCGAACTCAAGAGTGCGTTCACATCTGCTGAACCTGCCGATTCGCCGAAGATTGTCACGTTTGCGGGATCGCCGCCAAAGCTGGTGACGTTTTCGTGCACCCAGCGCAAGGCCAGAATCTGGTCCAAGAGGCCATAGTTGCCGGAGACGTGGTGGGGCGATTCCCTGCTGAGCTCCGGAAGAGCCAGAAAACCGAAGACGCCGAGCCGGTAATTCATGCTCACGACGATCACGCCATGGCGGGCCAGACTCTCTCCGTCATAAACAGGGTCCGCCGTGGATCCAGCGACGTTTCCTCCACCGTGAATCCAGACCATCACCGGCAAAGGCGACGGGACGGGCCATCGCGGCGTCCACACGTTCAGATACAAGCAGTCCTCGACACTGCCAGGGCCCCCTGGGCCACCCTGCACGCAAAAGCGGCCGAACGCCGTCGCCTCCCGGATGCCGGTCCAGGGTTTTACCGGAACCGGCTCCTTCCATCGCAGTTCGCCAGTCGGGGGCTGTGCGTAAGGAATGCCCTTGAAAGCCGCTCCACCGGAGCCGGTGAGGCTGCCGCGCACCTTGCCGCTGTGAATCTTCACCACAGGAACCGGCGCTGCCGTCTGCGGCGAAGATTGTCCCGCGAGCAGACTACAAGCCAGGATACCTAACACTGTCGCGCTTCTCATTGAGATCACCTCAACTCTTTCGATCTGGATCGCTTCGGCAATCGGCAACATCGTTTCCAACGTTGCCAGTTTTTTCGGAGACTGAGAGCGGACGTCTTCCTTTGGCAGGAACAAAAGCTTTGAAAAACCCAATTTGGCATTGTTGCCGCCCAACTCCGTCAATTCTTGAGCCTGAAGGAAAAGTGCTGTCCCGTACTCGAAAGGCAAAACATGCAGTTCCGACAACAGGGTTCGGCGGGGGTGTCAATGAAACGGTAATCCTCCACGGCCGTTCCCACTCGCAGGGTCCGAGCACCGTGAATCCGTAAAATGGAAAATCTTCATCGCTTCATCCATCGCGCCGGGATTACTCTACGCCGTGTCACTTCGCGAACGGATGGCGCTCCACGATCCCTTTGCCTTGGCGCACCACGATCCACTGATTGGTGTCGATACTAGGGAACGTTTCTACGTTAGTCACGGGTCCGTCAGGCCATCGGATGGTTAGGTCTCCTTTTGTGGCCTTTCCCATACCGAAATGCACCCGGAAGTCTCCCTGAGAAATGTGGTAGCCACCGCTGCGGACTTCGTCGATCTCCTGGCGTCCATTCACCGTGAGCGTCAATCGCGCACCAATCGCGTCGCGGCCCGAAGAGGTGACGGCGCGCACCTCCAGCGCGTTACCCCTTGGCCCGAAGTTCCTTAGCAGGGAGGGCGGCTCGAAGAGATTCACGACGACAATCTCCTGAGAACCGTCGTTGTTGAGGTCGCCTACGGCGATTCCGCGCGACGAATGTTTTGCGGTAATGCCAGGTCCGCCGGTCGACGACATATCGAAAAACTGTCCGTCGCCGCGATTCCAGAACAATTGGCGGGGTTGTTTGAACTCTTCTCCCAGGTTGTACTTCTCAACGAACGGGTAGACGTGGCCATCGGCGACGAACAAGTCCGGCCATCCGTCGTTGTCGAAGTCGAGGAAGGCCGTACCCCACTTCACATACTGGGTATGCACCGCAAGGCCGGCAGCGCTGGTAACGTCATCGAAGTTGTTGTTCCCCAGATTGCGATAGAGCGTGTTCGTATCGCTGGAGAAGTTGGTCTTGAAGATGTCGAGCCGTCCGTCGCCGTCGTAGTCGGCGGCCGTGGCCCCCATGCCGGCCTGCTCGCGGCCGTCCTCGTTCACGGCAAGTCCGCTGACCAGGCCCATCTCCTCAAATGTCCCATCATGTTTGTTGTGGAAGTACAGACTGGGAGTGGAGTCGCAGGCAATGAAGATATCGGGCCAGCCGTCGTTGTCGAAGTCTCCGGTAAGGACCGTGAACCCGTAATACTCAGGTGGGGTCTCAATCCCAGCTTGCTTGGTAACGTCGACAAAATGCCCGTGCCCATCGTTGTGATACAGGGTCATCGACTCGCCTTTAAGTCCGCGCGGTCCGCAGGGGACAGGCATACCTTTCCAGTTGCAGCCGCTCTCGGTTCGGGGCGGGGGCGAATCTTGCGCTTTGAAGTTGACGTAGTTCGATACCACAAGATCGAGGTGGCCGTCCCGGTCGTAATCGATAAACGCGCAACCGGTGCTCCATCGCGGTTCCGTCTGATAAAGACCACGCTCCTTGGTCTCGTCACGGAAGGTACCATTTCCCATGTTGTGCAGGAAAACGTTATGTCCCCACTGGGTGATAAAGAGAGACACACGCCCTTCGTTATCCGGATCGCCGGCGCAGACTCCCTGCGACCAGCCGAGGTGGCCGATGCCGGCTTTGGCAGTCACATCTTCAAAGCGGAGTCCACCCAGATTGTGATAAAGATGCGGCGTCAGAGGAGGACCTGTAGGGTGCAGCCGGTCGCCTTGCAAAAGAAAAATGTCCGGGAGGCCGTCGTTGTCGTAGTCGAAGATGGCCACGCCGGTGCCGGTGTTTTCGACGATGTAAGTCTGATCGATATCGCCGGAGATCACTTCCGCGGTGAGGCCTGCCTCGGCCGCGATGTCGCGGAAATCCACAATGGGCGCCTTCATCCCAGGCGGAAGAGGGCGTGCCGGCTGATCGGTAGCATTCCCGGAAATCATCTGGGAAAACAATTTCAGCCCGATGAGCAGAGGCGCAGCCAGAGCGAGAAAAATGGCAACCGAGAGAAACCTTCGCATGGGCCGCACTAATACGCCTTCCCTGCGGCGGATGCCGAATGCTGGCTGCGAGCCTGTGCAACCAACTCCAGCGCCGCTTGGGTCACGGGATCGGCCGGATTAATCGCCTTCGCGGCCAGCAGTTCCCTTTCGCCGTTGTCGAGGTTGCCAGACTGGCAGTCGATGATGCCCAGTTTCCTGTGAAGGTCGCCTTTCGCAGCGCAGTCGCCGCACGCCGCGATTGCCTCCTTCAACTGCCGGATCGCTTCGGGCCAGTCGTGTGCCGATGCCGCTTCAATTCCGTTATTTGCCAGCGTGTCCGCGCGGTCCACGATGCTCCGCTCTTTCTGGACGGCGGTGTAGCGCGCCATGAACTGCTCAGATTCGGTTGGGTCACTTGATCGCAGGGTGTGGGCTAGGCTAAACAGCGCCTGGCTAAACTTCGGATCGATCGCGATCGCCTGCCGCCAGGCAGCCAGAGCCTTTGCGCTTTCGGACTCTTGCTCAAGAGATTGGCCGAGCAGATACCAGGCGATAACGTTTTTGGGCTCCAGTTTCACGGTCTCTTCGAGCAGACTGGCGGCAAGCGGGTACTTGCCCTCCTGCTTATCGATGAGGGCCAGGAAATATCGAGGCTCGGGCATTTGTGGAACCATTTGGCTGGCGGTCTCGAACTCGCCCTGTGCTTCGGTCGTGCGGCCCAGATCGTAGAGAACCCGGCCGCGATAGAAATGGGCGGCACCGGATTGCGGAGCAAGACGGACAGCCTCGCTGGTTTGCGCCAGGGCAGCGGGAAGGTCGTAACTGTCAGCGAGCACGAGCGCCAGCTCTAGATGCGCCGCGGCCAGATCGGGCGCCAGTTCGACTACCTTCTTAAGAAGCGCGATCCCTTCGCTCAACTTGCCTATTTGCACTTTCGCTTTTCCAGCCGCCGACAAAGTGGCCGGATCCTGTGGCGCAAGCGCGACGGCTTCGTCCAGTTCCTTCTCGGCTTCGGGTTTCCGTTCCTGCTGAGCCAGAATCAGCCCAAGGTTCAGATGGCCTTCCTTATAGTTGGGATCGTCTTCAAGCGCCTGACGAAGAAGCTTCTCGGCCGACGTCAGGTCGCCTTCCTTAGCGCGGACCATGGCCAGATTGCCGCGCGCTTCTACGAGTTGCGGTTCCAGGTCAATCGCGGACTGGAGCCACTTTTCGGCGGATTCCAAGTCCCCGTCAGCCAACTCCAACTCACCCAATTCGCCGCGAATTTTGGCCAGCTTCGGGTCGATGTCGATCCCTTTGCGAAGGGCGTCCTCGGCGCCCTTCGTGTCATGCATGTCTTCCAGAGCCAGCGCGAGGTTGTAAGCTGTCCAGGCGCTGCTTGGGTCTGCTTCGAGCATGTGGCGATAGATCTGCGCCGCTTCTGCTGGCTTACCCGCCTCTAACAAATCGTTCGCCTTGATGCCATCCGAGGTCAGCTGGCTGTTCTGGAACTCGACGTCGGTTGTTTTCCTGAATTGTTCGACGATCTTTTGAGCCTCCTCGTTCTGGCCGAGCGCGCGCAATACTGCCGCGAGCTGAAACTGGGCCGACTTGTCCCCGGGATTCAGCGCGACAGCTTTCCGCAACTGAGGCAAAGCCTGATCGGGTTTTCCGAGTTTAGCCAAAACGAATCCGAGTTGATAGTGCGCTTCAAAATCTTCCGGCGCTCTGGCCGCGCCGACCTCGAGTTCCGGCTCTGCCTCCGCGTAGTCGCCGATGCCGCGGTACACCATCCCCAGGAGAACGTGTCCCGTGGGATCGTCCGGCTTCTGACGCGCGTATTCGCGGGCCGGTGAAAGCGCATCGGTATAATCGGCTGCGTCGACGAGCGCCTTGACTTCGGCGGATAAAGCGATGCTATCGGCCGGGTCCTGGCTGACAACGACACGGTACTCATCGGCAGCTTCGCGAAAGCGCTGCTCGTTGGCATAAATGTTGCCGAGAGTAAAGTGCGCAGCGGTCATGCCGGGATTCTTCCCGAGCAACTCCGTGATCAGGCGAATTGCGTCTGCCACCGTGGAGCCGTCAACAGGCGGCAGCCCGTCGCCCTGCCTGGCTTTCGCGGCCTTATAGGTAGCCGTAGCTAAAGCCAGCTCCAAATCCGTCGCGTCTGGCTGAATCCGAACCGCCCGTCGCCAGTAATCAAGGGCGGCATCGTAGCGTCCTCCGTTCAGCAGAACCTGGGCCAGCCCGTCCAGGGCGCAGACCAGTTGGGGATTGACGGCGAGCGCCTTGCGAAACTCGGCTTCCGCAGCCGCAGGGTCGGACAGCGCCGAGCCGAGAGCGCAACGAGCCTGCAACAAGCCGGGGGCGTATCGCAGGGCTAGTTGGAACTCCTTGACCGCGGCAGCCTGCTGATTCTCACTTTGCCGGACCAGCCCGAGATCGAAATGCGCCTCGGCCGAGCGCGGCTCCAGCCGCAAAGCTTGATCGAAGGCCGCGACTGCACAATTCAGATCGCCGTTCTCGGCAAACCAAGCGCCCTCCGCGTCATAGACTCTCGCAGGCGGCGTGCCGGCAGGCGGGTGCGCAGCCGATGCCGGCGGTCTGCAAGAGTCCGGCAGTTGCGCCGAAGCTTGCACGCCAATCACAAGGAAGAGTACGCCAACATAAACGAGCTGCCGGCTCATGACGGATCTGCCCCCAATATGATTCCACCCTTGCCCATTATCCCTCACTGCCACTTTTTGGCTCGGTCACCACCAGGACCCGATCGGATGTCACGTCGTGCAGCAACTGCCGCGTCCCCGATGGCCAGCGAATCTCGATTTCACGAATCACGCGCGAGGTTCCCAAACCGAAATGAACGCGCGGATCGCTGGACGCGGCATAGCCCGTGCTGGTCGTCGCATGGTTGTAAATCTTTCGGCCATCATCGGTGGTGATCCGAATCTCTGCCCCGAGTCCCATCCGGTTGCTCTTCGTTCCTTCGAGCTTCAGCAGAATCCAGTGATTGTTCGTTTCGGTCACATTGCGCAGCACGCGAACCGGAGCGCCGAGAGCCGTGATCACGAGATCCATTCTTCCGTCGTTATCCAAATCTCCGTAGGCCAGTCCGCGGTTAGGCGCTGGCCGTGTAAAATCCACCCCTGCCGTGGCGCTGACATCCTCAAACTGACCGTTCCCCAGATTACGAAAGACGGAGTTCGGCTCTGCGTAGGTGAAATGTTTCGAGATCTCCGCGATATTGTCCATCACGTTGCTGCGGGCTACGACCAGATCCTTCCAGCCGTCATTGTCGAGATCGACGACGCCGTTTGACCAGCCGGACATCAGCCTGGTCAGATTTGCGAGCCGGCTCGACTGGCCTGCGCTCACAAAGGCTCCGTTTCCGGTGTTGAGGTACAGGGGGAACGTCTCGTTCTCGATCGCGGTGTGCCAGATATCCGGCAGCCCATCGTTGTTCACATCGCGGAATTCGACACCCATTCCAGCAAGAACGTTCCCCTCTTCGTTGTATGCCACGCCTGCCTGAAGGCCAACCTCTTCAAATCGATTTCCACCGAGGTTATGGAACAGAAGGTTGGGGCTGTTGTCGTTGGCTACAAACACATCGGGCCAGCCGTCGCCGTCGTAATCGGCAAATGCGACTCCCATACCTTTGCCCAGGACGCTCGAGATTCCGGTTTCCGCTGAAACATCGGTGAACGTCCCGTCGCCGTTGTTGCGGTAGAGAGTATTCGGAAGCGGTGCAAAGCTATTGGGATGGCAATACCCGCGGCCGTTCAGTCCCATACACACAGGCTCATAGCGCGGATCCCACTGGACATAATTCACGACGAACAAGTCCAGCAGCCCGTCGTTGTTATAGTCGAACCAGCCGGCCGCGACGGACCATACTTTGCGACCGTTGTATATCGCGCCGCTCAAGCCTGCCTTCTTCGTGACGTCGGTAAACGTGCCGTCACCGTTATTGTGAAAGAGCTGATTCCCATTGACATTGGCCAAAAACAGATCGGCCCTGCCGTCATTGTCGTAATCCGCGGCCGCAACGCCCATCCCGTAGCCTGCGCCTGCGAGTCCGGCCCGTTCGGTAACATCCGTGAAGGTTCCATCGCCGTTGTTGCGGTACAGGCGATTCGAATACTTCGGCCCGGTTTTCACCAGGGACGGCATATCGGCGCCATTGACGAGATATATATCGAGCAGGCCATCCCCGTCGTAATCGAAGAGTCCGACTCCGGCCAGCATGGTCTCAGGCTGGTGTTTCTCCGGAGTGGGGCAGTTCTCGGTTACAGAATGCACGCCGGCTTTTTGAGCGATATCCTCAAACCGGATCGGCGACGTCGCCGGGCCTTCGCCCCCCTTGGCGCGCGCAGGGGTAGCCGGCTGCTGGCCTGAAGTGGGAGTTGCCCATCCGAGCTTGTCGGCCAGGATCGCAGATGCCAGCGCGCCGAGAAAGTCTCTTCGCCGCATCGTCCGGCCCTCGCCTGATGTACCCGCAAATAGATCGAGCACCGCAGCGGAATGCTCTGTGATCAACGCTGAACGCCTTCCCCTTCGTTCTTGAGTCTATAGAATGCATAATTCGAGGCTTCGAAAGCAATGGTGCCACTGCCGCAATGCTTAGCGCGGCAGTGACACCATCGTAATTGCAAGCCGCAGATGCAGGCTAGTAATAGAACTTCAAGCTCATCTGCAACTGACGCGGCGAGTTGTACTGGTCTGTAACTTCCCCGAAATTCGTTGCCGGGATCGTATTCTGCGGAATATCGAACATCGTCCTGTTGAAGAGGTTGAAGGATTCGGCCCGGAATTCAAAGTACCTCTCTTCTCCGAGCCCTAAATGGAACGTTCGGAACAGGGACAGGTCGAGATTGCGGAATCCGTCCGAAACGAGCGGGTTCCTCTTCTCGTCCCCGTAGGTATAGGGCCCCTGCAACTGGAAGGCATTCACGTTAAACCATTGCGCGGCTGTGTGCAGGCCCGAGCCACTGTTCGGGTTGCCGACCTGGTTCACTCGTTCCTCGTTGAGGTAACTGGGGTATCCAACGTTCTCCGGGTCGCTGCCCGTCCTGATCGTGTAAGGCTGCCCTGAACCGATCTGGCCAATGCCGTTAAGCCCCCATCCGCCCGCCAAAGTGGCGACCATTTTGTTGGCAGAGTGGTTGAACGGCGACTGGAGGACGAAGGCCGCCGAGAACGCGTTGGCCTGGTTTAGGTCCGACGTACCATAATCGCCCTTGCGGTTGTAAGGATTGGTGGAGTGACAGACGGCGTAGCCCAGCCCGCAGCCATCGTCGTCCGAATGGGAAAGCGTGTAGGCCACCAGGAAGGTCACGCCATGGCCGGTGCGCTTGTTGACGGTAACCTGAAGAGCGTTGTAGCGGCTGTCGCCCACGCTTTGATCGAACCACTGCTGCAACATATAGGGGTATGGCCGACGGGCTTGGATATTGCCGGGCCCCGGTTGGGGGACATTCATGGCGGGACCCCAGTCCAGATGCCGACCGACGGAGCCGACGTAGTTGGCATCGAGAACGGTATTGTCCGGCAACTCGCGCTGGACGCCGACGTTCCACTGATCCATGTACGGGGTTCTGAAGTTCGGATCCACCATCCATTGGCTGACCTGGCTGAAGTCGTTGATGGGATAAACCAGCGCTCCGCCACTGCCGAACCCCAGCGGATCGTTGGCAGACGCCGTTGGAATATTGTTGTTCAGAGTCGCTGTTGTCAATGGTGTTGACCGCCGGCCAGTTCCCGCCGAAATTCTGCGAGAGCTGGACCACGGTGGCCCATGCATCGTAAAAGCGTGAGTAGCTGCCGCGAATGACCGTCTTGTTGTTCAGGCGGTAGTCCAATCCGAGACGGCCGGCCCAGTCGCCAAAGGAGTTCTTGATCACGCGGTGAACGGGGCTCGGATCGACGTAGGCGCTTGGTGGGAGCTGGCCCGTCCCAGGCGTGCTCGATGCGGTGTAGACGCCATTCGGAATACAGGGCGCGCCCTGCGTTGCCGAACAGGTCGGCGGCAGCGCGTTGAGCTCGTACAGGCCGGTGACAGGATTGGCATTGCCGGTGTAAAAGTTGCCGCCGAGCCCGGTTCCGTAAATCGGCGTCCACACCATGTCATCGCGGAAGCCGAGATTAACGGTCAGATGGCTTGACGCTTTGAACTGATCCTGAACGAACACGCCATCGATCCAGCCGCCGCGATTTTTCTCGAGGATGTTCCGGTAATTGCCGAGATAGGGAACACCGACCAGCATCGATGCCCACGAATCTCCGCCTACGCCCTGGTTTGCCCCGCCCAGGCCGGCGGTCTGCGAGGGCCCGAACTCCGCCTGGGAGTAGGCGATCGGCGAGCGGAAGTTGTTGGTCTGGAAATCGGCTCCGGCCTTGATCGTGTTTCTGCCTAGGATTTTCGTGAAGGAGCCGCCGTATTGCCAGTCATCCGCCAAGCCCGTTTCCTGCAACTGCGAGCCGGTCAGCCCGATGTATCCGTCCGGAGACCACTGCGGCGCGTACAGCGTGTTATTCAGAGTCATCCAAGCGGTCGACATCCCGAGTGTCTGCAACTGGCCAATAAACGCCGCATTTTCGCCCGGAAAAGCCGTGCCGGTGGTGGCGTCTCCATAGTTCCTGCCAAAGTACACGTCAGAGAACGCGGTCGGGCTGAAAGTGTGCGTCCAGTGTCCGATGTAGTTGTGGCCGAGTACGTGGGTCGCGACCTGCCCGATGATGTCCGTCGCGTCCGCCACCTGCTGATTGAACTGGCTATAGCGAAACATGAGCTGGTCATTGTTGCCGAAGTTCTGGTCTGCGCGAAGGGTTCCCGAATCCTGATTCGTCTGCTGTGGTCCGGACGAATAGATGTTGGACCCATTGACCAGCGGGCCAGCGTGCGGAATGAGTGATTGGTACAGCGCCGAGATCGGATTGATCCGGCTGGCCGGGATACAGTTGGTGTGGCCGTTGCACAAGGATGTGTTGCTCGGACCTTCGTTGTACTCCTGGGTGAAGGTCTCGCGCGTGTAGCTGGTCCCGTTGAAAGTTGTCGTCGTCGGATCGTAAATCGGTGCGCTCAGGGCGCTGAAATCGCCACCGCGCTCGGCATCCGTCGGTCCCAGGACTCCGGTCTCGCTGGCGGAACGGAATCGGTAACCTTCCCAGGCTGCAAAGAAGAAGGTTCTGTTCTTGCCGTTATACAACTTCGGAATCGAGATCGGACCGCCGACCGAGGCGCCATACTGGTTCTGCCGCAGCGGCGGCTTGCTTGCGTTGAAGTAACCGGTAGCATCCATCACCTGGTTGCGCAGGAACTCCCAGAGTGTGCCGTGGAATTCGTTCGTCCCGGACTTGGTCACCACGCTCACGATGCCGCCGGCAGCTCCTCCGTACTCGGCAAGGTCGTTGTGGCCCTGGGTCTTGAATTCCTGAATGGCGTCCACGATCGGCGCGAAATTGTACTTTGACTCCATGGTGTCCAGATCGTTTGCCCCGTCCAGCACGAAAAAGTTGCTGCGGTTGCGCGCGCCGTTCACTGCCGGATAGGAGAAACTTCCGAGCGAGTTGCCAGCCCAGTTGCCGCCCCCGTTGGAGTTCTGGTCGCGATTGATGTTCGCGACACCTGCCGTGATCGTCAGCAATTGGGTAAAGTTGCGGCCGTTCAAAGGCAGGTCGGAGACTTCTTGGGTCGAAACGACCGTCCCAAGTTCCGAGGTTGATGTCTCGAGAGCCGCCCCCTCGCTCGCGTTCACAGTCACATTTTCCTGCGCCTTGCCGACGCTAAGCTGAAAATCGAATGTTGCGGTCTGGCTGACCTGGAGAGTGACCGCTGGTTGAGTCACCGAACTGAATCCCGCAGCCGAGGCCCGCATGGTGTAAACGCCGGGCACTATGCTCGGAAAATCGTAGGCTCCGTCGGAGTTGGTAGACGTTGTCCTCACGAAGCCGGTGTTGACGTTCGCGAGCTCAACCTCCGCATTTGCGATTGCAGCGCCGGTCGGATCTTTGACGACGCCGTTGACGTTCGCGGTTGCCTCTTGTGCCTTGGCGACCGGGGTCACTAAACCTGCAACACTGAAGAGCATCACAAGCAGGACGCGATACCACTCACGATTGTGGCCTTTTCCAGAAAGCGTTTTCACTTTGCCTCCACACGATATGTTTGTGCGCCGGCGAATCTCTGTTCGTTACTGCCCCACGCGCCGACGGCAAGCTCGGATTCAAACTTAAGGTTGATTCCCATATCCACCATAACGATTACGTAATCGTTAACTGAAGCGGAATCATAGTGATGATTTCTTCGCGTGTCAAGGGGTTTTTTGTGGAGATTCTTTAGAACAATCGATTTCGACGCCGCGCCGTCTATGCCCTTCAACTGATTGATTCAATGCATGTTAATAAATCCGCGGCCGCCGTTCGGTGGGCGACAGAAACGTTTTAGTAAAACGATATACTCGAGTATGTCTTGATGGGGAGGTAAAACGGGCAGGACGCAAACTGCCTCATATCACGAGGAGGCGGTTCGGCCAGCCGCGGAGACATCGCTGGGGCCATTCCAGCAACGCCTCGAGGCGCAGGGGTACTTGCTCGATGGTCAATCGACTTCGAGTTGCGCCGCCCGCATGATGAAGTTGGCAGAACCGTGATGGGTCACACTATGATGCGGTGAGCCGCTCACTGCAGTGACGCGGAGCGCGGTGGGAGAGTTTGCAATGATCCGTCGAGTCGGGTTTCTTTTCATCTGGGCAGCATGGCTTATGACGACAAGTAAAGTGTGTACGCCACAAGCGCGAATAAATTATGAGCCGACGCTTGAGTCGTTGGATCGTCATCCGCTGCCGCAATGGTATGCCGGGGCGAAGTTGGGGATCTTCATTCACTGGGGACTCTACTCGGTACCGGGCTGGGCGCCGTTGTCGCATCCCGACCACGACTTTGCGAACTTGGACTACATCAGAAACAATCCCTACGCGGAGTGGTACCTGAATGTCATGCGGATTCCAGGTTCGCCGACGCAGGCTTATCACAGCGAACATTACGGGGCGAGTTTCAGCTACTACGACTTTGCTCCCATCTTCAACCGCGAGTCAAAGAAGTGGAATCCCGAAGAGTGGGCAACGATCTTCCGCGATGCAGGCGCGCGCTACGTAGTGCTGACAACCAAGCACCACGACGGCTTCACGCTTTGGCCGAGCACGACGGTCAATCCGAATCCTTCGATTCCCCAGAATGAGCGGCACGCGGAGCGCGACGTTGTGGGCGAACTGACGGCGGCTGTAACCAGGGATGGAATGAAGATGGGCCTTTATTACTCCGGCGGTTACGACTGGACGTTCAACTCCGGCCCCATCGAGACGCCCTCGGACTACGAAACAGTAAAACCGGAAACACAAGCCTACGGAGACTACGCCTTTGCGCAGATTCATGAGCTGATCAATCGCTATCACCCCGCGGTTCTCTGGAACGACATTGACTGGCCGAAGACAGGCCGGCCCGTGCAAGTGGAGGCAGACTACTACAACGCTGTGCCGGACGGAGTCGTGGACGATCGCTTCGGAATTGAGCACGCGGATTTCACTTCGCCGGAGTATCAGAATCTGGGCAAGATCAGCACGAAGAAGTGGGAAGAGTGCCGCGGTCTGGGGCGGTCGTTCGGCTATAACCGCGCCGAGGGCGAGCCGGAAACCATTGCGCCTGCCGATCTAATTGTGCTTTTGGTAGACGTTGTGAGCAAGAATGGCAACCTTCTGCTCGATGTAGGGCCCGAAGACGATGGAACGATTCCTCCGGTGCAAATGGAGCGGTTGAAGGCGCTCGGAGCTTGGCTCAAGCAGAATGGCGAGGCCATCTACGACACGGTGCCGTGGGAACGCGCCGTGGGCAAGACTACTGAAGGTGACGATCTGCGCTTTACTCGCAAAGGAACTGATGTGTATGCGACGATTTTGGGAACTCCGAAGTCGGCGACCGCGACGATTGAAGGTGTGGCAGTTCGACCGGGTATGCATGTGACAATGCTTGGCGATGCCAAGCTGCTGGACACGAAAGGGACGGACAGTAATTTGCGGGTGACGCTGCCAGAGCATTTGCCCGGGAACTATGCTTATGTGCTGAAGCTGGCCGGTTACGCGCAGTGAGGCAGCTCTGCGGCTCTTTGTACTGTCTGTCTATTTGGGGCTGTCATGGCACAGCCCCAGGAGGGGCCCCAGACAGCCGAATTTGCTCCTGTTGTTCGCGGAAATGTCATCCGGGGCCAAAGCTGATCGCCCGGAGAGACCTACAGGGGGTAGTATGGGCCAGTTTTCTCGGAGAGGGCAGATAGCAGGATCGATCGCAAATTTCCCGGTTAGTGGAGGAAGCCAGAGATGGGAACCTTAAACTGCATTAACGATCGGCTTAGCCATATCGACTACTGGTCCGAACTTCAGCGTTACGGCAAGGCTTCCAGTGATGTGAATTACGAAGAACCACCACGCGGTAGTGTGGTATACGGACGCATTCGTTCGTTGCCACCGGCGCCGTCTGTCATTATCTGTAGATTCTAGCTGCTCGTTACCGCGTCAGGTGGAAGGTGCGGCTCCAGCGCGTTTGCGTGGAGAGGTGTAAAGGCGAATGCGTCTTTTATCTCAAAGGCGAAGTCGAAATCTGACGCGCCCGGGCCGGTATTCCCTAAGACTCGCTTATGCCTTTTTCAATTTGGATCAGTTTTGCTTCACTGATTGGAACAGAGAGTTCCAGGGCATCAGAAACGGCCACGCGGCCCGTGAAGCTTCCGTGTCGGACGAGATATCGACCCTTCTCCAATCCACGAATTGTTAACTGAACTTCTTTCACGATGCCGGTTGAATCACTTAACCGAACTTGCAAATGTTTCGCGTCATTTGCCAGGACCACTTCGTCGAGCTCTCCCCGCGCAACTTCCATGTCGATCTTGTGCGGCATGATCAGGAGTCGCTTTCTCAGGCCATCCATGGGATAGATGCAGATTTCGCTATCTGACGTCTCAACGCTGCAGCCGCAGCCGATCAGGCCAAAAGAGTCATCCCGCACAACGTAAGATTTCACGGCCTTCAGAAAACCAAACTGCGCGATCCCGCCGTCCAGGGTTCTTGGCGGAGTAAAGTCGAAGACGCCCGGCGTGGAAAGGAAATGTGCAAAGCACATTCCGTCGGGAAGCAGGTTGACTGCCACGCACATTACACCCGCGAATGCCTTGATTAAGGTATCCATGTCCCCGGTATCTTCATACACAGTCAGCAAAGCCCAGCCATTCGTCGATTCCGTGAACCAGCATGTCAGGTCGCCTTTGTTGTCGTTACCGTATTGGAACCACACCGGCTGATTGCCGCCTCGGAGGGCGCGCATTACCTGCACGGTCCTTTGGTTCTTCTCCAGATCCCCGAAGTAACGGGTGAAGAAATAGACTTGTTCCTGAGCCGTCGTATCCACTGGATATTCAGACCAATAGGGATATGGGTTTTTCACGTAAACGTCATTACATTTCCTGATTTCCTCCAAAAGCGTAACGCGCTCTTCGTCCAGTCCCTCCTTGCCCAGATCCTCCATGATTTTCAGCATATTCGAGCCGCCCATCATCCCCCTATGACCCCAGGGCTCCGTTCGAAACATATAAACACTGGTGTAGTAAGCCATCTTCAGGTAGTCCAATCGGCCTTTTCGCTTCACCAGTCCATATTGCGTACCGATTCGATAAAGCGCATGATAGATGTTCGCGACATGGGCATAGTTAGGGGCCCGGTACGTCGCGTCGGCGCGTTGCTTGTTCCAATGGCTCCATGGACTGGACGGGTACTTCAGCCTCCAATAAAGAGAGCCACGGACTTCGTAAGTCATGGGGTCCTGAATGTATTTGAAAAGACAATCAGCGACGTAGGTCTCCAGAACCGCTACTTCCTTTGCAGATGGATAATAAATGTTCTTTTCAGCCAGGAAGAGGGGTTCCGAGAATCCAAACTCCAGGCTTCCACCTACCTCCGATGCCTCATCGGAATCACGAAAAGTGCTGCCGATTCGATGGTCGAAGGGCAGGAACATGTGATTGCGGTGATAAGGGTCCTCTGGATTCTCGTAGAACTGTCTCTCCACGATGAAATCCGCGCGAGTCTTCAGCAAGCTGGCGATATCTTCGACGCAGTAGAAGTGCACGTTTGTCCAGCGGCTGCCGTAGTGAAGTTTGAGACTTTTCTGCCCTTTGCCTTGAAAGGACAACGTTAGCAGGGTCTTTTCCCCCACGCGCCGCCTTTGCTGGATGGTGATGTTGTCGGAGAGGAATTCGATCTTGTCCAAATCAGACCTGGTCTTCAGCTCCAGATATGCAGGGGTGTTCTCCTGGACCACCATCGCAGGCAGAGCCCGAATGCCCAGGTTGCCCGCTCGATAGAGCTCTTCTCGAACAGCCTCGTAGCCGTCAATCAGGGCAAAACGCAGCTGACACGACCATTTCTCCCCGGGTTGGAGGACCAGCGATGTGTGCCCGTTGATCCAGGGATTCTTGCTCCAGCCCCTCAGGTTCTTTGTAGCCCAGGAATGGACGGCAAGAATGTCAGGCCCGTTCCACCACCACACTCTGTCTTCGAAGGAGCTGTCGTCACGATAGACGCACTCGATCGGGGCGCCCTCGACGCTGTGGAGAAGAAGGAATGGTGCTTCCCCGGTGGGGCGCTGGATAAGCACATAGGAGCTGTGGCCGCCAGCGAAGGAATGGGATATAACCTTGTTTTCGAAATACTGCCTGGCGATCCGCGGATATTGCTCCTTGACTACCTTAAAAGAGTCAGCGGGGTCGCGAAGCGGCGCCACCGTTTCGTCAGGGGGAAACGGCTTTCCAGTCTCAGGATCGACATAATACTGGCCTTGATCGTCATTCACCATAAGGGGAAAACCGAGCTCGCCGATCTCCAGCTCGCGCTCCGTCGTGTTGCGCAGTTCGACGCCCCACCGCAGCGAGCTCTCGTTGTCTGCGCTGTACTTCATGACAAGACTAAAACTCCGGATTCCATCCTCGTTGTGAGAGGCTCCGTTGTAATCGACGGTGAACGTCCGCCCGTCGAAATTCACCCGGCGAATATCGGCGGAGGTCCCGGTCAGTTCCCGGCGCCACTTGCCTGCCAGAACAAAATTCGAGCGCGGCGTCCAATTCCGATGGGCCGGATTCGTATCTGTGACATCCCAAACGGATGTGACCAGATCGCCGGTCCAGCGCGAGTTTGATACGTTCACGCCGGGAGTATTGGACTCATTCCCAATAAAATTTGTCTTCGCTGGATCGCTCTTACGGGTGATGGAACGGATGGAGCCGTACCGTTTATCGAATGCCACTACCATGTCCCCTGCAGTAAGCTCGGCAATGTCTTCCCGCCGGGGAGGCGCTCCAACGCCTGGCAGTTGTGGGGCGGACTCCTTACGAGGAGCCGATCGCGGCTCAAGATTCGGGGAAGGTTGCCCGCTTTGCCCGTCAACACCTGGCTCTTCAGCAGACAAATGCTTCCCCGAGCTGACTGCCAGGAGAGCGGTTGCGCCTGCTGATCCTATGTTCTTCAGAAGCTTCCGGCGGCTGATTCGCTTGCTCATATTATGTCCGATCGCCGTATGCCTGGCGATGAATTGGGTAGAACTGCATGGCATCAACAAGACCCTTGTCAGGGCCACCCGATCCCTCGGGGGAATCGACGCCGATCTTACAACGCCAATCGACGTGAACATTCCAAGCTCAATTGACCTGAACACTAACCGGTAAGGTATAGTCTGTTACAAACAGAGACGCGGCCTGCCAGGGCCGCGCGTCGGGTGTAGTTCTCTCCAGCGACATCATCGCATGGAGTGTGGCCAGATGCAACCCGCAATCAGTGATTCCTCTACCGCTACTGAAGTCTCCGCAATCTCGCAAGCAGCGCGTCGATTGCGTCAATCTGCTCTTGCTGCACGGGATTTAGTCGAATCTTGGGAATTTCTTCTTTATCGAACTGTTCCAGCCGAGGATCAACCCGCATCACAGCCGAGTGAAGAGCACTGAAAGAGTCGTGCAGGTTGCGAACGTAGACCATCTGCGTTTTGACGGTTTCCAGTGTTCCAGTGAGAATGTCTGCTAATTCACGGTCAGTCATTTCTAGGCTTCCTCTGCGTTCCTCAAGTATTTCTCAATCTCTTGGTTTGTCATGAATTGCCACCGTCCGAAGCACAGAAGTTGCTAGCGGAGGGTACGGCGACGACTTCTAACAGGGTAAGCACACTCTAGGTGCCACTTCGGCGCACAATTGGACCAAGTCCTGAGCCAAGTCAGTTCAACGCAATGCAGATGCCTGGCCGTTCTTCGCAAGGCGAGATCGACATCCCTGCGAACATATCCGAATAGCGATCCCGGGGCAAGCGGCAGACTGCCACGCATCACGCGATTGTTTCGTCTTCCCCAGCCGGAAGCATGGCCATTTGGAGCCCCTCGATTTCATTGAGACCCTTGCCGGCGATGCCCTGCAGATCGCCATACATGCCGGCCGTCGACTCAATCACCCCTCGAATCTGCTCCTCGCGCTTCGCCCAGAGGCGAGTCATCGTCTTCCGTTCCCTGGCGAGGTCTTGCTTCCATTTCCGTAAACTTCTCGACGATTGACTCGACGTGGGCGCGGAAACGCGGACCGGTCAGATATTCATAGACCATCCCCATCTTGGTGCTCTGCCCCAGATTTGTCTGGCGCACCGAGGCAATCTCGATTAACGACTGCCGCAGGGCAATCGCCACCGGAACGGCGCAGCGCGGTTCGACGACCCAGACGCCATCGATGAAATCGAACCCTAGTACTTCTTTGGGGAGAGCACGAGAGACCAGAACTGCAAGATCGGCTCTTGCTGCCCGCTGGTCATTGCGCAGTTTCGCGAGCCAGCTGTCGCTCCAGTTCTTGGTTCGCTTCGATTCCCAAAGAAGCGTGCCGCACTGTTGGCCGGAGGGAGAGAGTACTTTGTGGAGGATGTCTCCGCCGAACTCTCCTTTGGGCACGGGCTCGACAAGATCTGTAGGGAACTTTGCCGCGAGAAGCGACTCGAGTTCCATCTCCTGCACTTCGCCCTGCAGTTGCTGCGAGCCCTGTTCGGCTTTCTGTTTCAGAACCTCGATCTGCCGCTGCATGCCGGCGATGGTTTCTTCGCGCTCAGAAATCTTCAGCTTCAGTTCTTCTTCCGCATCGTGCTTTGCTTTGTCAAACGAACGGCGCCGAGCGACTCCTGAACGCGAGTTTCGACGGTAAGTTCGAGTTCGCGCTTTTGGTCGTCGAGCTCCCGTTGCTTGCGAATCAGTTCGGCCTGCGCGTTCTGGGCTTCGGCGAAGTTTCGCGTCCTTGGCTTTCACGACAGCTTCAAGATCTGCGAGTTCTCTGGCCTTGCCTTCGAGTTCGTCGGAGACAAGTCGGCGCGCCTTGTTCGCTTCCTCGGCGGCGATTGTCTGCCTTTCCCGGCGAATGCCTTCCTCGATCTGAGCGTCGATTTGTTGCCTGGCCGTGGCCACCGACTGCTCGCCGGCGCGAAGTTCGGTTTCGCGACGGGCAACCTCCGAGTCCTTTTCGGCGAGCTTCTGCTCGAACTCCAGGCGCGTGGCTTCGACGAGCGGAGCGGCAAGCGATTCGGTCAGCTTGATCTCTTTATGGCAATGAGGGCATTCGATGACGGGTTCGATCATGGTTTCTCCTTTTTAAGAACGGTTCAGAATCAAATTCTGCGTATGGAGTTGACGGTTCAGATTATGTCGCATCAACTAGCTTCCTGCACGAAGATTTGTGGGGCGCCCGAGGCCAATTGCCCGGGACGCACAGATTGCGGTGGCTTCCGCGCTCCGGCTCGAATTCCCTCTTGCTCATAGCCGCCCATGCCCAGCAAGGCCGCGACGCGTACGGCAGCTTCCGATTGCATGTGCGGCAGCACATGCGCGTAGACATCGAGCGTGAAGGCACTCGAGGCGTGACCTAACTGTTCTGAGACGACTTTCGCCGGCACACCGGCCGTGAGTGCCAGGGTCGCCGCCGTGTGGCGGAGATCGTAGAGACGCATTTGCGGCAACCCGGCCTCGCGAAGCAGGCGCTTGAACTCGCGGGCTAAGTAATCACTATTCATTGGCCGGCCGCATCGCGTCTTGAAGATCTGTTGAGCGGCGTCTGAATCTGGGCTCGCCGTGTCGAGCGCATACAGTTGCCGCAGTTGACTCGCGACCCAGGTTCTCAAGTTTCACCTGGCGGCGACTGCGACGGCCGCTTGGTCGGGGAGAACTTCCAGCCACTTCCCTTCACAAGGGTTCGCACGACCGTGACGGTCTTCTTTTCCCAGTCGATGTCCGACCAGCGCAGCGCGAGGTACTCGCTTGGACGGAGGCCGGTGGTGAGGGCGAGGGCAAAGAGAACGCCGTAGCGTGTCGGCGAGCGCGTGATCGAGGAACCGCCTGGCCTCGTCGGGATTGAGGACACGCATCTCGCGTTGGGTGGCCTTGGGAAGTGCGACGCCGCGGGCAGGATTTCTTTGGATCAGCCGCCAACAGACTGCCTGCTCGAGCGCGGCATGAAGAACGGCGTGGGTGTAGTTGGACGGTTCTCGCCGAGAGGCCGCTCGCGTGCATCTCGTGAAAAACGCCCTGGATGTCGAGCGGCGCGAGGCTCAGGAGTCTGCGCTCACCAAGCGCGGGGCGAATGTAACGGGCGAGCAAAGACTGGTAATCAGCAGAAGGACTTTGTTCGCAGTTTCGGCCGGGCGGCGAGCTCGAGCCAGCGGTCGAGGTACTGGTTCAGGGTCAAATCCTCTCCGGCCAGTTCCCTGCCCTGGTCGCATTCTGCGAGGCTGCGTCGTTCAGGTAATGCTGTGCCGCACGAAAGGAGCCGCAGATGGTGCGGCTTCGGTACTTGCGCCGGCGGGTCTCCGGGTCGCGCCCCAAGGAAGACGCGCACCAGCCAGCGGTGGTCGCCGCGGGGGATGATCTGACCCTGCCTTCGCGCCAAGCGTCCTCCTTTCGTTTAAGAGAATCTGGCACACAACTGGCACACTCGTGTTTTCGTGACCCGCGTCAATCCTGTGCCCCGCCCCGGTGTCGACTGATAGGTATTCAGTCAGACTTTTGCGCGAAAGAAAGATTCGACCCATCCGCCTCGAACCCCGGGGCGACAGGCCGCTGAGCGACCCGCGGCCACCGCGTGCTCGACCACCCGTCTAAGGCAGCAGCTTGCCGTTCAGGATCGTCCGGCTCTCGACATGCCCCTGCGTGTCGCGAATCGTGATCAGCTGCACCACAGGCCGCTCGTTGGAGTCGACGAAGTCACCGTGTCGACGGTGTTGCCCTGGGCATCGCGAAAATGCTCGATCTGCCCGACGATTTTGCCATTGTTGTCACGCACGATCATTTGCTACCCTCCTGATTCAGTTTGACTGGGGAAGTTCCCGTGCAATGCTCTCGACCAGCACCTGGGAAGGCGCCACTGCCGGCCGCAAGTTCTCGAGATAGCTCAGCGCTTCGAGCTGAAGCCGAGAAAGCCGATGCGGTCAAGATAGGCAGCGACCACCGCAGGCGACCGCGACATTCCTACCCCGCAGTGCACCAGGACGGCTCCTCTCGGCATGCTCTCCTCGATCGCAGTCAAAATGGCGTTGAGCCAGGAGATGCGAGATCGGCCGCGCATCCCGAACTGGAAAGTGGAGGTAACGGATGGCGGGATTCCGTTGCTCGACCGGATCCTCACACAGGGTGATCACCGTTACATAATTTGATAGGGGTTGGCCGAGGAGAGCGCTTCGGCATCGTCCACGACTGCCGAGGTACAGACCATCGAGTACCTTCGTTGCAGAGATGAAACTCCGGCGACATCCTACTTATATAGATACCGGCGAGGCTTCAAATTTAGCCAGTATTCTGGAAAACTTTTGGGGGATTGGGACGAACTTCGGTTTTAACGGCAGTATTACCAGGGAAGGAATTCCGTCGGGCAGGAGCAGGACGGGCACCGACCTTCCTGACCGAGTTCCGCCAGAGTTCTCCTCGACGTTGTCGGCACACTCTTTGCACACCTGCTAGACACTCGACATCGCGAAACTCGCGATCACACGGCCTGGGTTGGCTGATGCCGGATCAGTATCCGCAATCGCGTTCTCACAGATAATTGGTCATTAGGGCGTTTATCAGGACTGATCCGCGGAGCGTCGCCTAACCGTAGGTCAATGAGTGCTTTGGCCTGATATCACCAACTAAGACCCTTCTGACATTGACCCGGCGCAAGCTCTGATCAATCACCTCAGGTGGCCGGTGGCGCGCAGCATCTGCTGGAAGCGTGGCTCGGAGCGGATCGATCGAAACGCCGGGTCGACCATCATCTTAAGCACCGCCGGTATTCGCAAGTCGATGGCCTTTTGCAGCCACAGATAAGTCTGTTCCTTGTCGCCGAGGTTGGCATAGGTGATGGCGTAGCCATAAGCCCGCGGGGTCGCAGTTGGCGGATCGTTGGACTGCTTGAGCAGTTCCAATGCTTTGGCGCGGTTTCCCATCATCGCATAGGCAGCCGCCGAAGCCGTGAACTCACCCGGGTCGTGGCCCGATAATTCGTAATACTTCTCGAACTCATCGAGGGCGGCCTTGGAGTTGCCTTCGTAAAGGTAGGTGAATCCCAAGGCGTCGTGAGGTTCCGGGAAGTTGGGATTGTCCTGCAGGGCTTGCTCGCTCAAACGGATCGACTCCTGATAGTTTCCCTCATACATGGCGAGACGGCTCTCGAACGTACGATAGATCGGGGACAGCGGGTCAAGCGCCTTGGCCTGAGCAAACTGGCGCCGGGCTTCGTCAAACCGGGCCTGATACATCAACAGCTTTCCGTATTGGAGGCGCGCGTCGGCAAAGTTGGGATTGGCGGCGATGACCTTGCGAAATTCGATTTCGGCGGCAGGATAATTCCAATCGTCAAGCCACAGGAGATTCGCCAGAAGAGCATGGGCCTCGCTCAATCCAGGATCGATCTGCAGGGCTTTTTCCGCCGCCTCGCGCGCCTTGGGAAAGACGTCGCTCTGCACGGCCTGATTGTTTGCTCCGAGCACCTCGTAGCACTGCGCCAAGCCAAGGTAAGCGCGAGCGTAGAGTGGGTCGTGATCGATCGCCTGATTGAAATATCCGATCGCCCTCCACTCGCCTTCCGGCGTAATAAGATGCGAGTAATATTGGCCGAGCAAATAAAAGTTATGGGCCTGCTGATCTAGGCTGGCTTCGCCGGCAGGCGCGTTCGCGGGCGGCCGTAGCTTCAGCACGTCACCCATGTCGCGCACAATTTGCTGCTCCATTGCCATGGAATCCCCGTGGCTGGTGTCGTAAATGTGCGACCACAAATGATAGCCGTCGCTCGATCGGATCAATTGCACGTTTACGCGCAATTCGTTGCCTTGCTCGCTTACGCTTCCTTCCAGAATCATTGCGGCGTCGAGCTGGCCGCCGATCGAGCGCACATCGGCGGTCTTGCCTTTGAATTGAAAGGCCGAAGTTCGCGCTACCACCCTGAGCCGAAGCTGCGATGCAACCAACGTGGTGAGCTCGTCGGTAATGCCATCGCTGAGATAATCCTGGGCGTTGTTGCCTGTCAGGTTCAGAAACGGCAGCAACGCGATGGTGCCATTTCCGGGCAGTCGCGGAGCCGAGACGCTGCGCCACGTTAGCCAAGCGACGGCCGCGAGCACGATCGCAGAGGCCAGCGCGGCAAACCATATCCAAGTGCGCCCAGCCTGGGGACGGACGGACGATGGAAAAAGTGCAGGCTCTACGACTGCCGGTTCAGTCTCGGCGGGTCTCTTGCGCAATCGATCGTTGAACCACTGGTCAAGTTCGGAGGGATATGCATAGACGCTTGCCCGCAAGCTGTGTTCCTGCCGGTGAATGGGCAAGCCCTCTTTCTGCTCCCAAAGCTGAACGGTGCGGACGTCTCGCTCGAAGTAGCCCGCAATCTCCTTCCATGAGCTCAGCCTGCGCTCCGCTGCACCGGGTCCACCAGTAACTTCCGGATCCAGTCGGCTTGGGGATGAGGGAGGCATTCTTTATCGGCAAAGCATCGAGCTTTGGAGGGTTTACGGGGGATGGGCTCACTCTAGCACAGGCTTTGGGGGTCTCCAAATGAATAGACGAAATTAGACGAAATCGGTGGGTTACGCCTGATTCCGCTTGCGAGCCGCTGTGAACTTGGCCTATGCAGAGAGTGGGCAACGTGTAGAAGCGATATTTCCCATTCCAAGGCAGGATGAGACCTCGATGAACAGTAATCTGACCAGCATTTGCGCCTTTGCAATAGGCTTGAGCTTAATCGTGGCTTCGTCAGGCTGTGGCAGTGGCGGCAGTGGCGGAGGCGGCAATGGCGGAGGAGGCGGCACCAACGTCGCTGTTTCCATCACCACCCCCAACACCGCGGCAGTGAGTATCGGAGTCAATCAGAATGTGTCTTTCGTGGCCACCGTCACGGGCAACTGCGTCGGGGCGGGATGCGGAGTCACCTGGGCCGTCAACGGCGTAGTTGGCGGGAATTCGACCTATGGAACCATCGGCACGGGCACCAGCACGAATTTCGTGGCACCAGCGAATGTTCCCACTCCAGCCACTTTCAACATCACAGCAACCAGCGTCGCGAACTCGGCAGTTGTAGCCTCAGTGAGCGTGACAATCACCGGTCCCGCGCCCGCGATCTCTATAACCAGCCCGGCCAGCCTCACGCAAACCATCGCGACCAGCGGAACTTTGCCCATCACCGCATCCGTCACCGGGTTGGCGAACATTGCGGTCAACTGGACCGTCAACGGCGTGGCCAACGGCAACTCGACGTTCGGAACGATCTCAGGTTCCGGCTCATCCATCACTTATGACGCGCCCTCGACTGTGCCCACCCCCGCCACCTTCAATGTGACAGTCACCAGCCAGGCGAATTCCAACCTGTCCGCATCCGTCAGCGTGACCATTACATCCGGAGTGGCCGTGTCAATTACCGCTCCAACCTCCCCGCTGAATGTCGTTGCGGGGAGCGCGGTGAAATTCCAGGCTTCTGTTACCGGAACTGCCAATACGGGCGTCAGTTGGGCCGTGAATGGCATCGCCAACGGCGACTCGACCTATGGGATCATTTCGAATCCCAGCCTGTCATCGACATACGTTGCGCCATTCGCCGTGCCCGCACCGGCCACGTTCGAGATCACCGCAACCAGCCTTGCCGACAACACCAAATCCGCCACGGTCACTGTGACCATCACGCCACCGGCCGCGGCATGCGGTTCCGGAGGCGAATCAACGCTCAAAGGGCAATACGCTTTCAATCTCAGCGGCTTCAGTAGCTCTGGTTTCAAGGCCGTGGTCGGGTCGTTTGCTGCGGATGGCTCCGGAAACATCACCGGCGGCGAAGCGGACAGGAACGCCCAAACGGGCACGGAGGCCGAGGCCGCGATCTCCGCGGGGCTCTACAGCGTGGGCCCGGATCACCGTGGGTGCGCCACTCTGGTTACTGACCTGGGCAACTACACCACCCGCTTCCAGCTAGGCGCGGTCTCTTCCAGCGTTGCCACGGCGGGACTGATCATGGAATTCGATCCGCCGACTTCCACCGCATACATTGCAACCGGTCAGATTTACGAACAAGATACTGCGTCGTTCAGCGCCGGGCTCAACGGCGGCTACACGCATCTGCTGGTGGGCGTGGATCCCACAAATGGCGACCGCATCGCCTGTGCCGGCGTGCACACCAGCAGCGGCGGCAACATCAGCGATTCCGAACAGACCTGCAACGAAGCGGGAACAATAACCCAGACTGGCCCGACCGCGGGCAACGTGGGCTCATACGGCACTATCGACTCCTATGGACGCTTTACTGAGACTGTGAGCTCCAGCAACCTGGCAGCGTACGCAATCTACCCAGGCGGAAGCGCGACCGAGCCGGCAGCCCTCGTAATGACCACCGGTAGCGATCCGGTGATGGCGGGCGAGGCTTATGCCCAGACCGGGACGTTCAGCCAGAGTTCGCTCGCCAACGACTACGTCATGTATGCGAATGGCATCAACAACTCCACCAGCAGCAAGATCTCCTTTGCTCTGGCGAGCGGGGATGGGGTCGGCACCCTGACCCTCAACAACTACTACGAGAACGACGGCGGCACATGGGTCACCGGCAACGCCGCACCCTCGTACACTTACGTCGTCGACTCGTATGGCGGCGTGACTCTGAGCACGAACACGGTGCCCGACGCGGGCCATCTTTACCTCACCGGAACCGGCATTGCGGCTTATGTCGACATCGATACCGGCGTGTTTGCCGGATTCGCGGCCGTGCAGACCGGCAATGGAACTCTCAACGATGGCTCGCTGAATGGATCGTTCTTCGCAGGCACAACTGCGGTCATCAACCAGTCCTCATCAGTCGAGGGAGACGTAGCTACCCTCAATGGCTCCGGAGCGATATCGGTCACGAACGACACCACATCGGCAACAAGTCAGCAAATCGATCAGTCGAGTAGTCTAACGGTTTCGATCGCCGCCAACGGGACATTCACTAAGAATTCAAGTGGTTCGCAAGTGGTTGGCGCGGTGATTAACTCGGATTATTTTCTCTTAGCCGATGACATCACCTCTTCCTATCCAACTGTTCTGCTCTTCGGGCCCGCCATCGCTCTGCCATAACCCAGTGGACAGTGACCGTGAGCGCAATCCTCGCCAGTGCTGCCGTATGGCCCCAACGGAGCACATGTTTTGAGAAGGAGAGCTTTCGCGGTTAGCCCGAGATTGGTTCGCAAGAGCTCGGCGGGCTCCGCTCATTCCGACTTGTAATGGCGTCACTGTTGCCCTTCGACTCCGAAATTCCGAATACGAGGATTCCGATTCGAATGGGCCCTCGGAAACGCCCGTTGGAGTCTGCAAACGGCCGCCTTCTGGATTGTCAGTGAGCCGAAATAAGGTTCGAATGACGCGAAATTGCCAAAGCACTCACTGAAGTGGATTACTCCTCAAAAGTCGGCTTATAGTCAGTGAATCGTTGTCCCCGGGATGACCGCCTAACCGGACAGAACTCGAACATCGGGGTCGTGTACGGATTGGCGACAATCCGGGAGTTATCACGTGGCGGTTCGAATCGAAATGCCGAGTGTGGCCACTTGTTGCGATGGCGCGTAATCTGTTCAACGGTCGCAAGACGCAAAAAACGTTCGGTGGCCTTTGAGATTCCATTTGGG
>CAVSQE010000037.1:0-68525 GCA_963729915.1 uncultured Acidobacteriota bacterium | reverse complement strand
ATAGACTTCGTAGCTGCCACGTATCTCATTCAGGCCCACCATCATCGCGGTAGAGCCAGACCGCAAATGAATGTGCGCGCGATACCAGGCGTATCGAGCCGTCCCCAGGTCGAGATCCCCTATGGGGCGGCTTTGATCGAGGATCGTCCAGCCGCTGTCGTCGTAACTGGGCGAGGCGTAGACTGGATTGTCTCCGGCGGCGAAGAGCCAGAGCGGGCCAAGCGTGATGCGCTGGCCGTAAGCCGTGGCATCGATGTTACGGGGATTGTGGCCCGGATCGGGGGAGCGATCTTGAGCAGTCGCGGCCAGTGAGCAAAGGCAGGCCGCAAGCAGTACCGGAGTCCACAACGCAGGGAAGTGGCGTTGTCTGGGCATCGCCCCAACTATAGCGCAGCGGCGGAGAAATCCGAACGGGTTTTGCGTCATGCGCGCGCCAGCGTCAGCACCGTGATGTCGTCTTCCTGTCCAAACTCCTGCGCAGCGTGGGAGATGGATTCGGCGGATTGGGTTGCGATAGCGCGCGTACGCTCGAAGCCGAAGAGTTCGCCCTGTGCGTTACGCGCCTCGACGACGCCATCGGTGAGAAGGGTGAGCGTGCTGCCGGGAGCCAGAGTGAATGTTGACTCCATGTAGCTGATATCGGAGGCGAGCCCCAGGGGCAGGCCGTTTTCGGTTTTCATCTCTTCGCCATTCACGTAGGGCGCGAGATGACCCGCGTTGGCGATGGTCACCTTGCCATCGGGACGGGCATGAAGGATAAGGCAGGTGGTAAATCCTCCCTGAGAGCGACCCATCATGCGGGCATTTATCGCGGAGAGGATCTCCCCGGGGCTTTGCGTGTAGTGGGCGAGGGTGCGCACCGTGCCCACAAGGAGCGAGACGGTCATGGCAGCTGGCATGCCCTTGCCGCTTACGTCGCCGATCACGATCAAGACTCCGCCCGAAACGGTGGGGATGATCTGATAGAAATCGCCGCCGACTTCGCCTGCCGGTTCGTAGACGCTTTCGATGGCGAATCCCGGCACCGAAGGGATGGCCTCGGGAATCAGCACCTGCTGAACGACGCGGGCGGCGCGCATTTCACCGGCCAGCGCGGCCCGTTCCTCGGCGGTTCGCCGCTGATCGCGCGAGAGCAGCCCCATCAAGGCGATCAGAACGCCGGCTGTACCAGCCGCATCGACGCGGCCTGCCGCAAGATGCCATGCGATCACGACCGCCCGCGCTCGAGGGGAAAATGCCAACGCTCCGCTGTTAATTAACAGCACGTCCGTCGCGAAGTAATGTGCCACAGTTGCGCCCCAGGCCATGCAAAGCGCAGCCAGCGGCATCATGCGCCGGGTAATGCTCCGGTACGGCCAGAAGGCGACAAAGGGTGCAATGGTGGACACAGCAGCGGCGGTATAGGAAAGGCTTCTTGCCCAAGTGCTCGCTATTACCGCTGCTTCCAGGGCCAACGAGTGGGCAGGCGAAAGAAACAACGCAATGTCCTGCAAGACGTTTCTGATGGGCGACAAAGCCACCAGAATCCAGAAAACCAGCGGCACGCGCCTCCCGGCCGCTGAAAAGAAAAAAAGGGGTTGCGTGATGGCGATAACGATCACGGCGCTTGCATACGCTCCGGCGCTTGCCCATGCCGGAAAGTCCCACAACGCCGCGACGCAAAAAAGCCGGGCATTGATCGCTGCATAGGCCACAGCAGTGAGACTGAGAAACAGCAGATCGCGACGGCTGCGATCCTGAAGAAACTGCGCCAGAAGCACAAGCCCGAGGACCCCGATAGCGCCAAGGCAGACAAAATTGATAAACGGATTGGGAATTTGCGACAGGATTTCGTCGGCGCGGCGGCCTTGCAACACGGCTGAATCTCCGGCTTCGATGGTCACGGCATCGCCCGCTTGCAGTACCGAGAGAGATCGATCGGTTGTGGCCACCCACGGATCGGTATAGCGGTAGCTGATTCTGACGGCGACAGTCGCGGGCTGGGCCAGGAGATACGCTGCCGGCGCCGGGAAGCTCCGGATCGAGTTCATGCTGTAGTTGCCGCTACGCAGGTCGCCCGCCTGGCCGATGAGCGCGCCGTCGAGATAAAGCTGATAAGCGGCGTAGAGCGTGACTTGAAGGGCCGGGTCAGTGGTGTCGCGTAGCCCGGCGAGATCGGCGTGGCAGCGCACCCAGTAATGTGGTTGGCCGGCGCTCAGCTTCCACTGTGTATACGGCTGCCAACCGGACTCGTCGAGATTCGGCGCGGCCCAGGCGGGATCGTCGCCGGCGTGCCACACGCACTGCTGCGGAGGGATGGTGAGGACGGATTGCGCAGCCAGGGCAGCCGTCCCGCAAAGAAGCACGAAAAAAATCGCCATCGCCTGGCGCATGGTTGACCTCGTGCACAAATCTTGAACCGGTGAAGCGGTTACGCCCTGGTCAGAACCGGAGCCGTCAGGTGCGTCATGGATTTTTCGCCCATCGCCAGCCGGTGAGGAGCGCAAATCTCCCTGGAGTGTGAGGGAAGCAGCGGGGAAGCATGGCATGAGCATACCGCGCCCGATGTGATTGCAAAAGCAAAATTCGCGGGCGATTGGGGTTGGCGGTTCCGCGCGGTTACGGGGATGGTGGGGCCAGGCCCTGGGCACTCTACAATAAAACCTCATGTCCGATTTTCCCGGCACATTGGCAACCATCAACTGGCACTGGGTGTGGCTGGTGACGGCCGCATTTCTGGCGGGCGTGCTAAATGCCGTGGCCGGCGGAGGGTCGTTTCTGTCGTTTCCGGCGCTGCTGGGCATGAATTTGCTGCCGGTGCAGGCCAACGCCACGAATACCGTGGCCATCTGGCCCGGCCAGCTGACCTCAGTTGCCGCATACTGGCCGGACGTGCGCGAAAATCTGCGCGCTGCCCTGCTGATGGCGCTGGCAGGATTGCTGGGCGGAACAGCCGGAGCGATTGTCCTGCTGAACACGCCGCAAAAGACGTTCATGCGCCTGGTGCCGTGGCTGCTGCTGTTTGCCGCGTGCACCTTCGCCGTAAGCGGACCGGTAACGCGAGCCCTGGAACGGCTAAAGTTCAAGCGTCACGCAAGCGCAGGCAGCGACGGGGTCCACGCGCCGCGCCGTTTGCCGCTTTTTCTGGCTACCGCTGTCGTGAGCTTTTATGTGGGCTACTTTGGCGCCGGAGCGGGCTTTCTCTTTATGACGCTGCTAGCGCTCTTCGGCTACGAGGACATACACGCCATCAACGCTCTGAAGGTGGTGGCCAATCTGCTGGCCAACGGCATCGCCTTTGTCATCTTTATCGTCGATGGCCAGGTGGTGTGGCGCTTCTGCGTGGCAGCGATGGTGGCGGCCGCGATCGGCGGATACACGTCGGCAAGCCTGGCGCGCCGGGTTCCGCAGCCGGTGCTGCGCGGACTCGTGGTCGCAATCGGGTTGTCGATGGCGGCGTGGTTCTTCTGGAGATCGTGAACCGTGATTCGTGAATCGTGGGTGGCACCCGAGTGCTACCACTCTGCCACGATGAATTGATCGCGCCGCACGACCCACGATCCCTGATCCCTTACCCCTGGCCCCTGTAAACTGTAGGTATGAGCCACGAGGGCATTCGCTTCGCGACCAAAGACGAACAGGCACTTCAAGACGGAGAACGCCGGCCGCTGCCGAAGATCGCCGTGACGCCCGAGAAGGTACGCGTGTTGATGACTGAGGGCAAGGGCCTGGAGATTGACTGGGCCGACGGCCACAAGAGCGCGTGGAGTTTTGCATGGCTGCGCGAGGCCTGTCCGTGCGCCACTTGCATCGATGAGCGCGCCCAGGAGGGCCGCAAGCCGGGCCAGCCCAAACCCAAACCGGTTGCCCTGCTGCCCATGTACACACCGCCGCAGAAACCGGCCAGCGTGCATCCGGTGGGCCGCTACGCCATCCAGTTCAACTGGCTCGACGGCCACTCCGGCGGCATCTATTCATGGGATTACCTGCGCCGCGTATGCCAGTGCCGCGAGTGCACGTTTGCGGCGGAAGAGACCACGGGTACGCCGAATTAGCCGTTCGCGCTCTCCCACCTTCGTGCAAAGGACGCGCGAAGGATGGGGCACCCTCATTTGGTTGCTGAGGTCAAGGGTGGGCCGCCTGTCCCCCAAGTCATACAAAGGAAGTGACGCCCATCGTGGGCAGCTTCAGTCATGGCGCTATATATGTTTTCCAGAGTGTTGCGATCATAAGGATCACCTGAGATAAAGCTGCGCATCTCGGCGATTGCCTTTTCGTCCATCGCATCTTCGGGTGTGGCCTTTATCAACTGCGGTTCCGCTACAGCGATCCAAACAAAAAAGGTTTTCATCTCGAAAGTCAAGTCTTGCGTCAGCAGAAAGTAGTTCCACGTCGCCGTTAAAATTACCACCGCGAGCTGTTTCGAAGTGAATAGCTTTATTTCCGCATCAGGATCATCTTTGGCATGTTTGAGGAAGTTTTGCCATTTGTTGTGGAGCTCTCTGACCTCCTTATAGAACTCGGGCTTGATGAGGAATTTGAACTCTTCCCAATATGAAAGGCGGACTTTCTGCGGATCACCTACTCGCGCAAGTTCGCGCTCGTAGAGTTCGGGACGCCGGCTCTGGATTACGCCATCTGTGACCTCCCGAGAGGCGACGGCGAGCGCATACGAGGACAGATGGTCTCTGTTCTCAAAAAATAGGCGGATTGCCGTATTGAGTTGCTGTTCCGCGGCGTCTGTTTTGGTGATCATGATCGTTTTAGGAGGCTGATTGCAGCTCCCCTCCAGATTCATCCATTGAGCGCGGCCAGTAAACCGGCTGACTGAAAGGCCCCTTGCGTTATTGTGTCTTGGCCTTACGCTCCTCATACCACTTCCGTGCCCGTTCTTGTTCGCGGGATAGATCGGCGGGTGTCATATGTGACGCGATATTATCTCGGAGTCTCGCAACAGCCCCTTCCGTTTCTGAGTCGTCCAGCTTGCCCGCAGCCGCTAGGTCGAGCCAGAAATAGGCTTCTGCGTAATCTTGGGGAACACCCTGGCCCTTGTAGTACGAACGGCCAAGCTGAACCTCCGCCTCGGCGTAGCCTTGCTCAGCCGCCTTGCGATACCACGTTAAAGCCTGTGTGTAGTCCTGGGGTAAACCTTGGCCGTTGTAATACAAAGTCCCAAGGCTGTACTGCGCAATGTCATCGCCCTGTTCAGCGGCCTTGCGATACCAAAGCGCCGCTTGTGCGTAGTCCTGTGGCACACCGTATCCGCTGTAGTAGAAATAGCCGAGTTTGCGCTGCGCTAAGTCAAATCCTTGGTTAGCCGACTTGCGAAACCACGCTATCGCCCCGGGTCAACTTCAGGCGCACGCCGATCCATCTCCGCCTCGTACAAAATGACAAGCATAAGCCGAGCGCCAGCGTAGCCTTGCTCGTCCGCCTTATGAAGCCACGCTTCGCCTTGCGCGTCGTCCTGAGGCACACCGTGGCCGTCGAGGTAAAGGGAACCAAGGAAGAACTGTGCACCGGCGTCGCCTTGCTCGGCAGCTTTGCGATACCAGAGCGCAGCCTGAGCATAGTCTTGGGGCACACCTTTGCCGTCTTCGTACATCGCCCCCAAGCTGCATTGCGCCTCAGCCTTGCCGTGGATGGCTTGCTGTTTGAGGGTAGCGATATTCTGTGCCCCAGATATTGGGTCACACTGCGCCCATGCAGTGGACGCTGTAATGACTAGAGTCGAAAGAATCAGCCAACGACAGGATCGAGAGTTCATGGCGTCTCTCTTTCCGCGCGCCCCTACTACGCGGCAATCGCAGCAGTCGAATTGACCTGCTACAAATGGTACGCCATTGGCGCGTGGCCCACCCAAACGTCTCCTGACGCGTTTTCGCCCGCAAACGGGGTGCCCCGTCCACTAAAATTTCTCTATGAAGATTGGATTCCTGGGTCTCGGCAAAATGGGGACGCCGATGGCGATGCACTTGATTGCCGCCGGCCACGAATTGCGCGTATGGAACCGGTCGGAAGGGAAAACGGAACCGCTGATCCGCGAGGGCGCGATTGCCGCGGGTACTCCGGCCGAGGCCGAACTGGGCGCCGACGCCGTGTTCTCCATGCTGTTCGACGACGCGGCCAACGAGGAAGTGCTCTTTGGCCCCAACGGCTTGTTGGACGCATTGAGCCCGGGCGCGCTGCACATTTCATGCAGCACCATCAGCGTGGCGCTAAGCGAGCGGCTGACGCGGGAGCACGCGCGGCGAGGGCAAGAGTTTGTGGCCGCGCCGGTGTTTGGACGGCCTAACGTGGCCGAAGCGGGACGCCTGTGGATCGTGGTGGCCGGAGCGGAGCAGGCTCTCGCCAAAGCATTGCCGCTGCTGGAGCCGCTTTCGCGCGGCATCTCCGTGGTGGGCGCGGAGCCGCGGCAGGCGCACGCCGTCAAGCTAGGCGGCAACTTCCTCATCACCATGATGGTGCAATCGTTGAGCGAGTCGTTTGTCTACGCGGAGCAGCAAGGTGTCGATCCGGCGGCCTTCTTTGATGCTGTGAACAGCGCGCTCTTCCAGTCGCCGTTCTACGAAGCGTACAGCAAGGTGATTTTGCACCCACCGGAGCGGCCCGGCGCGACCATGGAACTGGGCGAAAAGGATTTGCGGTTGCTGCGGGAGGCCGCGGCCAGCCGCGATACGCGTTTGAGCCTGGCGGATTTGATGGCCGAGGTCTTTGCCGAGGCACGCGCCGGCGGAATGGCCCAGGAAGATTGGGCAGCGGGCCAATACAAAATGGCTCGAAAAAGAAGCCTGCCTGTAAGATGAAAACTGAGATGCGACTGCAAGGAAAAATCGCCTTCATTACGGGGGCCAGCGCCGGCATTGGCGCGGCCACAGCCATGGCCTTTGCGAGCGAGGGAGCCCGCCTGCTGTTGGCCGCCCGGCGCGCCGGAAAACTTGCGCAAGTTGCCTCGCGCGCTCTCGACCGCGGCGCCGCCGCCGTGCACTCCATTGATTTAGATGTGAGGAACCGCCATGCCGTGCAGCGAGCCATTGACGAGCTGCCGCCGGAGTGGGCGGAGATCGACATTCTTGTGAACAATGCAGGCCTGAGCCGGGGCATGGACAAGCTCTACACGGGGCGGATTGAAGATTGGGAAGAGATGATCGACACCAACATCAAGGGATTGCTGTACGTGGCGCGTGCCGTGGTTCCCGGGATGGTGGTGCGCGGACGCGGGCACGTGGTGAACCTGGGATCGATGGCCGGCGAGATCGTTTACCCCAATGGCGCGGTCTATTGCGGCACCAAGGCCGCGGCACGGGCCATCAATGATGGCTTGCGCGAGGATTTGCTGGGTACGCCGGTGCGCGTTACGAGCGTTGACCCCGGCCTGGTGGAGACCGAATTCAGCATGGTCCGCTTCCATGGCGATAAGGGGAAAGCCGCCAAGGTCTACAACGGCATTACGCCGCTGACTGGCGATGATATTGCGGATGTAATTCTTTGGGCCGTGACCCGGCCCGAGCATGTAAATATCGCTCGCGTGTCGCTGACCTCAGTCAACCAGGCCAATACGCTGCTCATCCATCGCGAGCCGTAGAGCTCTAAGCCATGCGTTCCGGCAAACTTACCCCAGGGACTGAATCTGTGCTTCGATATGCGCCAATGCGGATTCGAGCGCGGCACGGCGGCCTGGATTCGATGTCCTCTGCGACAGAATGTTTTCGCGTTGCAGGTTGAGCGCCTGCCGTTGGCGTTCGCGCGTGGTGCGTTGATGTTCGGCGGCACGCCGGTCTTCTTCAGTGATCATTTTGTTGCTGGAATCGGCCACGGGGCTTTCCAGGGCATTTGCCATCTGTTCCTCCACCGATTTACTTTCCCATCCACGAGCCATATCTTCATTCTACGGGTGACTTAAGCGATTGCGTCCCGCAGAATGATGGAGAGGGAACCTGGAGAGGAGAAGGGCACCCATGCGCGCTTGGCAAGTTTCGGCCTTTGGCATTGATTCTCTGGACTTTGTGGAGCTGCCCACGCCCGTGCCGGGCCCCGGCGAAGTTTTGCTGGCGGTGCGCGCGGTTTCGTTAAACCGTCGCGACCTGATGGTGGTGAGAGGGCTGTATAACCCCAAAATGAAGCTGCCGCGCATTCCCTGTTCCGACGCGGCCGGTGAAGTGGTGACCGTAGGTACGGGCGTGTCGGCATGGAAGCCGGGCGACCGCGCAGCCGGCATCTTCATGCAGAACTGGCTGGATGGGCCGCTGACCCCGACCAAAGCTCGCGGCGCCCTGGGCGGCGATATCGACGGCGTGCTGGCCGATTATGTTGTGCTCAAAGAGCAGGGATTGGTGGGGATTCCCGACCATCTGAGCTTTCAGGAGGCCGCGACCCTCCCCTGCGCCGCAGTGACGGCGTGGAACGCCCTTAACACCGTCGAGATCAAGCCGGGATCGACTGTTCTCATTCAGGGAACGGGCGGCGTGTCCATTTTTGCGCTGCAGTTTGCGCGGCTGAAGGGTGCGCGGGTTCTGGGCATCAGCTCGAGCTACGAGAAGCTGGATCGGGCCAGCGCGCTGGGCTTGGATGCAGGACTGAATTACCGCGATAATCCCGACTGGGACCGCTGGGCGCACGACCAGACCGGCGGCGACGGCGTGGATCTGGTGGTGGAAGTGGGCGGCATGGGAACGCTCACACGCTCCCTCCGCGCCATCCGCATGGGCGGAACCGTGGCCCAGATCGGCGTACTTGCTCCGGGAACTGAGGGCATTCCTCTGGGCCTGATTCTCCACAAGTGGTCGCGGATCCACGGCATCTATGTGGGCTCGCGACGGGACTTTCAAGAAATGAACCGGGCTATTTCTCTGGCAGAGCTGCGCCCCGTGGGCGAGGAGTTCGACTGGACCCAGGCGCGCGAGGTGTTCGAGTGCATGGAAGAGGGCAGCCACTTCGGCAAGTTGGTGCTCACGGTGGATTGAGGAAGCGGAGTTCGCGAAGCTAGAAATGCGACGAGCCGGCACGTCGGCCTGGGCTCCTTACAAGCGGCCGAGGATCGATCAAAGAGTGATCACGAATTCATGCGGTTTGAGCACAAACCCCACTAACACCGCTAGCGCCGCCAACCCCGCTAACTCCGCTAGCTCCACTGCGTTACAGTAGTTCTGTGAATCTCTATGAGCAGATGCTCGCCGTGGCTCTTGAAGAGGCTCGACATGGCCTTGTCGAGGGCGGCATTCCCATTGGCGCGGCCATCTTCACGCGCACGGGCGAGTTGGTGAGCCGCGGCCACAATCGCCGCGTGCAGCAGGGCGATCCCAGCATGCACGGGGAAACAGATGCCTTTCGCCGCGCCGGCCGCCAGCGCAGCTATCGCAACCTGATCATGGTGACCACACTCGCTCCCTGCTGGTATTGCAGCGGCCTGGTGCGGCAATTCCGCATCGGCACGCTGGTGGTGGGCGAGAGCCGGAACTTTGCCGGAGGACTCGACTGGCTGCGCGAAAACGGTGTGGAAGTAATCGATCTCGACAACCGCGAGTGCCGGGAACTGCTGGCAGGTTACATCGCCGCGCATCCTGAAGTTTGGAACGAAGATATTGGCGAAGATTAAGAAGCTCCCGAAACAGGTGATTCATGCTATCGACGATTGCACTACATGGCTGCTCGATTGTGAATGGCGCGTCCCGGCCGGGAAGCGGGGCCGCGTTTTACGGCTTCGATCCAGCGGCAGGCGCGCGGCTTGAGCCGGTCTATCATGGCGCGTCGATCGAGGATTTGAATGCCGCCGCCGATCTGGTGGACGAAGCATTTGCGACCTACGGCAAATTGCCGGGCCGTGAAAAAGCTCGCTTCCTGCGCCACATTGCGGACGGCATCGAAGCCATTGTTCCCGAGCTTGTGAAGCGCGCACACCGCGAGACGGCGCTGCCGGAGGCGCGGCTGAAAGGCGAGTCGGCGCGGACCATCCACCAGCTTCGGCTCTTTGCGCAGGTGGTTGAGGAGGGCTCGTGGGTGAACGCCCGCATCGATCCCGCGCAGCCCGAGCGCAAGCCCTTGCCGCGTTCCGACATTCGCTCCATGTTACGGCCGCTGGGCCCTGTTGCCGTCTTCGGCGCCAGCAACTTTCCCCTGGCATTTTCCGTAGCCGGCGGCGATACGGCAGCTGCCTTTGCCGCGGGAAATCCCGTGATTGTGAAGGCGCACCACGCGCATCCCGGCACCAGCGAGATGGTGGGCCAGGTGATTGCGCGCAGCGTGAAGGAGTGCGGCCTGCCGCCGGGCGTATTTGCGCTGCTCTTCGGCGCGGGTGCGGAGATTGGCGTGGCGCTGGTCGACCACCCCAAGGTGAAAGCGGTGGGATTTACCGGCTCGCTCGCGGCCGGCAAGGCCCTCATGCAGCGGGCAGCGGCGCGGCCCGAGCCCATTCCATGCTTTATGGAGATGAGCAGCGTGAATCCCGTATTTCTGCTCCCTGACGCGCTCTACTCGCGCGGCCAGGAGATTGCGCGCGGACTGTTTGGCTCGTTCACGCTGGGCGTGGGTCAGTTTTGCACCAAGCCGGGACTGATTTTTCTGCCGCGCGATGTGACCGGGAATATGTTCGTCGATGAATTAAAAGCCCAGGTCGAAAAGGCCGGCGCGGCAGCGATGCTGACCGAGGGAATCGCAAAGAGCTATCGTTCCGGCGTGGCCGGGCGGCAATCCAGTGTTGAAACCGTCGCGCAGTCTACGGCGGACGGGGCGGGCTCGACCTATGCCGCGCCGGTTGTGATGCAAATCGGCGCCAACGAGTTATTAGAGAGGCCGGAACTTGCGACGGAGGTCTTTGGCCCGAGTGCGCTGGTGATTCGTTACGACAGCCGCGAAGAACTGCTGGTGCTGGCGCGCTCGCTGGAGGGCCAACTGACCGCGACCTTGCATGGAACCGACCGCGATCTGGCCGCCTTCGCCGACCTGATTGCAATCTTGGAGCACAAGGCCGGAAGGCTCATCGTGAATGGCTTTCCCACGGGCGTTGAAGTTTGCCACGCGATGGTGCACGGTGGGCCTTACCCGGCCACCAGCGACAGCCGCGCGACGTCGGTGGGCACATATTCGATCTACCGCTTCGCGCGCCCCGTCTGCTATCAGGATTTTCCGCAGGCGGCGCTGCCTGACGAGCTGAAAAATCAGAATCCACTCGGCATCTGGCGGCTCGTTGATGGCGAGTTTACGCGGGATGCGGTGAGCGCCGCGTCGAAGGCAGGCACAGCGTAACGGCTCCGGCCGCGATCAGCGCCAGCGACATCGAAAGAAATCCGGCGCGCGCATTTCCGGTGAGCGCCTGTAGCCAGCCCACGAGCCAGGTGCCGGCAAATCCACCTAGAGCGCCGAAGGTGTTTATCAGCGCCATCACTTTGCCGGCTACGGTGCTGGGCAGCATCTCCGGCACGATGGCAAAAAATGGCCCGTAGGGCGCATACATCGTGCCGCCCGCCACGATCAAAGCAGCATAGGCCAGCCAGAAGTTGCTGCCGGCTGTCGCGAACGAGCAAAACAGAGCCGCACCCGAGACCATGAGGAACGGCCACACAAACAGCTTGCGACGCTGCGCGCGATCGGAGAAATGGGCGACCGCCAGCATGAGCAAAACGCCGAGTAGAAATGGCGCGGCGCTCAACATCCCAACCTGCTCGATGCCGCGCGCCGATCCGGAGCGAATCATGGCCGGAATCCAGATCACGAGACCGTACACGCCGAAGCTCCAGAAGAGATATTGAAAACACAGCAGGAGCACGCCGGGCACGCGCAACGCCGCGCGGAGATTGCTGTATGCGGGCAGGGAAGCCTGCTCGCGGGCAAGCGCCTCGGAGAGTTGGCTGCTCGATTCTTCCGGCAGCCAGTTCACCTGGTGGGGATGGTCGCGCGCCACGGCGATCCACACAAATGCCCAGAGCACCGAGGGAATCCCTTCGATCACAAACGTCATCTGCCAGCCGACGGCGTGGATCAGGAATCCCGTGACGGCGGCCATCCAGGTGACGGTGACAGGATTGCCGAGAATGAGGATGGCGTTGGCCCGCGAGCGTTCGGCGCGCGTGAACCAGTGCGTGAGCAGAATCAGCATCGCGGGGAAGATGAGACTCTCCGCAACGCCGAGCAAGAGCCGGTCCACGACCAGCAGCCAGTAATCGCGAATGATTCCGATGAGCGCGGAAAGGATTCCCCAACTGATGAGCGCGAAAAAGACCAGCCGGGTGGCGCTGCGACGCACTGCATACGTAGCCGCCGGAACCTGGAAGAGAAAGTAGCCGAGAAAGAACACAGAACCGAGAAAAGCCGCGCGCGATTCGGTGATATGGAGCGAAGCTGCCAGCCCGGCCGCTGCGCCAAAGCCAAAGTTGGAACGGCCCAGGTAGGCGAGGCTGTAGGTGACGAAGACCACCGGCATCAGGTAAAGCCAGCGGCGGCGCAAGCCCGCCTGAATCTGCGCTGCGTTCTCTATTGGGTTGCCAGCCACATGAGCTTTATAGCACCCTCATGCGCGGCGGCTCCGAATTGGCCTATCTCCGCTTGAGCCGAATCACGGTCGCGCCCACTATACTTGTCTGCGGAAAGGGCTTTCCCATCGCAAGCATTCCCCTCAGTTCGATTCTGGAGACGGATTCCGGCGCGGACGGTGCCCGTTGGCTGCGAGTGGAGACGCGTGCGGCTGGTCCTGCCGGCGCATTGCCGCTCTCGCCTGAAATGCTGCTCACCGAACCCTCCGGAAACCTCTTTGGCCTGACGCAAAACGCCGGCATGGGGTGGGAGCCTTCGCGACTGCTTGATCCAGAATTCCTGATCCTGAGCACGCACGGTGGCTTGCGCGCGGAAAACGGCGAGGCCATCGCGCTGGGATTTCACAGCGGCCACTGGGAAGTGGGCTTGCTGGTGGCTGAAGCCGCGCGAGAGCTGAAAAAACTGCGCGCTACGCCCTTCGCGGGCGCGTGCACCGACCCCTGCGACGGCCGCACGCAAGGCACCACGGGCATGATGGACTCGCTGCCCTATCGCAACGATGCCGCAACAGTTCTTCGCAGATTGATGCGCTCGCTGCCCACGGGCAAAGGCGTGATGGGCGTGGCCACATGCGACAAGGGACTGCCCGCGATGATGATGGCGCTGGCGTCGTTAGGGTCGAAGCCCGCGGTGCTGGTTCCCGGCGGCGTTACGTTGCTGCCCGAGTCCGGCGAAGACGCGGCCAAGGTGCAGACCATTGGCGCGCGTTTCGCACAAGAGCAAATCACGCTCGAATATGCCGCCGAGGTGGGTTGCCGCGCCTGTGCATCGCCCGGCGGAGGTTGCCAGTTTCTGGGAACGGCGGCCACGGCGCAGGTCGTCGGCGAGGCGCTGGGGCTCTCCTTGCCGCATACCGCGCTTGCGCCCTCCGGCCAGCCGGTGTGGCTCGATGCCGCGCGCCGCTCGTCCCGCGCCCTGTTGCGCCTGCATCAACTAGGTTTGGGCGCGCGCGACATTCTGACGCCTGCGGCCATCAGAAATGCGATGGTGCTGCACGCCGCGTTCGGCGGATCGACGAATCTGCTCATCCACCTGCCTGCCATTGCCTACGCGGCGGGATTGCTGCGTCCCACAGTCGAAGATTGGGCCGAGGTGAATCGCCAGGTGCCGCGCCTTGTAGATGCGCTGCCTAACGGCCCGCGCAATTTTGCCACGGTGCAAGTATTTCTCGCGGGTGGCGTGCCGGAAGTCATGCTGGCACTCCGTGCTCTTGGCCTTTTGGACGAGAGCGTACTGACGGTCAGCGGCGAGACGCTGGGCACATGCCTCGATTGGTGGCGCGGCAGCGAACGGCGAGTCGCATTGCGCCGCAGATTGCAGGAACTTGACGGCATCGATCCCGACGACGTGATCATGTCGCGCGATCGCGCACGATCCCACGGGCTTACCTCGACCGTCTGTTTCCCCATCGGCAACCTGGCGCCGGAGGGATCGGTGATCAAAAGCACGGCCATCGATCCGTCGCTCGTCGGCGAGGACCACGTGTACCGGCACACGGGCCCCGCGCGCGTATTTGTTACCGAGGCTGCGGCCATTCACGCCATCAAGACGGGCGTAATCGCGCAGGGCGACGTGATGGTGCTCATCTGCAGCGGCCCGGCGGGCGCGGGCATGCAGGAGATTTACCAGATCACTTCGGCGCTCAAGCACCTGCCGCACGCGAAGCACGTGGCTGTGCTCACCGACGGGCGCTTCAGCGGCGTCTCGACGGGCGCATGCATTGGCCATATCTCGCCCGAAGCGCTGGCCGGCGGCGTCATCGGCAAGGTGCGCGACGGGGACCAGATCGAGATTGTCATCGACCGCGCGGGACTTGCCGGGTCCGTGAATTTTGTAGGCGAAGCGGGCGAGAGTTTCAGCGCCGAAGAAGGTGCGCGGCGGCTGGCGCAGCGCAGTCCGCGTTCTGATCTTGCGCCGCATCCCGATTTACCCGCGGATACAAAGCTTTGGGCGGCGCTGGTGCAAGTGAGCGGCGGCGTTTGGGGCGGCTGCGTTTACGATGTGGAGCAGATTGTCGCACGACTGGAGAAGCACGCGTGAAACTTTACCGAACCGCACAGAGCCACGGCCGAACCGCGAATGTGAGCTATGTGGAACACGAGGGACACTACTATCGCATTCCGATGGAGCACTGGGACGCGATCGTGAATCATTCCGATCTTGCGGGGTATCTGGTGTCGCTGGTTGCGCGCGCGGAACCGGCCCGGGAGTTCGATCCGCGGAAAGTGATTGCGCCGCTCGAAAGCCAGAGCGTATGGGCCGCGGGCGTCACCTACTATCGCAGCCGCAGCGCGCGCATGGCCGAAGCCAGGGATGCCGGCGGCGGCAGTTTTTACGATCGCGTGTACACGGCGAAGCGTCCGGAGCTTTTTTTCAAGTCCAGCCCCGAACACGTAGCGGGGCCGGGCCAGCAAGTGCACATTCGGCGTGACGCGAAATGGTCGGTTCCAGAGCCTGAGCTGACGGTGCTTCTTGATGCGCAGGGCCGGATTGTTGGCTACACCGTGGGCAACGACATGAGCTCACGCGACATCGAGGGCGAGAACCCGCTCTATCTTCCCCAGGCCAAGGTCTACGACCGCAGTTGCGCGCTGGGCCCGTGCATTCTGGTGGCGAGCGAACCGCTGCCAAAGGAAACCCCCATCGGTGTGGAGATTGAGCGCCATGGATCGAGGGTTTTCAGCGGTTCCACAAACCTTGCTGAGCTCAAGCGCCCGATCGCTGAGCTGGCCGAGTATCTTTTCCGCGAAAACAGCTTTCCTCACGGCGTGTTTCTAATGACAGGAACCGGCGTTGTGCCGCCGGACGAATTTTCGCTGGCTGCGGGCGACAGGATTCGCATCACCATCGACCCCATCGGCGCGCTGGAAAACGACGTGGTACAGAGCGGGCCGCTGCCGGCCAACGGCAAGACGCAAGCGCAAGGCTGATCGAGGAGACGCGGTGGACATGGAGGAGACAGTTGCGCCCACGCGTGTGCCCGGCCGGCGCTGGCGCATTGCGTGGCTGCTCGGCATCGGTATCCTGGTCAACTACTTCGACCGCGTCAATCTCTCGGTATCGCACAATGCGCTCGTCGGCGCCTTCGGCATCTCCGATGTAGTTTTTGGCTATCTTTCCAGCGCCTATAACTGGACCTACGCCGCGTGCCAGCTTCCCATCGGCGTCGTTCTCGACAAACTCGGCGTACGGCGCGTAGGGCGCGTGGGGACCTTTCTCTGGAGCGCAGCTTCGTTTGCGGCGGCGATTACGCCCACCCTGGGCGGCTTCTTCGGGGCACGCTTCCTGCTCGGCGTGGGAGAAGCGCCGGCATTTCCTGCGAACGCCAAGGCCATCGGCCTCTGGTTTCCGGCGCGCGAGCGCAGTTTCGCCACGTCGCTCTCGGACTCAGCGGCAAAGTTTGCCTCGGCTATCGGAGTTCCGCTCATCGGCATCGTGCTCATCCACGCGGGATGGCGCTGGAGCTTCGCGTTTACCGGAGTCATCAGCTTCGCCTATTTTCTTTACTTCTGGCGCGTCTATCGCGATCCCTGCGACGACCCGAAATTGACCGAGACCGAGCGCCGTCACATTGAAGACCGCGACTCGCCGCACGGCGCGCGGGAACAGGAGCTAGAAAAATCCTCTTCGCCTGGCCAGCTTCTTGTGCGGCGCAAGGTGCTGGGTCTCGCGCTCGGATTTGGCGCCTACAACTACGTGTTTTATCTGCTGCTCTATTGGTTGCCGACCTATCTGTCGTCGACTTTGCACATCGATCTGCTGCACTCGTTCGCGTACACCAGCGTGCCCTGGATCTTCGCCACGGTGACGGACCTCGCGATCGGCGGCTGGCTGGTGGACTTCCTGGTGAAGCGTGGGTGCAATGCAAGCGCAGTCCGCCGCATGGTGCTGATCGGCGGAACGGTGTTCGGGCTGGGCATTCTGGGCGCGGTTCATGCGCACAATGCCACCCAGGCCCTGGTGTGGATCAGCGTTTCGATTGGGGGCTTGGCGGCGGCTGCCCCGGTCGCCTGGTCATTGCCCTCGCTCATCGCCGTTCGCAGCGACGTGGGCAAAGTGGGCGGAATCATCAATTTCTGCGGACAGGTTTCCGGAATTGCCGCCTCAATCCTGACGGGTTACCTGGTGACGGCGTTTCATTCCTACGCCTGGGCCTTTGCCGTCGCGGGCGCTTACCTGGCCGTCGGCATCTGCGGCTACATCATCCTGCTGGGCAAGATCGAACTGCCGCACAGGCATCCAGGCGCTCAGCCGGCCGGCGCGGCGTAAACAAGACTGAAGTCAGCACGATAGCGGTGCGCAGCGAAAAGGTTTCCAAGGGTAATCCGCGGGGATCGAATCGGGACCGGTTCCGCTGGTAATAGCACTTCTGGTGCATGCGCGGAAATTTGTTCTCCTGTAATCTTGCATGATGCACAATGGGGAGATGGGGGAAAACCGTAGTGCCGCGTATTCACTTTCACCAGCAATTAGCAGAACTCAAGGACAAGCTTCTGGCCATGGCCGCGCTGGCGCAGTTGGCCGTGGAGTCCGCGGTGGAAGCCTATCTGCGGCGCGATAAGGGCCTGTGCAAGTTTGTGAAGCAGAACGAGCGGGCCATCGACACCGCACAGCGCGAGCTGGACGAGATGGCTTACGAACTGCTCGCCAAGGAACAGCCCATGGCCATCGACTTGCGCTTTATTCTGGCCGTCATCAAAATCAACGGCGACCTGGAGCGCATCGGCGATCAGTCCATGAGCATCACGCGGCGCACCAAGGAGATCCTGCCTCTGGGCGATGTCGACTTGCCCGCGGACTTTTGCGCCATGGGCGAGTTTGCCGGGCAGATGATCCGCACCGCGCTGCAGGCCCTGCTGGACGGCGACGCGCACCTGGCCGAAACGGTGCGAGAGATGGACGACGAGATCGACCGCATGAACCGCCGCGCGCACAGCGATCTGCTCAAGGTGATCGAGGAAAAGCCGCAGTTCACGCAGCAGGCGATGAACGGCATCCTGGTAGCGAAGAACCTGGAACGGATCGCCGATCACGCATCGAATATCGCTACGGACGTGATCTTCTGGGTCCGTGGCGCCGACGTGCGCCACGAATTGAGCCTGGTGATCGACTGAAAAAACAGCTTCTAGTGTCCTGAGTTAGAAGTTCGCATCATAAGGATCGGTCATCCTGAGCGGAGTTTGCCGCGTTTTGTGCGGCAAACGGAGTCGAAGGACCTGCATTTGTTCTTCAACGAACTTCAGGCTCACCACACAAGCTTCTAGCAATGCAAACGAATGCGGCGCGCACAATTCCCAATGTGCGCGCCGCTTGTTTTTCCGGCTCCGCCGCGCCTAGACGCCAATCACAGCGCAAAGCTCCTTCACGGCCGCGGCGCTCCTCTTGAGTGCGGCGTCTTCTTCCGGCGTGAGCTTGATTTCAATGATCTGCTCGAGTCCTCCCGCGCCCAGTTTGCAGGGCACGCCGATGTAGTAGCCGGAGATGCCGTATTCGCCTTCGAGATAGGCCGCGCAGGGCAAAATCTTCTTCTTGTCCTTGAGAATGGCTTCAGCCATTTCCACGGCAGCCGCGCCCGGCGCGTAGTAGGCGCTGCCCGTCTTGAGATATTTCACAATCTCGGCGCCGCCGTCGCGCGTGCGCTGGATCAGCTGTTCCAGCCGCTCAGGCGCGATGAGCTCGGTGATGGGAATGCCGGCGACGGTGGAGTAGCGCGCCAGTGGCACCATGGTGTCGCCATGGCCGCCCAGCACAAAGGCCGTCACGTTTTCCACGCTCACGTTCAACTCCGCAGCAATGAAGCTGCGGAAGCGTGCCGAGTCCAGCACGCCGGCCATGCCGATGACGCGCTGGCGATTGAATCCGGCTTGGCGGAAGGCAGCCTGGGCCATGGCATCGAGAGGATTGGAAACGATGATGAGAATCGACTCCGGCGACTGCGCCACCACCTTCGCAACCACGTCGGACATGATCTTGAAGTTGGTGTTGAGCAGGTCGTCGCGGCTCATGCCGGGCTTGCGGGCGATGCCCGCGGTAATGATCACGATATCGGAGTTGGCCGTGGCCGCGTAGTCGTTGGAGCCAACAATGGCCACGTCACGTTTCTCGATGGGCATGGCTTCCAGCAAGTCCAGCGCCTTGCCCTGCGGCACGCCTTCCACCACGTCAACTAAAACCACATCGGCCAATTCTTTGGCTGCAATCCAGTGCGCACAAGTGGCGCCTACATTCCCCGCGCCGACGATTGAAACTTTCTTCCGCATTTCTATTCTCCTATTTGTGCCTTGTGGTTCGTGCCTCGTGATTCGCGAATCTTCGGCCAAGGTTAATCGTCAAAGTCGAATCACGAATCACGACCCATGAACGACGGTTTACATATTCGCAATAATCCGTGTGGCAAACTCGCTCGTTCCCACCTTGGTGGCGCCCGGAAGTTGCCGCTCGAAGTCGTAGGTGACGAATTTCTGCTGGATGGTCTTCTCCATCGCGCTCTCGATCATGTGCGCCGCTTCCCTCCAACCGATGAACTCAAGCAGCATCACGCCCGACAAAATCACCGAACCGGGATTGATGACGTCTTTATCGGCGTACTTGGGCGCGGTGCCGTGCGTAGCCTCGAAGACCGCGTAGCCGTCGCCAATGTTGGCGCCGGGCGCGATGCCCAGGCCACCCACTTGCGCAGCCGCCGCGTCGGAGATGTAATCGCCGTTCAGGTTGGGCGTGGCCAGGATGCTGTAGTCCGACGGGCGAATGATGATCTGCTGGAAGATGGAGTCGGCGATGCGATCGTTGACCAGGATCTTCGACTTCCACGCGCCGTTGCCGTGGGTCTTCCCGATGGAATCGAGTACTCGTTTCACCTCGTCGCAAACCGAAGCCTGAAAGCTCGGAGAGCCGAACTCGAGGCCCGGCTCGATGAGTGCGGCGTTCTCCTCGATGGTGATGCCGGGCTTGGCATCGGCGTTGCCGAGAATCCAGCTCTCGCGCTCGGTCACGGTCTGGTCGCGGAACTCCTCGGTGGCCACTTCGTATCCCCACTCGCGGAAAGCGCCCTCAGTGAACTTCTGGATGTTGCCTTTGTGCACGAGCGTCACCGTCTTGCGGCCAGATTCCAATGCATGTTTAATGGCGGCGCGCACCAGCCGTTTGGTGCCGAAGATGGAAATGGGCTTGATGCCCACACCAGAATCGGTACGCACTCTTTTCTTGGTTTTGGACAAGAGGTCGTCATTCAGAAAGGCAATCAACCGCGCGGCGTCTTCCGATCCCTCCTTGAATTCAATGCCCGCGTACACATCCTCCGTGTTCTCGCGGAAGATCACGATGTCGACCTGTTCGGGATGCTTCACCGGGCTGGGCACGCCCTGGTAATACTTCACCGGGCGCACGCAGGAGTAGAGATCGAGAATCTGGCGCAGCGCCACATTGAGCGAACGAATCCCGCCGCCGACCGGAGTGGTGAGCGGTCCCTTGATGGAGACGCGCAGGTCGCGCGCCGCGGCCACGGAGTCGTCGGGCAGCCAGTTCGAGAACTGCCGGAAGGCTTTTTCACCGGCAAAGATCTCAAACCAGTGGATGGCACGCTTGCCGCCGTAGGCTTTTTCCACCGCGGCGTCAAAAACCCGCTGCGACGCCTTCCAAATGTCGCGCCCTGTGCCATCGCCTTCGATAAAGGGAATAATGGGGTGGTCTGGAACGGAAAATTGCCCGTCCTTGTAGTCGATCGGCTGGCCGTTTTTCGGCAGTTCGAGCCCGTTGTACGTGCTTTGCATGATGTTTCTGGAAACTCCTTCTGAGAATCGTCCAAAGTTGAGGCTAACATCCGCAATTTAGGGGTGGCAATGGTGGCAGCCTGGCGTCTGCTTCAGTGAGCCGCCGTGGGCTTCGAATCTTCGAACATCACGCGCAGCACGTCCTTATTCTTGGCGTAGTCGGAGTGCGCCTTGCTGGGCGACTCGAAGAGCCCGAACCAACGGTGTGCGTTCTGCACGTAGAGATTCACCACGTCCACATCGCCGATCTTCGGAACACGGAAGGTGATCACGTCGCTGGGATCGCTCCACGCCACCACCTGAACCTTTTCCCGTGCCGCCGCGTCGTCCGGATGCAAGGCGGTCTGAAAATCAGTCTGCATTTGTTTCCAGCGAGTGACGAGCGCCCGGAAATTCTCAGCAGGCGCCGTGGGAGCCGGCGGCGCCTCAAGCCCGCGCGACGGCAAGGAGGGAGCAGCCGTCGCTGGTGTGACTTCCAGATTTGCGATTTCGAGCGGCTCGATCTGGTTGGCGAAGAAATAGACCAGCGAGGTTCGCTCTAAGATGTAGCGCAAGGCGGCATCTTTGTCGTCCGTCATCGTGGCTTGCTCTTGTGAAGGCTCCGGCGCGGAGGCGGCGCTGGCATCCGGATTGAGCGCGTTGAAAAACAGATAGGCGCCGAGACTGTGCGTAACGCCGACGAACTCCTGGTCCATGGTTTTGCCGTTGTCGAGTTGCGCCTTCCAGTTGTAGTGCTCGTTCGCCTCGCCAGCGTTTGGGGAAGCGGCGGCCCGGCTGGGATCGAAGGCGGCCGATTTGGCCATAAGCTGCCGAATGCCGTCGCGCAAAATGCCGTCGAGCGGTCCAGTGGCGAGCAGCACATCGGCAAGTCCCCAGTCGACCAGGTTGACCTTCAGATTCCGGTTGAGCCAAACCCCTTGCGGCTTGATGGCCTCAAGTTGTGCGGCGTTTTCGGGCGAAATCCAGGGAAAATACCGCAGCGTCCCATCCGGATTCTGCGCCTTCGGGTTCGAGCAGAATTCGAGGAGATCGCGGTAGGGACCGGCGAGGTACGCCTCGGGCGCTAATACGCGGCGGCACTTGAGCGAGAGCATGAGCGGCCACCAGTTAATCTCGTCCACCACCAGCACGGAGGCGTGTCTGCGCAGATGGGCGACCCAGTGCACAACAAACGGCGCGGCAGCATGCCACTCATCGGCGCTCTTCCACACCGGGCTGCCCAAGTAGTCGAGCGTGGGCGGATTGACGCCGCCCGCAAACTCGCCGCGGTCGGGAAACTCCACGCCGGCGTTCTTCCAGTCCTTTAGGTCGCAGAGCTTGAGCTGCGTGCAGATCGACTCGCGTAGCAGCGCTGAATCGCCGGGTCCAGTCTGGTTGATGCCATGCACGTAGAGAATGTGCACCGGATGGTGATCCGGCGCATCCAGCGCGTCACCAATGCTGGTGAGGGTTGCGAGAGATCCACTCGTATCTTCAACAACCTTGGCACGCGCCGGCGCGGCGCCTCCAACTGCTGCCCCAAGCACCGTTATGACGAGGAAGATCGGGGTCAACTTGCTAGTCGGCATCGATCGAAAACTCCGGCAGAAATCTACGCCTGACTATAGCATTTTCGTTTTGCCAGGTCCGCAAATTGTCTTCCGAGTCCAGGCGTTATTTGCCTGGGTCGCCGCTCAGGCCATCGCCCTCAAACCGCGGAATGCCGAAGTGGCCGCGCAGATGCAGTAGGTCCACAGGGCTCAGGTTGCCCGCCATGGTGGCAAGCGTAATACTCCTGGGGCTCTCGACCAGGACCACGGCGCCGCGCACGTTGGCGCCGTCCAGCACCACCCACACGTCGGTGGTTCCGCTGTGCACAGGGCCACCCTTGCTGCTGCTGACGACGTGCTTCCAGCCGCGCAAGTGATAAGACTCGCGGAGGTCGTCGACCGCAGCAGGATCGGCCGCACCGTCAGCGGCAAAGCGAAGTATGTGCACGCTCACGCCGTCAACCTTGGCCACGGACTGCTTCATGTCGGCATCCGCGTCGGGCAATAGTCCCGCCGCGGCGGTCAGCATGGTGCGGTCGAGAGTGAAGCTCTCTTTGGCCAGTGCCTGCGTGCTCAATTGCGCGAGCGCCGGCGGCACCCACTCCAGAATGGCCGGTCCAATGTCGGAATTGGCCGCGGCGGGTGCGTTGCCGGTGTCCGGCGCCGGGGCCGAAGGGTGAGCGGAAGGCTGAACAGGCACTTGCGCCAGCCCAAACCCACAAGCCAGCGCGGCGCTCAATACAAGGATTCCCAGAGGGAGCAATCGTTTCATGCAGTATTAAACGTTGTAGCGGCGGGAAAGTTGCCAATTTGCTCGAGGGGAGAGCGGTTCGCGGAATTTTTTCGCGTGAGCAACGGCCCGAAGGCCAATGGTTTTGTCTCCCCTGCGGGCCGCCGTGATGAAGCGCCGATAAATTTGCTCTGAAACTCTGTTCGCACCCGCCCAGATGCGATAGACTCATGCGGGAACGTTCAAAATCTGCCACAAATTTCACCCCCACGGAGGGCACATAGAAATTGGGAAAAAGCATGGTCCCGAAGAAGCTTTTCTTCACCAAAGGCGTCGGCAAACACAAGGAGCGCTTGACTTCGTTTGAGCTGGCCCTTCGGGATGCGGGCATCGCCTCACAGAACCTGGTGCGCGTCTCTTCCATCTTTCCGCCGCAGTGCAAAATGATTCCGCGCAAGGAAGGTCTGAAGTACTTGCATGACGGCGAAGTCGTGTTCGCGGTGATTGCGGAAAACTCCACGCGCGAGCCGCACCGGCTCGTTGCCTGCAGCATCGGCGTGGCCATTCCGGCCGACCGCAATACCTACGGCTACCTGAGCGAGCATCACAGCTTCGGCGAGACCGAAGATCAGGCGGGCGAATATGCCGAGGAGTTGGCTGCCGAAATGCTGGCCACTACGCTCGATGTGGAATTCGATCCCGACACCAGCTGGGACGAGAAAAAGGAGATTTACCGCATCTCCAACAAAATCGTCCGCACCAGCAACATCACCCAGTCGGCGGTAGGCGACAAGCGCGGCAAGTGGACCACAACCATCGCCGCGGCAGTGCTGATCCTGGAAGAGTAGCACTGCGTGCGGCAGACTTTTGGATTAGAGCCGAGGCTGGGGTAGAGCGGCCCACGCAATAATCAAGAAGATTCGGAGGCCAATTCCGCCAACGCGGGGTTGGCCTTGCCGTCTGGGCCATAGCCTAATAGGAGAGGATCGAAAGACCGAGCATGACCACGGCGCCAAAATTTACCGTTGCCCTTGTGCAGATGCGCATGGGCGCTGACCCGGAAGCGAACTTTGCGTCCGCGGTCAAGCACAGCCGCGAAGCCGCGCGGCTTGGCGCGCAGATCGTTTGCCTGCCGGAACTTTTCCGCACGCAATACTTCTGCCAGCGTGAAGAAGTCGCGCTCTTTGATCTTTCGGAGCCGATTCCCGGCCCATCAACCAACGCTCTCTCGGCGCTGGCGCGCGAACTGGGCGTGGCGATTGTGGCGTCGTTGTTTGAGCGGCGCGCGCCGGGACTTTATCACAATACCGCGGTCACGCTGAATGCTGACGGACAAATCGCCAGCATCTATCGCAAGATGCACATCCCCGACGATCCGCTTTATTACGAAAAATATTACTTCGCGCCGGGCGACCTCGGTTTTCAGGCCGTCGACACAAGCGCCGGCCGAGTAGGCACTCTGGTCTGCTGGGACCAGTGGTATCCCGAGGGTGCGCGGCTCACAGCGCTGCAGGGAGCCGAGGTGTTGTTTTATCCCACGGCCATCGGCTGGCACCCGGCAGAGAAGGATGAGTTTGGCGCGGCACAATTCGACGCGTGGAAGACCATCCAGCGGTCGCATGCGATTGCGAATGGCGTCTACGTGGCCGCGGTGAACCGCGTGGGTCACGAGCACGGCGACATTCTCGGCAACCGCGCCGCGGGGCCGGGCCTCGAGTTCTGGGGCGGCAGCTTCATTGCCGATCCCTTCGGCCGCATCGTGGCCAAGGCCGGACACGACGCCGAGGAGATCGTACTGGGCGAGATCGACCGGGCGCTGATCGAGGAGACGCGCCGCAACTGGCCCTTCTTGCGCGACCGTCGTGTGGATGCCTACGCGCCGATCACGCAACGCTTTCTGGATGCCGCCAGCACCGAGACCAAAAACACCAAATAACGGGTGCCCCCGGTCCCTTGCTTTTGGGGACCGGGGATACGATGTGAGGGAAGCTTCAACCCGGTTTTGAAAGGGCACGACTTCAGTCGTGCCGATCCAAGCCCATAAAATGAGTCGGGGCTTTAGCCCCTGAGGGATTTTTGAACGGATCGACAAAGACACCGCGCCAGTTGGGCTACCGTATGCCCGCCGAGTGGGAGCCGCACGAGGCCACCTGGCTGGCCTGGCCGCACAATCCTGAGGATTGGCCGGGCAAATTTGCCTCCATTCCCTGGCTCTACGCTGAAATCGTGCGCCTGCTCGCCGCGCGCGAGCGCGTGCACCTGATCGTCGAAGACGCCAAAATCGAAAAGCGCGTCGTCGGCATGCTCCGGCGTGCGTGCGCGGACCTCGATCAAGTGAGTTTTCATCGCTGGCCCACCGATCGCGGATGGACGCGTGATTCTGGCCCGATCTTCGTCCGAAACGCGGAGGGTCGGGTAGGCCTGACGAAATGGCGCTTCAATGGGTGGGCCAAGTACGACGATTGGCATCTCGACACAAAGCTGCCCGGCCGCGTGACGAAACTGCTCGGCTGTCGGCATTGGCAACCTCTTGTCCAAAACCAGAACGGCACGAAGTCCGTGGTGCTGGAGGGCGGATCGATTGACGTCAATGGTCAAGGCGCTCTGCTCACCACCGAGGAATGCCTGCTGAGCGAGGTGCAGCAGCGCAATCCCGGCCTGAGCCGCGCGCAGTTGGAGCACGTTTTCACCGACTTTCTCGGCATCGATCAAGTCATCTGGCTGGGCCGCGGCATTGTGGGCGACGATACTCACGGCCACGTGGACGACATTGCGCGCTTCGCCGGGCCAACGACGATTGTAGCCGCCGTGGAACCGGATACCAGCGACCCCAATCACGCGCCGCTGACCGAGAATCTCCTGCGACTGAAGGCCGCGCGCACGTCTGCCGGCAAACAGTTCACCATTGTGGAGATCCCCATGCCGCGCCCTGTGATCTTTCGCGGGCAGCGCCTGCCGGCCAGCTACGCCAATTTCTACATTGCCAACGGAGTGGTGCTGGCGCCCACGTTTCACGATCCCAACGACCGCGTGGCGCTGAACCTGCTGGCCGAGGTTTTCCCCGGTCGCGAGGTGATCGGCGTGCACTCGACGGACCTGATCTGGGGACTGGGCGCACTGCACTGCATGACCCAGCAGCAACCAGCGGCGCTACCATCGAAATCATGATCGACGATCGCGAAGCCATGGAGACCGCGCTGGCCGACGCCCGCCTCGCTGCCGAAGCCGGCGAAGTGCCCATCGGCGCGGTGGTGTTGCGCGAGGGCGCTATCGTTGCCCGCGGGCAGAACCGCGTGTTGCGCGACGTCGATCCCACGGCTCACGCGGAGATCGTCGCCTTGCGTGCCGCCGCCGCGGCCCTCGGCAACTATCGGCTCACCGGCTGCACGCTCTACGTGACGCTCGAGCCCTGTGCCATGTGCGCCGGAGCCATGATTCACGCGCGCATGGCCCGCCTGGTCTTCGCCGCCGCCGATCCCAAAGCCGGAGCCTGCGGGTCGGTGCTCGAAGTTCTGAATCATCCCCAGCTCAACCACCAGATGCAGGTGGAGCAGGGAATTGCAGCCGAGGAGTCGGCCGAATTATTGCGTGGATTTTTTCGCGAGCGTCGTTAACCGCCCCAACTCCGCCAGCTTCTCGTCAGCTTCTTGATCCGCTCCGCTTCTGCCGGCCACTTCTCCACCAATTCCGCGTAATTGCCGCTGCGGTAATCGGCGTAATCGAAGCCCGGAGTTACGGTGCAACCGAGCAGCGCCAGCTTTCCGCCTTCTATCAACCGCTCGCCTTGCCACACGCCTGCCGGTACCAGAATTTGCGGCTGCTCCCCCGCTGCCAAATTCGATCCAAGGGTTAACGCAGCGCAGTGCCCCGAGGGGTAGAGGAGAAGCATCTCCACCGGATCGCCAAGATAGAAATGGAAGATCTCGTCGGAAGTGAGCATGTGCATCTCCGAGAAAGTTTCCTCTTCAAGCAGGTAGTAAATGGCCGTGCCCTGCGCGCGCACGCCGGGCGGCAGATCGACGGCGCCACCGGAGGTGTAGGTGCGGCGATACCATCCACCCTCGATCGGGTGTGGTTGTAGCTTGAGAAGCGTCTTAATTTCTTCTGCGGTCATCGCGATCCTCAAATGCCATGGGGCTCTGGTGGCCGTCATCACAGAGCATAGCATCGAGGCCGCAGTATTATCTGCGTATGACAGTGCAGTTGTACACCACAAGCTGGTGCCGCGATTGCCGAGCCGCCAAGCAGTTTCTGGATGCGCATGGCATTCCTTACACGGTGATCGATGTGGACGCGAACCCGGCCGCCTCGGCCGAAGTGATGTTTCGCGTGGGCAAGCGTGCGGTGCCTCAGCTGGTGATCGATGGCGAGTGGTTCCAGCCCTATAAGCCCGGCCGCGGGCTGCTGGTGGAAGAACTGCACCAGCGCCTCGGAATCCCTCGCAAATGAAGGCCTTATCCTCGTACAATCAAGTCGTGGATGTCCGTGAGCCGTGGGTCTTGATCCGCTGCCCAAGGTGCGCGACGAGCCACGAATCACGAACCACGACTCACGAGAGGACTTGCCTTGATCGAACGCTACACGCGCCCGGCGATGGGCGGCATCTGGACGGAAGAGAACAAGTACCGCTGCTGGCTGCAAGTGGAGTCGGCGGCGAGCACGGTGCTGGCCGAAGACGGCGTGATTCCGGCCGCGGCTGCCGAGGCCATCGCCACCAAAGCCACCTTCTCTGCCGCGCGCGTTGCGGAGATTGAGGCGGAGGTCAAGCACGACGTCATCGCCTTCACCACGGCTGTTGCCGAGAGCCTGAAGGGCCAGGGCTTCGACGCCGAGTCCCGGTGGCTGCACTACGGGCTTACGTCCAACGACATTGTGGACACGGCGCAAGCTCTGCAAGTCAAGGAAGCCTCGGCGCTGATCAAGGACGGAATTGCCGCGCTGCTCGCGGTGCTCCGGCGTCGTGCTATCGAGTTCAAGCACACGCCCACCATCGGCCGCACCCACGGCATCCACGCCGAGCCCACCACCTTCGGCCTCAAGCTGCTCAACTGGTACGCCGAGATGGAGCGCAACGCCACGCGCTTCGCCGCCGCGGCGGAGGACATGCGCGTGGGCAAGCTGTCGGGCGCGGTTGGCACATTTGGTCACCTGAATCCAAAACAAGAGGAAAAGGTGTGCGAACACCTCGGCCTCAAGCCCGCGCCGGTGGCCACGCAGGTCATTCAGCGCGACCGGCACGCCGCCTACATTGCCACGCTCGCCATTCTGGGCAGCACGCTCGACAAAATCGCCGTCGAGCTGCGCCATCTGCAACGCACCGAGGTGCGCGAGGCGCAGGAGTACTTCAGCGAAAAGCAAAAAGGCTCCTCGGCCATGCCGCACAAAAAGAATCCCATTACCAGCGAGCAAATCAGCGGCTTGGCGCGGGTGCTGCGCGGTAATGCCCAGGCGGCGCTCGAAGACATTCCGCTCTGGCACGAGCGCGACATTTCGCATTCCTCCGTCGAGCGCGTGATCTTCCCGGATTCGACGATTCTGGCCGATTATCTGCTTGCCAAAACCACGGATCTGATCGATCGCCTGCTGGTCTACCCGGAGCGGATGAAGAAGAACCTCGAATCGACGGGCGGGCTGATTTTCTCGGGCCAGTTGCTGCTCGATCTCAGCGAGGCCGGCATGTTGCGCGAGGAGGCGTATCGTCTCGTGCAGTTGCACGCCATGCGCGCCTGGAAGGAAGATTTGAATTTCCGCGAAGAAGTGGCAAAGGACGCGGCGATCACCAAGCTGCTGACCCCGGAAAAGCTGGCCAAGACCTTCGACTACACGCGGCAGCTCGGCAACGTCGACGCGATCTTCAAGCGTGTGCTGGGGGAGTAAGTCTGCGATGAGTGCAGCCAGCAGAAACGCGGAGCCAAACTTCGATTCATTTGCCGCGCCTTTAATCGGACTGCCGGTAAGCCACATTTGGCAAGGCCACGGCTCGGCGATCTTTCTGGAGTTTGGAGAGCTAACGCCGGGACGAAGAAGCGACGGTTCCCCTGGAAATCCCTGCGGCGAGTGGTCGCTGATGATTCAATGGAGCTGGCGCATCGAAGGCAAGCGCCGCATCTGGTGCGGCAGTTGGAGCGACGAGGCGCGATGGCCGAGAGCATTTGCGCGAATGCAGGGCACACGCGTCGAGTCGGTATCCCTTTTCGGTCGGCTACCGGAGATTTTATTGGGCCTCTCGAACGGGCTCCACGTACTTTCGATGATGACCGCCGAGGGCGATCCTCAATGGGCGCTGACGAAGCATGAGGGCGAGGCTGCGACTTCGATTCATGTGCGTGCTGGAAGATTGATTCTCGAAGCTTGAGAGGAGCGATCTCGGGTGACGGAGTTCAACAAGGCGGAATCCATGCAACTTACCGTTGCGATTACCGGCGCGTCGGGCGCGATTCTAGCACGCGAGTTGCTGCGCGCGCTGGAAGCCGACGAGCGCGTCACCCGCGTCCATTTTGTAGCGTCGGAAAACTCGCTCCGCGTGCTCGCGGAAGAACTCGGCGTCAGCGGCCGCAATGATCTTGTTGAGAAACTGCTTGGCGCGGCCCCGAGAAAAACCATCCAACTCGCCGACGCAGATATCGGCGCGCCGATTGCCAGTGGCAGCCACCCCACGGATGGCATGATCGTGCTGCCGTGCTCCATGGGCACGCTCGCGGCCATCGCGCTGGGCCTGGCCAATTCGCTCATCGCCCGCGCCGCCGACGTTACGCTCAAGGAGCGCCGTCCGCTCATTCTCTGCGTGCGCGAAACGCCCTTCAATCGCATTCATCTGCGCAACATGACGTTGGCTGCCGAGGCCGGCGCTACCATCTTCCCCTGCATTCCTGCGTACTACGCCAATCCCAAGAGCTCGTCCGAAATGGCAAAAGAATTCGCCTGCCGCGTACTGGCGCATATCGGCCTGCCGCAGCCCGGCGCGTATGTTTGGAAGCCAGAAGACTAGAAAAGCAGGGACCGAGCCACCCCAGCGGGCTTAAATAGCCCGCCGGGGGCCCCGGCAGGGATCAAGGGAACGAGGGACCGAAAAGACAGAGACTAGCGATCGGGCCTGGTTCGCAGATCGGTAGCGGAGATCCGGTCCAGAATCCCCGCAATATTTCCGTCGGGCACGTCGCGGACATCCACTCCATACAAGAGCAGAATCTTCGCATAATACTCATCCAGCGACCCGCCGAGCGTGAAGTGCCACAGCGACGACTCATCGGAGAGCCAGGCATCCTCAACGCCCAGCACGTCGCGCATGAACTCGTCCGCCAGCGCTTGCCGGGCAGCAATACGCCCCTGCGAAGCAAATTCGATCGGTACGTCTGTGCCCGGCCGCGGCTTGGTAAACCGTCTTGCGCACGCTTTGATGAACCGCTCGCGCAGGTCAGCGAGCGCTTCTGCCCTTGTGCCGCCGAAGCCATCAAGAGCCGTCCAGTTGACCACCCGCGCCACGTACGCCGGCATCGTGAACTGGACCGGATCGTTCAGAGCAGGAAAAGGTGCATCGCCCGCATCCTCCTGCTTGCGTACAACGACCGGATAATCGTCCAAATCCCAATCCGATTTCCTAAACGAAAGCAGATATTTCCAGCCCGCCAGCAGCCTGGCAAACCAGTTCTTTGTGGAGAGATTCCGGCTCATGGCTCTTTTTACGATACCCCACGGCCGGCGCTCGCTTGCGCAACTTTCATTTGACAGCCATGCATCGCCCCCTTGATACTGCCAACATGCTGAACTCAAGGGAATTCGGAACCGAGGTCATGGCCATGTGTATGCTCCGTGGACCCGTCCGTGCGACCTTTGAGCGGCGCATGCGCTAACCGCGCAACCGATTCTGAAGTCGAGCGGCCCGAGTCCTCAATGGGATGCGGGCCGTTTTGCGTTGTGCTGTGCTCCGCACTTTTACCTTTGGATAAGCGCATCAACCGATTGAGAAGGAGACCATCATGTCAGAACCGAAGCAGTATCAGCTAGCCACCCAGGCCGTGCACGCCGGCCAATCGCCCGACCCTGCCACCGGCGCGCGCGCCGTGCCCATCTACCAGACCACCTCGTATCTCTTCCAGGATGCGGACCATGCCGGGCGCCTCTTCGCGCTGCAGGAGTTCGGCAACATCTACACGCGCATCATGAACCCGACGACCGACGTCTTTGAAAAACGCGTGGCCGCGCTCGAGGGCGGAGCAGCGGGCTTGGCTGCGGCCTCAGGCCAGGCGGCCGAGACGCTCGCCATCACCACGCTGGCGCGCGCGGGCGAAGAGATCGTCTCCACCACGTCGCTCTACGGCGGCACCTACAACCTCTTCCACTACACGCTGCCGAAACTCGGCATCAAGGTCAAGTTTGTCGACGGCGACGATTTCGACGGCCTCCGCGCGGCCATCAACGACAAAACGCGCGCCGTGTATACCGAGACCCTCGGCAATCCCAAGCTCGACGTCGCCGAGATTGAAACCCTCGCCGCCATCGCCCACGAGCACAAGCTGCCACTGATCATCGACAACACGTGCGCGTCGCCGGCCCTGGTGCGGCCCATCGAATGGGGCGCGGACATCGTGGTGAACTCGGCCACCAAATTTCTGGGCGGCCACGGCACGGCCATCGGCGGCGTCATTGTGGATGCCGGAAAGTTCGACTGGGCGGCGTCAGGCCGCTTCAGCGAATTTACGGAGCCCGACCCCTCCTACCACGGCCTGCGCTACACCGAGGCCTTCGGGCCTCTGGCGTTCATCCTCAAGGCGCGCGTGCAGGGCCTGCGCGACACCGGCGCAGCGCTTTCGCCGTTCAATTCGTTTTTGCTCCTGCAGGGCATTGAAACGCTGCACCTGCGCATGCTGCGCCACTCCGAGAATGCATTGGCTGTGGCCAGGCATCTGGAGCAGCATCCCGGCGTGGAGTGGGTCAACTATCCCGGCCTCGAATCCAGCCGCTACTATGCACGGGCTAAGAAATATATGCCCACCGGCCAGTCATCGTTGGTGACCTTTGGTATTAAGGGCGGCTTCGATGCGGGTAAGAAGCTCATCAACACGCTGGAGCTGTTCTCGCTGCTGGCCAACATCGGCGACGCCAAGTCCCTAGTCATTCATCCGGCGTCCACCACGCATCAGCAACTCTCGACGGAAGAGCAGGCAGCCACCGGGGTCACGCCGGAGCTGGTACGGCTCTCCGTCGGCATTGAAGATATTCGCGACATCCTCGCCGATCTCGACCAGGCGATTGAAGCTGCGAACGGACACAAATTTGCCGGCTCAACCAAGGCTGCGGCGACACGATAGGGCACAATAAAACAGATGTCTGACACATACAGTCGCAGCGGCGCTTCGCCGCCCAAAACCATAGAGCCGACCTACGAAGGCGACTTCGTCCTCGACGGCTCTCTGCCGCTCGAGTGCGGCCATGCCTTGATCTGTCCCACGCTGCATTACGCCGTCTACGGCCGGCTGAATGCGGCGCGCGATAATGCCGTTCTGGTTTGCCACGCGCTCTCGGGCTCAGCGCTGGTGGGCTCGTGGTGGCCTGAGATCTTTACTCCCGGCGCGGTTCTGTCGCTGGAGCACGACTTCGTCATCTGCATCAACATGCTGGGCTCTTGTTACGGCTCCACGGGGCCCGGGTCCGTCAATCCCGAAACCGGCGAAATCTACGGGCCTGATTTTCCTCTGGTCAGCGTGCGCGACAACGTGCGCGCCCAATCCAAACTCCTTGACTCGCTCGGCATTCACAAGTTGCGCCTGGTGCTCGGTGGATCCATCGGCGGCATGCAAGCCCTGGAGTGGACCGTTCTCCATCCCGAGCGCGTGGAGCGCGCGCTGATTATTGGCGTCACGCCGCTATCGGCCATGGGTCTGGCGCTCAATCACCTGCAGCGGCAGGCCATTGAGCACGATCCCGAGTGGGCCGGCGGACGCTATCTGCCGCAACGGCCACCCCGCCGTGGGCTGTCGTTGGCGCGTCAAATCGCCATGATCAGCTACAAATCCGCTCCGCTCTTCAACGAGCGCTACGGGCGCAATCCCGACCGCAGCGGCGAAGATCCGTATGTGGCTGAGGGCGCGTACGGGGGTCTCATCGGCGGCCGGTTCGACATCGGGGGCTATCTCGACCACCAGGGGAGAAGGTTCATCGACCGTTTCGACGCCAACGCCTACCTGGCCATTCTGCGCGCCATGGATACCTGGGATCCGATTCGGGGCTACAGTTCACCTGAAGAGGCTTTTGGCCGTATTCGCGCCAAGCTCAGCTTCATCGGCATCAGCACCGACTGGCTTTTCCCCGCCGCGGAGGTGCGCCAGTTTGCCGAAACCATCCGCAGAGCCGGCGCCCATGCCGACTACCGGGAGATGGTAAGCGACCACGGCCACGACGCCTTTCTGGCCGAGCAGGCGGAACTGGTGCGGCTGTTGCAATAGAGCCTGTGCTTCACATGGGCGCGTGCGAGAATGAAGAACAGACTCCGCACTTTTCGGCAGTTTGTCGGCAGCCGGAAGCTGCTTCTCCGGGGCGAGCGATTCCCGTGGGCGGCCGGCCGCATTACCGTGGTGTGGGACCGCCGGAAACCCTTGCGGCGACTTGCTTGTCAGGGGCACTATGGCTTTCTATAATCCTCCTACGCAGCATTGTGAGCCGTGGTATCGTATTATCCGTTGCTGTTCTTAGCCGCCAGGTTCCATGGTTTAACCTTTTCCGGCGAATGAGACAATTGTGGTTCCCATTTCGACAGTTCCCAGGAGCACTGCATGAATAAGTTAGTCTTTGCATCTGCGATGGCATTGGCGGGCATGTGCCTAGTTTCCACGCCAGCACTTCGGGCTCAGGCCCCCGGCCAGACCATTCAGATTCAGGATCCGGCCGAGTTCAACAGCTATCAAAACGCCACCACACAAAACGATCCGGCGCAAAAGTGTGCGGCACTCGAAAGCTTTCTCAAAACCTATCCGCAGAGCACTGCCAAGTCGGCCGCTCTATCGCAGATGATGGATTGCTATGGCCAGACCAACCAGATGGACAATCTGCTGAGCGTGGCAAGCCGGATTTTGCAGCTGGATCCCAACAACCCCCAGGCCATCTTCGCCTCTGTCTATGTGAAGAAGCAGCAGTGCGGCAAGAGCCTTGACCCCAGCGGATACAGTACCGATCCGCAGACTTGCGACGACGCCGCGGCGCTGGCCCAGAAAGGCCTCACGGTTGCCAAGCCTGCGAGCACCTCAGACGCCGATTGGAAGACCATGACCGGCAACTACTACCCGATCTACCACTCGGCGATCGCCTTTGACGACATGGTCTCGAAGAAAGACCCCGCGGGCGCTATCAAGGAGTACACGGCCGAGTTGATGCTCTATTCGCCCGCTGATTGCGCCAAGCCGGGCCCCTGTTTGGCTGACACCTTGGAATTGGCGCAGGCCTACTCCAGGCCGGGCCCCTCGAGGGATGAAGTCAAGGCCGTTTGGTTCTACGCCCGCGCATGGGACTACGCTCCCAGCGCGTACAAGACCCAGATCGAGCCGCAACTCGAGTACCGCTACAAGCACTATCACGGCACGCTCGACGGCGATGCGGCCACTACGCAGCAGATCAACGCCATCAAGGCCCAGGCGCAGGCAACCCTCTTCCCGCCGGACGGCTTCACCATCGCGCCTGCTCCGACGCCCGCAGAACTGGCCCATCACGCCTATACCAGCGGTGATCCAAAGGCATTAGGCCTCGAAGACAAGGAGTACATCCTGGCCAACGGCAGTGACGCGGATGCCACCGGACTTTGGGCCCTGCTCAAAGGCCAGCAGACGCCGGTACCCGGCAACGTGATCTCCGATCCTGCAACCGTGTTGAAGATTACCGTCACCACGGCTGCCGCGCCCAAGCCCAAGGAATTCGTGGTCAAGCTCACCAATTCCGTAGCCTGCAGCGCCGTTCCTCCCGCGCCCTCCGAGTTGAAGATCAAAGAAGCGCAGGATTACATCCTGGCCAACGGCGTTAAGGCCGATACCGATGCCATGGGCGATGTGCTGACAGAGACGCCGGCGCATCTGCACAAGATCACCATCGAGCCCTCGGTGACGGCCATTAACGTGGCCGTGACGCAGGACGCCAAGGACAATCATGTGGCGGATTTCATCGTCAACCTGAAGGATCCGCTTTCTTGCAAAGACACTCCGCCGGCCGGCTCGATACTAGGGTTCCAGCCTGCTACGGAACTGGACGCCACCTACGATACCTACACGCATACCGCGGCGGCCGGTACGACTGCCGCGTCCGCGCAGATCGTGCTGAGCGGCGGATTCGTGCAGCAGGAGAAGAAGGCGGCTCCCGTGCACCATCCGGTCAAGCCAGCCGCAGGACACCACGCGGCCAGGTAACTCAACCACCGTCATGGAGCCCTGCATGGGCCTCCATGAGCAACACGCTTCTGGGAATTTGGAAGGGCGATCCGCTGATGCGGATCGCCCTTTTTCTTTGCCAGCGCCCCCCTCATCCGAGAGCCTGCTCCATGCAATGCTGCCCCACGCAGTGGTGGTTATTCGCCGAGCATGATGCGCTGGATGGCCGAGGCGCGGCCGGTTTGCGCATCGCACGTTACCAGCGACGCGCACATTTTGGGGTTCCCTTTGGCGGCTTCGAATTTGCCCGGCATGCCGGTAAGGAATTTGTGCAGCACCAGCTCTTTTTCCACGCCGATGATGCTGTCGTAGGGCCCGCTCATGCCCACGTCGGTCTGGAATGCGGTTCCGTGGTGCAAAATGCGCTCATCGGCGGTGGGGATATGCGTGTGCGTGCCCAGCACCGCGGTCGCGCGCCCATCCAGATACCACCCCATGGCAACTTTTTCGCTCGTGGCCTCGGCATGAAAATCGACCACGATCACCTTGGCCTTGATTCCGGCCAGCAGTGTGTCGGCGGTGCGAAACGGATCGCCAATCGGCGTCATGAACACGCGTCCTTGCAATTGAATTACGGCATAATCCACGCCGCTCGCGGTGATGCCTTCAAACACGCCGTAGCCCGGCAATCCCGGCGGGAAATTGGCGGGCCGAATCACGCGCCGCGGGCCCTCCGTGCTTTCGGCAGGCGCGGAATTCAAGTAATCAACGAGTTCCTTCTTATCCCACACATGGTTGCCCATGGTCAGCACATCGGCGCCCAGGTCGAACAGGTCCTCAGCGATCTGCGGCGTCAGCCCAAAGCCGCCGGCCGCGTTCTCCGCATTCACAATGGTGAGCTCGACGTGGTGCGCCTCGCGCACGTGGCCGATGTGCTCGCGCACGATCCTGCGCCCCGCGCTGCCGAAGATGTCGCCGACGAAAAGAATGTTCAAAAAAGCTCCTAGCTGTTAGCTCCTAGCTCCTGCTGTGACCTAGCTTCCAGTTCTTGCTGTGATCTAGCTTCTAACATCTGCTGTGCCTGGCTTCCAGCTCCAGCAGTTGTGATTAAGAAGTTCGCATCATAACGAAACTGTCATCCTGAGCGAAGGTCGCCGCAGCGACCGAAGTCGAAGGACCTGCGGTTGCTTTTACCGCCTTCGGTCCACGAACGCCGGGTGCCCCACATCTCGATTCTGAGATGTGGGAAAGCACGAACCTCAACCAGCCGGTTCCTCGTTCCCTTGCTCCTTCGTTCCCGCGTTCCCTGTATTTCTCATCAGCGGGAACAGAATCACATCCCGAATCGACTTCGATCCGGTCAGCAGCATCACAAGGCGATCGATGCCGATGCCTTCACCGCCCGTGGGCGGCAATCCGTAGGCCAGCGCACGCACATAATCCTCGTCCATCGCGTGCGCCTCTTCATCGCCGTGGGCGCGATTCGCAAGTTGCTGCTCGAAGCGCTTGTGCTGCTCCACCGGATCGTTCAGCTCGCTGAAGGCGTTGCCCAATTCAAAGCCTCCGGCAAAGATTTCGAACCGTTCCACATGATCCGGATCGTCGGGCTTCTGCTTCGAGAGCGGCGAAACCTCGGTCGGGTAGTCGTAGATGATGGTTGGCTGGATTAGGTTGGGTTCTCCGAGGATTTCGAACAGCTCTGCGATAAATTTTCCGACAGTTCCTTGACGTTCGATCTGGCGCGACATTGCTCCAAAGTAGACTTCGAGATCGGCGAGCCTTTCCGCAAGTCTCCCTACCTTAGAATGCGGCTGGAGTTCCTCGACGAAGACAGCGTCTCGCGTGTCTCCACGCGATTCCCGGAATTGCCTAATTCCGGCACGAGCGTCTGCTAGAGCACGAACAAAGGAGGTTGCGTCCTCAAAATCCCTTGCGCCCGGCCTTGGTCCCGCCTCCTCCGGCCACCACTTGATAATCGCCTCCCGCATCGTCAGCCGTTCCCATTTCGCTAAATCGATCGGCTTGCCGGACCGATCAAGCCGCGGAATCGGCTTCCCGTTCTCATCTTTTTCACCAGACGGTAGCAGCGTCGTCCCGTTCACTTCCATCGCTACGAACTTGATCAGCTCCTCGGTCAAATTCATCAGGTCGTGGTAGTTTGCATACGCCTGGTAGAACTCGAGCATGGTGAATTCGGGATTGTGCTGCGTGCTCACGCCCTCGTTGCGGAAGTTGCGGTTAATCTCGTACACGCGATCGAGGCCGCCGACGACAAGGCGCTTCAAATAGAGCTCCGGCGCGATGCGCAGGTATAGATCCATATCGAGCGCGTTGTGATGCGTCTCAAACGGCCGCGCCGCCGCGCCGCCCGCGATGGTTTGCATCATGGGCGTTTCCACTTCAAGATAGCCGCGGCTGTCAAAGAACGTGCGCAGCGCGCGCAGCACCTTGGCGCGCTTCACAAACACTTCGCGGCTGTCGAGATTGGTAAACAGGTCCACATAGCGCTGGCGGTAGCGCAGCTCCACGTCGGCCAGGCCGTGATACTTCTCGGGCAGCGTAAGCATGGCCTTCGAGAGAAACGTGAGCGTCTCCACGTGCACCGTGAGCTCGCCGGTGCGCGTGCGGAAAAGATAGCCGGTGACGCCGATGTGGTCGCCCAGGTCGAGCAGCTTGTAGAGCGCGAAGGCCTGCTCGCCCACCGCGTCGAGCCGCACGTAGATCTGCAGGCGTTGTCCCTCCTGCTGCAGCGTGGCAAATCCCGCCTTGCCCTGAGCGCGAATGGCCATGATGCGCCCGGCCACGGTCACGGTCGCGCGATTGGCCTCAAGCTCCTCGCCGGTGGCCTTGTCCCACTTGGCCCGCACCGTCTGCCAGCGAGATCGCCGTCTCGCCCTGCTGGACAGGGAAGCGGTTGGGATACACGGCCTGCCCCAGCTTTTCGATTTCCAGGAGCTTCGCCTGGCGCAGCGCAAAAAGACTCTGTTCAAATTCCGATTCGAACTCCATGCCTACCATTCCAAATTGATCGAATGTCCAACCGCCAGTATAGCGGCTGCTGCGGCGCCCATTGGCAGCCCGGCGCCACGTGATGGCTGTCACGCAAGCGCGTGATGACCCAACCAATTGACAGTAGCGCGAATCAGAATAGCTCAGGAGATCCTACATGAAGCAGCTGATCGCGTTGCTCTTCTTCTGCTTTTGCCTCGCGGTGGTTCATGCGCAGCGCGCCGCTCTACCGTCCTCCTGTGGCGACGAAAAGGCCATAGTGAGTGTTGCCGCACATGGCCGCGGGTCTGTTCCTGCGCCGCCCGAATTCGGCAAAGCCAAAGCGGTTTTCATTGAAAGAGCCGACAAAGGCACCGTGCCGGTTATCACCCGCGTTGCTCTGGACGGGACCTGGCTGGGCGGCAATCAGGGCAACTCGTACTTCGAGTTGACCGTCGCGCCAGGCGAACACCACGTATGCGTCGACTGGGAGTTGCCGCACAGGTACATCAAAGAAGCTGCGGCATTCGACGTGTTCACGGCTGAGCCAGGGAAGATTTACTACTTCTTGGTCAACGTCGGTTGGATCCACAACCCGGGTGAAGACCCCTATATGACGCTCCAACTCTCTCCGGCCAATGGGGATGAGGGCCAGTATCTGGTTCTCAATTCGAAGGTCAGCACTCTGTCGATTAAGAAGTAGGCCTCGCCCACCGAATCACTCCTCGCGTATAACGACGACGGTGCCTTGGCATCGTCCGCTCTCGCAGCCGTGTTCCCGCTCACATTGCTGGCGATTATTCACGAAGGAATCGCGTCCCGCCTCCGCTTGCAGGAGTTATTCTTCTGGCAACTCCAAACAAGGGGACAAATCATGCATCGACTCATTCGCTTCTTTCCTTTGGTTGTCGCCGGAGTGGCCCTCGGTCTTCACGGCCAAACACCAACCATGCCCAATCCCGAGCAGCGGCGCATTCTCACTGCGGAAGGCACCGCCGTCGTAAGCGCCAATGCCGACATGGCAGTGATCCGTGCCAACTTCGAAGGTCTACGGGCCCGACGCGAAAACCGCCAATGCCAGCGCCACCGACCTTTCCAGTTCCATTCAGCATGCCTTCGCGTCTTTGGGCCTGCCCGATGGCGCAGTCGACTTCACCAGCCCGGTTCTGCAGCGCAGCTCGTCGTACGAGCTGCAGCAATATCAAATGGGAACGGAGGAGCGAAGCCGCCGCCAGTTCACTGTCACGCAGTCCTGGGCCGTCCGAGTCAAGCCGGAACAAGCTGATGCTACGCTCAAGACCGCCATCGATTCGGGAGCGGCAGACGACGCCTGGGTGCAGTGGGTCGTTCAGGATCCCAGCGCCCTTGAGGCTCGCGCCAACGCCAACGCGCTGGCCAACGCGCGTGCAGCCGCCGAGCAAATGGCGCAGAAGATCGGCCTCCGCCTCGGCGATTTGATCGGCGTCACGGTGCGCCAGTTTTCGGTCCCCTACAACGGCTGCTGTGCTACGGCCACGGCTTACGGCATGGGTGACGCCGTGGTGACTACGAGTTCCAACTTCGGGGGCGGATCGTTACTCGCCTACAACTCGCGGCGCGTGGAGTTCAAGGTGACTGTCTCCGCCACGTATCTGATCGAAGAGCAGCCGGCGAAGTCGAAGTAATTGAAAGGCACTCAGGCTTAGGGCGAGCGGGCCGCGTTCGCACCCGCATACCCTAGCCGTGTATAACCACGATGGTGCCCTTCCATCGTCCCATCCCGGATAGGAAGCAGCGTGGCAGCACCGGCGGTGCGTCTTCAGGCGATTCAGCCCAGGGTGGGCTGGGCAGCATGATGAACGCGTGGGTGCAAGCCGAAAAAATGATCCAGATCGCGATGGTGCTGCCCTGCGCCGCCTTCATCGGCTGGCTGCCCGGCTTCTGGCTCGATCGGCACTTTCATCAGACCTGGATGGCGATGGCCGGGGTGGTCTTTGGCATCATCGCCGGGCTGATTGCGGCCATCCGCATGGCGATGGTGTACGCCAACGATCCCGCGATGGACAAGCTGGACGAAAACGGGAACCAGGCGGACAAATCAGCCAAGACGGGAGACTCGGGCACGCCTTCATGAGCGATCAATTGCAGATTTTTTCCGACATCACCGACGCGGATCTTGAGGGAATGCTTCGCGGCGCGATCCGTAACACGTTGATTTTTGGCGGCCTAGCGTCTCTCGTAGTGTGGAAGGCCTCGAGCTGGCGCGATGCCGCCATGCTGGCCACGGGAACCGCCATTTCGGCTGCCAGCATCTTCGAATGGCGCCGTCTGGCGCGCTTTATTGCCGCCAAAATGGACAAGAAACAGACGCCCAGGGGGTCGGCATTTGCAGCAGTCTTCTTTGTGCTCAGACTCACCGTTTTCGCGGCAGCCATTTATGTTAGCCTGAAATGTTTCCAGGGCTCTGTGGTGGCACTCCTCTGCGGACTGGCTTTAGCGGTCCTCACGCTGGTGTGGGGAGGGTTGCGCCTGCTCAGGGGTTGATGGCCGGAACGATGGGGCGCATCCCCACTCCATAGGAAACGGAAAGATTTCAGTTCTGATGCCGGATAGTCTTGCAATTACACGCTTGTTGAATCATCTCTTCGCCGGGCCCGTGGTGTGGCTGATGGGTTTGGTGCACATCCATCCTGCGCATCCTGCCGCGCCAATCGACGACACGTTTGCTCTCGAACTGCTGGTCGCCTGCGGCCTCATCGCTTTTTTCCTCATCGTGCGCGTAACGCTTTCAGTGGAAAAGCCCAACCCGGCGCAGCAGATCGCCGAGATGATTCATGAGTTCACGGGCACTCAATCGGAGCAGATTATCGGCCACGGGTACGAGCGCTTTCAGGCGTTCGTCACCTGCGTCGGCCTCTTCATCGTGATCCTTAATTTGCTTGGTCTCGTTCCGGGTATCACCACTCCAACGAGTCTGCCGCGAGTGCCGCTCGGCATTGCGGTCCTGACATTTCTCTACTACAACTATCAGGGTCTTCGCGTGCACGGACCCATCGGCTACGCGAAGCAATTTGCCGGGCCCATGTGGCAAATTTCCTGGTTGTTGTTTCCCATTGAAGTCATATCGCATCTTGCGCGCATGATGTCGCTCACCATCCGTCTTTACGCCAATATGCTGGCCAGCGATTTGCTGACCTTGATCGCTTTTTCTTTCATCCCGTTCGTCGTTCCGGTATTTCCTCTGGCACTGCACGGCCTTGTGGCCCTCATCCAGGCGTACGTATTCATGGTTCTGTCCATGATTTATCTGGGCATGGCGGTATCGCACGAGCACTAAGGACAGGTTTCAGGTTCCAGGGGTCAGGGATCAGGTTGTATGTCGGCAGATTCGCGCTTTTGTCTGGCACCTGAAACCTGACACCTGAAACCTAAGTCGAAATTCCGGCGGAGAGCGCTTCCGCTCCGCACCACGGAAGACCGCAAGCGTGAGGGGGCCAGCACGGTGAGCCTCAACCACCCACTGGCGGTCAATCTTCAGGGAAGCAGGAGAATTATGCGGAAACTTCAATATGTGTTCATGGCCCTGGCGGCGCTTTGCTTCGCCATTCCGGCCTTTGCAGATGGCGGCTCGCCCGCGATTGACATGGTGCCCGTCGGCGTCGGCCTCGGCATGGGTCTGGCCGCGGGTCTTTGCGGTCTGGGTCAGGGAAGGGCGGTTGGCTCGACCACGGAAGCTTTGGCGCGCAACCCCGGAACCCGCGCTGGTTTGATGACCTTCATGATCATCGGCCTGGCGTTCATCGAGTCACTCACCCTGTTCACCTTCGCCATGATTATCATCAAGGTGAAGTAAGCACCAGCTTCAAACGGAATCACGCGGCCCGGGCAACTGCCTGGGCCGTTTTTTTGCGTACGGACTTCCGCGCGATCACGACATCGGGCTAGCTCCGCCAACTCCGCTAGCCCCGCTAACTCTGCTAGCCTCTATTTGCCGGAGAGCAACATTTCAATCGCTTTCTGGTAACCCATTCCCTCGGGTAGCGGCGCATAGTTGGTTTGCTCTTCCGTGGTGTCGAACACGCGGGTTTTGAAAACCACCCTGCCGCTCATCTGCATCTGGAATCGCACGGTCCGCCACAGGCCTCCGCCCACGTCCGCCTGTTCGATCACGATCCAGCCGCCCCTGTTCAGCCGGCCCAGGATTCCCCAACCGAAGTCCACATCCTGTTGCAGGTGGCCCTCCAGCCGCACCACGCGAAGGTGCACGGGATCGATCCAGATTTCCCCGGCCATGGCGGGCAAAACCTCAGTTTCCAGGTAGAGGGAATTGAACGCGGGATTGGGCCGGAAGGTAAACTTCTCCACCTTCACCGTCGGTCCCTCACCGGGGCCGACGTCTTGATACAGAAAGGCGCTAGGCAAGGCGCGCAGCACGTTGAGGGCGCGGGCGGAGTCAGCGTCCTCGGCCTGCTTGCGGCGTCGCTGTTTACCGGGATCGCCAAGCAACTCATTCAGCCGCGCTTCTTCATAGCTCTCATCGGCGGCGCTCAGCGGCTTATCGTTGATCGCAGTCAACCGCGCCACCTCGCCGTCGCGGGTTTCCATCATCTCCTTGGTCGAGGTCACCCGCGGACTGGTCTTGTGCAACAGGTAGCGCATGGGATGACTTGCGTCCTCGGCCGCATTCAACTCGTTGGCGAGCGTGCGATCTACCAGCGCTTGACCTGTCAGAGTCGATGCAGCCGCGCCATTGCCCGGGGCGGACTGGGCAAGGACCGGATTCATACAGGGGACCGGGATCACCCATGGAGCCAGGAGGAGGAGGGCAATGAATCGGTTCACAACGATTAGTGTACGGTGCCGGTCGGCGGCGCGGCGTTTTCTATAGAGCCTGCTATTCACTTTGGCGCGTGCGAAAGTGAATAGAAGACTCTAAACAGCCAAACGGGTGTATGGTGAAGAAACCCGCGCAAAATCGGCAATTTTGCGCGACCGTGAATTGAACCCTTATGGCAGGGTTGATATAGTTCGGGCAGGGCCTAAAAGGCAGTGGGAAAGGGATCAAAGTTATGGCAGTGGACAACGCTCCCGCACGCATCGGAAAAACGATCGTGATCTGCGGCGAAGTGAAGGGCAAAGAAGACCTGATCGTGGACGGAAGGGTGGAAGGAACCGTCAGCCTGGCAGAGAATCGATTGACCATCGGTCCCAATGCCAATGTAGCGGCCGATATTACTGCCAAGGACGTGCTCGTATTAGGCCGGGTTCAGGGTAATGTCGTAGCCAGCGGGCGCGTGGAGTTGCGCGCTGGATGCAACCTTGAAGGCGATATCCGCGCCCTGCGCCTTGCCGTCGAAGACAACGCCGTCTTTCGCGGCAAGGTGGACCTGACGCAATCGGTTTCGAAAGGAACCGAGAGCTTGAACTTGCAGCACGGCGGCGCTGTTTTCGAGGGCTAGACAAGTCGCGCCGGGAAATTCCCGATTCTCCCACCCGCGTATGCCCGGCCGCTTAAGGAATCTTACTGTGCGTCGCTGGTTCGACAAGAAACAGGAGGCCGCTGCACCGCCTGCGGCCGCAGGGCTTACAGGCCCTCGCGTAGCCCGCCATTCCGGGGCATGGGCGGTTTTGCGGAAGCGCCTTCAAGCCGAGCCGGGTCTGCGCATCATCGATACCGGCTACACCTCGCCCGCCAATATCAACTACCTCACCAGCCTGGGCCATAGCGTCTATCTCTCCGACCTTGTCTACGACGCCTATATGGGCGACTGGCGCACGGGCAGCGACGAGGACGGCAATCCGATCTGGAACGTCGAAGGCTGTCTCGATCAATCGCTCAATCTCTCCGGGCGCACCTATGACGTGGTGCTTCTATGGACCGTGCTGGACTATCTGCCCGAACCATTTGTCGCGCCGATGGTGGAGCGTCTGCGTTCGGCCATGAATCCCGGCGGACAGGTGCTGGCCTTCTTCCACACCCGCACGCACGGCGAAGAGGCGGCGCGTTGCCGCTACCATGTCACCGCCGGCGATGACGTTGACATGCAGAGGACACATCAGTTTCCCATCCAGCGAGCCTTTACCAACCGCAGCATTGAGCGCCTGTTTACAGGTTGGTCCGGACACCGGCAGTTCCTCGCCAAGGACAGCGTCTCGGAAGTCCTCATTACGCGGTGAGGCACGGACCAACAGACCTAGGGAACAAGGGACCAAGGTTTTTGGTAGTGGGTCAGTTTGAGCCCGTCGCGAAAGGGCACGACTTCAGTCGTGCCGCAAAAGCCCCCAAACAGCGGTGGGCTTCAGCCCCTGAGGGAAAGTTTTTTCAAACTGACCCACTACTAGGCTTTGCCCGCAGCGGCCTTCAGGAAGCAAACGGCAGCCACGGCTGCAATTCCACAACCGCATTCCCCTCTGCTCCGGCGTCCCGGGCCGCTTCCTCGTAGGAGTGCCGTTTTCCCAGTTTGAACTCCCGGCAAATTGCCGCGACGAGTTCCGCAACGCGCTTCCGGTAGGCCGGCGAGACAAAAGCGCTGGTGCTGTAGCGCTGCTCGTAAGCGGCAAGTTGCGCGGGGAAGTGTTCGCGCACAAAAGCCAGGAATGTCGGCAGCGAGCACGGCTTCAGGAACAAAGCTCCCGCGGCGAAGAAGCAGGCGCCGGCGTCGGCCGCTGCCCGGGCCACGGCGCGAATGGAGCCCGGGTTGTCCGTAATCCCCGGCATGAGCGGAGAACATAGAACACCGGCGCGCAATCCCCCTTCGCGCAGTTTTTTCAGCGCGAGAATGCGCAGATCGGGCCGCGGCGCCCTCGGTTCCAGCACGCGCGCTAATTTGGCATTCACGGTGGTCACGGTCAGGTGGACCGTGAGCTTGTTCTGCTTGCCGACCTCCTGAAGAAGATCCAGATCGTGCGCAATTAGCGTTGATTTAGTCACGATGCCCAACCGGAATCCGCTGTGACGCGCAAAGACCTCCAGCAGCGAACGCGTAATTCCGAGCTTGCGCTCCAATGGTTGATAGGGATCCGTGGCTGTGCCCAACGCAATCTCCGTGCCCGGCTTCAGCCGTCGCAACTCCTGCTCGAGCAGCCACGCCGCGTTCTGCTTGAAGTAAATCTTGCGTTCGAACTCCTCCGGCTGCATCTCAAGGAATTCGTGCGTGTAGCGGGCGTAGCAGTAGCGGCATGCAAATTCACAGCCGCGGTAAGGGTTGATGGCGTGAGTGAAAGGAAGGCCGCGCCGCGAGACGGTTTTGTTCACAATCGAGCGCGAGGCAAGGGGCCGGTACTCGGTAAGGCAGCCGGTGGAGTCGAGCGGTGCCTCGGCGGCGGAACGAGCCAGGCCGGCCAGTGGCTTGGATTCGGAATTGCCGTCGAGGATGGGGAAGAGACTCTCTGTTTTCGCCATATGTTCGCCTTTTTGAGAGCCTACGCTTGCCTTCCCCCGCCGTCAAGTTGTACTTCTCAGACGAGACGGCACAGCGGTTCCAGAATCGCTGCAGCCAGGAGCCCGGATGCAAAGTGGCGTTTTCCTCAAGAAAACGCCACCTTTCACTGCGCTACGTGGAGCACGAGAATTCTGGAACCGCTCGAAGGAGGAATTCATGACCCCAACCCAGCCCACGCGCATTACTTGGCTCGGGCACGCCACGGTGCTGGTTCAAACGGCTAAGGGAACCAACATCCTGATCGACCCCTTCATCGCGCATAATCCCAAATACCCGCAGAATTTTGAACTTCCCTCGAAGATTCACTTCATCCTGCTGACCCACGGACACGGCGACCACATCTCCGATGCCGCGCCAGTGGCCAAGAAGCATGGATCTACGGTGGTTGCAGTCTACGAACTCGCAGATTTTATTGCCGGCAAGGGCGTTCAGGAAACCATCGGCATGAACCTGGGTGGGACCGTGCAACTCGACGATGTGGCCGCCACCATGGTCGACGCCAAGCACTCTTCCGGCGCGCAGGACGAGAAGGGTGTTCATTACGTGGGCGTTGCCGGCGGGTTCGTGCTGGAAGTGGCTGGCGGTCCCGTGCTCTACCACGCGGGCGACACCTGCGTCTTTGGCGACATGCAGCTCATCCGCGACTTGTACAAGCCGGAGGTGGCCATGCTGCCGATTGGCGGCCATTACACCATGGGACCGAAAGAAGCGGCGCTTGCCTGCCGCCTCCTGGCGCCCAAGGCGGTCCTGCCCATCCATTGGGGCACCTTTCCGCAGCTCACAGGCACGCCGGAAGAACTGGGCGCTCTGGTTGAACCGGGCGTGAAGGTGGTGCGCTGGCAGCCGGGAGACGAGTACACGGCGTAAAGGCAGGGACTAAGGGACTCGGGACTAAGGGACTAAGGAAAGAGAAACTCTCGCTCTCATTGAACAATGGCATTCGGACGGCGGGCGATTACGGATTGCTCGCCGTGAACGAGCCTTTTCTAGTCCCGAGTCCCTTAGTCCCTGCGTTATTGATCGCGGGTCTGCTTCACCGCTCGCGGCGAGGGCGTAATGCCGCCGGGAGGGAGAGTCTCCTGCGTGCCCATTCGCACGGAGGTAGTTGATCCTGCGCTGCGGAAACCGCGGAGATCGCGCAGGATATCGTCCTTCTCGCGCGCGTACTGGCCGGCCAGCCGCGTTAGAGCGTAGGTGATGATGTCGCTGTGATGCAGGTCCCCAGCCTTAGGATCGCGGCGCATATTCAGCCATAGCCGGTGCACCAGTTGCACATCCTCGGAACTCAAAGACGGCGCATGAGGCCCGATATAGAACACCTTCACCTCGCCACCAGCCGACACAACACAGAAATTGAATTGCCGCTTGGGCTCGGGCAACGCTTCCCAGGCCTGTCCCATGTAGAAGGCCTGTTCCTCCGCGGTCAACGAACTCGAGCTGCCGGAGACCACCGACTCCACCTCGAGCGAACTCGCCGTCTGGGCCAGAGCGGGAAAGATCTCACCCGCCGGAACCACCAACAGCGAAACCTTTTTGCCGAAGCTTTCTGCTACCGATACGGCCTTGGTGAAGACCATTTGCTCGTGTTCGCTGAAGCTCTGTTGCTCGGCGCTCAGATATTCCGGTCCGCCGGCGCCCATGAGCCTGACGCTGACGACCACTACATCCCGCTCATCGGTGCTGGTACGTCCCAGAGTCCACTTGAGGGCCAGGGGATTGGCGGCATCGCGCATGGTGACCATCACGCCACCGGGGCGGATGGCGACCGACTCCCGGCTCACCGTATCCTGGTGCTCCAGTTGGAAGTGGTCCTTCATCTCCTTGGCGGTGATGGCGTGTTTCCGCTGGTTGATGCGCTCCGAAACCGTAAACACGATGAAGAATGCAATGGCAAACGCAATGCCGCTCACCGTAGCGATCGACTTGGTGAACAGGTTCACGGTGGCTGTGGCGAACAGAACCATGAACACTGAAAGCAGGCCCAAGGGGATCTCGGTTTTTCCGATGCGGATATTCGGCGGGACCTTCCAGCCGCGTTCACCCTTGTACTTCCAGCGCAGCACCAGCATCGACAGGCTGTTGAATGTGAACGACCAGATCACGCCGAATGCATACGCTTCGCCGAGCATGATCACATTGCCGCGGCTCGCGACGATGGTGAACATCTGCAGGATAAAGACCAGGTTGACGATACGAAAGCTGGTGCCGAAGCGCCGATGCGGTTTGCGGAACCAGTCGGTGAGCACGCCATCTTCGGCCACGCGCATCAGCACGCCGGTGGATCCGATGATCGAGGTATTGATGGCGCCGGAAAGAATCAGGAAGCCGACCAGCACCACGAAGACGCGGAACAGGATGCGCCATGCCAGCGGTCCCACCATGTACATCGCCAGTCCCGCGATCAGGTTGTCGGCATAGAGGTGGGTCCGTTCGAAGTTGGGGATGAGCATGGAAGCCAGCAGCGTGGCCCCGCCCGTGAAGATCAAGCTATAGATCGCAATAACGATCGCCGCGCGCTTCAGGTTCTTCAGTTTCGGGTGCTCAATTTCACGGTTCACCTGAGCGAGGCTCTCCTCGCCGCTCATGGCGAGGATGGAGTGGCCGAAGGCCATCAGGACACCGAACAGGCCGAAGATCGGCAGCCCGTGGCCTTTCAGGAACCCGAGTGCATCATTGCTGAAATGGAAATTGGAGGGGATGGGCGCAGGCGGGAGATGGGCTCCGCGGATGGCAATTGAATAACAGCCCCACACCAACAGAATGATCACCATCACCGTGGTGACCTGCATGACGCGCAGCGCCTTGTCGCTCGACTCCTCAATTCCCTTGATGTTTTGCCACCAGTAATAGGTGGTCACAACCGCGGCCAGCAGCGCAGCCGTATAGTTCATGTTCAGCTGGATGGGATTGTTGTGCGCGTCCATCAAAGCCGGTGGCAGCCAATGCCACTGGTTGGTGACCGTGATCAGTTCATTGAGAAGGCCGGTAATGTACAGTCCGGCGGAAACGCCGGAGATGGGGCCGGTGAGGATGTAGTCGAACATCAGCGCGGAAACGCTGAGCTTGGCGAAGCCGCCGCCGAGCGCCTCCTTGACCACGCGGTATACGCCGCCGCGCGTAAACATTGAACAGCTTTCGACGTACACCGCGCGCACCGCGAAGCTGAACAGCATGATGCCGAGGATGAACCACGGGGCCGCAGCGCCCACCGCCTGTTCGGCGATGCCGCCTGCGTAAAAGGCTGACGATCCGAGGTCATTGAGAACAATGGCTGCCGCGCGCCAGAAGGAGATGAACGTGAGCATCACGGAGGACGCGACGATCAACCGCACGCGGTCACTTGGAGGGGCTACGGTCGTTCGAGAAGAGGCCATCGCTTGAAAGCCAGCTGGGGAACCGGCAAAGAAAAACCTTCTGAGCGAAACCACCGCTCTGCGATGAGTCTAATTTTCAAACGGATGTGTGTCAACGAAAAACAAGGTAATAATATACTTGACAAAATAGAGAAAGAGGCGCATCCTTGAAACATGAAGCTGAAAACTCTACAAGACGCGATTGTTTATTTCTCCGATCCAGCGAACTGCCGGAAGTACCTTGTGGCGAACCGTTGGCCCAAGGGCGTTGAATGCCCGCGCTGCGGATCAAAGGACGTTCTATTCCTTGAGAAGTACAACCGCTGGCACTGCCGCGCGAAGCATGATGCCCCGCAGTTCACGCTCAAGACCGGAACGGTGATGGAAGATTCCCCTATCGGCCTAGACAAGTGGCTACCGGCCTTCTGGCTGCTCTCCAACTGCCGCAACGGGATCAGTTCCTACGAGATTCACCGTGCTCTCGGTGTGACGCAGAAAACTGCGTGGTTCATGCTCCACCGGATTCGGCTGGCAATGAAGGGCAAGAGATTCAAAATGGGTGGACCGGGCGGCGAAGTGGAAACTGATGAGGCATTCATCGGCGGCAAGGACGCAAACAAGCATGAAGCGCAGCGTCAACAGATTCGCTCGATTCGGCGCTCGGCCAATTTGCAAGGCTCCGGCCATCTGGTCAGCAAAACCGCAGTCATGGGCGTTCTGGACAGAGAGCAGCGCAAGGTGCAAGCCTCTGTGGTTCCTGCTATCACCCGCCTTGAACTGCAAACCGAGATTCTGAATCGCCTGATGCCGGGATCGAAGATTTACACCGACAGCGCGAAGCTCTACAAGCACATCCCCAAAGAGTTCACCCATGAGTTCGTTGACCACATGAAGCAATACGTGCGCGGTGAAGTACACACGAACGGGATGGAGAATTTCTGGTCTTTGCTCAAGCGTGGATTGAATGGAACCTACGTTGCCGTCGAACCGTTCCACTTGGGCCGGTATCTTGACGAGCAGGTTTTCCGTTACAACCACCGGGAGGATGCGTTTGGCAACAAGACTCCTGATGCGGACAGGTTTTCCCTCGCGGTCTCACAGATCACTGGAAAGCGGCTGACGTATGCAGAGTTGACCGGCAAGGAGGGAGCCAAACAAACGCCAGCTTAAGATTTGGGGCGGGAAGCGCGGCGCGAAGAAGAAGTCTTAGGTGTCCGTTTCGCGTCTTTTTCTGCATCCAACTGTGCCTTGATCTCGCTGTGAGGAACAGCCAATAAGCGCCGGGTGAATTCATTGAAGCGAGTGGTTTCACTCCCCGACGCTGCGTGGTTAGGTGGAAACATTGGCTTAACGCTCATACTTTCGTCTCTCCAGACGCCGCTTCATGGCATTATGATAGCGCAGACTTTGAAAGGCGAGAGGAATGGGATCAGTTCCGATTGTCAGTTTCCTTGACGGCCATCAGCCGAACGAGCATATCGTTCTCCCGCATCAAAGCCGTCTAGGAACATTTGAAGGTCTGGATGATCAGCCCACGGGTGTTTGGCCCATAACGCTTTTATGCCTTCAGCACGGGCGTGTGTTCGACCGTTCCGCCGATACTGTCCAGTTTGGTCCCGTTCCAAGGATGGGCCGCAGGACAGAATCCACGGCCCTTTGGGAGATTGTATGCGAATGTGCCCAAGGAAACTGTGGAATGAAGAAACGAGTATTTGCATTTGGCGACGAATCACAAACAGGTGATCGCATACGAATGCGCTTATTGCAGGCCAGCCCCGCATTCCAGTGTCAAGGGCACCAGTTTGTTCTGGATGTTGCGTTGATGATGGTCGAGCGAGTGAAGGAGAACGACTGGTGATCTCGGCTATTGAAGGATTGCCTGATCTATTGACTTGACGGGCAAACTCCACCTGAGTACCCTCATTTCTGAGGGCACGTTGCGCCGAGTCAACCCACCTCTTCCGCCAAGAATGTGACGGGTGATTTCGACAACCTCACGGATTGGACAGACCCCGCTAAGAAGCGGGGTTTTCGTTTGGTCGGAGACTGCACTCAGAAAATGGGGCCGAATAACCGCTACCGCAAAGAAGGCATAGCACTCCGACTTGGCTATTTGGCTTGTAGTGGGAGAAATCCCCTAAAGGATCAAACCCCGGAACTACCGTCACTTTCTTGCAGGCGCGACACGTGGTTGTCAACACGTTCATACCTACCTCTAGGCGAACAGACCATTCTGTATTTGCTGTCTTTTGGCATAGAGAAATACACTGGCGACCGCAATAACCGCAACGCCAAGAAGCATACTCTGGCCGAAACCAACAACTTTTAGACCGTGGGTTATTTGTGAAGCGTTCATAGAATCCTCTCGCCTCCATTACTATTCTATCAACAACCGAATTAAACACTAGAATCCGTCGAAAAAATTTGCAAGGCTCACGTCGAGCGCCCGCACGATTCTGTCCAGAGTTCGGACGCCGATCTCCTTCTTTCCGCCTTCCACCTCTGACAGATGTTCCCGCGTGAGTTCGGCATGATCCGCAAGCATGGTTTGGGTCCATTCGCGCTGCGTCCGCAAGACGCGAATCCGTCTCCCGATCCGCACACAAATGTCCGTTGCCATGCCCCAAGCATCGCTGTATGCTGTGGCTTACACGTAAGCTATGGCTTACATCGGAGGGATCAGGTGAACGACACTCTTTCGGACATTCTTCCCTTAGTTCTATTCGTCGGCTTCATGGCAGTTCGCTGGTGGCTTGGTCACCTCATCGGGAAGGCAGCGATGCGCAGGGGAAGGGGCTTTATCGGGTGGGTCGTGTGCAGCCTGATCTTCGGCCCTTTGATTGTCTGGATCGTCTACCTGATCTTCGTCCATTCGAGACCGCCTGTCCTCCTGCCAGCGTTTAGAGCAGACGCGAATGTAGTGCAGGACGAGGAAGAGGCTCCTTCGCAGCCAGAAGAGAACTAAACGAATTGCTAATGGCAAAGGGGGCAACTGCGTGCGCATGAAGGGCGTTGCAAATCTCGCAATGGAAGGTTTCCTCTTCACATGTGGACTCGTGGGCCTCGGGGGCGTTGCGGGGGTGCATTGGCTAGTAACCGGCCACTTCCCGGAGCATGACTTCCTCGGATATGGCCTTTTGTTTTTGATTGTGGGGATCATTTTGGCCCGGACGGAAGAATATCTCTCTGCCATCCTAGAAAACATGGGCGAGCTAAAGAAGGCAGTTGACCAGCTTTCCTCGAAACACTCCGTCAGCCCCGCAGACCCGCCGAAAGAGTAATTCCCGCTTCAACGCAGATTTAAGAAGCCATCATTTTGTCAGGTATATTGTCGCCAAAAACAAGCAACCGTTCACGCCAATCCCGCATCGCGCTTTAAGCGCACGGATTTCAGATGCTTGCGAAGAGCCGGAAACAGGGGCGGAAAGCGATCTCCAATGTACGTCACTTGACGTATACGTCATTTGACGTATACTGGTGCCATGGCCGTAAAGAAGATGAACCTCGATCAGTTTATGGAGTTCCTGAAGAAGCAGCAGGGAGAGCAAACAGCCCAGCAGTTCGCTTCAAAGCTCGGCGTTTCTCCGCAGTATCTGAGCGACGTCTATAACGGAAGGCGGCCTCCGGGAGAAAGCATCACCGCGGCGCTCAAGGTGGAGAAGGACGTGGTCTACAGGCTGGTTACCCCTGCGAAAACCAGCCCGTCAAGAAAAGAATCGAAGGCGGAGGAGGGAAAATGAAAAACAATTTCACGCGTATTGCGATCGTTCTGGACCGCTCGGGCTCCATGGAAAGCTGCAAGGAATCGACCGTGTCGGGATTCAACGAATTCATCAGAACCCAGCAGGAACTTCCCGGGGAAGCCACGGTCAAACTCGTGCAGTTCGACGACCGTTACGAAACCGTCTTCGACATGAATCTGAAGCTGTGCCCCGAACTGACCCAGAACACGTTTGTGCCGCGGGGATCGACCGCGCTGCTGGATGCTCAGGGACGCACCATCGTCGAACTCGGCAAGGAGCTTGCGGCGCTTCCGGAGAATGAGCGCCCATCCAAGGTCATCGTGGTTACGCTCACCGACGGCCTGGAGAACGCGAGCAAGGAATACAACCTGGAGCGGATCGGCGAGTTGATCCGGGAGCAGAGGGACAAGTACAACTGGGACTTCGTGTTTCTGGGGGCGAATCAGGATGCCATCCAGACCGCGGCGGCCATGAATATTCCGCTGCCTTCGGCCATGAGTTACAGCACCAGCAAAGCCGGCATCGCGGCTACGATGGCCGCAGTTTCCCATTATGTCGGCGCCGCGCGTAAGGGTAAGGCCGCGGCATTCTCGGAGGAAGATCGCAAGTCGGCGATGGAAAAGGATGCGTAAGACCGGACCGCGACGAGAGAAGTAGCGCCGGTCTCCAAACCGGCTGTAGTGCGGGCGTCTACGCCCGCACCCTCCAGGGAGGGGTTAGGAAATCACGAGGTCAGAGCGTCAGTCTTTGCCGAAAAGCTCTTTCCCGTCTTCCCAAAAGCTGATCAGCACCACGATTGCCGATCCCACCAGGCCGACAAAGAACATCACTTCCAGCACGCGTATTACGAAGGTAGCGAACGCCATGATCTCGATTCTACCGCAGGTGAATGTTTTACACTCGCCGATGTATGCAATCGTCATGGACGTCTGGAGCGAAGCCATGGGTCGCCGCGGGTCTTTCCGCGGGCTTGCTGGAGTTGCCGTTCCCGCTGGCCGGACCAATGCCGCCCATGCGCAGCGTCTTTGCGTGGTTCGCCCTGGTTCCGCTGCTCTGGGCGCTGCTCAGGAATTCGCAGTCGGGTGAGCGCCATCCTCTGCGCCGCGCGTTCTTCGTCGCCTATCTCTGCGGCTTTCTTTGGTACCTGGGCAATTGCTACTGGATCCGCGACACCATGTCGCACTATGGCGACATGCCGCCGCTCGCGCCCCTGTTGCTGCTGGTCGGCTTCAGCCTCGTGCTGGGACTTTATTTCGGACTCTTCGGCATGGGCATCGTACTGGTGCGGCGCGCCACCGGCTCCACGCGTCTCGCGCTCGCCGTCGCGCCGTTTCTTTGGACGGCCCTCGAGCTTGCCGCCGCGCGCATCACCAGCGTTCCCTGGGACCAGCTTGGCTACTCGCAGGTGGATAACCAGCTCATCAATCAACTCGCGCCGTGGACGGGCGTCTACGGCATCAGTTTCGTGCTCGTCGCAGTGAATGCTTTCCTGGCCGGCGGTTTGTTGCTGGGGCGCGAAATCAAAAACCCGCTCTCTGGCCGCTGGGCATATACCGGTTGCGGAGCCTTGCTGCTGATTTCCGGATTTGCCGGCGTCTTTGTCGCGCCGCCCAAATCCGCGCCCACGGCCACAGCGGTTCTGATTCAGCCGAACCTGGACGTAGGTAGCGCGAATAACTGGCAAGGCCCCGAGTGGGATCGCCACATCGCCGAGTTCACGCGCCTCGCAGGCGAGCAATGCAAGACGTACATCGCCGGCATTCCGCAGACCGGCGCGCCCACAGGCGAAATCATCTGCCCGCCCTATCCCACGCATCCCGATCTCGTGGCGTGGCCGGAGTCGCCCGCGCCCTACTTCGGTAGCGAACCGCGCTTCAAACAGGCGATGCAGGACGTTGCCACTGCGAATCATGCGCCGCTCGTTGTCGGCGGCGTGGGCATCGAATTCGCGCACGGTGTGGACGCTATGCTCCGGCTGGACGGCGATGCGCACTTCTACAATTCAGCATTCATCATAGGTCCCGACGGCAACCTGGTGGGCCGTTACGACAAAATCCACCTCGTCCCCTTCGGCGAATACATCCCTTTCCAGAATCTGCTTACCTTCGCACACAAACTCACAGGCCGCGTTGGCCTTTTCACCCGCGGCACAGAACGCAACGCATATCTCTTGCCCTCGCAGAGTGGCGGCAGCCATCGCTATGGCGTCTTTATTTGCTATGAGGCGGTCTTCGCCGACGAGGTACGCCAGTTCGCGCGCCACGGCGCTGAGGTTTTCGTCAACATCAGCGACGACGGCTGGTATGGCGACACCAGCGCTCCCTGGCAGCACCTGAATATGGCGCGCATGAGAGCCATCGAGAATCGCCGTTGGCTGCTGCGCGACACCAACTCGGGCGTGACCGCGGCCATCGATCCCTACGGCCACGTGCGCCAGTCGATTGCCCGCCACCAGACCGACGCGCTGCCGGCGGAGTTTGCCTTCCGCAACGACATCACGTTCTACACCGCTCACGGCGACGTGTTCGCGTGGCTATGTGCCATACTTTCAATAGGCGTTGTTGGTTGGTCGTTTGGACAGCGAAAAACTTTGCCAAAAGGTCGCTGACTCGCTAACTCGCCGACTTGCTAAGCCAAAGTCAGGTCCCAAGAGCCCATGTCGCTGAACGATCTCGAATTCGCCTACGCTCCCGTGCGCAATCAAGTGCGCGACCTGCGGGAGTATCTTTGACCCGGCTCGCATCCGCAGGGAACTCGCTGACATAGAAAAAAAGCTGGCCGATCCGGCCCTCTGGAACGATCCAAACGCTGCCAAACCATTGATGCGCGACAAAAAGCGCCTCGAAACGCTGGTGCGCGACGACGACGAGCTTGTCCGCCGCACCGATGACATCGAAGCCTACATCGAGCTGGCGCGCGAGGGCGAAGATGTCCTCGTTGAACTCGACCGAGAGATCAAAGCCCTGGATGGGTTCGCCGAGGAGCTCGAAGCCCGCACCATGCTTTCCGGCGAGGCCGATCCACTCAATGCCATTGTCACCGTGCATCCCGGCGCCGGCGGCACCGAAAGCCAGGACTGGGCCGAGATGCTGCTGCGCATGTACCTGCGCTGGGCCGAGCAGCAGGGCTTCAAGACGGAGATGAACGACTACCAGGCCGGCGAAGAGGCCGGCATCAAGTCGGCCACATTCACCATCATCGGAGAAAATGCCTTTGGCATGTTGGCCGGCGAGAGCGGCGTGCATCGCCTGGTGCGCATCTCGCCGTTCGACCAGGCCAAGCGCCGCCATACATCATTCGCTTCGGTCTACGTTTCGCCGGAGATTGACGAAACCATTCACGTCGACCTGAAGGTGGAAGACCTGCGCATCGACACCTACCGTTCCGGCGGCAAGGGCGGCCAGCATGTGAACACCACCGACTCCGCAGTGCGCATGACGCACATCCCCACGGGAATCGTCGTCCAGTGCCAGAACGAGCGCAGTCAGCATAAGAACCGGGAGAAGGCGATGAAGATGCTGCGTTCGCGACTCTATGAGTATGAGCTCGAAAAAAAGCGCGCAGTGAGCAAGAAGCTGGAAGACTCCAAGCTCGAGATCAACTTCGGCTCGCAGATCCGGTCTTATGTTTTGCAGCCCTACCGCATGGCCAAGGATCATCGCACCAAGGTCGAGGTCGGCGACGTGGACAAGGTGCTTGACGGATATTTGGAACCGTTTCTGAGGGGCTACCTGCTCGCCAAGCGCCGTGGTACGGCAGTGGCGACGGGCGCAGAGGATGATTTGGAAGTGTGATGACTGAATCGAGCAATCAGCACGACCTCATTGATGAAATGCTGCGCAACGCGCGCAACATTGCTGTTGTCGGCATGAGCGACAAGCCGCACCGCGCCAGCTTCAACATCGGCCGCTATCTTGCCAGCAGCGGCTATCGCATTTTTCCCGTGAATCCTGCGATCCAGGAAGTGCTCGGCAGGCCCAGCTATGCTGACCTCGATGCCGCCCAGGCCGCGGCGCGCGCAGAAACCGGGAAGGGAATCGACCTCGTGGACGTCTTCCGCGCCTCTGAGCACGTTCCTGCGATTGTTGACGACGTGATCCGGCTCGGTATTCCCTATCTCTGGCTGCAGGACGAGGTCATTCACGACGCAGCTGTGGCGCGCGCCCGTGCCGCAGGCGTCAAGTGCGTGCAAAACGACTGCATCTACCGCGAACACGCCGCCCGGCCGGAACGGCATGGGAAGCGGAGCTAGCGAGCCAGCAGGTCGAAAGATCAGCGGGGCCGGCGAACCGCCGGCCCCGGCCCAGCCCGATTTGCGGCTGGCCATTCCGCGCCGCCGGCGTCAAGTGCGTGCAAAACGACGGCATTCACCGCGGGCGCGCCGCGCGCATTGTGAACTGAGCGCAGAAGCGCCGGCGGAACTGCAGCATCGTTTAAGTCGGTACTCCGTTTACTTCATCGATCGCGGAGTGTGTTCCTTGGGAACGCAGCTGACGTACGTCTCTTTCATCGTCGATATGTCGGTGTACGCCTTCACGTAAGCATCCCACTCGGCATCATGGACAGGGGGCTGGCTGCCCTGTTCGATGAAGTGGTATTGCAGCACCATGTGATTGGAAAAGTGGGCCGCACCGGTCTGCTCATCCCGCTCCAGGACGCGCGCGGCGAAGATCTGGTCCTTGTAGCCGTGCTTCTTGAACCACGCCTTATGCAGAGCCAGGGCCTTTTCATATGCTTCGAAGTTGCTGTCGGGTTTGATCTCGGTGAGCCGGACGATGGCATAGGTACCGCTGCAGGCGGGCAATGGGCCCTTGAGTGAATACGCTGGTTCACTCTGGGCCATGGTCATGGGAGTGAGAGTTGCGCCAATCAACACCAACGCAGCGATTAGGCTAGGAGCTTTCATGAATTGATCCTCCTTGAGGTGGGATTTGTTGGGGGCGGGGGACCTGATGCGCACCCAAGGTAGCACACGGACGCGGAATTTACATCGAAAAAAGAGCGATTTTTGCCCTTTTTCCAGGGCCGAAGGGCTCCGGTCCAGTCCGCAAATGGCGGTGGGCTATGCCCCGGCCGTCCGCGCTACGCATCCCCAGTCCTTTACACTGAGTCCAAAGAAAGCGGAGAACAGGGGCATGCGCCGTTTGCGGAATATCTTCGGTCTGGTGGTTCTGGTGGCGGCGGGGCTGCCGGCGTTTGCGGCGTCGAATTCCGCCGACGTTGCGCATTTGCATGTGCAACTTGTCTTTCCCAACCAGAACCTCAATGTCGGGGCCTCGGTGAATGCGGGTTTGTACTTCAAACTTGAATCGGGATGGCATGTGTACTGGATGAATGCGGGCGATTCCGGCGAGCCGCCGCATATTCAGTGGACTCTGCCCAAGGGCATCAGTGCCACTCCGATCGAGTTTCCAGCGCCCCAACGGTTGCCGCTGGGTCCGCTGATGGATTTCGGCTACGAGAACGAAGTTCTTTTCCCGCTCACGCTGGATGTCACAAGAACAGCGAAGCCCGGCCCGGTTACGCTCCATGCCAAAGTTGACTGGCTGGTTTGCCGTGAGGTTTGCATTCCCGGCAAAGCTGAGCTGGACCAGAGCGTCAACGTGGTTTCCGGAACGCCCGTGGTCAACCTGATCTCTCCAATTGATCAGCAACTGTGGGCGCGCTTTGCCAATCAGCTCCCGCAATCTCTGCCCGCGTCCGACACTGCAATCTTCCAGCCCACGCCTGCCGGATTCCGGCTTGCCGTTACCACGGGCCAGCGCGAAAACCATGCTGAACTTTTCCCTGAAGACCAGGACATCCTCGACAATCCCGCGCCGCAAACCGTCACGCCGACGGTAACTGGCCTCGTTCTCGATCTCAAGAAGGACGCGAATCTCACCACGAACCCCGCGCAGTTGAAAGGCGTGCTCGAACTCGCCGGTGGCAGGAACTACAAGATCGTTGCGATGCCCGGAACCGTCGCTGCTCCGCCGGCCGCGCCCGGGTTCTCCTTCAGCGCGCTTGCCAGCACTGCGTTCTTCGCTTTCATCGGCGGGCTGCTGCTCAATCTGATGCCCTGCGTCTTTCCGGTGCTGTTCTTGAAAGGCCTGGCGCTGGTGCAATCGGGCAGCGAGGAACGACACAAGCTGCGCGCGCACGGCCTGGTTTACACCGTCGGCATTCTCGTCTCCTTCTGGACGCTAGTTGCCGCGCTGCTCATTCTGCGTGCCGCTGGAGCCACGCTGGGCTGGGGATTCCAGTTCCAGTCGCCGGTTTTTCTCGCCCTCATGGCCGCGCTACTCTTCTTCCTGGGTCTTTCGTTGGCCGGGCAATTCGACATCGGCCTCACGCTCACCAGCGCCGGCGGCTCTCTTGCCGCGAAACAGGGTTACGCGGGCAGCTTTTTCACTGGAGTCCTCGCTGTCATCGTCGCCACGCCATGCACGGCGCCCTTTATGGGAGCGGCCGTTGGCTATGCGCTCGCACAGCCCGCCGCCGCCACCTTCACGATCTTCACCGCGCTCGCTCTCGGCTTGGCCGCACCGTACGTCGCGCTTACGCTGCAGCCCGCCTGGACTCGCGTGCTGCCCAAACCCGGCGCGTGGATGGATATTCTCAAGCAAGCAATTTCCGTTCCCATTTTCGGGACCGTCATCTGGCTCGCCTGGGTCGTCGCCGATGCCTATGGAGCGAATCTCCTGCTCGCATTGCTCTCCATCTTTCTGTTGCTCGCCATCGCTGGATGGTTCCTGGGCCGCTGGCCGGCGCAGCGCTGGGCGACCGTGGTCGCCGTGCTGATTCTGCTCACGGCACTTGTCGCCTGCATCACCGCGCCCAGAGAACTCGCCGAGACGCCGGCACAACTCTCCTCCGAAAGTCCCACGGCACGAAGTGCTGCTGCGTGGCAACCTTGGTCGGCCGATGGCGTCCAGCGCGCCCTTGCCGCCGGGCAACCCGTTTTTGTGGACTTCACCGCCAGTTGGTGTCTGAGCTGCCAGGTCAACGAGCGTGTCGCCCTCAGCCAGCCTGAAGTGATGCATGCGTTTGGGGCAAGCAATGTGGCGCTGTTCAAGGCCGACTGGACCCGCGAGGATCCCGCGATCACACAGGAACTTACAGCGCTGGGCCGCAGTGGCGTGCCCGTGTACGCGCTCTATGTCCCAGGGGAAAACAACCCACAGCTCTTGCCGCAGGTGCTTACGCCCGGCATCGTTCTGGACGTCATCAACAAACTCCCCACTGCGGCTGCAACTCCCGCCAGTGCTTCTCCGTCCAAACAGCAGTAAACTGGGTGCTTGATCGGCGGCAATATCGGCGCCGAGCCGATCGCCAATTCCCCATCTAGTGCACGTCCGAACTCCCCACAGTCAGGAGGTCAACTCTCATGAAATCTCTATCTTTTCTCGCAGGCTTGGCTCTTGCGGCCGTGCTCGTGCCCGTTTCGGCCGAAGCCCAGGCTGTCGTGGGCTCGCCCGCGCCCGAATTTACCGCAGCTGACTCGCACGGGCGGACCCATTCGCTCCAGGAGTACCGCGGCAAATACGTGGTCCTCGAGTGGCACAACCACGATTGCCCCTACACCAGAAAGCATTACGTCAGCGGTAACATGCAGTCGCTGCAAAAGGAATGGACCACGAAAGGCGTGGTCTGGTTCACCGTCATTTCTTCAGCGCCGGGCCAGCAGGGCTACGTGACCGATGCCGAGGAGAACGCGTATCTCGAGCAAATGCATGCCGCGCCCACTGCGGTGCTCATGGACCCCGACGGCAAGCTGGGCCATCTTTTCAGTGCCAAAACCACGCCGGAGATGTATGTCATCGATCCCGAGGGCGAGCTGATTTATGAGGGCGCGATCGACGACCGGTCCACGCCCGACGCGAGCGACATCAAGGGCGCCGACAACTATCTGAACGACGCGCTGATGGAAGCCTTGGCGGGCAAGCCGGTGGCGCACGCCTATACGCGGTCGTACGGCTGCTCGGTGAAGTACGCGAACTGAGGCCCGCGGAGCGGTCGTGGTTTTCCTCCCGGCAAACTGGAATATTGCACTTGACAAACCATAACCATTCGGTTATGAATCATTCATGCAGGCCGTAGAGTCCGACATCTTCAAAGCATTAGCCGACCCCACACGCAGGGCAATCTTTGAGCGGCTCACCCGCAAAGGCGAGCAGACCGTACACGCCCTAACGGGGTCGTTCCACGTGTCGCAGCCGGCAATCTCGAAACACCTGACGGTGCTGAAGAGAGCAAAGCTGGTTCGCCATCGCCGCGAAGGACGCGAGACGCACTACACTGCGCAGCCGAAGGCATTGGCGCCACTGGCCGACTGGGTGAGCCACTACGGTGCCTTCTGGAATGAGCGATTCGATCGACTCGAAAATCTGCTGGAAAGGATGGACAAATGACCGAGACTGTTGCAACAACCCGCGCTCTGACGATTGAGCGCGAACTGCCGCATCCGCCAGAGAAGGTGTGGCGAGCCCTCACTGAAAGCCAATTGATCCAGGAGTGGCTGATGGGGAACGATTTCCAGCCGGAAGTCGGCCACCGGTTCAAATTCCGCTCCACTCCCGTGCCCAATTGGGACGGGGTGATCGACAGTCAAGTCCTGGTTGTCGAGCCGGTTTCGCGGCTCTCTTATAGCTGGGGCACGATGGGAATGGAGAGCGTGGTCACCTGGACCCTGACGCCGACCGCGAGCGGCACGCATGTTCGCATGGAGCATTCCGGCTTCCCGTCGGAAGAAAGCGCCAGCTACAAGGGTGCGAAGTACGGATGGACGAATTTCATTGGCAAACTCGAAAACGTCGTTGGAGGTTTGGACTGACCATGAAAGCAAAACGCATTGCCTACTGGGCCACGACGATACTTGTAGCGTTTTTCATGAGCGGCGGCATCGCGCAGATCTTGCAATTCCGCGCCAACCCTCATGGCGTCGTGGCCGAACTCGGCTACCCCATGTATTTCTTCCTCATCCTCGGAATCTGGAAGGTGTTAGGAGCCATCGCCATCCTTGTGCCGCGTTTTCCGCGGCTCAAGGAATGGGCGTACGCGGGCATCTTCTTTGACCTCACAGGCGCAGCCGCATCCTGCGCCGCGGTTGGCGGGTACGGCGCATACGCCTTTCACGTCATTGCGCCTCTCATCATTGCGGGTCTTACTGTGGCATCGTGGGCGCTGCGCCCCCAAAGCCGCACCGTCGGCGTCCTTTTTCCCGCGAAAAACGAGCATGCCGGTATGAACGCGAGAGCGGTGAACATTGGCTAGAGCGGCGACGAAGCTCAATTGAGCCAGGGACGCGAAGCAGGGCGATCAATCTTTACCGTGCTTACCGGACCTGATTCTGCGAATCTCCTCCAAACGTGCGGCCAACTGTTTTTCTCGCCCCTCCTGCGTGGGGTGGTAGTAGCTGCGTCCCTTCAGCGAGTCCGGCAGGCAATCCATGTCGGCCACTTTGCCCTCTTCGTCATGCGCGTAGCGGTAGCCTTCGCTGTAACCCAGGTCCTTCATCAACTTTGTCGGCGCGTTGCGCAGATGCAGCGGCACCGGCTCCTGGCGCGTGTTCTCGATCTCCGTCTGCACCGCGCCCCAGGCCGTGTACACCGCATTCGATTTAGGCGCGAGCGCGAGATACACTACGGCTTCGGCCAGCGCCAATTCACCCTCCGGTGAGCCGAGAAAATCGTAAGTGTCCCTCGCAGAGAGGCACAGGTTCAACGCTTCGGGTGCGGCCAGGCCGATGTCCTCAACCGCCATGCGCACGATGCGCCGTGCAAGATACAGCGGATCTTCGCCGCCCGCCAGCATGCGTCCCAGCCAGTAGAGGGCGGCATCGGGATCGGAGTTGCGCACGCTCTTGTGCAGCGCCGAAATCAGGTTGAAGTGCTCCTCGCCAGATTTGTCGTACATCAGCACGCGCTTCTGCACCGCTTCGGCCGCGATCACTTTGGCGATCGTCTTATCGTCTTGTACGAGTTGCGCTGCGACTTCAAGTGCGTTGTAGGCGCTGCGGCAGTCGCCGCTCGAGTAGCTTGCGATCAGCTCCAGCGCATCGTCATCGGCAGTCAACTCGAGCGCACCCAACCCGCGTTCCTTGTCGGCCAATGCGCGCTTGAGCAGCGTCACGATCTGTTCCTCTTTCAATGGTTGCAGCACATACACGCGGCAGCGCGAGAGCAGTGCCGAGATGATCTCGAACGAGGGATTCTCGGTGGTCGCGCCGATAAGCCGGATGGTGCCCCGCTCCACGTAAGGAAGAAACGCGTCCTGTTGCGCCTTGTTAAAGCGGTGAATCTCATCGATGAAGAGGATGGTGCGTGAGTGCATTTCGGCGGCACGCGCAGCGTCCACCATTACCTGCTTGATCTCCTTGATGCCGCTGGTGACCGCCGAGAACTCGATGAAGGTGGCCTCGGTAGTTTCGGCAACGATCTTGGCCAGCGTAGTTTTGCCCACGCCCGGCGGACCCCAGAAGATCATGGAGCTGGCATCGTCGCGCTCGATCTGCACGCGCAGCGGCTTGCCGGGGCCGACCAGGTGCTCCTGGCCCACCAACTCGTCCAGGCTGCGCGGCCGCATTCTTTCCGCCAACGGCGCGCCTGCGGCGGGCAGCCCTTTGGATGAGTGCAGTGGAAGATTTGGCGCGCTGTCGAACAAGTTCATCGCCGCGCTCCTCGATGGTCCGCCGGTCCGCCACTCACAGCCGCCCGCTGCCGCGCCGCTTCATACAGAAGCACACTGGCCGCCACGGCGGCGTTCAGGCTCTCCACCGGTCCGGGGCAGGGAATCGTAATTCTGCCGTCGGCCTTCGCCGCCAGATCGCCAGTCACGCCATTGCCCTCGTTGCCAATGATGAGTGCCACCGGGCCTGCCATGTCCACCAGTTCGGCCGGCTGCGCGGCACGCACGGTGGTGGCAAGAATCTTCACTCCGGCCTCATGCAGCTCTTCAAGGCACTCGCGTTCGCTGACAGCCAGCATGGGAACACGGAAGACGCTGCCTGCCGAGGCGCGCACCGCCTTCGGGTTCCACGCGCTCACGGTTCCCGGCAAGCCCACCACGCCGCTAGCGCCAAAGGCTTCTGCCGAGCGCAGAATGGTGCCCAGATTCCCCGGATCCTGAATGCCGGCGAGCACCACGACAAGCGTCGCGCCTTTGCGACGGGCGTCCAGAATGCGCGGCCACGACCAATCGGGCGGCTCGACCAATGCGGCAATCGGCTGCGGCGTCTCGGTGGCCAGCGCAGAATCGAGCAGCTTCGCGGGCAGTCGCAAGATTTCGGTCTCCCGCGGCACTTGCAACGCATCCAGCAGCCGCTCGGCGTCTTGCGCCACAAAAATGGTCGTCACGCGCAAGCCCGCGCGCAGAGCCTCTTCCAGCAGATGCGGCCCTTCGATACCGACGCGGCCCTGAGCACTGCGGCCCGCCGCGGCCAGCGCCTTGCGCAGCTCTTTCAGGCGCGCATTGTCTTTGCTTTCCACCACGCGAACCGGCATCGAACGGCACCTCTTTGCGCTGTGCCGATTCTAAGAGCAGCCACTAGCTTCTAGCTACTAGCCTCTAGCCCTTCGTGCTATGAATTCACGAGCGGTTTCAGGCGCATTTTGCGCTACAAGCCAGCCTGATCCTGAGCGCGCGAGGCTGGAATCCGATGGTTTGGAGCTAGAAGCGAGAGGCTGGAAGCTGCATTGAAACTTGCACCACGGCTGGTGCTGTGATAGTTTCCGATTCTGTAGCGTCTTCTTTTTATTCGGGAACTGAGGTAGGCAAGATTGTCGGCGGAAATTCTGCGCGTTCATCCCGATGAACCCCAACCAGACCGGATCGATTACATCGTCTCCTGCCTGCGCAAAGGCGGTGTGGTTGCTTTGCCCACCGACACGTTTTACGGTCTGGCCGTAGACCCGGTGAACCTGTACGCCGTCGAGCAGATTTATCAAATCAAGACCCGCCAGAAGCACAAGCCGCTTTCGCTGCTGATCTCCGGCCTGGCTCAGGCCTATGAATTGGCGCGCGACACTGATCCGCTGCTGGACAAGCTAGCCGATCGCTTCTGGCCCGGCCCGCTTACCATCATTGTCCGCGCCGGAACCAAGCTGCCGCTGCGCTCCACGGCCAACACCGGCAACGTGGCGCTGCGTGTGCCTGACGCGGCCATCGCACGCGCGGTGGTGGAGCGCTTCGGGCTGCCCATCACGGCTACCTCGGCCAATCTGCAGGGCGCCTCGGAGTGTACCAACGCCGCTTGCGTCCGCGATCAGATTGGCGATCGTATTCCCCTCATCATCGACGGCGGTCCCACCGGCCGCGCGCAGCCCACGACCATTGTCGATCTCACGCTGGGAGCGGGACGCTGGGAGATTCTGCGCGAAGGCGCGATTCCCACCCATGAAGTTGTGATGGTCCTGCAGCGGTGAGAAAAGCAGGGAACAGGGATCAGACAACGCGGCCAGTGCTAACAAGAGATTTATGATTGTTGCGATACGGGGAAGTGTCCGCTGACCCCTGAATCCTGCGCTATGTCCGCCCAATCCAAACCGAAGCGTCGCCACACAGGTCTTCGCATTGCGTCGGCGCTGGCGTTGCTTCTGGTGGCCGGCACCGTGGGCTGGATCGATTGGGTCTACACGCAAATCGAGCGCTACGCGCATCAGGATCAAGCCGCGCCCGCCGATGCTATCGGCGTGCTGGGTGCGGCGGAGTACGATGGACGGCCCTCGCCGGTTTACCGCGCCCGCCTGGACCACTCACTCGAGCTCTACCATCGCGGCATCGCGCCGCTGATCATCACGCTCGGAGGCGCCGGCGGCGATCAATACACCGAGGGCTCGGTGGGCCGCGAGTACCTGATGAGCAAGGGCGTTCCCGAAAGCGCCATCATTGCTGAAACCGAGAGCCGCAACACCGAGGAATCAGCTCGCCGCATGGTCGTCATCGCACGCGCCAACGGCCTGCACCGCCTCGTGGTGGTCAGCGACGACACGCACATGTTCCGCATTCACGAGATTTGCGCCGCCGATGGGCTCGATGTCCTGACTTCGCCGCGGCCGCGCCCGGCCACCGAGGAAAAGACGCAGGAAAGCGCGCGCATCGCCCATGAGATTCTCAGCTACACGCTCTGGCGGCTGGATCTGCACTAATGCAGGGAGCAAGTGACCAAGAGTGCGAGTGTGAGTATTAGTGTCTGCTGGTTTCAGCGCATCGCGCACAGCAACACCAGCGCGAACCCCGCCGCGCTGGCCGTGGACAGAAAATTCACCGCGTCGTTGTTCAGCAAGCCGCGTTCTTCCAGCGTAGCTCCCAGCAGGCTGTCGAAGAAGAGGCCGAAGACAGCCCCCGCGCAGCTCACCGTAAACAGTCTCCAGCCGCCGCCGAGCGCCCACATGCCCGCGTAGGCGACAACGGCTGCGGCAACCACCCCGGCCAGGGAACCGGCCAGGCTGATGGCGCCGTCGCGTCCGGCATCGACCGCCTTGAACGAGGTGATCATGCGCGGACGCCCGCCGAGCACTTGCCCGATCTCTGAGGAAGCCGTGTCGGCCGCAGCCTCGGCCAGTGCCGCTATCGCCAGGGCAAACAGCATGGTCGGTGTGGCGGCATGGTGGGGCACCCAGTGGGAGTCCATGAGCCAGGACTGCACGGGATTGCTCGCAACCAGCGCTGCCAGGCCCAGGTTCGCCGCAACCTGAGAGGCTGACCGTCCCTTGCGCTCCTCCGCGGTTCCGAGCCGTTCCTTTTTGCGCCGGCCGGCACGCGTGACCGCGAATGCCAGAAGGGAAACGGCCAGTGTGGGAATGAGGGCGGAATGCCAGGGCGCATAGGGAACCACGACCGTGGAAAACATGAGGCTGGCCGTGATCAGCGTGCCGGTGACTGCGGCTGCCGGAGTGGCCGCTCGCAGCTTCCATGTGACCAGCCCCAGCAAGACGCTGAGACCGATGGTCCAGATGGCGACCGGAGCCGCATGTGAAGCCCACCAACTGCAGTCAAGCACCACTTCTGTGCCCGCAAAAGGCAGTACGGCAAGCAACACGAGCTTCGATTGCCAGGTCAGCTTGTTTTCAGCCACGCTTCATCGTATCCCCTGCTTGCGCCCGGCGAGAAGCACGTGGCGACGGCCGATGACCAATCTTCATTTCCTGCGTCGCAAGGGAGTGCAGACACTGGGGGCAGTTTTTGCCCGCCCGGCTGATTTACAATCACCTAGGAAGCAGGAAAGATTCTGAATGAGGCTTTTTCCCATGATTTCAGGCCAGGGGCGCGCACTGTTGGCCCAGGCAGGCGGGGCACTTGCAATTGCCGTATTGATTGCAGGTTGCGGCGACAATTACAGGCCGACGGTCACCCCGGTATATAGCACCGGCCCGGCAGCACAACCGACGTCGTACGCAGTCGTGGTTTCGACCACGGGCGCCAACACGGATGGCGTGGTCACCCTCATCGATTACTCAGGCGATTCGATCTTGACCGAGGCAACCATCGGCCCCGGACCGACTGCGTTCACCCTCGATGAGTTGGGCGCAACCGGATACACCGTGAACAGCGACGGCACGCTCTCCAACTTCGCCATCACCACCTCGCTGCAGACCAAGAATGTTTCCTTCTCCACCTTGTCGCCGACCTCGAAGATCGTGAACCTGATGCCGCCGTCTTCGGGGCTTTGGGCCACCGATCTGAATGGCGATGTGGTCGATCTCTTTCAAGGATCGCCGCAGGCATTCAAGCTGGCGATTCCGGTGGCGACCTCCGCGAGCCCCGCGACCATGCCGGTGTTTATCGCCGGGTCTCCAACTCTTTCCGGCCAGCGCGAATACGTCATCAGCCAGAACGTTGCCGGATACTCCGCGCCGATAGACGTGCAATCCTGTACGCCCAGCAACTTCGCTGGGTGCCGACTGGCGTGGCGACCCCGATCGAAATTTCCAGCAATACCACCGATCCGGCGATCCCGGTAGGCAAGTGCCCCGTTTATGCGGTGCCCTCTACCGACCAGCAGCGCCTGTTTGTGCTCAATCGCGGCGACGACACCATCACGGTCATCAACGCCAGAAACAACACGCTCGATGCCTGCACGCCCTTCCAAAATCAAAACGGGCAATGGGTGACGTGCCACCAGACCATCCAGCTTCCCACGGGCTCGGGACCGATCTACGCGGAGTATGTTCCTGCAACCCAGCAACTCGTTGTCGCCAACTACGACGGGGGAACGATTAGTGTCATTAACGTCCCGCTGGATGAATACGGCAACGACTCAAACACGTATGCCAACAGCAACTGCACCACGTACGCTGCTTGCGGCGCGATCACGGGCGGTTTTGGCACCTTGGTTACCGTTCCGGTGGGCAATACGGCCACGCCCAATCCGGCCAGCGTGACGGTCCTTTACGACGGTACCAAGGCCTATACCGCGAATCAGAACGATGGGGTGCAAAACGGCACGGTGACGGTGGTCAACCTGTCCACGTACACGGTGGAAAAGACCATCACGGTTGTCGGTCATCCGCGCACTGTGGTGAACACGCAAAACTCAGAGTACGCCAAGATCTACGTGGGCTCGCCCGACAGCCCGTACATCACCGTCATCGAATCGAGCCCGACGGTGACCGACCTGATCGACACCACGATTCTGGTGGAAGGCACTGTAGTGGATGTGCGCACTACTTCGCAGAACGGCAACAGCGGCAACAATGATTACAGCAGCCGCGTGCCGGGCTACGGCCAGCCATGCAACCTGTCGCCTTCGAGCATGGTTTCCACCTACGGCGCGAACTATACCCTCGCGGAATGCCAGGCCATTCCGTAGAGCATCGATCACTTTCGCTACAATCCAAAGGGCCATTCCCTCTGAGGGAACGGCCCTTCGATTTTTTGAAGGAGTGGCAGCGGCCATGCCGGATGCGGGCAAAGACACGTCCCGGAAAAATCCGTCTCGACCTGCTTCTCGTCGAGCGGGGCCTTGTCGCCAGCCGCGAACGCGCTCGGGCGTTGATTCTCGCTGGCCGCGTACTCGTCCGCGAGCAAAAGATCGATAAGCCCGGGACTGCGATAGCGCAGGACTCCCCGATCCGCCTGCTCGGCGAGGATCAGCCCTACGTTAGCCGCGGCGGATTGAAACTGGCCGCGGCCCTGGAGCATTGGAAGATCGACGTCAAGG
>CAVSQE010000036.1:0-69351 GCA_963729915.1 uncultured Acidobacteriota bacterium | reverse complement strand
CACCTGAGCCAGCGCCAACTGGCGGGGCGGATGCAGGTGCCGCGCACCTACATTTCAAAGATCGAGAACGGGAAGGCGATTCCGACCCTGGGATCGCTGGAGCGGCTCGCTCTTGCCCTGGGCGTGGAAGTGCGCCAACTGGTGCGCGACGCCCGCAGCCGCCGCGACGAAGAGGTCGAGGCGATCCTGAGCGATCCTTTCCTGGCCGAGATTGCTCCGCTGCTGCCGCATCTGGACTCGCTGCATCGGACGCTCTTTTTCAGCGCGGTACGGGACACGGCGTCAGGCCGGCGGCGCACCGCGTAGAGGCAGGGACCTAGCCACCCCAGCGGACAAGAATCGTCCGCGCCGGGGCCCCGGCAGGGAACAAGGGACCCAGGGAACGAGGGCGAGAGGCAACGACGAACGGTCGCTTCGCCCGACTCTTGATCCTTGTTACCTGGCCCCTTTACCCCATCTCCTCTGCGCCTCCTCGTTGCCTCGGCGTGCGCATTTTTGTTCCCTCGTTCCCTTGTCCCCTTGGTCCGTGCTTCCCTTCATTGCGGCGGTTGGGCGCTTGTGCTACGGTCAAGATTGTGACTCCTCGGACCCGGCCGAACGTGACCGTTCCGGCCGGAGATTCGTTCATGCGATGGCCGACACCATCTCCATTTCGGCGTGAATTCCGTCGGCGCCACTTCGGGACGCCTTTCGGCGCCCGCGTTCTGCAACTCAGAGGCGAGTCCTTGGATCCATCTCCCGCGACAAGCGCCCCCTCGACGCGCGCTGCGACACGACCTTCGACCCGTATTCGACGAACTTACTCCCGGAAGAGCGCGCCGTCTATGCGACGCTGAAAACGGAGCGCCTGCCCGAGCATGTCGCCATCATCATGGACGGCAACGGCCGCTGGGCCGGCCGCCGCTCGCTCAAACGCTTCCTCGGCCACCAGCAGGGCGCCAAGACCGTGCAGTTCGTCACCGAGACGGCGGCGCGCATCGGATTGCCCTGGTTAACGCTCTATGCCTTCTCGCTGGAAAACAGTCTGCGCCGGCCGCGCGCTGAAGTCAGTTTCCTCATGCGCCTGCTCAAGACTTACCTCGACGACAATGTCGAACGCATGGTGAAGAACAACATCCGCATGTGCTCCATCGGGCGCATACACGATCTGCCCGACCTGACGTGCAGGAGCGCCTGCGCGCCGCTGAAGAAGCCACCGCGCGCAACACCGGCACCACGCTCACGCTGGCCCTGAACTACGGCGCCGCTCGGAAATTGGTGGACGCTTGCCGCCGGCTCGCGGAAGAAGTGAAGCACAAGCACCTCAACCCGGAGCACATCACCGAAGAGGACATCCACCGCCATCTCTACACGGCGCACATGCCCGATCCCGATCTGCTCATCCGTACCTCCGGCGAGCTGCGCGTCTCCAACTTCCTCCTCTGGCAGGTCGCCTACACCGAAATCTTCGTCACCGAGCGCTACTGGCCCGACTTCCGCGGCATTCACCTGCTGGAAGCCATCGCTGATTTCCAGCGCCGGGAGCGCCGCTATGGCGGCATCGGCGAAGCCTGCGGCGAAGTGGAAGAAGATCCCGAGCAGATGAAAATTGCGGTGAGCTGAGCCCCTTCACGCGAAGCCGGCGTTCCGTTTACACCTACCCAGATTGCACAAAATACCCCATCCGGCAGGCTTCTCGCCTCCGCAAGGGGCATTTGCGTTTTTCCTGGCCGCAGGGCCAGACCGATGATCGAGGCGAAAGGCGCTTACTGAGCCAGCGTGGCGTGTCGTCCCCGCTTCAGGCCGATATATTCCGCCGCCAGCCAGACCAAGCTAAGCAGCGTGATGAGCGCAATAATGGCCTGCGAAATGACGCAATAAAGGCACCATACCTGCAGCACGTACTCCTCGATGAGGGTCAGGCGGAGGGCGATGCCGAGCCCGATCAGGGTGGCAAGAAACAGCAGGAATCGCTGGCGCGTGAAGGCGAGCCCGACCAGAACCAGGTAGCCCGCGATACCGATCGCGGCTACCGGAAGGTGCTCGATCATCGCGAAGGAACTGTGATTCACGATGCCGCAATCCCACCTGTCGTTGATGGAGCAAGGCTCGGTGCCCGTCGAGTAGTGCACGCGCAGAGCTAATAAGGAAACAGCTGAGCCGGCCAAGGCGAGGAGCACAATCAGATATCGCATGGGCTTCACGGGAATTCTCCTTGCAGCGCACCGCTGGTGCGCGTCGATTCAGCCGCAGCAGCGGGTGGAAGCCGCCGATGCGTCACGGTGGGCGCAACAACAACCGTGGCCTTCACCACGACCCGTTACCGCAGCCACCGCAGGTACCGGAGCTAACTTCCCCTCCACGAACATGCGAAGCGCCTCGCGTCCGGTGACGGGTCCGGGCGCGGACCAAACATGGATCTTTGCCGCCTGTAAATGCCCCAACGCTCCTTCGCCAATATCGACGAGAATTGCGTCCGTGCAAGTATGCCGAATCAGAAGATCTGCGGCGCTTCTCCCATGAAGCCCATCGTTCTTCTCGAATTCGAGGGCGCCATCCTCCGTGCCCGCAATCATGATCCATTCGGCCTTGCCGAAATGCGAGGACATCGTGCCATCGGCCCGGTCCGCCGCCATCATTACTGCAACTCTGCCCATTACAGTTCCTCTCCGATCGTCACTTGATGCAATTTACACTTAGATAGATGTAATGTACACTTACGACGTGGCGCGGTCAAGAGGTTCAAGGCGGCAGGTTGTGGCGAATATGCCAGCCAACGGCAAACCCAGGGGGCGGGCGCAGCGTTGCCCGCGGGACGCCGAAACCCGATGCTGCAAGCAGCCCGGCTGCGGACGCCCATGCACATGCGCGATGGGAAACGTCTCTCGTTTTATTGAACCGGTCGTGCTCCGGATTCTGAGTGAGAAAACGCGGTCGTACGGCTACGAAATTGCCGAGTGCCTTCCGCAGTATGCTCTGACCGATGCCACGATTGAAGGCGCGGCGCTCTATCGGACGTTGAGGACCCTGGAGGCCAACGGTTATGTCTCTTCAAGCTGGGATGCAGGCGCGGGCCCTGCCCGGCGCAACTACTCTCTGACCCGATCGGGCGAAGCTCATTTGCGCGAGTGGGTTGATTTGCTGAAGGCGCTTGGGCAAGCGATGATCGAGTTCGCCCGTGAAAGCAAGGCAAAGCCGGCGCAATAGGGTTGCAAATCGCGGTCCGGGAATGGGTTTACCCCGCTCCACCGGTGTATTCTCAACGCTGGATGAAAAGGGTCATCACAGCACTCATTCTGATTCCGCTCGTTCTGGTCCTGATTTTTCTGGGGCCGCAGTGGCAATGGCTGTTTTCGCTCACCGTGGCCGGGGTGGCGGCGCTGGCCGGGTGGGAGTATCTGGGCCTCACCAGGCGCTGCGGAGCCAATCCGCCGCGGATTGCCACGCTGGTTGCGCTCCTGGCCCTGTTTGCTTCCAACTTTCAGTGGCCCGACTCCGATCATCTCCTGGCCATCTTCGGCATCCTTGGCCTCGCCCTGCTGGTCTACTGCACCTTCTTCAAGCCCGTGAATGAGGTCATTGCCGACGCTTCCGCATCCATCTTCTGCCTGCTCTATACCGGGTTGACGCTGCTTGCGCTGCCCGCGCTGCGCGCCGAGCCCAATGGAGCTTCGCTGCTGCTGTTTCTGCTTTTCGTGGTGTGGGCCGGCGACACCTCGGCTTACTACGTGGGCCGCGCCTGGGGCCGGCACAAGCTGGCGCCCAAGCTGAGCCCCGGCAAAAGCTGGGAGGGCGCCTTAGCTTCAATAGCGGGAAGCATGCTGATCGCGGCGGCGCTGGTTGGATTGGCGACCCTGCAGCAGAAGCCACCGGACTCAGTCGTCATCAGCTGGCTCGAGCGGGCATGCCCGTCGGCCATTCTTACCTTTCCTGAAGAACTCTGGTACTGGCTCATGCTGGCCGCGGTGGTCAATGTGGCCGGGCAAATAGGCGATCTGGCCGAGTCGGCGCTCAAGCGTTCGGCGGGAGTGAAAGACTCCGGCGACCTGCTGCCGGGCCATGGCGGCGTGCTGGACCGCATCGACGCGCTGCTGATCGCTGCCCCGGTGCTTTGGTACGCGCAGGTGCTGCACCAGAGGTTCTAAAAGCAGCTTCCAGCTTCGAGCCACGAGCTTCTAGCTCGGCCTTCAAAACCGCCCCTAAATGGCGGTACCCCGGTGGCGTGGGCGATGAATAATGGAAATAGATGCTTTTGGAATCTACAAAGGCTCCCCGCCGCGGGGAAGAGCTAATAGCTAGAAGCTAGAGGCTAGGAGCTGTTTTGAAACGACTCGCGATTCTCGGTTCCACGGGTTCCATCGGACAGAGCACCCTCTCCATCGTTGAGCAATTTCCTGATCGCTATTCCGTCGCCGCGCTCGCCGCGGGCCGCAACGTGGACGAGGCCTTTGCGCAGGCGATGCGCTGGCGGCCGCGCGTGATTTCGCTGGCCACAGAAGAGCTCGCTGCGCAATTGGCCGCGCGGCTGCGCGATGCCGGCGTCACCGGCATCGAGGTTGTGCACGGCACCCAGGGCACGATTGCCTGCGCAACCCTTAAAGACGCAGACTTTGTCGTCTCGGCGATTGTGGGCGTGGCGGGGCTTGAGGCCACGCATGCGGCCATCCTCGCGGGCAAGCCGGTGGGCCTGGCCAACAAGGAGTGCATGGTGGCCGCGGGTGAGATTCTTACCGCCGCGGCACGCGAACGCAAGGTGCCCATCCTGCCCATCGACAGCGAGCACAACGCGGTGCACCAATGCCTGCGCGTGGGCGCGCACAACGAGGTCAAGTTCATCTGGCTGACGGCTTCGGGTGGGCCTTTCCGCGAGCTTCCGCTGGACCAGTTTGCTGGCATCACACCCGAGCAGGCGCTCAAACACCCCACATGGGTGATGGGCCGCCGCATCACCATCGATTCGGCCACCATGCTCAACAAGGGGCTGGAGGTGATCGAGGCCTGCCGGCTCTTCGACGTCGCGCCCAGCCAGGTGCGCGTCACCATTCATCCGCAATCGACCGTGCACTCGCTGGTGGAGTTTGTCGACGGCTCGATTCTGGCGCAAATCTCGGTGACCGACATGCGGCTACCCATCCTATACGCGCTGGCATGGCCGGAGCGCCCCGCATCCACGCTCACGTTCGACCTGGCCGCCCTCAAGCACCTGGACTTCGAGCAGCCCGATTTTGGCCGCTTCCCCTGCCTGCGCCTGGCCTTTGAGGCCGCGGAAAAGGGCGGAACGCACTGCATTGCCCTGAATGCAGCTGACGAAATAGCGGTTGAAGCGTTCCTCGAACGTCGTATTCCCTTTACCGGCATCCCGCGTACAATTGAAAAAGTCCTTGCCGCTACCCCGGAGGCGCACCCCACGACCATTGCGGGGGTGCTAGCCGCGGACCGGGAAGCGCGGGAACGGGCCCGCGCATTGCTCGCGTAACCCAAATGATCGCAGGCCAGTAGGCCGCGCTTTGCCGAAGGAATTGCCGACCATCTATGCATGAGTTCCTGATTTCTGCCGTAGCCTTCATCGTCCTTGTCGGCTTGATCGTGATCCTGCACGAGCTGGGTCATTTTGTTGTGGCCAAGCTGTTCGGAGTACGCGTCGAAGCCTTCTCCTTCGGCTTCGGACCGCGCCTGTTCGGCTTCAAATACGGCGATACCGACTACAAGGTCTGCCTGCTCCCGCTGGGCGGCTTTGTGAAGATGGCGGGCGAGAACCCCACCGAGGAGTCGGCCGACGAAATCGCTGGAGATCCCGGGGCCTTCACCGCGAAACCCCGCTGGCAGCGCATGCTCATCGGGCTGGCCGGACCGGTGGTGAACTTCATCCTGGCCTTGGTGCTGATGTTTGTCTATTACGCCCTCTTCAACGAGGTGCAATCGGTCACCGTGAAGAACACCGTCGTAGAGTGGGTGACTCCCGGCTCGGCCGCGGCCGAGGCAGGGATCCAGACCGGCGACATCGTTCGCAGCTTCGGCAGCATCAACAACCCGACCTGGGAGCCGCAGGTCTACGAGCAGATCAAGCTGAGCCCCGGCCAGTATGTTCCCCTGGTCGTGGACCGCGGCGGCCAAACCCTCACGCTTTCGCTCCACGTGCCCCTGGCTGCCAAGGCAAAGGACTTTGACATCGGCGATACCGGCATGCAGCCGCAATACCTGCCGGGCCCCATCCAGGTGGCGCAAGTGCAGCCGGGTATGCCGGCCGCGCAGGCAGGCTTGCGCAACGGCGACCAGATTGCAGCCGTCGACGGACACGCTTTTCATTCGGTCAATACTTTGCTTGCTTATATGCAATGGGAAAAGGGCAAGCCCTTGACGCTAGAGGTGCAGCGCAACGGCGCCTCGTTGCAATTGACGGCGACCCCCGCGGAGATGGATGACACATGGAAACTGGGCTTTGCCTATGTGCCGCCTCCCATGCGCGATGAGCCTCTGCCGTTTATGGCGGCGTGGAAGCAGTCCTTCGTTTTCTTTAGAAACAACTCGATGGTTGTGGGCGAAGTGCTGGAACGGCTGTTTACGCACCAGCTTTCTGTCAGCCAGCTTATGGGACCGGTAGGTATCGCCCAAGTAGCAGGCGAAGCAGCCGAGATGAAAGACTGGATGTCAAAATTCGGACTGGCCAGCGAGATCAGCCTGCAACTGGGCATACTCAACCTCATGCCCTTCCCGATTCTCGACGGCGGCATGATTCTGCTGCTGCTGATTGAGAGCGTGCTGCGTCACGACATCAGCCTGGCGATCAAGGAACGCATCTACACCGCAGCCTTTGTGGTGTTGATGGCCTTCTTTGCCTTCGTCCTCTTCAACGACGTGAGCCGGCTGGGACTGTTCGCGCACATCAAGCCGTAACGGCCGTGCTTCATGGTTCAAGAAAGAGCCCTCATGCCCGTCACCACCCAAGCCCGCGTGCGCTACGCCGAGACCGATCAGATGGGCATTGTCTACTACGCCAACTACCTGGTCTGGTTTGAGCTGGGTCGCGTGGAGGTACTTCGTACGGTGGGCCTATCCTACAAAGTGCTGGAAACAGATCACGGCTGCATTCTGCCGGTGATCGAGGCGCGCTGCCGGTATCGCTCCCCGGCGCGCTACGACGATGAGATTCTCATCGAGACGCGGCCCGCGATGCTGCGCGGCACGGTGATCAAGTTCGCCTATCGCATTCTGCGCAAGGGGCGCGAGGGCGGCGAGAATACGCTGCTCGCGGAAGGTGAGACGGTGCACGTGGTTTGCGACGATCAGTTGCAGCGCAAGCCGTTGCCTGCGCACTACGCCGAGGCGCTGCGCCAATTGATGCAAGAGGGCTAAGGCAGGCTGGTCCAGCGCTGGCCTGCAGGTAACGCCCGCCGGCTGCTATCCGATCTCGATTCCAGAAGACGGAAATTTGAGCTGCTGCTCGCTGGCCTGGCGCTCCGCGCGGTATCTCCGGCAGGCTTCAATCTCCTCGGGAATGAGAACCCGATAGAGCGTGCCATCGCGGTTGGGCTCGTCCTCTTTGCGAATGGCGCCGATCGCCTCGAGGGCGCGCAACGTGTCCTGCACCTTGCCCAGCGAAACCGGGTTCTCTTCAGCCTGAGAGTAGGAAGACTTCACAACCGCCGTGCGCAAGTGGCGCGTGCTGACGCGAAAATGCCGGTCGCCGTCTTTGGCGATGGAATGGCGGAAGAGGAACCAGTAAAACGCGGCATCGTAAGGCGTGAGAAGCGGCTGCAGATCGTCAACAATCTGTTGGATGATGGCGGATAGCTCGAGCGCGGAGAGGTCGCGCTCGCCGGATGCAAGCGCGTTGGGTTCCGCTTCAAGCTCGTTCAGGAGCTGGCGTATCTTCTCAATCCGCTGATTCATGTTGCAGAGAATTCTACGCCGAATTTGCAGGCTTGGCCGCGAATTTGCCCGCTCAGCGCAGCACAACGGCCATGGCGAAGCCGTCGAGGCCTTTGATGCCGACCGTCTGCAAGGCGACGGCGCTCAGGCGGGGATGCGCGGCCATCATCTCCAAGCACTGGCGTGTGCCGCGGATGTCGGGCGCGGCGCTCTTGGCTTCAATCACCGTGCCGTGACGCGCCACGTTGTCCACCACAATCACCGTGCCGGGCCGCGAGAGCCTGAGCGCCCATTCGAGATACTTCGGATTGTTTTCCTTGTCGGCGTCGATAAAAATCAGGTCGAACGGACCAGCGCCCTCGGCTTTCAGGACGGGCAGGCTTGCGAGGGCCGGGCCAACGCGGATCTCGACGCGGCGAAGCAATCCGGCGCGGCGCAGATTGGCGCGCGCGACCGCAGCGTGCTTCGGGCTGAATTCCAGCGAAACGATGCGGCCGCCTTTGGGCATGGCGCGGGCCATCCAGATGGTGGAGTAGCCTCCGAGCAAACCGATCTCGAGCACGCGTTTGGCCCGCGTCATCTGCACCAACACGTGGAGAAACTTGCCTTGCAGCGGGGAGACGTCGATGGCGGGCAGACGGGCCGCGCGATTGGCCTTGAGCGCGGCATCGAGGTGCTCATCAGAGGGCGCAAGCAGATCGATGAAGTAGCGATCGACCGCGGACCATAATGGTTTTCCGGACTTTTTGCGCGGCATCTACTTCTCCCGCGCCACCACAAAGTCAGGCACCCAGAGCAGGGCGCGTTTGTACTCGGACTCGGCGAGCGGCGCCAGCGCCTGGCGCGATTGCTCGGCGTAGCGATCGGCTGCGGCCATGGCATATTCGACAGACCCGTTGCGGACCAGGATCTCCTTAATCTGCTGGCGGCTGACGTTTTCAAAGCTGCGGTCGTCGAGCACGCGGCGGATGGCCTTTCGGTCGGCTGCGGTGCCGTGGTCGGCGGCGTGGATCACGGCCAGCGTGGCCTTGCCTTCGCGCAAATCGCTGGCCACAGGCTTGCCCAGCACCTCCTCGGTGGCCGTCAGGTCCAGGACGTCGTCGACGATCTGGAAGGCAAGTCCCACCGCGCGGCCGAATGTGGCCAGGCGCGTCTCTTCCGCTTCAGGAGCGCCGGCCAGCACCGCGCCCAGGCGCATGGAAACGGAGAAGAGGCACGCGGTCTTGCGAAAGATGAGGTCGTAGTACTCAGCCTCGGAGACCGATTTTCCGAGTTTTTGAATCTGTAGGAGCTCGCCCTCGACCATCTGCTGCGTGAGGCCGATGAGCAGATCGAGAACGCGCAGGTTGCGCTCTTCGAGGGCCACCTTGAAGGCCTGCATGTAGAGCCAGTCGCCGGCCAGCACGCATTTTTCGTTGCCCCAGGTAGTGTTGGCAGAGGGACGGCCACGGCGCTTGTCGGCGCCGTCGATGATGTCGTCGTGGACCAGCGTAGCCGTGTGCAGCATCTCCACCACCGCGCCCAGCCGGATGGCGCCCTGGCCCGAGTAGCCGAGCAAATGCGCCGCCAGCAGCAGCAGCGAAGGCCGGATGCGCTTGCCGCCGCCCTCGCGCAGGTATTCGGCAATCTCCGTGATGGTGCTGACGCTGGACGCCGCGTCGCGGCCGAGCTCCTGCTCTACGGCAACCAGGTCTTCCCGCAGAAGCTCAAAGACTTCTCTCGCCGCGGCTATGGTCAGTGTGCTCAAAGCTCTCCGATTCTAGAACATTTCAAGAAGAACGCGCGACTCGTGCCGCGTCTGGCACTTCTTGCCCCATGCTTTCGCGCTGTTTGCGAAAGGTGGGAAACCGGTCTCATCAATTCGTCCGGTAGTTGGTGAACTGCAACTCCAGGCCCAAATCCTTGCCGCGCAGCAAGGCGATAATGGCCTGCAATTCATCGCGATCCTTACTGGAGATTCGCACCGAGTCGCCCTGGATGCTGACTTGCGCCTTCTTTTTCGAATCTTTTACCAGGCGCACGATCTCCTTGGCCTTCTCAATGGGAATGCCCTGTTGCAGGCTGATTTTCTGGCGCACGCTCGACCCGGCGGCCGGTTCAACCTTGCCGTAGCTCAGGTTCTTGAGTGAGACGCCGCGCTTGACCAGCTTCTGGCAAAGGATGTCCTTCACCGCTTCCAGCTTGTATTCGTTGACCGAGGCGAGCTGAATGCTGTCGTTGCCCTCGAGGGTGACCTCAGAGTGGCTGTCCTTGAGGTCGAAGCGCTGGCGAATCTCCTTGATCGCCTGATCGATGGCGTTGCGGGCCTCCTGAATATCCACTTTGCTGACGATGTCGAATGAGTTGTCTTGAGCCATGGTTTCTATCCTCGAACTCCCCAAAGCGCCGTTGCCGGCGATGCCTTTATCAGTGTCCCACGTCTGGGCGAAGCTGAAAAAGCCGATTGAAGTTTTTCGTGGTGACGGTGGCGATCTCGGCCTCGGAAATGTTAAGCAGCCCGGCCAAGGCCCGGGCGGTCTGGGCCACGAAGGCGGGTTCGTTGCGCTGGCCGCGCTGCGGGACGGGCGCGAGCCAAGGAGCGTCCGTTTCGACAAGGACTCCGTCCAGCGGCATGCGCTCGGCCACATCGCGTAGCGGCTGCGCCTTGGCGTAGGTGAGATTGCCGGCAAAGGAGACCAAGAATCCCATGTCGAGCGAGCGGCGCGCCTGCTCCCATCCGGCGCCGAAACAGTGCATAATGCCGCCCAGCCCGGTTTTCCCCCAATGCTCGTCCAGAACGAGAAAAAGATCGTCCCAGGCATCGGTGGATTCATCAGTGCCGCGGCAATGGATGAGGATGGGCCGCCGGCGCGCGGCGGCAATTTCAAGCTGACGAATGAGACCCTGCCGCTGCACATCGCGTGGCGCGCCCTCGTGGTAGTAGTCGAGGCCGATCTCGCCGCAGGCGATAACTTCGGGCTCAGCAAGAAGCGAGTCCAGTTTGGCGAGAGCGCTCTCGTCGGCCTCGGTGGTCGAGTGCGGGTAGATGCCCGCGCTCGCATAAAGGCGTGGCAGGCCAGGCCGGCCGCTGAACTGGCGGCACAGATCCAGCGCCTGGTGCATCTCCGCCGGGCGCTCGCCGATGCCGATGGAGAGCACCGCGCCCACGCCCGCTTCCCACGCGCGGCTGAGCATGGCTTCGCGATCGTCCGCGTAGCGCGGACTGTCCAGGTGAGCGTGGGAATCGATCAGCAAATGCGCCTCGCGGTGGGTACGGGAAGTTTGTGCGGCACCTGGAATCAGTGTAACGGGCGGGAAGAAATGCGCCAACCGCGCCGCGCGTGGGTCGGCTCGTCTACCATCGGAGCAGATGCCGCAAAAGCCCAAGCTCGGACAAAATTTTCTGGAAGACGCGCCGGCTGTCGAGCGGATTGTCGCTGCACTGGGCGACCTCGCCGGGCGCACGGTGGTAGAGATTGGCCCCGGCCGGGGCGCCATCACTGGAGCGCTGGCGGCGCGGGCCGGGCGCGTGCTAGCGATTGAATTCGATCGCGAACTGGCTGCGGGATTGCGCGGGCAATTTGATGCGGAGCGCGTGACGGTCGTCAAGCAGGATGTGTTGCAGTTTGATTTTGCAGCGGCGGCGGCCGAGGCCGGAGAGCAACTGCGCGTGGTGGGCAACCTGCCGTATTACATCACTTCGCCGATTCTGCTCAAGTTGGCGGCGAGCCACGCCGCGCTGGATGTGGCCGTGCTGATGGTGCAGCGTGAAGTTGCAGAGCGCGTGACGGCTGCGCCGGGCTCGCGGGATTTTGGGCTGCTCTCAGTTACGGTGCAAATGTACGGGCCGGCCGAGCAGCTGTTTACGCTACCGCCATCGGCGTTTTCGCCGCCGCCCCAGGTGCATTCCACCGTCTTCCGTTGGCGGTTTGCGCCGCGATTTTTGGAACTGGGCGTGGACGAGGATGGTTTTTTGCGCTTCCTTCGCCAGGCCTTTGCGCAAAAGCGCAAGACACTGGCCAATAATTTGCGCGCTGCGGGCATTGCGCCTGCGGCTGCAATCGCCGCCTTGGCCGCTGCGGGCATCGATGCACAGGCGCGCGCCGAAGCGGTGCCGGTGGAAGCGTTGGCGGCACTATGGCGTGCGCTCGAATCCGGAGCCGGCAACCCGTAGCTGCTGGCTACCGGCTATTCGCTATTGGCTATTGAACGAAGAGGAGGATGCGATGAAACAAACGATGTTGACCATGATCGCGCTGCTGGGGATTTTGGTGACGGCGGCAGCCGCAGCGCAAGAGCCCAATCCCGTGAAAGGGCAAGGCTGCGTGACGGCCGGCGTGGAAGCCAGTTGCCTGGTGGTGAAGGACGTGAAGACCGGCGTTCTGTACAACCTCTTTTTCAAGGGAACGAAGCCCGCGGCCGGCACGGGAATCGAATTCACAGGCGTTCCGAGCGACACGATGACGACTTGCATGCAGGGCAAGCCGCTTGAAGTGTCCAATTGGTCGCGCGTGGATGCGCTCAAGTGCCCATCAAGCCAGGCGCCGAAGCCGTAGACCCGGACCGGGCCACGGACGGCACAAGGGAACCGCGCCGGGTTTCCCGCTCGCGGCCTTGCGCGTAAGCTATCAAAAGGAGCGGTCGGCCGGGCATTGAAAGGCCTTGCATCGCGAATTCAGAAGCGCAAAGGCTCTCCTGCGCATCTTGTTGAGAAGGAAACGATGAATCCGGTTGGCGAACAAACCCGGGAGCAGGCGCGACGCACCGCGTTTCAAGAGACGCTGCTGAGCGCGCGCCAAACCATGATGATGAGCGAGATTCTGAAGCTGGCTGTGGACAGCTTCCGCGCCAGCAAGACGCGCTTCGCCCTCACGGCGCTGGGCATGGTCATCGGCACGGCGTCGGTGATCCTGGTCGTGACCATCGGACTCACAGGCAAGCAATACGTTCTGGGGCTGCTGCAGAAGATCGGCACCAACCAAGTGGAAGTGGAATACGCGGGCGGAGGCGCAACCCCGGCGGAGCGCGCGCGCTATACCGACTACCTGACGCAGGAGGACGAGAAGGCCGTGGACCAGCAAGTGCCCGGCATTATGTACTCCTCACCGGTGCTGGAGATGCACAACCGCGTCAGCTTTCCCGGCGGCATCCAGAAGGACACGGTGGTGCTGGGCGTGAATTCTCAGTACCAGTTTATTCGCAACCTGATTGTGACCGACGGCCGCTTCTTCGACGAGACGGACGACTCCATGCACATCAAATGCGCCGTGGTGAGCGCGTATTTTGCGCAGGAGCGATACGGCAGCTCGGACGCGGCCATCGGCCGAAACTTTCAGATTCTGGGCATTCCTTTCACCATCGTCGGCGTTTTCCAAGAGAGCGTGTCCGACTTCGGCTTTTCAGAAATCACCGATGAAACAATCCTGGTGCCTTATACGGTGGCGCGCTACTTTACCGGAACCGAGCGCGTGAACCAGATTTATTTTTCCATGCAGAGCATGGACGAGGTGAACGACGCCTCAAAAGAGATCGTGCACGTGATTAGCCTGCGCCACCGAAAGAATTCGATCTACAAGACGCAGACGCTTACCGACCTGCTGGTGACGGCGGCCAAGATTATGAATGCGCTGACGGTGATGCTGGTGCTGGTGGCTTCGGTCACGCTGGCCGTGGGCGGCGTGGGCATTATGAACATCATGCTGGCCACCGTGCGCTCGCGCATCCGCGAGATCGGCATCCGCAAAGCGCTGGGAGCTACGCATCGCGAGATCAAATTGCAGTTCCTCACTGAAGCTGTGCTCATCTCGCTCACGGGAGGAATCGTCGGCAGTTTTGTCGGCCTCGCCCTGCCGCTTTCCATCCGCCTCTTCACCGACTACCAATTTCCCATCTCGTGGCTTTCCGTGGTGATCGCGCTGGCCGCGGCAACCATGGTGGGCGTAGTCTTCGGCACGGTTCCCGCCACGCGCGCGGCGCAGATGGATCCCGTGGATGCCCTCAAATATGAATAGCCCCGGGGCTGGCCGGAAGGGCGCTGAAGACGGCGACGAACCCTCGCCGGGTCCCAACCTCGTGCTTCTCTACAGCCTGATTGCGTTGGCGCTGGCCGTGGCCATCGGCCTGGCATTGTTGATTGTGTGGCCGTTTTACGTGCGGCGTTAGGCAAACTGCCCTTAAACAAAAACTGCGCTGTCCATCCGTTTCACGTCGCGAATGATGGGCCGGAATGCCATGAAGGGAAGAATGTCTCGCTCGATCTCGATGCCGGGCGCTATTTCGACCAGCCGCAGCCCCTCAGGATCAAGTTGGAATACGCAGCGCTCGGTTACATAAAGCACTTCCTGGCCGTGCTTCCTCGCATAGTCGGCAGAAAAAGTGATGCGCTCCACCGCCTTCACAAGTTTCTGGATCTTACCGGGCTTGACGATGCGTAATCGGCCCTCTTCAAATGCCACTTCGCTGCCCTGCGCGTCGAACGTGCCGCAAAAAACTACCTTCTTGGCATTTTGGGCAATCTCAATGAAGCCGCCGGGCCCCACCAGATTTCCGGCAAGGTGCGAAACATTCACGTTGCCCTCGGCATCTGCCTGGCCCATGCCCAGAAAGGTCTGATCGATGCCGCCGCCGCTGTAGTAATCGAACTGTTCGATGGAGGGAACGATCACCTCGGGATTCCGCGCGGCCCCGAACAGATGATCGTCGAGCATGCGGCCATTGTGCGCGCCCTGTTCGACGCTCATCCAGAGATCGTCGGCGATGTCCTGTTCGGCAATCACGCCGAAGATGCCGCCCGGAATGCCGAAACCAAAATTGAGTGAGGCATTGTGCCTGAGTTCCATAGCCGCGCGCCGCGCGATGATCCGGCGTTCGAGCTTCTTCGGCAACTCGGTGGAGAGCCCTTCGAGATCCGCTCTTTGCGATCCGCTGATGGTCGGATCGTAAGGCAAGCCATAAAAAAGCTCCTGCCCAGCATCCTCCACCACTACGTCCACCATGATCCCGGGCACGCGTATGCTTCTGGCTTTCAATGTCCCCGGCTCGAGCACCTGGCGAACCTGCGCCAGCACGATTCCGCGGCTGTTGTGCGCGGCCAGAGCCATCGTATGAATATCGAGATCGACTGCCTCTTCTTCAGGGCTGATATTGCCTCGCGCGTCGGCATAGGTGCCGCGGATGATGGCGACGTCGACCTTGAACGGCTTGTAGCGGAGGAGTTCGCGGCCATCGAGGTGCAGCAGTTCGACCAGCGTCTCCGTGCTCCTTTGATTGCAGCGTCCTGCATCCTGCCGCGGATCGACGAAGGTCCCCAGCCCGGAATGGGTGATGAGCCCGGGCCGGCCGGCGCCGATCTCGCGCAGCAGTTGTTGCACCACGCCGCCTGGAAAGCAGTAGGCTTCGATCTTCTCATCGCGGATCAGCTGCTGCATGCGCGCCGACCACGTAAAGTGCGAAGCGATCACTTTGCGCAACATTCCTTCATGCGCAAAGCGATTCGTTCCCTGCCGGTCGCGGTCTCCCAATCCCAGCGAATGAACCAGCGTAAGATCGCGAGGTTCTCCGGTCTCGAGAAAGCGCGCTTCGATAGCGGCCAGGATGGCTTCTGCCGATGTCATGCCCGCGCCGTTGCCGCTGACCGCGACGGTGTCGCCGCTCTTGACCAACCGCGCGGCGTCTGCCGCACTGAGAAATTTTGTCCGATTCATTCTGATTCCTTAGGGCCTGTCAACACTACTGGGGCGGGCGGCGTTGCGAGCGAAAATCGGGCCAGACGAAGCTGAGCCCGAAGGCTGTGGCGGGTCCACCGTCGAGGGCGAGAATGAAGTATGGCCCGATTTACGCCGCAACCCGAAGGGCCGGGGCCGGTTTTCCCGATTTCGTTGTCGTTCGTCGCTAGCAGACACCCGGTATGCGTCGCTCCTCTCTCCTAGAACTCGAAAAAACTGGCCCCGGCGCCGCCCGCCCCAGTAGTGTTGACAGGCCCTAGCGATTGCTAAACACCGGCTTCCGCTTCTCGCGAAACGCCGCAATGCCTTCGTCGCAGTCTTCTGTTGCGCGGGCCTCGGCCACGGCCTCCGCATGATCGTGGCTCATCTCCGCGTGCATGGTCCGGAGCAGCTTCTTCGTCAGGGCCATGGCAATGGGCGCATTCGCAAGCACCTTGTCGAGCCATGCTTCGACCTGCAAATCCATCGCTTCGCGGTCGCCCACAACGGCGTTTACCAGGCCCCAGGCGAGCGCCTTTTCCGCGGAGATCGGCGCGCCGAGCAAGGTCAGTTCGCGGGCGCGAACCACGCCTGCGATCTCCGCGATGCGCCGGATTCCGCTCCAGCCGGCAATCATGCCCAGACCCACTTCCGGCGTTCCCAATTTGGCCTCTGCTACCGCAACGCGCAGGTCGGCCATGAGCGCAAATTCGAGCCCGCCGCCAAACGCGTGCCCCTGTATGGCGGCAATCACGGGCTGGGGCAGCCGCGCGATCGACTCAAACACCTCGATGCCGCGGAGAATCCAGTGATTCGCCATCTCCTGGGGAGTGAGACTGCCCCATGCCTCAATGTCGCCGCCCAAACAGAAGAATCGCCCGTTGCCGCGCAACACCAGCGCCCGGATCTGGCGCGACAATGCGACGATCCTGACAAAGCGCTCGATTTCATCGAGCATCGGCAAAGTGAGAGCATTGCCTTTGCTGGGCCGGTTCAACGTGATCTCGGCCCATTGCGCTCCGTTGCGCTCGCGCTCTTCATAAAGAATTTCAGATTCCGCGGGCATTTTCCCCCATTGCGACTTCTCAGATTCTCAGCATCGTCAAACCGCCATGATAAATCGTCACACGCTGTCGACTGTCTGTAAGAGTGGTCACAACCTGCAACGGGTGCTGCGCAAACGGCTTGTGATCGTGCGCGACGCGATCGCGCGTTGGCCGGCCGAGAGCGATGGCGCACCCACTCGGCGCTTCGGGCAACCGGCAGCGCGCAGCCCGCATCTATCGACGAAGTCCTCGCCATCGAAACCGCGCGAGGGAAAAGGAGCCTGCTATGCGCTCGTTGTTGCGGTGCTTCACTTCAATTCTGCTGGCCGCTGTGATCGCTCTTCCCCTGTTCTGCAGCGGCTGCGAGGCCCGCGTCGGCGTTTACGACCCCTACTACCACGACCGTCACGTGTGGGCCGCTGAAGAGCCTTACTACACGCAGTGGGAACACGACACACACCGCGATCACATGGATTTCAACAAGCGCAGCGATGCGGACAAAAAGGCATATTGGGACTATCGGCACAGCCAGCACTAGGAGATACGGCGGGAATGTGTACCGCCGGCCTCCAGGCCGGCTGTCGTGCGGGTCTCCTGACCCGCACATCGCCGCTGGCGGCGTGGACGCCGCCAGTACAGCCGGTCTGGAGACCGGCGCTACGTGGCTGAATCTGCCCGCTCGACGATGAGCGCGGGGATGCCGTCAACGATGGCGTATCTGCGCCCACAAGCGCCGCAGACCAAGCGCAAATCCTCCAGGCGCAAGCTTCCATAACAGGTCGGGCAGGCAAGCTGGCCGATGTTTGATGCGTCAAAGGTAAGCGGGTTCGCGGGCTTGGCAGGCATGGCGTGTGTCGTTCCAGATTTCAGGTGTTGTTTTTTCCGGTGAAGGGTTTCAGAAATTCATTAACGCGTGCGAGCATCCCAAAATGCAGGTCCTTCGACTCCGTTTGCCGCAAAAGCGCGGCAAACTCCGCTCAGGATGACCAGCTATTATGTGTAGCCATTTAAGAAATGCCACAATGGCTTTCTTGTTCCCTCGGTCCCTTGTTCCCTAGATCCCTGCCTTTACTGAATGATCGCATCGGAGGTGTCGCCGTGATCGGGACGAGTTCTCGGACGGCCGGAGAAGGCGTGCTCGATGCGCTCGTTGGCGCCGGAGCGTGAGAACTCGTGCGCTACGCGGATGCCGTTGTAGATGGCGACGTCGTTCGAGGAGCCGTGGCCGATGATGCAGACGCCGCGCACGCCCAGCAGCGGCGCGCCGCCGTATTCGGAGGGATCGAGGCGGCGGCGAAAGTCGTTGAAGGCGCGGCGCGACAGAAGTGCGCCCACCTGCGCGGTGACGGTTTTATTCAGCGAAGTCCGCAGCACATCGCGCACGAAGCGGCCGATGCCTTCGCTGGTCTTGAGTGCCACGTTGCCCACAAAGCCGTCGCAGACGATCACGTCAGCATTGCCATTGAAAATGTCGCGACCTTCCACGTTGCCAATGAAGTTGATCGGCAGGGCCTTGAGCAGCGGCAGCGCTTCGCGGGTGAGCTCGTTGCCCTTGGACTCCTCTTCGCCGATGGAGAGCAGGCCCACGCGGGGCTTGGCGATCTTGAGAACGCTGCGGGCATACATTTCGCCCATCACGGCAAATTGCTCGAGGTTCTGCGCTTTGCAATCCACGTTAGCACCCACGTCGAGAAGCACGCATGGGTTGCCTTTTGAAGTGGGCATGGGCGTGGCCAGGGCCGGACGATCGACGCCGGGCAGCGCGCCCAGCACCATTTTTGCAGTTGCCATCGCCGCGCCGGTGTTGCCGGCGGTTACAAAGCCCGCGGCCTTGCCCTCGCGCACCAGCTTCAGGCCGACACGCATGGAGCTGTCGCGCTTGCTGCGCACGGCGTGAGCGGCTTTCTCGTCCATTCCGATGCGCTCTGAGGCGTGGTGGACGATGATGGGCAGGTCCTCGTTTTCGAGGTGCTCATCGAGAAGGTCGCGCAGTTCCGACTCGGGCCCCACCAGATGCACGCGCACGGGCAGCGCGCGACAGGCGAGGATGGCTCCGCGAATCTCCGGCTCGGGAGCCTTATCGGAACCAACCGCGTCTAACACGATGTCGGTAAGCATTTGAATTGTCGGCTACTTGGCTTCTTTTACATCCAGCACAGAACGGCCCTTGTAGGCTCCGCACTTGGGGCAGGCTTGATGGGGCAGCTTCTTTTCGTGGCAGTTGGGGCACTCAGAAACCCCGACCGCAGTAAGAAAATCGTGTGAGCGGCGGAGAGCGGTGCGGCGCGTGGAATGGCGCCTTTTCGGATTCGGCATGATCTAGTTCCTTTCCATGGTCGCCCCCGGGTTCTTCCGGTGAAGCGCCCTCCCACCCAAGTCCAAAAAAAGAAGCATCCGGGGAGGCGGGAATGCCCTGTTCAAGGGCTTGATTTTTCAGGACTTAATCCGGCTGCGCAAATCCGTCAACGCTTCCCAGCGGGGGTCACTCGGTCCCTCGTCGCAGGAGCAGGGTTGAAGGTTGCGATTTGCTCCGCAGCGCGGGCAAAGTCCCTTGCAGTCGGGCTTGCACAGCGTTCTGACCGGCAGGGACAAAAGCACCTGCTCGCGCAGCACATCTTCAAGCAACAGACTGTCTCCTTGATAATAACCGATTTCCGTCTCCGACGCCGTAATGGACCGCTCGGGAACGTCGGCATCGGCGCCGAGAGGCCGGAAGATGAGGTCGAAGTCGGCTGCGAGCGGAATCTCGACCGGTTCGATGCAGCGTGCGCAGGGAACCTGGAAATTGTCTGCGAAGCGGCCCCTGAGGCGAACGTCCGAGATGATATCTTTGGGCCCGCGGTGCTCGTGGATCACTTCGGCGCTGCCGGAAGTGGCCAAATCGCCCACTTGCGTGGCTTCGTCCCCGTAATCGATGACGCCGGGGGCGAGTTTCAGGTCGAATTCAACCGGTTCGCGCTCGAGCTCAAGGATTCTGAATTCCATGCTATGAGGGTAAAGCACAACGCAGGGGCGAGGAAACAGAGATCAGGAATTGGGAAGCTGCGAAGTCAGCAACACTCAAGGTACTTCAAGGCCAGGACGCGCATTCCAGTGGTCAGACCTTTCGTTGACAAGGGCGGTTGCGCTGGGATAGAAAGCAGACCATGTGTCTCAATCGCCGATCCCTGCTCTTCCTGCTCCTGGCCGCGCTTATTGCCCTAGGCCTGCCCACCACTTCCTCAGCCAAAGTAATTGGCATGAACGTGATCGCCAAGCCCGTAAATCGCGAGCGCATCGCGACCTTGCCCAAGAAACAGCAGAAGGCCTGGCTGGAGTATCTGGAGCGGTCGGAGAAACAGAAGGCCATCGACAAGCAGACGCTGGCCGACGAGCAAAAAGCCGCGGGCAACGCCAGTCCCAAACATGCGTCGGGTGGGCGCGGCATGTTTGCGCTACGCGGCGACCATCCGGCAGAGTGGTGGAGCAGCGACGAAGCGCTCAAAGATGCGCGCAACATCATCACCTGGCAGGTGGCAGACGGGGGCTGGAGCAAGAACATCGACATGGTGACGAAGCCCCGCGCTCCGGGCGATCTCTACGACGCGGACAACGAGAACCGCTTCCCCGATCTGGCCGATTTCGACAAGCCGACTGATCCCAGCTGGCACTACATCGCCACGCTCGACAACGATTCGACGTGGATGCAGATTCGCTTCCTGGCGCGGGTCGCGACGGCGCTGTTGGCGGCGCATCGCGATGCGGACGCCGCGCCCATTTGCGCATCCGTCCAGCGAGGCGTGGAGTACCTACTCGATTCCGAGTATCCCAACGGCGGCTGGCCGCAGGTGTGGCCGCTCGAGGGCACGTACCACGACACCATCACCATCAACGACGATGCCATGACGCACGCCGTGGAGATTCTGAACGACGTGGCCGACGGCGCGCCGGATTACAAGTTTCTGCCAGCTGCGATGGCGAAGCGTGCAGGACCGGCCGCGCAACGCGGCATCGACTGCCTGCTGAAATTGCAGATTACGGAAAACGGCGTGAAGACGGCATGGGCGCAACAGTACGATGCACTGACGCTGGAACCAGCCTCGGCGCGCAACTACGAGATGCCTTCGCTGACCAGCGACGAGAGCTTTCCGGTGGTGCAGTTCTTCATGAGCCTGCCTAATCCGACTCCGGCGGAGGTCGCCGCGGTGCACGCGGCGTGCGCGTGGTTCGTGAAGGTGGAGATCTTCGGGTTCCGCTACGGCAGCGGGAACTTCATGGCCGATCGGTCGAGCGCCGGGGGGCGCAAGCTGGTGGCCGTGGAGGGCGCAGGGCCCATTTGGGCGCGGTACTACCAGATCGGCACTGACAAACCAATTTTTGGCGATCGCGACAAGACCATCCACGACGACGTGAACGACCTGAGCCTGGAGCGGCGCAACGGATACTCCTGGTACAACTCCGCGGGCATTGCCGTGCTGAACGCATACAAGACATGGGCGCAGTCGCATCCGCAATAATCAATGCAGGATGGCGGCGAAGCGACAAGACGCGGCGGGGAGCGAGATGCGCATGCGCGTGGCTGCGGCTGTCAACCGGCCGCACCTGATCCAGCTCATCAATGCGGCATTCTCTGTGGAAACATTCCTCGAGGGCACGCGCACCGACCACCGGCGGCTTGCGGCCATGATGGCCAAGGGTTGCATTCTGATGGGCGAGGATGGCGAAGGGCGTCTGCTGGCCTCGGTGTACGTGGAGCGGCGCGGCAAGCGCGGCTACCTGGGCATGCTGGCAGTGGATCCCGCACGGCAGGGTCAAGGCCTGGGGCGTCGCATGGTGGAAGCGGCGGAGAATCGTTTTCGCGAGCAGGGATGCGAGGCCGTCGATATCACCGTGCTGAGTTTGCGGACGGAACTGCCGCCTCTCTATCGGCGCCTGGGCTACGCGGAGACCGGGACTGAAGCGTTCAAGACCTCACAGACGCTGCGGCCGGGAATGAAATGCCATTGCATTGTGATGTCGAAGCGGCTATAAGGGTGCTGCCCGGTTCTCTTTGATTCTGCGGCGCGAGGCAACAGCGATGCGAAGATGGATGCTTCTTTTGATGCTGGCGGCCACGGCGCTTCCCGCGCAGGCTCCACAACGCGTGACGGTTGCGGAGTTGCAGCAGTTCCTGACCGCGCAGTACGCAGCGCACAAAAGCGATGGCTCGATCGCCGACCATCTGGGCGGGATGGAGCTGAGCGAGCAGTTGACCGGACCCGCGCTGGACCGGATTACAGCGGACCTGAAGCCCGGAAAGAAAACGGCGCAGGCATTGCAACTAGTTGCGGACCAGTCTGCATTTCTTGAGCCTCCTGCAAGCGAAATCCCCACCAAGGCCGTGCCGGGTACGGCAGAGCAGACGCGGCTGATCCAAGGGGCGGTGAATTTTGTGTCCGTGACGCTGGGAAGAATACCGAATTTTCTCGCGACACGAACTACGTACACCTTCGACAATTCCGTTTTGAGGATGACCCCGGATGCCAGCCGCGTTGGCTTTGTGGCGCGTGGAGCGCTGCATGCAAACGGAGAATACAGTCGTCAAATCACCTACCGCGAAGGGCGCGAAGTGAATGCAGACACGGCAGCGAACCCAGGCAAAGAAGAAAAGTCCAACGAAAGGCCGTATGGATTGACATCGACTGGAGAATTTGGTCCGCTTCTTCAAATCGTTCTGACCGACAGCGCCAACGGCCAAGTGAACTGGAGCCACTGGGAGCAGGTGCGCGACGGAGTGGCGGCGGTCTTTAAGTACGTAGTTCCACAGGGGGCTTCGCACTACACGGTCGACTTCTGCTGCGTGCTTTCCGTTGCGTCTCCCGCGGCAGGGGACCGGAAACTTCAAGAAGTCTCTTTCAGGCAATTTCATGGTAACCCTGGCTACCACGGATATCTCTATCTCGATTCCGAAACCGGCGTGGTGTTGCGGTTAACGATAGAGGCAGATTTCCATACCTCCGGCCCCGCAGCACGAGTAGGCGAATGGGTGGAGTACGGCATGGTGAAAATTGGTGAGCACGACTATCAATGCCCGGTCAGGACCACGGCATTCATCCATCTACCACCCTGGCGGCTCGACGAGGATGGATTCATGAATCTCAACGAAGTGACCTTCACGAACTATCACCGCTTTGGCTCGACCGCCCGCATCCTCTCAGCGCCGCCTGAGCCATAGTTCCGCTGCTTATGGCGCCTTTGCCACGGGCGCGTGTAGATAGCGGCCGGCGAAATCGAGGAAGGTCGGCCAGTTGGGGGCGGGCGTGTGGCCGCCGGTGTGCTGGCGGAAGCCCAAATCGCCGGAGATGAGCGCGGTTTCGATCGGTGGGAACTCCGCGGTTCCCAAATCTTTTTTGCCCAGCAGCGTGTAAACCGGACCTGCAGCAACGGCGGCAAGGAATGAGCCTTTGGCGTCGGCCCAGCCGTCGCCTTTTGTCGCGCCGCCGCCGATGAACACCGGGCGTGGAGCACAGAGCGCGATCAGTTCGTGCGCGTCGACGGGAAGGCCCGCAACCGTGAGCGGGCCGTCGTACTTGAGGAAGTTGCCGGCCATCCAATGATACTCCGAGGCGCCGGCGATGTTGCCGATCTCTTCGCCGAAGTGATGGCGGTAGAGCTTGGCTCCTGCCTCGCCCGACGAACTGATGTAGGCAATGGCAAAACGCGGATCGTAAGCCATGGCGACGAGAGCGGCCTTGCCATAGCGCGAGTGGCCTGTAATACCCACCTGGCGCGCGTCGACTGCGGGATCAGTTTCAAGGTAATCGAGGGCGCGGCTGGCGCCCCACGCCCAGGCACGCAACGCACCCCAGTCATCGAGCGCGCGCGGCTGGCCCTTATTGGCGAGCCCGATGATGCCCTGCGTGAGTCCCGCGCCGTTATCGGGCTGAACGCTGGTGGGAACGTACTCCGCATAGCCCCAGCCGCGCGCCAAGACCTGTTGTTGCCAAGTCGGCCCCTGGTTGGCCTGCGCGCCGGGAGCCATCTCGGGAATCATGCGCGCAATGGAAGCCAGGAATTGGCGGCTGAAGGTGAGCTCCATCATCACCGGGACCGGGCCCTTGGCGTTGGCCGGCGTGGTCAGCGTCAGATCGATGTTGACATGAATCTGCGGATCGCTTGCATTATCGACATGGCCGACGAGCGTTTTGGCGATGACCGGAATGTCGCCGTTCCTATCCTGCTTGATGCTCACGACCTGCCATGTGACGGCGGGCAGATGCGCGGGAACGCGGCCGAAGATTTCGCGGTCGAAGAGTTCGACGATCTGGGGACGGCGCTGCTTCCACCAGGCTTTGCCGGAGGTAACGCGCTTGCCGTCGTTCAAAAGCAGAGGATCGGGCAGGCTGGGGTAGATGTCGGCTTTGGACTCGTCGTAGTTGACGGGATTCGGGCCGTTGCCGCTGGCGCTGGCGCCGGGGCAGAGCTCCTTGATGCCGAGCAGGTCCATCATGCGCTGATGGTCCTTTTCTGAGGCGGCCTGGATGGCCAGTTGCTCGGGCGTTGGTGCGGGGCGAGGCGGAGGAGCGGGCGCGGGAGCCGTTTGCGCGGGCAGCCAGCACGCGGCGCAGAAAACCAGCGCCACGGCCATAACAGCGATTTTGCAGGGATTCGTGGGTCGAAGCATGTACCGCCTCATTCCGGGAAGTTTCCCAACTTGAAACCGGGAACGGCACCAAGCATATCGATTTACTGAAGCGTCGGGCAAGAGCTAGCCCGTCTGCGCGGCGAACGATGGGGCGGGAGATGAACGCACTGGCAGCGAATTCGCACTCAAGATGGGACCCATTCCGCCGATAGAACGAATGAGTTCACTTGGAAAGGGTACGCCATGTCCTGGGCTAGAAACCTGCCCCTCTCTCGCAAATTCGCCTATGCGTTCGGCGTGGTGTGCGTTCTGTGCCTCGTCCTCGGGATTTACACCTTTTTCGCCTTCCGCGGTATCGCGCAAAAAAGCGCGGAGGTTAGCGGCGACCAACTTCCCTCGCTGATCTTCATTGGCGATATCCGGAACGGGGTGAACGTGGAGCGGCGGGAGGATCTGGAGCTGATGCTGTGCCAAACGCCGGCATGCACGGCGGATCACGCCGCGCGGCGGCAAAAGGCGATTAGCAACTACCGCGAAGCGCTGCAGGAGGAAGAACCGCTGGTTTCGCCTGCCGAGCGGAACGACTACCAGACATTTGTTGCCTCGATCAAGCAGTATCAGGACGCCAGCGACCGGGCCATCGCGTTGCTGGCCGCAGGCAAGGCCGGCGATGCTCTGGACCTGCTTTCGTCCGACGCCACGATGAGCTGGATGAATGATGCCGTGAACGCGACGGAAAACGGCGTGCGGGTAAACGAGAAGATCGGAATGGAGGAATCCGAGGGCGCGACCACGTCGAGCGACAATGCCGTATGGGTAAACGTCGGAGTCACGCTTTTGATCATGCTGTTATGCGCGCTGACAGGCATCGCCTTGACGCAGGTGACGGCGCCGCGCATTGGACGGGTGAAGGCGGTAGCGCAACGGCTGGCGCAGAAGGACCTGACGTCGAACATTGTGGTGAGCGGGACGGATGAGATCGGCCAGTTGGGTGCGGCGCTGAACGATTCGGTCGCGGTGATCCGCTCGGTGGTGCAGTCGGTAGCCCGGGGAGCGGAGATGCTTTCGACTGCGACCACGGAGATCAGCGCCCGCAGCGTGCAGAGCGCGGGCAATGCGCGCACGGAGTCGGGCAAGATCAACCAGATTGCCGCCGCAGCGCAGCAGATGACGGCGACCATCAGCGAGATCAGCCACAACGCGGAGAACGCAGCAGGCTCGAGCCGCGAGTCGGCGGAAACGGCGGAGCGCGGCGGGACGGTGATGCAGGCGGCAGCGGCCACCATGGAGAAGATCGCAGCCGCCACCCGAACGGTTTCCGACAAGATGACGTCGCTGGCCCGCCGCTCGGAGGAAATTGGCAAGGTGGTGAACGTGATTCAGGAGATCAGCGAGCAGACCAACCTGCTGGCCCTGAATGCGGCCATCGAGGCGGCGCGCGCCGGGGAGCACGGACGCGGCTTTGCCGTGGTGGCCGGCGAGGTGCGGCGGTTGGCAGAGCGCACCAAGAGCGCCACCGAGGAGATTGCGGGAACCATCCGCAGCATCCAGGAGGAGACGCGGGACACCCTGCAGGTGATGTCGGACAGCCGTACGGCCGTGGAAAGCGGCATGGACGAAACCTCGAAGGCCAGGCAGAGCCTGGAAGCGACGATTACGACTTCAAGGCAGGTGGAGCAGCAGGTTCACCTGATCGCCACGGCCGCCATGCAACAGACCTCGGCGGCGGGCGAGATTTCGGAGTCCGCGGGACAGATTTCCCAGTTGGCGCTGGAAAACACCCATTCGGCGGAGGAAGCTGTGGAAGCGCTGAAGAACCTGTCCTCCCTGGCCGCCGAACTGGATGGAATGATCCGGCAGTTTCGGCTGGATGAGGAGACACAGAGCGGCGGAAAGTTCTCAGGAGGAGCGCGGGCGGCGCAGCACAATGTACGCACCGCACAAGCGTAAGCGCGGCTCCAAGTCAGGCGGGTACCCCAATCTGCGGCCCCGGCATTTGAGACCCAAACCTCTTGCCGGGGCTGCCCGCCTGCCCTTCGATCGTCAGAGCCCTCCCGCTTCCGTAATGCCCTCCGCCGCGGCCTGGCGCTTGGCGCTCTTTTCATTTCCTTTACGCATTCCCTGTCGCACACCCCGTGTACAGTTATTCTGGAATTGCAACCGGCGTGGCGGAGCACGCGCCATCCCAGAGCCTGCATCCAATCCAGGAGAGAAATTGGCATGAGCGCGGTAAAGTACGACCTGGTCGTTATCGGTTCCGGGCCCGCGGGCCAAAGAGCCGCCGTGGCCGCTGCCAAGATCGGCAAACGTGTGGCCGTGGTGGAGGCCCGGCAAGTGGTGGGCGGTGTATGCATCAACACCGGCACCATCCCGTCCAAGACCATGCGTGAAGCCGTGCTGCATCTCTCCGGCTACAACTACCGTTCGGTGTACGGCGTGAACTACCGGGTCAAGGAAAAGATCACCATGGCGGACCTGGCCTTCCGGGTGCAGGCGGTCATTAAAACTGAAGTTGACGTGACCGAGGCACAACTCTCCCGCAACGGCATCGACGTGGTGCATGGCATTGCCAGCTTCATCGATCCCCACCATGTGCGGGTGGAAGGTGTACAGACCGATGCGACGCTGGAGGCCGACCGGATCATCATTGCCGTCGGCACCAAACCAGCGGTCTCAGACAAAGTGCCGGTCAACGGCAAGTCCATCGTCAACAGCGACCAGATTCTGGGCCTGGAGTGCCTGCCCCGGACGTTGATTGTGGTGGGCGGAGGCGTGGTGGGCGTGGAATACGCCTGCATGTTCGCGGTGCTCGGCGTGCGCGTGACACTGATCGAAAAGCGCAGCCGGCTGCTGGAGTTTGCCGATCAGGAGATTATCGAAGCGCTCAGCTACCACCTGCGCGACATGCGCGTGACCATGCGCCTGGGCGAGGAAGTGGAAAGTGTGGAGGAACCGACACCTCACCCCAGCGACAAAGACCCGTCGCTGGGGACCCCGACTCCCGGCACGGTCGTGGCCAACCTGCAGAGCAAGAAAAAGGTTTCAGGCGACGCACTGTTGTATGCGGTGGGCCGACAGGGAAACGTGGACGACCTGAACCTGGCTGCCGCCGGCCTCGAAGCTGACAAGCGCGGCCGCATCGCCGTGGACGAGTTCTACCAGACCAAGGTGGAGCATATTTATGCGGCGGGCGACGTGGTGGGCTTTCCGTCGCTGGCCTCGGTTTCGATGGAGCAGGGACGCGTCGCCGCTGCGCACGCGTTCAACGACCATGCGGCTTCTTCCAATCCCAGCTTTTATCCGTACGGTATTTATACGATCCCGGAGATCAGCTTCATCGGCAAAACCGAGGAGCAGTTGACGGGTGAAGACGTGCCCTACGAAGTGGGCATGGCCTATTACCGCGAGGTGGCGCGCGGGCAAATTCGTGGCGACACCACGGGGCGGCTCAAGCTCATCTTCCATCGCGACACGCGCAAGCTGCTGGGCGTACATATCATCGGCGAGGACGCCAGCGAGTTAGTGCACATCGGCCAGGCGGTGATGACGCTCGACGGCACCATGGACTATTTCATCGACACGGTCTTCAACTACCCCACGCTGGCGGAGTGCTACAAGGTGGCCGCGTTCAATGGGCTGGGGCGGCTGCACCGGTATCAGACGGAGTAGGTTCAAGCCGACGGTAAGCAGCAGACAGCGAACAGCGGTCGGCTGGAGAGGGAGAACAGGAAGCTGTTAGCTCTCTGCTGCTAGCTGTTAGCCGCTCTTCCCCTGGAGGGTGTTATGACAACGGCGATCGGCGTGGTCATCACAGACCACATCGCGGGCGCAAGGCTCGAGGAGCTGCGGCCGGCCGGAAAAGTGCTGCGCTATCCCGCCGACCCGGATGCGGTGGAAGCGCTGGAGGCGATTCCCCACAGCGAATTGATTGATCTTCTCGCCGGGCAAATCGCAAGCCTGGCGGGCGGCAAAGCCGGACCGGGCAAGGCAGACACTTGCAAGATTGACCCGGGGAAAACGAACCCCGGCAAAACCGATCCGGGCTATGCGAGTGGAATCGACGCGATCGGTGTAGCCGTTCCGGGCTTCGTGCGCGCGGGCGTGGTCGAGGAGTCGCCCAATCTGCCGCAGATGAAGGGCGTACGGCTGGCGGAACAGCTGACCTCGGCGCTCGCGGAGCGCGGCATCGCGGCCCCGGTGCATATTGCCAATGACGCCGACGCCATCGCCGCGGGCGTGGCCGCCACGCACAACCGGCTCGACAAGCTTACCCGGGTGTGGACCATCGGAAACGGCATTGGGTACGGGCGCTGGCCGCATGCCGAGGGTGTATGGGAGGGCGGGCACATCACGGTGTCGCTCGACCCCAAGGAGCGCTACTGCGGATGCGGCGGCAGCGGGCATCTCGAGGGCATCGTGGGCTATCGCGCCATGCGCTTGCGGTTTCTCGACCTGGAGCCCGAAGAGGTGTTTGCCAACGCCCGAAATGGCGACATGCGCTGCCGCAAGTTTGTGGACCTGTGGCACCGCGCGCTGGCCGCCGCCACCGCTTCATTCATTCACCTGGCGGGGCCGGGACGCTTCTACTTCACCGGCAAGAATGTGGGATTCCTGGAGCTGCCGCTGCTGCGCAGCCACCTGGAAACCATGGTCCGGATGAGCCCACTGCAGAGCTTCTCGCTGGAAATTCTGCCGCCCGACGACGAAACCGCGCTGATCGGCGCGGGCGTGAGCGCGTTGCGGGCGGTAAGACAGTGATCAGGGGTCAGTAGTCAGTGATCAGGCAAAGGCGGGGCGGGGACGCAATGAGCAGGGCCTAAGGAGCGATAGGCTTCTTAAGCCCCAGAGATTGCTTCGCTTCACTTTCTCGATCTCTCACCTTTTCCGCAGGTAGGTCTTCGACAACCGATCGTGCCAGGTGAGGTTGCCGTCGTCGAACAGGGCCCACACTACGCCCAGGCCGAGCGGCAAGACCGACAGGAGCAGCGCCAGCATGCGGCCGCAGCGTTGCCCGCGGGTAGTGCGGTAACCCGAAAACGTATTGAGTTCGATGCCGGCGTACTTCATGCCGGGTGTGGCCCCAGCAAGGGTCATGAAGCATGCGTGATAGGCGATGCCGATGGCCAGTAGCGCGACTGCGGCGCCAAACTCCAACGCGCGCACACCGGGCAGTTCGCTGACGCTGGACGCAGCCAGCATGGCAGCTCCCACCAACGCTCCGGCGATCAACGTGCAATCGACCACAATGGCAAGCAGTCGCCGGCTCATCGGCGCAGGCTCGATTTCGATGGCTGGCGCAGTCCTCGGCGCGGGCTCCTCGAGGAGCTGGTCGACGAGCTCCCGGGGCTGCGCTTCGAAATCCACGGTTGAGGGCAATGCCTCGAGGTCCATGGTTGGAGGCAATGCCTCCAGGGTCATGGCCGACCATTCGGGACGCATCCATGTCGGCGCTACTGCAGAGTCCATGGTGGCCGGCGCCGGCTCGATAGAGATGGCGGCCGGATCGACTTCAAAGATACTTAGCTGAGGCGCGGATTCCGCTTCGGCCAGGGGGCCTTCCGCGCGCCGCGGACGTGCCCTGCGGGTCGCAATCATCTCCCGCGGAAATTCGATCAGGTTAGCGTAAATGGGCTGAACCAATTCGCCGGGCTGAGCCGATTCGCCAGACTCACTGATGTGTGCCTCCATAATGGATGGGCGATCGTAGCGAGAAGGGTCGTCATAGGATCCGGACTCATCCGGTTGCGTGTCGGTTTCCAGCTCCCAGGCCGGCGCAATCGCCGCCTGCGCGTGAATGGTGGTCCGCTGCGTCGGCTTTTGCGGTGACGGAACGACCACCGGCGTGCCGTGGTGCTTGGGGATGGGCTCGGGCTCCCACGCAGGCTCAGCCGCGGTGGCAGCTTCGAGGCCATCGAGAACGTACTGAAAGGCGGCCTGCGCCTGCTGTGCGGCTTTGGAGGCAGCCTCAGCGGCATGCACCGCGGCGCGCGCCTCGCGGGTAAGCATTTCGTTGTAGCTGGGTGCATTGGCGTAACGTGCGGCCACTCTCGCGGCGGCCTGGGCAGCCCGGCTGCCACGCGCGGGCCGATGTTCAACGGGCGCGGCGGTCTCGCCTTCTGAAGTCGTCTTGCGGCTCAAGTGCTCGGCTACGCGGCGATTGACTTCTTGCTTCCACTCGGGGAAGAGAACGGCAGAATGAAGTGATGTGCTCAACGCTCTTGTATCCCTCCTGCTGCGGCGGGCCGTTCCCGGCTCGCGCGCATGATGTAGCCCGCGCCGCAGCCCGAAATCGGGACAACGCAGACATTACTTAAACACCAAGGAAAGGGGGTTGCGGACAAAGACGGACTTGCCCAGTGAAGAGGGCTCGCGACCGTGCGGTCAACCCGGCTTGTGCAGTTACCAGAGCGCGAGGAATGCGTCCCATCGAATGCGGCTGGCTTTGCTATGCTGAGCCTTACACCGGTCTGAGTCAGGGATGCGTCCTCGTAATTTAGTATGTATCACGCTGCTGGCTGCCTGTCACCTGCAACTGGGCGGACAGGCCCCTCAAGTGTTGACCAATGTGGCACCTGCGTCGCAACGTGAGACGGGCGCCGCGGCTGACCCCGGTGCGCCTTCCGCTGCGGAACTTCCCAACGACCCCGGCCAGGAGCTGATGCCACAGGCCGTGCCGGAACCGGCGCCTGAGACGGGAACTCCCGTGGAATGGGAGGCACAACACCAAGACTGGGCCGGCGATACGCTGACCCTTACCGGCGACGTAGTGGTGCACTATCGCGATTACGTGATTCGCGCCGACAGCGCGACCTACAACCGGACAACCACTGAGCTCGAAGCCGACGGCCATCTGCAGGTGACCGGTGGGCCCAATGACGTGTTCATCAACGCCTCGCACGGCGACATGCGGCTGAACATGCATACCGCGCGCTTCTACAACGTAAACGGGTCGCAGGGCGTGCACGCCATGGGGCACACGGTGGTGTACTCGATCCCGAACCCGCTGCTGTTCTCGGGCCGGGTGCTTCTCCAGACCGGCGAGGGCCGCTATCGCATCGTCGACGGCTCTATCACCAACTGCCGGCTGCCCCACCCCGACTGGCGGATTATCGCGCACTCCATCAACCTAGACGACGAAAAGGCATCGACCGCGAATGCGTTCTTCGAGTTTCTCGGCATCCCGATGTTTTATTTTCCCTATCTGCACCACCCGGCCAACGAAACCGGCCGGACCAGCGGACTGCTGACGCCGGTGATCAGCAACGGGTCGTCGATTCGCGGCTACACGCTGGGCGAGCAGATGTACTGGGCCATCAACCGCAGCATGGATATGGTGGTGGGCGCGGAGTACTTCAGCAAGCGCGGATGGGCGCCCAACGGCGATTTCCGCTACAGAGGGCCGGGGCTCGACCAACTGACGGCGCGCTGGAACGCGCTGCTCGACCGTGGCGTCGAAGAGCCAGTGCCCGTATCGACGGCTCATCCCACCGGCTACGAGCGGGTGAATCAGGGCGGAGTGGATGTGAACGTGCTCGGGCGCAAGGATTTTTCGCCCAACACGCGGGTTGCCGGCGCCATGGAATACCTGTCGAGCTACGTCTACCGGCTGGTCTTCGATGACAATTACGCGCAGGCCATCAGCTCCCAGGTGGCGAGCGACGTGGTGTTCACCCATAACCACCGCGGAATGGTGCCCTCAGTATGGCTTGACCGATTTGAATCCTTCGCCAGCACCAACAACGGCAACGAAGTAAGGATTCTGCACCTGCCTTTGATTCGCTACGACGTGCTGGACCGGCCGCTGGGCAGTGGGCTGCTCTATTGGGGACTGGGATCATCGCTGGGCTATCTGAACCGCTCCGAACCGTTCTTCCACTCGCGCAACGTGGGAAGGATCGACTTCTATCCGCATCTTTCCATGCCCGTGTCGGCCGCGGGATGGAGCTTCCTGCCTGAAGTAGCGCTGCGCGACACCGGGTACACCATCAGCCAGACTCCCCGGCTCACTGGCCAGTTCACCACGCCCACGATCAGCCACAGCGCGCTCAACCGCACGGACGTCGAGGCTTCCATCGACATCCGTCCGCCCGCGCTGGAACGGGATTACGAATTTCCCTACTGGCACCGGGAGCTGCGCCACGTGATCGAGCCGGAACTGAACTACCGGTATGTAAGCGGAATCGGCGTCAAGGCCCAGAATGTGCTCCTGTTCGACACCGCTGATATCGCCAGCAACGTGAATGAGGCCGGCTTCTCGCTTACGCAGCGGTTTTATCTGCGCCAGACAGGCGAAAAACCGTGCGGCACGAGCGACCAGGATGCCGGAAACAGTTCCGACGCCGAACGCCGCTCCAATGCCGCGGACGATACCGCGAATGCCGGCGACTGCCCGAGCGCGCCGCGCGAGTGGGCGACCTGGGAGATCGCGCAGGAGTACTTTATCAATTCGAGTTTTGGCGGAGCTCTCATTCCGGGCCGGCGCAACGTGTTCGACGCCACGCTGGACCTGATGGCGCCGACATTCCTCACTTCGCCGCGCAACATTGCGCCGATTACTTCGCGCATCCGCTTCGAGGCCATCGACAACCTGCGCATCCAGTGGGACCTGGCCTACGACACCATCGCCGGTCAGCTGGCTGCGGACAACGTGTTCGCAGGCTACAGCTTTGGCCGCACCACGTTGGGCATCGGGCACGCGCTGCTGAATGCCGTGGACGACCAGGTGACGAATGGCTCGACGCCCACCACTCCCGCCACTTTCTCTACGCTCAAGAGCCAGCAGATACAGCCCTTCCTGGAATTCGGCAAACCCAGCGGCAGCGGGCTCAACCTGGCGGTGAACGGCGGCTATGACTTTGTGCAGCACGAGGTGCAGTACGGCGGCGTGCAGGCGGTCTACAACTGGAACTGCTGCGGCCTGACCCTCGGGTACCGACGTTTCGAACTGGGCACGGTGGGCTCAACCAGTCGCGACGAGACTCAATGGCTCTACAGCTTCACCCTGGCCAACTTCGGAGCCGTGGGCGACATCCGCCGCGCCAACTCGGTGTTCCACGATCCCACGTTGCCGCCGGCCTATTAGCCCTTCAGGGTTGCATTTCCGCGCGGCATGCGTCCATCGCATATCGACCTGGGAATGGGGCGCCGGACACGGCCGTAAAGCGGTCGCCTGGGGTATCCTTTCCTGAGGAGAAATCAACTTGGCAAATGCTCGTTTCTTAGCCGGACTGCTCCTCCTTGGACTGACCGTTGGATGTAAAGCACAAACCGCACCGCCCGCTGCGCCCGATCCCGCGCTCAACCACCGCATCGACATCATGGTTCGCTCGGAGTTCGACCTGCCCGCGGACGTTACGTTGAATATTGGCGCTCGCAAGCCCAGCCAATTTACGGGCTACGAGACGCTGCCCATCACGATCGTGCATAACGGCAAGCCGCAGGAGTTCGACTTTCTGATTTCGGATGACAACACCAAGCTCGTTCACTTGGATACGCTGGACCTGACCAAGGATCCCGCGGACGCCATTTCCATTGCGGGACGTCCCATCCGGGGCAATCCGGCCGCCAAGGTAACGGTGATCAATTTCGACGATCTGGAATGCCCGTATTGCGCGCGCATGCAGACGGAGCTGTTCCCGGCCACCATGGACCGCTACAAAAACCTGGTGCGGTACGTCTACAAGGACGATCCACTCACGGACCTGCATCCCTGGGCCATGCACGCCGCCGTGGACGCGAACTGCCTAGCCGCGCAGAGCGGCCCCGTGTACTGGGCGTATGTGGATTATCTGCATGCTCACGGGCAAGAGGTGACCGGCGACGAGCGCGACGTGAGCAAGAGCTTTGCCGCGCTGGACCGCATTGCACGCCAGGAAGCCACGGTAAGCAAACTGGACGAGACCGCGCTCAATGCCTGCATGGCCAAGCAGGACGAGACGCAAATCAACGAGTCAGTAAAACTGGCTAACGCTCTGGGGATTGATGGAACCCCCGCGGTCTATGTGAACGGTGAAAAGATCAACGGCGGCGCCGTGCCCGAGGACCAGCTTTGGATGGTCATCGACCGCGCCCTGCGCTCTGTGGGCGAAGTGCCGCCACCCGCGCCGGCTGCAACGGGCCAGAGCGGCGGTCAGTAACACAAATAGGGCTACCCCCGGGCCGGTGAGGGGATTTATCCTTGATTGCCGGGGTTCTTTCGAGAGCCCCCAGGAGATATCAGCTTGCAAGTCTCATTTAGTTTTCCCGCGCGTTCTCATATTGCTGCGGTACTGCTCGTTAGCGGCGTCGTTTTTTTCGCCGTAGCCGGATGCCATCGCTCGCCCTCAGCGGACGTGGTGGCCACGGTCAATGGCAAGGAGATTGCGCGCGCGGAACTGGAGCGGAATTACCAGATCCAACTGGGAGACAACCCCCAGAAGCCGTCGGATCAGGAGGCGGACGTCCTGCGTCTTAATGTCCTGCAGAAGATGATCCTCTCCGAGATTGAGCAACAGCAGGCGGCCAAGCTGAATCTGACTGCCAGCGATGAAGACGTGAACACGAAGTTGACTGAGATCAAAGCTCCGTACACCGAGGATCAGTTCTACAACCTGCTCAAGCAGCGCAACATGTCGCTGGACGATTTGAAGCGCGACATCCGGCGGAATTTGACCGAAACCAAGCTCCTGAATAAAGAGATTGAGTCGAAGATCAATATCACCGATGCGCAGATTGCGGCATTTTATGCGGCGCATAAGGCGGATTTCGACCTGGTTGAGCCGACCTATCACCTGGCGCGGATCGTGGTGACCACCGCACCCACTCCACCCAATGGCAATCAACCCGGCAAGCCGGGCGGCGATGCCGAAGCCAAGCGGCGCATCGATGCCGCGCACACGCAACTGGTGAGCGGCGTGGATTTCGCGACCGTGGCAATGAGCATTTCAGAAGATCCCGATTCGGCGCCAAATGGCGGTGACATGGGTTTTGCCCGCGAATCGCAGCTGAAGTCCGATCCCGCCGTGTATGCTGCGGTCGGCAATCTCAAGCCGGGGCAGTTCACCGATGTGATTCCTGAATATGACCCGAGCCACAAGATTGCCGGCTATGCCATTTACAGGCTGATTGCGCGCGAGCCTGCAGGCCAGCGCGAGCTGAACGATCCCCGCGTGCAGCAAGTCATTCATCAGCAACTGCACGACAACCAGAAGCAGCTGTTGCAGACCGCGTATCTGGAGACGCTCCAGGACGATGCCCGGGTGCGCAACTACCTCGCCGAGGAAATCCTGAAGAAGGGCGCGCAGTAAGGCGCGCGAGATTCCGCGACACGTTTTATTGTCCGTGCTTTCCCGGGTCTCAGAATCGAGATCCTCCACCCCATGGACTTGGATCTGTCCATGGGGACCCCGAACCCGGGGCACCCCTTCATCCCGTAAGTTTTCAGAACTGCGTCTCGAGGCTCGCGCCGGTATACTTGATCGTCTTATCTGGCGATGCGGTCGCATCCCCGCCCACGCCGTGCCCGGCGGAAACTATCACCACGTTGAAGGTATGCCCGGGAGCCATGCCGGGATAACTGCCCTGCTGCGCGCCCAGCGTGAGCGTGCGTGTCGCGTCATTCCAGTGCAAATCAATCATCGCGTGTGCACCGCGCTCGTAGCGATAACTGTCGCCTTCGTCCTCGTAGAGCGTAAAGTCGGCATCGGCACCGGGATAGATGCGGAGTTCGATAGGATCCGCGGCCTGGCCTGCGTATTCGATGACCGGGCCGAGCGGCAGGATGGAGCCGGCGCGGACATTTAATGGAATTCGCTCGATGGGCGCGTACTCGTAGACCACCCCTCCCCCATTGCTCTGGCGCCCGGTCCAGAAGTTGTACCACGTGGCCCCGCGGGGCAAATAGACGGTGCGATTGACCGAGCCCTCGGTGAGCACCGGGCTCACCAGGAGGTCCGGCCCGAACATAAACTGGTCGCCAATCTCCCAGGTGGCGGAGTCTTCGCGGAAATCCATCACCAGCGGCCGCTGGATGGTGTAGTCCTGGCTCGTAACCTTCCACGCCAGCGAATAGACGTAAGGCAGCAGGCGGTAGCGCAGGCGGTCGACGGCCAGGAGCGCGGGAAAGACCTTGTCGTAGGTCCATAGCTCGTTCGCATCGCGATGACCGTGGGTGCGGAAGACGGGGCAAAAGGCACCGTACTCGAACCAGCGCGCATAGAGCTCTTGATAGGCGGGCTGGGAAGATTGGCCGGCGAACAGTGGATGGTAGCCGCCGATGTCCGTCGTCCAGTAGGGATAACCGGAGAGCGCGAAGTTGAGGCCCGCTGGCACCTGGCGGCGCAGCGCCCACCAACTGCTGTACACATCGCCGGACCATACCGCGGCGCCATTGCGCTGCTGGCCCGCGAAGGCGCTGCGCGTGAGCAAGAAGACGCGCTTGCCCGGGTCGGCCTGCTTCCAACGCTCCTGGACGTCGCCGGTGTGCAGAAGGGGAAAGACGTTGGTGTATTCGCGGCCCGAGCCGATGTGAAGCTGCTTATTACGCAGAATGGCGTCCCCGACGTACGGCCATGCCTCCTCAGGCTCGGAGCTGTCGAGCCAGAAAGCGTCCCACCCCTGGGCGAAGAGCTTGCCCACAAAATGATTCCAGAAAAAGTCCGCGGCGGCGGGGTTGGAAGGATCGTAGACCTGAGCGCCGGGAACATCGTAGCCCTTTGCCACGATCTGCTTGTAGTTTTCCGCGGTCGCATCCATCATGGCCCACGCCGAGATCATGGCGTGCACGTGCTCGTCGTGGAGGGTCTTCAACTCGGCGGGCACATCGGTGTAGCCGGAGTTGAAGATGGGATCGCCCTTGCCGCCATCTTTCCACCAGAACCAATCCTGCACGATCGCATCCATGGGAATGTGCCGGGAACGGTATCCGGCGGCAATGGAGAGGATTTCAGGCTGCGTCTTGTAACGATCCTTGGATTGAAACAGGCCGTAAGCCCACTCCGGGAACAGCGGCACATGGCCGGTCATGGAGCGGTACTGATGAAGAATTGCGTCCATCTGCGGACCGTAGAGAACGTAGTAGTCAATCTGCGGCGCGGCCATCGACTCCAGATTCAGCTCCAGCGGAAAGCGGTTGTCGATATAGCTGAACGAAGCGGTGTTCCAAAAAATGGCGTAGCCTTTGCTTGAAACCAGCAGCGGGATGGCGATGTCGGTGTTGTTCTGGCCGAGTTCGACGACGCTGCCGCGATAGTTGAACATGCCGCTCTGGTGCTGGCCGAGCCCGTACAACGCTTCCGTAGCGTCGGGACTGAAGCGGTCCTCGATGTGGTATAGGCCCGTGGGCTGGGAAGGCAGCCAGGTGCGCGGAAGATTGCCTCTTTCCCGCACCAGCGTCTCGCCCTCAGCATTCTTGAAGGTCAGGTTGCCGTCGCGCTCGGACAACGTGACGGCGAGACGGGACGTGGTGAGAGTCGAGACGCCGCTTGCCTGGCTGAATTGGAAGGGCGCACCGGGGCAGGCGTCAGTCTTGGCCAACAGCCAAGGTTGCGCTTCGGCGGCAACCGGTGCCCCCACGGGCCGCGACGTAACGTGGACAAGCGCATCGCCGCAAATTTCGACTTCGAGGGTTTCGCGCTCGTTGTGCGCCGTAAAGCCCGTGGGGGTTGGCGCGGTTTGCAGGTCGGTGGGATGAGGCGCCGCTGCGGCTGGGGACTGGGCGGGCGCATACACTGCGCAGAATGGGAGACAGGCCACGATCGATACGATACAGACTGCGCGTACAAGCTTGATCAACGTACACCTCGGAGAGAAAAGTTGCAGAGCAAAGAAAAACGGCCCCCACGCAGAGTGGAGGCCGTCTGGTGTTCTTCCGAATGCATGCAGCGATCAATGCATCTGGCCGCTGTTGTCGATGGTGATGCCGCCTGGGCCCTGATTCTTCTTCTCTTCGTTGGCCTTGCGCATATCCATCGCCTTGTGGGTCCAATCCTCGGCCTGAGCCAGATCCTGTGCCACCGCGGTCGGGTTGCCGTAATCCACGTCAGCCTTGTTGCGGTAGATCAGGTTCAGATATTGCATGGCGTCGTCGTAGTTGGGGCGATTGTCGACGGCCATCGTCAGGTACTTCAGGCCTTCGTCAACCAGCGGCGCATTTTCCTGCGCCAGCGGCTCCATCACCTTCTTGGGCGCCTTCACGTTGCCTTTGCCGTCGTCGTTCAGGCCGGCAGACTGCAGCGCCTTCAACTTGTTCTCATGCGCCCGGGTCCAGTCGATCACGCCGATGGTATAGGCCGCCTCAGGATCCTTGGGATCGAAGGCAAGCACCTTCTTCTGCCAGGTTTCGGCATCGTCCAGATCCTTGATGCTGAAGTAGATGCCCGCGATCTCTTTCATGCTGTTCACGTCGTTGGGATTCTGCGCGAGAACCTGCTTGAAAATGTCCATCGCCTCATTGGCGGTCTTCAGATTGTCGGGCGTCGTCAGGCCGGGCACCACATTCTGCTCCAGCGCCTTGCCGAGGTACATCTTCGCCATGGGCAGATTGGGATCGAGTTCCGTGGCTTTCTGGAAATGCTCGACCGCTTCATCGTAGTGTCCGTTTTTAAAGGCCTCTACTCCCTTGTTTAACTGGTCACGGGCGGCAAGCTGGTTGCATCCGCTCATGGCAAGCACCATGCCGCTAAGAATCACCGCGAGCACCCAAAAACGTCCGCGTCCACTCATGTTCGTATCCTTCTCCTTCAGGCTTGGGCCCTCAAGGCCGCACCTGGAAATTCCAGCAACTGGTTGCAGGCGGGAGATACCGCAGCCAAGGTAGAAAAATTGTACTCTTCCCTACGTTCGGATCTTGTGTCTCCGAACACGGCCGCCCTACTGGCCGGCCTGAATCTTTGGCGTCATGATCCCGATGTGGTCCACGTTGGCCGCCCTGCCGATATCGATGACATCCGCAATGGCGGAAAAGTTCACATCGTCGTCGCCCCTGACGAACATCACGCGCTCGGCGCGGTTGGCGTAAATTTGCTGCAGTTGGTTCAGCAAATCTGCGTGCGCCACGTCAGTCTCATTGATCTTGTACGCCGGGGCCTGGCCGGGGCGATACAGAACCTGAACCACGATGGTGCGGTCGGTGTTCTGCTGCTGCTGGGGATTCTTGGGCGGCTGAGGCACCAGCGCTTCCAGCCCCTTGGGAGTTACCGGCACGATGACCATAAAGATGATCAGCAGCACGAGCAGAATGTCGATCATAGGCGTGATATTGGGCTCCGACATGCTGGAGCCGGCTCCACCCAGAGACATTGACATGGCTTAATTCCTCGTTTCCTTAATATCGTTCTACCGGCAATCGCGGCGCGGAATTACTCCCCGCCGATCTGATTGCCTTCGCGTTTCTGTGTCAGCAGGTCCACGGTCTCCACGCCTGCGGTGCGCACATCGTCAATGGCGTCTTCGACCACTTTGAACTGGGCGCGGGCATCGGCACGGACAAAGATCGTTTTGTCGGTTTTGTCGGCGAGTTTGTCGCGCACCAGGCTGCCGAGTTGCGCGGGATCGACCTTGTTCTGGCCGAGGTACACCGCACCGTCGCGAGTCACAGCGACCACGATGGCGTCTTCCTTGTCGGCATCGGGCATGGCGGTGGGATTCTGGACCTGTGCCAGATCGATGGCCACCTTGTTCTGCAACATGGGGGTGATGACCATGAAGATGATGAGCAGCACCAGCATCACGTCGACCATGGGTGTGACATTGATGTTGGAATTAACTTTCTTGCCTTCGTCGCGAACTGCTACTCCCATAATCGGGACTCCGTACGTCTGAATTTTTCTGCCGGACGCATTCCGGCCTGACCTGGACCCAGGCAGCCCGCGCGAGGCGTCAAATCGCCGGGCGGAAGAGCTTCAGTTCTTCCACCCGGCAGGATTCTCGCTCGAGCCGGCAGCCGTTGCGCAATTAGCGCTTGTGGCTCTGCTTGATGAAGTAATCGACCAGTTCGCTCGAGGAGTTGTCCATTTCGACATCGAATGCCTCGACACGTCCGGTAAAGTAGTTGAACGCCATGACGGCGGGGACGGCCACGAGCAGGCCGAACGCCGTGGTGACCAGAGCCTCAGAGATACCGCCTGCGACAGCGCCGATACCCGCGATTTTCTGGGTGGCGATGGCGTCGAAAGCGTGCAGAATGCCGATGACCGTTCCGAACAGGCCGACGAACGGCGCGGTGGCGCCGATGGTGGCCAGAACCGACAGTCCCCTCTTCAGCTTGGCGTGAACGATAGCCTCGGCGCGTTCCAGTGCGCGGCCGGCGCTGGCGATGGTTTCATCGGTCGGCTGACCGGCGGAGGAGCGGAACTCCTGCAAACCGGCAGTTACTACCTCAGCCAGATGCGACTTCTTGTTGCGGTCGGCAATCTTGATGGCTTCTTCAAGCTTGCTGTCCTTCAGGGCGCCGGCAACCTTGGGCGCGAATTCGCGCGACTGCTTGCGGGCGGCAGAGAAGTAAAGGTAACGGTCGATCATGACGGCCAGCGACCAGACCGACTCAATGAACAGGATGATGGCCACGGTTTTGGCCAACCATGCCATGTGCTGCCAGAGTTCCCAGGGGCTGAAGCCGACTGACTGGCCCTCGTCCTGGAAAAATGCCAGGCTGTTGACCATATGCGAAGCGATATGTGCGAGCTGAGCGTGAATCACTGAATCGTTCCTCCTAAGGAGATTCTTGTGGACTGCAATGAATCCGGCGCTGCGGATCCTGTAGGGAATGCGGCTCTCGAAGATTGCGCATTCGGTTCAAAAGCAGTGCTCCCTGCCAGGAAGCGGCAGGGAGCCGGAGATTGCATTACCCACCGAGGGTAAAGATGACATTGACCGTGGTGTCGACCTCGACGGGCTCGTTGTTGAGCAGGTAAGGCCGGTAGCGCCACTGCATCACTGCGTCCCTGGCAGCCTGCTGCAACATGGCTGGTCCGCTGATGATGCGAAGGTTTTCAATCGTACCCTGTTTGGAGATCGTAGCCTGCAACACCACCGTGCCGGAAACGCGCGCGGCCTTGGCGATGGGCGGATAGACGGGCTGCGTCTTCTGAATAAGCATGCCCACGGCCACGCCGGCGGAGATGTTGACCTTCTTGGGTGGCGCAGCCTTCACCTGCGGGGCGTTGCCGTTGCCGAACATGCTGCCCATCACGCCATTGCCGTTGCCGCCCATGCCTTCCATGCCGGCTACGCCAAAGCTCGATGGCGGTGCTTCCTTCTCGGTCACCATCTGAATGTTGTGAGGGATCTTGGTCGGCGCCGTGAGCTGATTGTTCATCATCTCCGACTGCACGTGTACGACGTGCACTTCAGGCGGCGGCGGTGGCGGTGGAGGCGGTGGGGGCGGCGGAGGCAGCGTCAACACCGTTGCCATCAATTGCGTTGGGAGCGCCTCAGGATAGATCAGAGGAATCAGAATCAACAGAATGAGTACCGCTGCATTGATGCCGCCTGTGACGAGCATCCAGCGACCGCTCTTGGTTTTGATCCTTTTCCCGGATTCGAATGTGGAATCTTCAAACATAGCCAGCCTCGGAATCGGGTTTGGTTACTCCTATTTTAGACACCGCGGGAGGGGGAATTGTTCCCGTACTCAAAATTCCTTGCAAAGGAGCGAAACCACCTTACCAGAAGTGCATGATCTGCTGCAAAAGATGCTGCATAACTGGTGCATTTCTCGCTCCCCACGGTTCCCGCCTTTTGGCCCTTCCCCCTCTCGGCGTTCCCCGCGATTCCTCCTATTGGGACGCCCTCAAACCGCGTCCCGTTGCCTATGAATGCGTACCGCATCCACATAAATCTTCATCACTTGGCCCGTTTTGCAGCCGGAAGCGACGCGCCTTTCCCCTTGCCGGCCCGCCAATCCTGCCAAGCCACCAACATGGGGGCAGCCACAGCAATGGATGAGTACGTTCCTATCAGAATGCCCACAACCAAGGCAAACGAGAAGTCGTTCAGCACCTGGCCACCGAAGATAAACAGCGCCAACACCGTAAGAAAAGTGAGGCCCGAGGTGAGCACGGTCCGGCTCAGGGTCTGGTTGATGCTGCGGTTCACCAGATCGGGGAGCGGCTCGCGGCGGCTGATGCGCAGATTCTCGCGAATACGGTCGAAGACGACGATGGTGTCGTTCATCGAGTAGCCAACCAGGGTGAGAATGGCGGCGATGACGGTGAGCGATATCTCGCGACCGGTGAGAGCGAAGGCCCCCACGGTGATTAGCGTGTCGTGGAAGCAGGCCACCACCGCGGCCACGCCGTAGATCAGCTGGAAACGGAACCAGAGATAAATCAGCATGCCGAGCATGGAGTACAGGGTGGCCAATGCCGCCTGCTTCTCCAACTGGTGGCCCACCGTGGGACCGACCACATCGACCGTCACGCCGTTTGCGGGGTTGAAATAATTGTTGTAGTGCGCCTGCAGTGCCGATTCCACCTGCTGGCGGCCCGTATCAAGCGCCGCTTCGTTGGTTTCTTCCGGCAGGCTGATCAGCACTTCGTTGTTTGCCGCGGGGCCGAAGGGCACAATGGTTGCATCCTTCATATTAATGGCCTTGCGGATGGCATCGATGTCAGGGGTGTGCGAGAACTGCACGTCCACCTGTGTGCCGCCTTGAAAGTCCACACCCAGCGGCACCGGGCTGCCGATGTGCGACATGTTCCAGCTCATTTTCACAATGCCGGCCACACTAAAAATCATGGAAAAGGCGAGGAAGTACCACTTATATCCCAGCCAGTTCACATTTACGCCGCGAAAGAATTCCACTGCTTTTCTTCCCTTCTCTTCGTTGAGCCTGCAGCCGGCAGCTTGCAGCCGGCCGCTTACAGTCCCTGATCCCTGGTTAAATCGACACCATCTCGCCGGGTTTCAGCTTGTTCAAGTGCGCTTCAAAAATCACGCGCGACACAAACACGGCGGTGAAAAGGTTGGCCGCAAGACCAACGGTGAGCGTGGTGGCAAAACCCTTGACCGGCCCGGTTCCGAACAGGAACAGGATGGCCGCTGAAACGATGGTGGTGACGTGGGTATCGACGATGGTCACCCAGGCGTGGGCAAAGCCCTGATCGACCGCTGCCGACGCTGCCTTGCCGGCGCGAATTTCTTCGCGAATGCGCTCGAAGATCAGCACATTCGAATCCACGCCCATACCAATGGTCAGAATGACTCCGGCAATGCCCGGCAGGGTGAGCGTGAGAGTCAGGCCCCCACCGCCCGAAGCGCTCGACATGGCGCTGGAGAGACCCATGATGCCCAGCAAGATGACCAGGTTGAAGAGCAACGCCAGATCGGCGTTGATGCCCGATCCCTTGTAGTAGATGAGCATGAAGGCCATCACCAGGACGACGCCGACGATCGCGGCGGTAACGCCCTCGTGGATGGAGTCGGCGCCCAGCGTTGCGCCCACGGTGCTGGCCTCAATGTAGTTGAGCGAGGCCGGCAGCGCGCCGGTGCGTAACAGTTTGGAGAGTTCCATCACCTCGTTCTGCGTGAAGGAGCCCTCAATCTGACCCTGATCGCGAATGGCGCTCTTGATGACGGCAACGCTGCGCACCGAACCGCCCATCTCGACGGCCATGTACTTGCCGACATTGGCGCTGGTGTAATTCCAGAACTTGTCGCCGGCTTCGTCGGTGAGAGTAAAACTCACCGTTCTTTGCCCGGTGTTTGAATTCACGCCCGGCTCGGCGGAGCGAAAGTCGCTGCCGGCCACGATCGAGGTCCGGTCCAGGATGTAATACTCCGTGCCGGTGGAACCGGCCAGCTCTCCGGACGTCTCCAGAATTTCCTCATCGGGAGGAAGCGCGCCGTTGACGCTCTGCAGCGCGGCATCCTGGCTCGGAAACGGACCGCCGTCGACCGCGTGAATCTCCAGACGAGCGGTGGACCTGATGACGGTCTTGACCTGGTCCAGATCGCTGACGCCGGGCAGCTCCACAAGAATCTGGTCCGCGCCCAGGCCGTACTCCTGAATCAACGGTTCGCTGACGCCTAACGCGTCCACACGATCGCGAATGGTTTCGATCGCCTCTTCGACTGTCCTCTTCTTCAGATCATTCTCGAAGATCGGCTTCATGGTCAGAACGAAAGGAGTGTCGTTGCCGCCGGTGAGATCGTATTCGTTGGCGTACTTGTTGCCCGACAGCAATGAGTTGATGGCGTCGGATTGCGCCTGCGAGGCCCCGTCGATACGGATCACCTCAGGCTTGCCCGTTTCCTCGTGGGTGGCCGGATCTTCGATCAGAGGCGAGGGCTTGATGACCTGGGAAAAGCTGAGGTTGGCCTTTTTCAGGTCTTGCTGGATCTCCTGCACCGAGTTGTCGGTTTCGGCATTCACCGCTTCCAGTGTCTGAACCTTCAGAATCAGGTGGGCGCCGCCTTGCAAATCGAGGCCCAGATGAATGCGATTGGAGATAGCGGCCAACAAAGCCTTCCCACTGACTCCCGACGGAATCCCGAAGATCCCATAGAGGCAGATCAGCAGCACGGCAAAGATCAGGGCAATTTTGTTCTTGAGATTTTTCTTCATGGTTTCGATTCTCTTGTCAGGAGGCCGATGGCCCGTCCTGCGTGGTGACCGAGGCGATTGCGCTCTTGGCTATTTCCAATTTCAGGTTGTCGGGCGCGACGCGAAGAATGATCGAATCGTCCTTGATGGAAAGGATAACGCCGCGAATGCCGCCAGCCGTGGTCACCCGGTCGCCGGCCTTGATGCCCGCCAGCATGTGCTGCCACTGCTTTTGCCGCTTCTGTTGCGGACGAATCATAAGCAGATAGAGCAGCGGAATAAACAGCAAAACGGGGAGCAGCATCCCCAGGCCGCCGCCCGCTCCCGGGGCCGGTGCAGCCCACAATGCCAAAGTTGCCATAAGGTTCATGCTTTACCTGCGTCCTTTACTTGCTCCGCAGCCGGCGCTGGCCGGCTTTGGGCACAGGCGCACCCGGCCACTGTTGCCGGCGCCTGACCAATAGATTTGTCTCCGGGAAAGGTTCCCTAGCTTCGGTCTTTCAACGGCCCAAGCTCTGGGTGGAGGGGTTTGGCCGCGCCATGTAGGACTTGATGCTCATGCCTGCACGCGCCGTGCAACCCGACTACCGCCTACTTCCTGTTCGACACAGCTCCCCATTTAGCACCGGAGGGAGGAGAAAGCGGTTCCCGCCAGGTTCGTCCCGCTCCGGTTGCCAAAAAGAAAGCCTAGAACGATAAGAAATGTGCGGCCGGTTCGGTGTCAAGGAGGGGGCACACAGGGAACGGGGGAGGAACGGAGCAAGGGAGCGAGGGAGCAAGGGTTTAGGAGACGCGACGCCTCTTCCGATTGCGCGCTTTGCGAAAGATTCAAGGCACGAAGTTTGCCCGCACGGGCAGGGCCGGCTGAACCGGAATTGCGTTCTTTATAGGTCCCTTACAAATCCGCTACTCCCCCTTTACGGAAAAGGGCGTCCTCTGGAGTCATCGAGCTTTCCGAGGCGCCGGAGCCGGTTACGGCAGGCGGCGCGAGGGAAGCGGAATGAAGGTTTGTCGCCGTGAAAATGGAATTCGATGCCGAAATGCTCTGGCTGATCCCTGTGGGAATCGCGCTCTGGTTCATGATTTGGGTGCTTTGGAACTGGCGCAAGGAAGAGCGTCGCCAAGGTCCTGGCCGGACCCAATCATTCGGCGTTTCCGGCCACCATCAACGCAGCTGGTGATGAGCGCAACAGAGGCAGAGGCAATCACCGTCGACCTTTCAACCATTTACAAAAGGTGCGAAGCAATGGGGCGGCGCGCCCAAGTCGCATGCTGACTCGCTAACTCGCCGGCTCGCTATTTCACAGCGGGCTGGTCCGGAGTTTCCTCCTCGTCGCCTGAATCTTCCACCAGCACGGCCGAACCGGGGACGATGTCGTAGCTCACGGCATCCTTACCTGTGGGATGAAAACTGATGCGCAGCGGCTCGCGTTGCCAATCGGGCGAAGCGCACACCGTCTGGCCAGACTGATTTTCCGGATCGAAGGCCGCAAGCTTTTTGGCCAGGACCGGCTTGCGCGCGGCCAATTGCGCTACCACCGCATAGAGGCTCTTGCCACTCGCCGTCACGCCGCAGTAGGCCGCGTAGTCGCGAAACCAGCTCACCTGGCTCACGCCGGGATCGTAGTCGGGCAAGTGCAGTGCGGTTACGCGGCCGGTCACGCGATCGACCAGCAGCCACGGCCCTCGCTGCCACACCCAGTGGCTAACTCCCAGTGCGGGATTCGATGCGGAATTCGAGGCCGATTTTTCTGGAGGTTTGTCCGTGGGCAGGGCATCATTGAGGCGAATGACGCGCCGCACCACAAAACTGCGGTCGGTGACATCGTGCGCGTCGCCGGTGGTCCATTCCTTGAGGATGCCGTCGACAATCAGGGCGCGAATCTTGAGCGCGTCTTCGCCGGCAGCTGCGCCGGAAGGATCGCCGGCTTTGGAATACGGCACCTTTCTGACTGCGCCGAGAGAAACGGTGTGCTTGCGCGGTGCAGCGCTGGCTATCGAAGCGATCGCAAAGAACATTGCGAAAAGGAAGGCGATAAGAACAGACTTCCGTCGAGCGTGCATGACGGCATTTCTCCTGACGACTTACGAATCCGTTTCGCGCTGGCTCTTCGTCAAGGCCTATTCAGCACGGATTCCTGGAAACACGCTTTTAAGAGAAATGCCACTTCCGTCCCGGCGACGGGCCGGGGTGGAAAAATGCTGCGCGATGATTCTAGCGCAAAATCAGATCTCCGCGGCTTCCACCGCCCGCGCCACGCGGAATGCCGTGCTTTCGCCGAAGTGGCGGGCGAGAATCTGCATGCCGACAGGCAGCCCGGCTTTCGTTGCGCCGCAGGGTACGCTAACGCCGCAGATGCCGGCGAGCGAGGCGGTGACGGTGTAGATGTCGGCGAGGTACATGGCCAGCGGATCGCCGGTCTTCTCGCCAATCTTGAAGGGCGCCGTGGGCGCGGTAGGCGTTACGATCGCATCCACCTGGGAAAAGGCGCGGAGGAACTCCTCGGCGAGGATGCGGCGGACCTGCTGCGCCTTGAGATAGTAGGCGTCGTAGTAGCCGGCTGAGAGTGCGTAGGTGCCCAGGAAGATGCGGCGCTTGACCTCAGCGCCGAAGCCCTCGTCGCGCGAGTGCGAATACATGTCAGACAGCGTTGCCGAGCGTGGCGAGCGGTAGCCGTAGCGCACGCCGTCGAAGCGCGCGAGATTCGCGCTGGCCTCGGCGGTTGCGACCAGATAGTAAGTCGGGACGGCGTATTTGGTGTGCGGCAATGAGACCGGCTTGATGGTGCATCCGGCAGCTTCGAGCGCGGCAATTCCCTTCTCGATGGCGGCGCGGACCTCCGGATCGAGGCCCTCGGCAAAATACTCCGCCGGGACGCCGATGCGCAGACCCGCGGCGGGCTTGTCGCTTTCAGCAGCGTAGTCCTCAACGGGGGCCGCAGAACTGGTGGCATCCTCTGGGTCGTGGCCGGCGATCACTCCCAAGAGAGTCGCCGCGTCGCGCACGTTGGCAGCGAAGGGGCCGATGCGGTCCAGAGACGACGCGAAGGCGATCAGCCCGTAGCGCGAAACGCGACCATAGGTGGGCAGCACGCCGACCACACCGCAAAAGCTGGCGGGCTGGCGAATCGATCCGCCGGTATCAGTGCCCAGCGTGGCCACGGCGAGATTTGCAACCACGGCCGCAGCCGAGCCGCCGCTTGATCCACCGGGCACGCGTCCGGTGTCGACGGGATTGCGCACCGGGCCGTAGGCCGAATTCTCATTCGAGGAGCCCATGGCGAATTCGTCGCAGTTGAGCTTGCCCAGGAGCACAGCGCCGGCGGCTTCGAGCTTTGCCACTGCGGTGCAGTCATAAGGAGGCCGGTAGCCCTCAAGGATTTTGGAGCCCGCGGTGGAAGGCGCGCCCTGCATGACGAGCACGTCCTTGATGCCCATGGGAATGCCGGCGAGAGCGGGCAGCGGATCGCCTTTGGCGGCCAGAGCGTCGATGTGCGCGGCCTGCGCCAGGGCGCGTTCTTTGGTCAGGTTCAGGTAGATATTGAGCAGCGGATTCTTTTTCTCGATGCGAGCGTAGTAGCTGGCAGCAAGGTTAGTAGCCCTGGTGCGGCCGGTCGCAATCTCGTCGCGCAACGCGGCCAGAGTCTTCGGCTTCTCGACGTAGCTCTCGGTGTTTTTTGTGTCGCTTGGCAATCGAATTCTCTCTTCGTTTCTGATCCCGTGACACGGCCTGTTGCCTTCGTGTCTAACGTTGCGCGAGTCTGGAGACCGGCGCTACAAACTGGCGCTATCTTTCAATCACTTTCGGCACCTTGAAAAATGCGCCATCGGTTTCAGGCGCCTGCGCCATCACGGCAGCACGGTCGAGCGAAGGCTCGAGACGGTCGGCACGCAGCGGAGAAATGGCGGCGCTTTCCAGCTCGCCCACTTGCGCCAGCGGCTCGATGCCCGCGGTATCGAGTTCATTCAACTCGGCCACGTAGTCGAGGATGGCGTTCAGGTCGCGGAGCATGGGCGCGGTCTCTTCCGGCGTCAGCTCAAGATGCGCCAGTTCGGCGACGCGCTCCACATCGGCGACGGTTACTTTACTGCATTTCTCCTTCATAGGCTGCCTCTCCACGGGCGTGCAAGGTTGCGATTTCTTGGGGAAATCGCAACTTGAGAGCCGAAGCTTCGGGACACATCCGAAGGAGAAATGCTTTGGCGGTCATGCGCTGGCACTCCTCATAGCGGCGTTTCCGCCGGATTCGTTGGGGTGTCTTCGAAGGCTTCCCGAAAAACAAGTATATCGGTTGGTGGAGTGAAAGAAATGAAAGAGTGAAAAAGTGAATGCGGGCGCGCGGTCAGTTGACGGTGAGAACAACGTTAACAGTTTGCGTAATGCCCATGGAAGTGACGGTGACGGGAATGGTGTAGGTTCCGGTGGGCGTGCCGGAGCTGCCACCCGAGCCGCCGGAGCCTCCGCTGCCCCCACTGCCGCCCGTGCCCCCGCCGGAGCTGGTGCAACTGGACATGCCGCTGGCGAGAACTGCCAGAAGCACGATGAGCTGAAGCATTTTGCGTCGCCGGCGAATCGCGAACGGCAGAAGCAGCAGGCCGCACGTGAGCGGCAGGGCGCACCAGAAACCGCGGCGCACGGAGCCGGGACTGCCGATTTCCGGTTTCTCAAGGCGCACCATGGTACTGCCAGTAGAAATTTCCACCAGGACGTTGCCCTGCACTCCAGAATTAAGCGTTTCCGTGGCGGGGCTGAAGAGGCAGAGCGCGTTCGACGGCAGCGTGCCGCAGGCAAAGGTGAACGTACCGCTGGAGCCAGTTGGAGAGAGAACGAGCGTGTAGTTGGCCTGCTGGCCGCGGGCCACGGTCTGGCTGGAGGGGCCGGAGAAGGACACGGTGAAATCGAAGCCGGTTCCGGAGAGCGCTACGGTGGCCGGCGTGGCCACGGCTGTGGAGCTGATGGTGAGCGATCCCGAGGCCGAGCCGCCCGCGCTGGGCGTGAAGGCCACCGAAGCGGTGCAATTAGCGCCCGCGGCCAGGCTGCCGGTGCAGCCGTTTTGCGTAATGTTGAACGGCGCGGATGCGGCCAGCGCCACCGACCCGATGGCGTAGCTGGAAGAGTTTGTAACGGTGACCGACTGCGCCGTGCTGGACTGGCCCGCGGCGACCACGGCAAAGGTGAGCAGTGCGGGATTGGTAGCCAAGCCGCTCGCCAGCACCCCCGAGCCGTTGAGCGCAACCGGGACCGCTGCGACGCCGCTGGTGGAAGACGAGACCACAAGTGTGGCTGCAATGGAACCGGTCGCGTTGGGAGTGAAAACGATCTGGGCGGTGCAGTTGCTGCCGTTATTCAGAAGCGCTCCGCAGGTGGTTGAAACGACGGAATAGTTGGAGGCCGCGGATCCGGTGATCGCAAAGCCGATGTTGGCCATGGGCGAAGCGCCGGCGTTGCCAATGGTGACGGTTTGCGGAGCGCTGGCCACGCCGGGCTGCGTGTTGGTGAAGGTGAGGCTCAAGGGAGTGACATTGAAAACCGGCGGCGCAACGCCGGTACCGCCGAGGGATACGGTCTGGGTGCGGAGCGCATCGTAGATGGTGAGCGTGCCGCTGAGCGCGCCCAACTGCGTAGGAGCGAAGACCACGCTGATGGTGCAGACCGCGCCCGCCGCCAACTGCGTGCCGCAGTTGTTGGTCTGCTGAAACTGGCCGCTGACGGAGATAGCGATGAGCGTAAGCGGCATGCCGCCGATGTTGGTAATGGTGACGGACTGCGCCGCGGAGAGCTGCCCATTGGGGGTCGCGGCAAATGCGAGCGAGGCGGGCGCAGGGGGATTGAGGATGTCGGTGGGCGGAGCCACGGCGGTTCCATTCAGCGGCACGGTTTGTGTTCCGGCGCCGTCCGTCAGGGTGAGCAGGCCGCTGAAGGCGCCCGTCGCAGTGGGCGCGAACTGAACCTGCAGCGGGCAATCGGCGTTGGCCGCGAGACTGACGATGCCGCAGCCATTGCCGGAAAGTACAAACGGCGCAGTGACTGAAAGACTGCTGATGGGAACGGCCGCAAGGCTGCTGTTGGCGACGGTGATCGTCAGCGCCGGGGAGACTGTTCCTTCCTCGACTTGGCCGAAGCTCTCGCTGGCCGGGGTGAGCGTGACCGCGCCAGAGGCGGTTCCAGTGCCGTTGAGATCCACGCTGAGCTGGCCGCCGTAGACATTCGCATAAATGATCATCTGGCCCGTAAGCGGGCCGATGGCCTGCGGCGTAAACGTGACCTGAATCGTGCAGCTGGAACCGGGAGCGATGGATTGATTCGCGCAGTTGTCGGTTTCACCGAAGTCGCCATTGATGGAAAAGGGGGTGGGGAGCAGCGCGATGCTGCCGGTGTTGAGAACCGTAATGGTGATGGGACTGCTGGTGGAATTAAAGCTCTGGTTGCCGAAGGTGTGCGAGGCGGGAGTGACGGATGCTGCGCTTAGGGCCGTGCCCGCGGTCCAGAGCGGCGTTTGCCAGATGCCGCGCCCATAGGTGGCCGCGACCAACACGTGCGTGGAAGCGGACGCGGGAGCGGCGCTGAGAGCCACGGCGGGCGCGGCAGGCAGCCCGGTACCGAAGGCCGACCAGCAATCGGAAGACGATACCCCGCAGTTGGCAACCTCGGGTGTGAAATAAACGCCGGCGTCGGTAGCCACGTAGACCGTGTTGGCGTTTTGCGGATCGATCGCCAGACCGCTGGCGGGCGCGTACGGCAGATTGGACGAGATGTTGGTCCAGGTAGAACCGCCGTTGGTGGTGCGATACACGGTCTCAATTTCTTCTGCCTGATTGGGCATGCCTTCCACGGTGACGTAAACCGTGTTGCCGGTAGTGTCATGGGCATCGACGGTGATGCTGGAGATGTCGAGGCCGTAGTAATTGAGCGCGTGCGCGCTGTTGATCACGGGATTCAGGGTGAGATCGTTCCAGGTGGGCGCGGAGCCGGAGGCAGGATTGTAGACGGCGCTCAGAACGTGGCCCGGCAGAAGCGAGCCGTTGGTGGCAGAGCCGTACATGCCGAGATAGATGATTTCGCCACCGGAGGCTACAGGCATGGCGGTGATGGAGCGGATGAGCGCGTTGCCATTGCAGGCGACGGCGGAAGCTCCGCCAGAGAGGATAGGGCTGATGGCGTTCGCCATGGTCCAGCCGGGGCTGGCTGGGCCGCGCCAGACGCGGCAGGTAGCCACGAGCAACTGCGTGTCGTCAACGGGGTTGACCAGGAAGGGCGCGGGCAATGGCATGGCGTCGCCATCGCCTCCCACATCGGCATCGCTGACCACCGGAGTTGTGCCAAAGGCGGAGGGTGTGCAGGGCGCCGACTGCGAGCACAGATAGATGGCGACCCCAGGCTCGTCGTTAACGTACCAGTTGCTGGTGTTGATGGGATCGATGGCTACGGGACCACCGTAGCCGGAGAGAATCTGCGGCCAATCCGTAGTGACGGCGGAGCCCTTGACGCCGGCGAAGCCGTTGACGCCGAGGCCGGCCATCAAGTTGCACGAGGAAGTGATGACGGGCGAAAGGCCGTCCACTTCGGCCAGAGAGCCGAGACTGCCATTCAGGTTCTGGAAGTGTGTGGAGTCGGTGGCGGAACAGGCCGAGCCGGTTTCACCGATAGCGTCTGTCGAGCGCCACAAGCCGCTGTCGTTGCCGAGAAAGATCTCCAGCGGATTGGAGGGGTTCCAGGCCAGCGCGTGCTGGAACTCGCCCACCTGGGCGCTCATGCAGGTGGTGGAGTTGGTGGTGTTGCGCCAGGCGCAGCCCATGGCCAGGCTGCACTTCCACAAATCGTTGGCGCCGGCCAGCAGCAGCGTGTCCTGGCCGGATGGAACCGCGGCCAGCGCGAGGTTGTAGTTGCCGTTGGCGATGGTCGCCGCTCCCTCAAGGGTGCTGGTTTCAAGTGCGGTGGTATTCCATTGCTGGGCAAAGGTGATGGTGGAGTTGCTGCAGGCGCCACCGCTGATGGCGCACTTGTCCTGCCACAGGCCCTGGTCCTGATTGTCGAGATCGACGGTCCAGACAAAAGTGTCGCCGGATTGGGGATTGACAGCCAGCGTACCGCGATAGATGGGACAAGCCTCGTCGCCGGGAACCTGCGTATTGGTGGGACAAAGAACGCTGGTGAGTCCAGTGCCCGGCTGATCGGCCAGCCGCGTCCAGGTGATGCCATCAGCGGACTGGTAATAGCCGTGATAGCGCACCGCGGCCACGAACAAATGACGCACCGGGTTCCAGACCACGGAAGTGGCCGCGTCGCCGTTGACCCCGAGCAGCGGATAGATTGGCGATTGAACCGGGGCGCCGCTACCGTCAGTGATGGTGGCCAGATGCCACGTTGCGCCGCTATCCGTGGAGTAGTAGAGACCCTCGCAAGTCCTGCCAGGCAGGTTCGCGGCGACCAGGTCGCCTTCGGCATCGACCTCATCGCCTTCGTAGGAATCGGTGACCGCGGCCACGATCAGTTGAGGATTGACGCTACTCCAGGCAAAGCCGGCGAAGCCCACGCCGCCGAAGACTACGTCAAGAGAACTGAGCCCGTCCTCCGCATCAGAGGTTCCCTGGATCAGGCTCCAGCTATTGCCGCCGTCAGTGGAGCGCAGAATGCCAGCGCCGTAGTAGGAGTCGAGAACGTCGTTGGGATCGCCCGTGCCGGCGAGGATGACTCCTGTCCCGCCCGGCTGCACGGTGAGCGCGCCGATGCTGATGGATGCGTCGATGGCTCCGCCCAGAGCGGTGACGGCGTCGGTTTGCGGGTTGAAGACGATGTTCGAAACAGTGGACGTGCCGGCGTTGCTGGAACTCCACACGCCGCCGCCAGCGGTGCCGATATAGAGGCGGTTGCCTGTCGCGTCAGAGGGATCGAACGCAATGGCGGAAATGCGGCCGGTGATCAGACCAAAGTCCGGGGTAAGGACGGCGGTGGGGCCGAGCGGCTGCCAGGTGGCGCTGGCGGCGGTGTTGGTGAGGCTCTGCGCCAAAGCCGCCATGGGCCGGGCGGAGGTACCGGCGCTCAAACGATGTGCGGTGAGTGAACGGGCTTGGGCGCGATGGCCGGGAACCACTCCGCGTTGCGCGAGAAAGCGCTGGGCGGCCAGAACGCGTGGCGGCAGAGGCTGCGGCTGCGTTGCGGATTGCGGCCGCGGCGCGGAGTTCGAGCTGGATTGTTTTGAAGATGCGGATGGGGACAGCGCGATGCGTTGTTGCGTCAGAAGCGCGGGGCCGAACGCGAGATCGACGAGAAGAGCTGCGGCCATCACAGCGCAGGCCCAGGCGGTGCGGCGTGCCGACGCAGGAAGGTTGGACTTCCCTGCCCTGTGATTACGAAGATTTCGATAAACGATCGGATCGAACATTGGCTTCGCGGCGCGCATCCGAAATCGGATTCTCGCTTCCCCTATTCTGAAAATCTTCCAATGGGGATGAGCACAGAATCCATCGAATAACGCTCAACGAAACACGCAGTTTCCGGGTTTGAAATTGTGGCCCATTATAGGACAGCCGAGAATAGTGCCCCATGTGATTGCGGATACAGAGGTGGCAAGGCGGCAAAAGCAGGAATCAACAGGATTCGCTGTGCCGGCGCATATAGGCTGCAGAGTCGAATTTCCTCGCCATCGATGCGCCTGTCATGGGACGAACGAGGCCGAAGACGGGACGATTGAACCAGGGACGATCGAGTTTGCCGACGATCGCCCAGGCAATGCCGGCGTAGCCGTTGGGATCGCGGCCGTCGAGCTGGTAGCGGTCGTTGAGGATGACGGCCCAGTCGAATGCAGTGGCGGGATCCGGCGCCCACTCCAGGATTTTCTTGGCCCAGTACATGCGCATGTAGTTATGCATCCAGCCGGTCACGGTCATTTCGCGCTGGGCGGCGTTCCATAGGTCGTCGTGGGTTTCGGCGCGCTCCAGTTGGGCGAACGTGTATTTGTAGGGCTTTGGGTCGGAGGCGTGATCGAGCAGCGTTTTGCGCGCCCAGGGCGCGGCGCACTCCCATGAGTCGTAACTGGGCTCGTGGCGCACGAACAAAACCGCCAACTCGCGCCAGCCGATCAGTTGTTCCAGAAATTCTCCACTGGTTTTGGAGGAGATCTTCCCGGAAGCGACAGCTTTCTCGACAGCCAGCGCAATGGTCAGCGGTCCGATGTTGCCGAAATGCAGATACGGAGACAGGCGGCTCGTGCCGGCGATTTCGGGGTGGTTGCGGCGTTCGTCGTAGGCGGCGAGATCGTGGGCGGCAAACTCGCGGAGGCGCTTGAGAGCGGAGCGTGTGCCGCCGGTAAACGTGTCGACGGGCTTGATCGAGCGGTCGAGATTCTTAAACCCAGCCGTAATGTCTTCCGAAAGAGAAAAGCCCGGAGGGCATTTGCGCGGACTCCAGGCGTGGAGGGGCGCGATGCACTTTGGCGCGACGAGGTATTTCGGCAGCTCCGCGTTCAGGCGCGGGCGAAAGTGGTGCAGCAGCGCAAAACTGCGGTTGAAGACGCGCGAGGGCACCACAATGTCCGCGTCGACGGTCCAATAAGGAATTCTGAGGCGGAGGGCCAGCGTGCTGCGCCAGCGCTCGGGTTCGCGGCATGGGTTCTCGTCGCCGATCAGCAGCGCGGCGCGGACCTCTTCGAGAAAGGCTTCGAGCTTGTCGGGAGCGCGGCGGACGATGAAGCCGACGCCGCGCGCGGCCGCGTCTTCCTGGGCGTCGCGCAGGCCCTGCTGCAGGAAGTGGTAGTGGCGCAGGTTGGCGTTGGGGTAGTTGGGAATGACGCCAAAGTAGATGACGACTGGAATCCCGAGAATGTTGGCTGCTTCGATGGCTACATCGAGCGCGGGATTATCCACGGCGCGCACTGCCCGCTGCATCCAGTAGACGACGCAGGCTCCCTCCTTGCGCGGAGGGCCGGCGCGCCGCACCAGGACGCGGGGCTGGCTGGCAAGCGCAGCGAGTTCAGCGGGGATTTGTGACGGGTCGGGTGCGGGAATCACGTGCGAGCGGCCTCAGTTCTATTCTCAATGAGCGCTTGGCCTTGTAGGATGGTTGCGTTGCGCACCATACAGGCGCGTCTTTCCCAGATTCAATCGCGTCAAACTTTGCAGCCAGGGTTTTCCATGAAACCAATTCTGTTTTCTCTGCTGCTCGCCGCAGCAATGGCGCTGCCCGCGCAGGACTACACGCTCGGGCCCGATTCCCAACCACAGGACGGCGTGCCCAAAGGCACGGTAACGAAATTCGTTCTCCCGCCGGGCAAAGCCTACCCCGGTACGCCGCACAACTGCGCCGTCTATGTCCCCGCGCAATACGACGCCAGCAAGCCCACGCCGTTCATGATTTTTCTCGACGGCAGCCAGGCGCTGGGCAACGGAATGCGCGTGCCGGTGGTCTTCGACAACTTGATTGCCAAGCACGACCTGCCGCCGATGATCGGCATCTTCATCGATCCGGGGATTCTGCCGGTGGTTTCTGATGCCGACCAGAATCGCTACAACCGTATTTATGAATACGACTCGCTGACGCCGCGCTTCAGCGAGTTTCTGATCGACGAACTGATTCCCGCGGTAGCCAAGAACTACAACCTGTCGAAAAATCCCGATGACAGCGGACTGAGCGGCGTGAGCACAGGCGCGGTGGGCGCATTCGCAGCGGCGTGGAACCGGCCCGACCAGTTTCATCGCGTGCTAAGTTTTATCGGGACCTACGTGTCGATGAAGGGCGCCGATGCAATGCCCGCCCTGGTGCGTAAAACCGAGCCGAAGCCGATTCGCATTTGGATGCAGGACGGAACGCAGGATCACATCGTGGCTTCGGAGCCATTTGGGAGTTCGCCGTTCGGAAGCTGGCCGATCAACAACCAGGTGATGCACGAAGCGCTGGAGTTCGCCGGCTACGACGTGAAGTTTGAGATGGGCACCGAGGCGCACAATCTGAAACAGGGCGGCGCGGATTTGCCGGATGCGCTGCGCTGGCTATGGCGCGGGTATCCCGAGCCAATCGTGGTGCATGAGCCGGCGGCTGCGCACGAGCCGGGGTACGACACCACCAATCGCGTTTTCTCGACGATTTACCTGGACAAGGGGTGGGAGCAGGTTGGCGGCGAATACAGTCCCATCACAAGCCTCACCTCCGACGCTGCCGGCAACGTGTATTTTCCCGACGGAGGGGCAATCGACCGCATCGGACCGGATGGCAAGGTTTTAGCGCTATTTTCCGAGCCGCCGAACGACTCTGCCATCGTGCGCATGGGGCCAAATGGCCGCCTGTACACGTGGCAGCAGTTGACGGGCGACATTGTCTCCTCAAACACCGCGACAGGAACTGCGACGGATCAGAAGACTGTTGCGCGCCATCTTCCGACTCTAAGGGACTTCGTGGTCACGCAAAACGGCACGATTTATTTTCTCGACGGAGGGTACTTCACGATCGGCCTCGTAGACGCATCGGGCGAACCGAAGGTGCTGCTGCACCTGAAGGATCTCGGCTCGGGAATCATCACGCCCGGTGGCCTCGGGCTCTCGCCCGACCAGTCGATGTTGGAGATGAGCGATTCCATCTCGCGCTATAGCTGGTCGCTCCAGATTGCGGCCGATGGCTCGCTCATTAACGGCGAGCCGTTTTACCGCCTGGAGATTCCGGAGACCGACACGCTGGGCTGGCAAGTCCTTAGCGGGCCCGGCGTGGTTGAGGACGCCGACGGTGCGGTCTACTTCGCAACTCAATTGGGAATCCAAATCTTCATGCAGAACGGACGCGTGATGCAGATTCTGAGTCCGCCCGCTCCGGATCGGGGGCCGCTCAATGCAATCACCTTCGCAGGCACGGGCGGAGCGCGCTGGATTTATGTGGCGCAAGGCTTCAAGCTCTACCGGCGTCCGGTGAAAGTGACCGGCGCGAATGCGTGGACGCTAGTGAAGCCGCCTAAGCCCACGTTGTAGGAGCAGAAAGCAAGGCGACAGGCGAGCAAAACAAAGGCCGCCCGCAGGCGGCCCTTGCTCTAATCACTGACAACTGAACACTGACAACTGTCTTTCTACCACCGTCCCCAGGCGCGGGTCATATAATCCGCCAGCGTCATGCCCACCAGCACCAGGAACATGAACAAGCCCGAAGCCACGGTGAGCTTGGTGAGCTTGGGGCTGTATTTGACGTGCATGAAGAACAGCACCACCAGCATCATTTTCGTAGTGGCAATGGCCAGCGCCACCACCGGATTCCAGAACAGCGTTAGGCCGGGGGCGATATGCCACTCGCCAAGGTCGAAGTAGGAAGCCAATACTGTAAGCGCCGTGCCCACAAGCAGGGAGAGGAAAACGATTGCGTACGTCACGGGGCTTACGATGTGGTGTTCCTGTTCGTGTTGTTGATTCTGCTCGCTCATGCGCTCAAATCCTCTAGTGCCTGCTGATCAAATACAGCAGGGCGAAGAGATAGATCCAGATAATGTCGACAAAGTGCCAATACAGGCCGAAATTCTCAACAAATGTGACGTGCCCCGTGGTGTAAGCGCCGCCTTTGGCACGAAAGATCATGAAGATCAGAATGCCGACGCCAATCACCATGTGCAGCGCGTGCATGCCGGTCATGGCGAAATAAAGAAAGAAATACTCCTCGGTCTTCTGCGCCATGTCGGGTGGGAGCGGGGCGTCGTGATACTCCTTGTAAACTTCGGAGTCCGATTGCGGGTTGACGAACGACTGCACGCTGAAGTGGTCGCCGGGGATGTGGTGCTTCTCCCATTTCTCGTGCCACTCGATGCCCTTGATGCCCAGGAAGGTGAGGCCGAAGACCAGCGTGAGGCAGAGATAAGTCAGCAGCGATTTCCTGCGCTTCATCTCCGCCGACCAGACGCTCATGGCCATGGTGAAGCTGGAGGCGATGAGGACGGCCGTGTTGGCCGTGCCCCAGAAGATGCTCAACTGGTGCGAACCGACGACAAACGCCTGGTAGTACCAGTTGCGCATGATCAGGTAGGCAGTGAAGAGGCCGCCGAAGAACATGACTTCGGTGAGCAGGAAGAGCCACATGGCGAAGTTGGTGGTGTCAAACTGCTGCTCGACAGAGGCAAAGTGATGGCGCTGATACGGCGGATGCTCGTGCTGAGTTTCCGCCTCTGCGCCGTTCGCGATTGCGGTGCTATCCGACACTCGCCACCTCTTTCTCCTGCTGTTTTTCCAGCCAATCGTAGTCGTAGGCTTCGTGATCCATGATGGGAATCTCAGGGAAGTTCTCTGTCAGCGGCGGCGACTGCGTCTGCCACTCCAGGCCCGTGGCCTGCCACGGATTGTCGCCCGCCACTGCGCCGTATTTGAGCGACCATGTCAGGTACAGGATGGGCAGCAGATAGCCCACGCCAAGAATGGTCGCGCCCGCGGTGGAGAAGACATTCAGCGCCTGGAACTCCGGCGGATAAGCGGCGTAGCGCCGCGGCATGCCCAGCATGCCGAGGATGAATTGCGGGAAGAATGTGAAGTTGAATCCGATGAAAGTGACCACGGCGGCGAACTGCGAAATCTTCTCCGGATACATGCGGCCGGTCCACTTGGGCCACCAGAAGTGGATGCCGGAGAGGAAGGCCATCAACATGCCGCCCACCATGACGAAGTGGAAGTGGGCGACGATGAAATACGTTTCCGTCAAGTGAATGTCGGTGCCTGTCGAGCCCAGGAAGACGCCGGTCAGCCCGCCGATGGTGAACAGGCCCATGAAGCCGAAGGCGTAGAGCATGGGCGTCTCAAAGGTGATGGAACCCTTGTAGAGCGTGAAGGCCCAGTTGAAGATCTTGATGGCCGAAGGCACCGCGACCAGCATGGTGAGCAGCGAGAAAATGAGCGCCGCGTAGTTGGAGATGCCCATGATGAACATGTGGTGGGCCCAGACGAAGAAGCCGAAGACGGCGATGGCCACCGAGGAGAACGCCACCGCCGTGTAGCCGAAGACGCGCTTGCGGCTGAAGGTGGAGACCACCTCGGAGATGACGCCCATGCCGGGCAGAATCATGATGTAGACGGCGGGGTGCGAGTAGAACCAAAACAAATGCTGGAAGAGAATCGGGTCGCCGCCGAAGGCGGGATCGAAGACGCCTATGTGGAAGAGGCGTTCGAGGACGACCAGCACCAGGGTAATGGCCAGAACCGGCGTGCCCAGCACCATCAGGATCGAGGCCGCGTAGTTGGCCCAGCAGAAGAGCGGCAGCCGGAACCAGGTCATGCCCGGGCAGCGCATCTTGTGGATGGTAACGATGAAGTTGAGGCCGGTAAAGATGGAGCTGAAACCGGCAACAAAGATGGCCAGGCCGGTGGAGATGACATGGGTGTTGAGGTAGTGCGTGGAGAGCGGGGTGGTGAAGGTCCAGCCTGTGTCTACGCCGCCCGCGGCCATGGTGTAGATGGCCATGATGCCGGCGATAACGTAGAGATACCAGCTCAGCAGGTTGACCTTGGGCAGCGCCAGGTCCTTGGCGCCGATCATCATGGGCATCAGGAAGTTGCCGAGGGTGGCCGGCACCGACGGCACCAGGAAGAAGAAGACCATGATGACGCCGTGCATGGTGAACACCTTGTTATAGGTGTCGGCTGCCATCAGGCTGGTCTGCGGCGTAAGCAGCTCCAGGCGGATGAGTCCCGCTAGTGAGCCGCCGATAAAAAAGAAGAACGTGATCGAGATCAGGTAAAGCGTGGCGATCCGCTTGTGATCGCCGGTCAGCAGCCAGCTGAGCAGGCCGTTCTCGTTGGTCAGGAAGTTCATCTTGGGGATCCTGGCCGTGGATTGATCGGGAAGAGCAACGATGGTGGCAGCGCTCATGGCTTGACCTCCTTCTGCAGCGCGGGCGCCGTGGCCCCGGCCGCCGGTTTGCCGCCTTCAGATCCAGGCAGCAAGTCGGTGGTGTTGGTAGTTTGCTGAACGCGATAGTCGGAATCGAGATTCTTGATGTACTCCACCAGGGCGATCACGCCTTCTTCGCTGATCTGCCCCTGGTAGGTGGGCATGATGGGCGCATAGCCCTGCGTGATGTGCTGCGACGGATTCAGAATGGCGTCGCGCAAATAGGCGTCGTCGGCGGTGATGGTCTGGCCGTTGGATAGCGTGAGGTGCGCGTTATAGACATTTGCCAGGCTGGGTCCACGCGCGTCGGGCCGCGTGTTGTGGCAGGCGTTGCAGCTCAGGCTCGCAAACAGCCGCTCGCCATTCTGCGCCAGCGAATTTCCGCTGGTGGAACTGGCCAGCCACTTCCTGAAGTCGTCGGGCGTCATCACGATCACTTCGCCGATCATCTGCGAGTGGTCGGTGCCGCAGTACTGGGTGCAGAAAAGGTGATAGGTCCCGGTGGCCGTGGCTTGAAACCAGACCGTGGTGTAGCGGCCCGGAATGGCCTCGCGCTTTACACGGAATGCGGGGATGGAGAAGCTGTGGAACACATCCTGCGAGATGAGTGTAATCTGCACGGGACGGCCCACGGGCACGTGCAGCATGTTGATCTCGTGCTGGCCTCCGGGATGCTCGGCCTTCCACATCCACTGCTTACCCACCACATAGATATTCATGGCGTTGGCCGGCGGCGTGTAGATACGGAAGTAGAGCAACGCGCCCCACACGAACATGACCAGGAACAGGCCCAGAGGAATGATGGTCCAGGTGGCCTCAAGCAGCGTGGAGCCCTCGATCTGAACCGCTTTCGGGTGCCGCTTCTTGCTGTACAGGATGGAGAAGGCCACAATCAGCAACACCACGAGGGTCAACCCGATCAGGCTGACCAGCACCATGAAGAAGTAGAGCGCGTCCGACTCGGGCGCGACCGTGGATGCCTCCGGCGGGAAGAGCGAGAAGTGCTCCAACCACTTGCGGAGAAACTGCCAAAGTACTGGGCTGATATGGTCCATTCCGTTATCCGTTCACCTTTTTTACCGTCCCGTGAGGCGTATCGTGCCAGTCGTGGCCGTGCTTGAAATCGCGGCGGAACATGATCAGCATGAATCCACCCAGAAGCACGATAGTGAGCAAGCCTCCCAACTGAATCACACGCGCAATGATGAGGTCGTGCGTGTTGGATTCAGGGTTGTAGTGGTAGCAGTAGGTAAGAATGTTGTCCACCGGCGAGCCGATGCGATTGGAGGAAGCTTCGTCCAGGCCCAGCAGCAGATCCTTGGGCGAGTACTCGACTCCCATGTAGTACTGGGCCAGCTTGCCCTCTGGAGTGACGATCTGGATCGAACTGGCGTGCGCGTATTGCGTCAGTTTGCTGCCCGGCAGGATGAGCTTGACGTAGCGGAAGCCGACGGCCTTGGTCAGCGCGTCGATGTTGGGCTGTGTCCCGGTCATGAAATGCCAGCCACCGGCGGTTTCAGGACGGCCGTAGCGCTTCAGATAAGTGCGCTTCTTGGCCGCGGCCAGATCCGTGGTCTCGGTGGGATCAATGCTGACCACGATAATGTTGAAGTCTTTGCCGGGAATGTAGCGCACCATCTCGAGCGCGCTGGTGAGGCCGTTGAGCTCTTCAGAACACAGCATCGGGCACTGGTAGTAGACCAGCGCCAGAATAGCCGGCTTCTTGCCGAAGTAACTGGCCAGCGCCACCTGTTTGCCCGCGTCGTCGGTAAACGTGAGGTTGAGCGGCAATTGCGTGTTGAGACGCTGCTCGATGCCGACGCCGTTCAGGATTGACGGCTGATCGTTAGTTCGGCCCGCCTGCTTGTCGCCGTAGCTTGACACCTGCGCGGAAACGAGCGGAGCGGCGAGACAAAGCACAATCGCGCCTGCGAGGCCGATGGCCGCTGCGTGCAACGTTCTCCGAATTGTGCTCCTCGACTCCATGACGCCATTTCCCCAGGGGCTAAGGCCCCCATGTTTTTGTGCCTCTTGCGGCCCGGCTCAAGCCTGCCCTTGTTACAAAACCCGGATTCCTCATTCCGCAAAGGGGAATCCTGTGCCCTATTCCTTACTTCGTGGCCTGCTCGGCTTTCACGGTAGCTTCCTGCTCCGCCTCATCCTGCTCGAACGCGGTGCGCGCAAAGCCATTGGTCAGCGGCAGGGTGACGGTTGGCGTGTTGTCGCCGGTCATCTCCGCCTGCAATTGCACGGGCTTCGCCACGGGCAATCCCCGTTGCGCAATCAACTCCATGGCGCGCTCGATGGGAATTCTGACTGTGCCCTTCGACTCATCGACCCAGGTGTAATTCGAGAGCAGCAGATCTTCGCGCGCGTGCAGGTCGGCAATATCCTGATTTCCGTCGTCGGTCTGGACCCGCGGCGTGGGAAAGGTCTGGGTAATCTCGGCCATCTTGTTCTGCAACTCGGGGCTCGATGGAAAGTTGCCGAGCTGGCGCACGTCAACGGTCTGCGTCCACTTGCTGTTGGGCCCGTCTTCCTTGTTCATGCGCGCGTCGATCACCTTGCCGATGCCATAGCAGAGCACTCCGCAGACCGCGACAAAGATGAACAGCGAAGCGACAAACACCACAATGCCCGTGACGCCGACGTCGCTGCGCTCATAGCCCTGCGATGCGTCAACTTTCTCCGGGGCGGACTTGTCCGGATCCGGGCTTTCAAATACGTGGTGCCCGTGTTCGTTATGCGTGGGCATGTTCAGGCTCCAGAATCTCCGCCAGATGCGGATCATTGACCTGCACCAGCGGCCGCGTCTTCAGGCGGTTGCAGAAGTAGGCCAGCCAGAAACAGAACATCGCAGCCGGCACGGCAATGTATTCGAGAATTCCCCAGCTGAAATGAAGATTGCGTGCTGCGTCCTTGAAGTTGGGCTCGATGAGCCAGAACATGTCGAAGGCGCGCGCGAACACCATCCACTGGCAGACGCGGAGCAGGCGCTTCTTGTTGCGCTTGAGGTCGCGCGACAGCAGCATGCTGAAAGGAATCACCCAGTGGAAGATGAAGTCGAGGGTGATGATGATGCCCCAGCTGCCGAGGATGCGGTTGAGGTACCAGTTGATCTCAAGAGGCAGGTTGCCGGACCAGATGATGAGGAACTGGCCGAAGTTCAGATAGATGTTGAGCATCACAAAAGCAAATGCAAGCTTGCCCAGGTCATGCTGCTCCGTCTGCCGCAGGATGGTCTTGTAAGGCTCGGCATGGGAGAGCGAGATGGCCACGATGATCGAGAAGGCCAGCACCAGGTATCCCTGGCCCACCAGGAACAACAGGCCGTACACGGTGGAGAACCAGGTAACATCCATCGACATGACCCAGTAGATGGCGCAGGCCGTCATGGTGATGGAGTAAACGATGATTCCGGGGCCGCTGATGTTCTCAAATTTCTTGATCCAGAAGGGCGTGTTCTCCGGCAGGTCGGCGTCGCGCTTGAGGGCGAGCGCGTTGAGGCGCACCGTGTAGTACGCCCAGATTGCGAAACAGAACAGGCTGACTGCCCAAAACATGTCCGGATTCAGCATGGGACGCTTGAAGTCGAGGCAATGGGCCTGAATTTCTGTGATCAGCCCAGCCTTGAGCGCAGCTGCCGTGTCGCTCACAGTTGTGTAGTTTGCCCACAGGTAAAGCTTTTTCATGGACAACGCAATCACGAGCCAATAGACGAAGATGACCGGCAAGGTGCGGCTGAGGGCTTCAAGCGGACGGCGGAGCAACAATCCCCACTTGCCGCCGGAGCAGTACTGCACCATCAGCAGAGCCAGGCCGCCGATGCAGAGTCCCCAGGTCCACATGGTGCCGAGGGTCCAGGCGCGCAGGAAGTGATCCCAGCCCAGGCCGTCCTGCGCCTGGCCCAGGAATCCAAGAATCACGGCAATCACGGCGAAGATTGCTGCGGCCATGAGCGCGCGAGCCTTCCAGGCGTCAACAAAAGCCGGCGCGCCCAAGCTCGACGGAAGCCCGGCGGGAAGTTGCTCGGCGTGCGGGTTGTGAACCATATCCATGTGCGTTCGTCCTGTTTCCTTGCTGCGCTATTCCCTTACTGCCTGCCCTCTCGTTCCCTTAGTCCCCTGGTCCTTGTCCTGTCACTTCTTCCCCGCAGCAGGCAGAGCCGTCCTGGGAATTGAAATCGCAGGATCCGCGGGGTAAGCCGGAGCCATGCCCGGCGTTCCCTGGCTGGCGATGGGCTTGTAGGCCTGAATCGCTGTCGCCGGCGTAGGCCAGGGCTGCGCATACTCCGGATGCCCTTCCCCGGTGGCAACGTCCTTGAGGTTCCTGATCTGGGTGCCGGAAGGCACATCCTTGGCCGTAGCCGCCTGGCTGAGCTGCAGGGCGCGGATATACGCGGCGACCGCCCAGCGATCGGACGGCGTTAATTGGGCCGAGTAGTCGGGCATGGCGCCGTAGCCGTGCGTCATCACGTAAAAGTAGTGCGAAAGCGGCTGCGACATGCGCACCTGGTCGTGGAAGTTGGCGGCGGGCTTGAAACCGCGCTGCACAATCTCGCCCAGCCCGTTGCCGACGCGCGAGTGGCAGGGCGTGCAGTAGACGTTGAAGCGTTCCTGGCCGTGCTCAAGCACTTCCAGCGTCACCGGAATCTCAGAGGGCATCTGGTCGAGCTCTTGCCTGTAACCATTCGGCCCCTGCACCACGCCGGTGTAGAAGTAGCTGTCTTCGTGGAGTTGGCCGCGGGCCACGGTGTCCAGAACCTGGGGACGCGCGCCGCGATGATCGGCGAAGAAATCGGAGCCGCGCTGCGGATCCATCTTGGGCTGGTCCTGCATGTCCTGCCGGCAGCCGGCGAGGAGCAGCAGCGCAAAGAGTCCCGATGTTGCAACGGCCCGGCAAGCGATGGTCCGTGCTATCCCAGGTCTCAAAATCGAGACCTGGGGCACCCGCAGGACCGTTTGCTGATCCCTGTTCCCTGATCCCTGTTCCCTGTTTTTGAGGTGGTTCATCAGTAGTCCACCTCCACCACTGAACTCGGCGTGAACTTTTCCAGGTAGGTCTTGGTTTCAGCGCGATCGAACTTGGGATCAAACGCCTCCAGGCAGAGGAAAAATTTATCAGTCGTGGCGCCGTCGCGGAAGTTGGGCGCGTTGAATAACGGGTGATAGAGCGCCGGCAGGCCGTTGAGCGCCAGCATGCCAAAGGCCGCCGACAAACCAGCCCACAAAATGGTCCACTCGTAGGTGGGGATCATGAAGGCCGGCCACGAATACGTGGGGCGCCCCGCGATGTCGAGCGGATACGCGAGCACCGATATCCAAACCTGAAGCAGGAACATGGCTGCGCCGCCCATCAGGCCGCCGATGAGCGTCAAGAGCGGCACCTTGTTGCGATGGAAGCCGATGGCTTCGGCCGCCTCTTCCACGGGATAAGGCGTATAGCACTCCATGCGCCGCCAGCCATCCTGGTGCGCCTGCCGCGCGGCCCTCACCAGATCGCCCGGCGTCTCGAATTCGGCCAACAGGCCGTACACTCCTTCGCGTGCAGGCATATTAGTCTCCCGCCTCCACCGTGGCCTTGGGCTTGATCTTGGCCTGCGGCAGCAACATGCGGATTTCGTTCATCGGGATCATGGGCAGGAAGCGCACAAACAACAGGAACAGCGCCGTGAAGAAGCCGAGCGTGCCCACGAATGTCATGTAGTCCCACTTGGTCGCGCGATACGTTCCCCAGGCCGAGGGGAGAAAGTCGCGCGTCAGGCTGGTGACGACGATAACGAAGCGCTCAAACCACATGCCCGTGTTGACCACGATCGACATGAAAAACATGAATGGAATGTTGGTGCGCAGCTTGCGCGACCACAGCGTCGTCAGCGGAATCGCCAGGTTGCAGGTAATCAACACCCAATACGACCAGCCCATGGGACCGAAGGCCCGATTCCAGAACGTAAACGCCTCCCAGTGATCGGCCGAGTACCACGCCATAAAGGCTTCCATGCCGTAGCCGTAAGCCACGATGAAGCCGGTCACCAGCATCACCTTGCCCATGTTGTCGATGTGGCGCTCCGTCACCAGCGACTCCAGGTGATAGAACTTGCGCAGCGGAATAGCCAGGGTGAGCACCATGGCGAATCCGGAATAGATCGCTCCGGCGACGAAGTAGGGCGGGAAGATGGTAGTGTGCCAGCCGGGCAGAACGGCCACCGCGAAATCGAAGCTGATGACGGTGTGCACCGAGAGCACCAGCGGCGTGGCCAGGCCCGCCAGCAGCAGCGATGCCGTCTCGTAGCGCATCCAGTGACGGCTTGAACCGCGCCAGCCCACCGACAGCAGTCCGTAGAAATATTGCGCGAACTTGTTTTGCGCTTTGTCGCGCAAGGTGCCGAAGTCAGGCACCATGCCGATGTACCAGAACACCACCGAAATGGTGGCGTAGGTGGAAACCGCGAACACGTCCCACATGAGCGGCGAGCGGAACTGCGGCCACACCGTCATGGTGAAAGGCAGCGGAAAGCAGCCAGTAACCGAGCCAGGGACGGCCGACGTGAATCAGCGGAAACAGGCCGGCGCACATGACGGCGAAGATCGTCATGGCCTCGGCAAAGCGGCTGATGGCGTTGCGCCAGCCCTGCTTGAAGAGCAGCAGAATCGCCGAGATCAGCGTGCCGGCATGGCCGATGCCGATCCACCAGACGAAATTGATGATCGCGAAGCCCCAAGCCACCGGCTGCGAGATGGCCCAGATGCCGACGCCCTTGAGGAAGAGCCATGTGAGCGCCACCATGAGCATGGTGGCGCCGCCGCCGGCCAACGTGAACAGCGCAAACCAGCCCATGGGCGTGTGCGGCGTGAGCACGATGCGCACGATCTTCTCGGTGATCGACCGGAAGGTCTGGCCGGGCGCGATCACGCGGTATTCGCCCGGTTGCGGGATCGACCCAATGGTCAGCGGGTTTTACTTCTTTGGTCGCCATCGGCTGCTCAACCCTTGGCCGGCGTGTGCTCCACCGGCGTCTCTTCGAGTTCCTGGTTCAAGTTCAAAACTTCGGCCACGTAAGTCGTGCGCGGACGCGTATTGATGTCGGCAATTACCTGGTAGCTGCGTTGCTGTGCGCGCAGTTTGGACACGCGGCTGTCTTTGTCGTTCTTGTTGCCGAACGTGATCGCGCTCGCGGGGCAGGCCTGCTGGCAGGCGGTCACGATTTCACCGTCGCGAATATTGCGATTCTCCTTGTCGGCCTCGATCTTGGCTGCCGAGATGCGCTGGATGCAGTAGCTGCACTTCTCCATCACGCCGCGCGAGCGCACGCTCACGTCGGGGTTGCGCATCAATTTCAAGCTTTCAGTTTCGTAATCGCTGTAGAGCAGGAAGTTGAACCGCCGCACCTTGTACGGACAGTTGTTGGAGCAATAGCGCGTGCCCACGCAGCGGTTGTAGACCATGGTGTTCAGGCCTTCCGGCGTGTGCACCGTTGCGCCTACCGGGCAAACCTGCTCGCAGGGCGCGTTTTCGCAATGCTGGCAAGCCATGGGCTGGAAGTGCGCGCGCGGAGCGGAGAGATCGCCCTCAAAGTAACTATCGATGCGCAGCCACTGCATGTTGCGGCCGATACGCACCTGCTGCTTGCCCACCACGGGAATGTTGTTTTCCGCATAACAGCTCACGATGCAGGCGTTGCAGCCCGTGCAACTGTTCATGTCGATGGACATGGCCCAGGCGTTGGCCTCGTTGTACTCCCAGTTGGGAAAGAGCGAGGTATCGAGGCTCGGCGTATCGTGCGTGACGCCTTCGTGCGCAAAGTTGGGATTGGCCTTGAACTCTTCGAGAGTCGCGTACCGGATGATGCCGCGCGGACCCAGCGCTTCATCGGCTTCAAGCGAGTTATTGCCGGTTCCCTGTCCCAGCAGGGACTTGGCGCGATGATCCTGGTAGTGGCTCTTGGTGATGGCAATGCCCCATTTGCCTTCGATCTTGCGCACGCCGCCCGTTGCGTAAAGCGGCGCCCAGGTGTTGCGAATCAGATAGGCATTAAAGCCTGCGCCGCCAGCCACGCGGCCCACCTCGCGGCCGTAGCCCAGATAGACGGTGATGGAATTATCGGGATGACCGGGAGCAACCATGACCGGCGCCTTGACGCGGCCGTTCCCCACGCTGATTTCGATAATGTCGTCTTCTTCGAGGTTCCACTTGCTGAGCGTGTCCCCGGATACGATGGCGGCATTATCCCAGCTCAGGCTCGTGACCGGCTTGGGTAGCTCCTGCAACCAGCCCACGTTGGCCCAGCGCCCGTCGTAGACGTTCGGATCGGGACGGAAGATGACTTCGATTGAATCCTTGGGCGTGGGCGTGGGGATCATTCCGTGAAACGCGAAGTCGGGCTCTACCGGACGGGCCGCTACGAGCCGGGTCTCGTTGATTTCGGCTGGCGTAATCCAGCCATCGTGCAGCGCCTTGCGCCATCCGGTTTCGAAATCGCCCTTGATGGTCGTTTTCCATGTCTCGCGCACCGCATCGTACGGGCTCAGCATCGGCTCGTTGAGCAGCGTCTGGAAAACGTGATGCGCCGAGTGGCCACCGTAGAGCGGATCGATCATCGGCTGCACAACAGAAACCGTGCCGTCGTAAGCACGCGCGTCCGACCACAGCTCAAGATAATGCGCCGCGGGAATGTGCCAGTGCGACTGCTGGCCGGTCTCGTCGTAGTGCGAGCCCAAGTGCGCAACTATGTTGGCCTTGTTAAACGCGTCTGCGAAATTCAGATCGGCAGGCGCGTCGTAGAACGGGTTGGCGTTCAGAAATAGCGATATGAG
>CAVSQE010000035.1:0-29379 GCA_963729915.1 uncultured Acidobacteriota bacterium | reverse complement strand
TTACGCCGGGCATGAATCAACGTTGTGCCCGGGGGCATCCATTTGGCTGTGTTTGTGCGAGCGACGCCACGTGCGCCGCTCTCGACGGCGAATCCCGGTATCATAGGAATAAGAGATGACAACCGCAGGAAACGCAGCGACGCAGGAAAGCGCCGAAGACCTGAGCCCTCTCACCATTGGCGTGCTCGCCCTGCAAGGAGACTACGAGGCGCACGCACGCGCCTTTGCCAGTGCCGGCGCGAGTACGGTGCTGGTGCGCAAGCCTGAGGAGCTGAAGGGCATTGACGGCCTGGTTCTACCGGGCGGCGAATCGACTACCATGCTCAAGTTTCTAGAAAAGCATGGGTTCTTCGACACGCTGGGCGAATTTGTTTCGAGCACGCCCTGTTTTGCCACCTGCGCGGGTTGCATTCTGGTAGCGCGCGAGGTGCTGCATCCCAAACAGCGCAGTCTGGGCGTGCTGGATGCCACCGTAGAGCGCAACGCGTACGGCCGCCAAGATCGACTCCACCATTTTGACGCTCCCCACGGAGTTACCGGGCGGCCCGCTGGAGATGGTGTTCATCCGCGCGCCACGCATCACGCAGGTGGGGCCCCGGCGTCAAAGTACTCGCCCAACGCGACGGCTTCCCCGCCCTGGTGCGACAGGGAAAACTGCTCGCGGCCACCTTCCATCCCGAGATGACCTCTGACACGCGCGTACAACAACTGTTCCTCGAGATGGTGCGCCGCCACAAGAAGGCAAGCAGAAAGAGCGAATAGGCTGCCGCCGGTACACGCGCACTGCGAGAGCGCGGCCGGAGCGAAGGGACGGGGATCCCGTGTCGAAGAACCAGGTTCCGTTCCCAAGTTTCTCCCCTCGCGACTCTGGCCTACCATGGAACTCTATGGGTTTCGTCCTTTCCATGCTGATGGTCGTCGCGTGCTTCACTATCTACAAGAGCAAGTTCAGCAAGATGCTTTTCCTTGGCCTTGTGCTTGCCGGCGGCACATTGCAAGGCGAGGCGCCTTCTTCGCCGGCGCCACGCGTGACCATCAATTCCGGAATGCTCCGCGGAACTCTCTTCGGCGCCGACCCCGCAGAGGCAGCTTTTCTAGGCATTCCGTATGCCGCCGCGCCGATCGGAAGTCTCCGCTGGCGTCCTCCGCAACCTTTTCCAGCATGGACAGGCGTCCGCGAAGCCAAAGCATTCGGTCCAGCCTGTCCCCAGTTGCCCAGTGGCTGGCTGCCGGAAATGCTCGGCCGCAAGCAGATGGTGACAGACGAAGCCTGCCTCTATTTGAATGTGTGGACCACGAATTTGCCCACAAGCGCGGGAACTTCGTCTCATGCGTCCTCGCTCCACAAATCTCCCGTGATGGTCTGGATTCATGGCGGCGGCAACGTTGAAGGCTCTCAGGAGTGGCCCCCGCTCGGGCCGACGTTAGCCAGGCACGGCGTGGTCGTCGTCAGCATCAACTATCGCCTTGGCGTGTTCGGCTTCTTATCGCTTCCGGGGCTCACAGCCGAGTCCGCCCAACATGCTTCAGGAAACTATGGATTGCTCGACCAGATCCAGGCGCTCAAATGGGTTCGTAGAAACATCAACAAGTTTGGCGGCGACCCGTCCAATGTGACGGTATTCGGCGCATCTTCAGGATCTCTCGATGTCTGCGACTTGATGGCCTCTCCTCTTGCCTCAGGCCTGTTTGAGAAGGCAATCCTGCAAAGCGGCGTCTGCGTTGACGGCACCTCACCCACCCTTTTTGAAGCCGAGGCCCAGGGGGAAAACTCTGGCCCAGCAATTCGGAGTCTCAGGCGACGACACGCAAGATCTCGACAAGCTGCGCGCGATTCCTGCGGAACGGATGCTACAACAAGCCGCAGCAGATCAGGAGATTGATTTCAACCCCATTGTTGATAAGTGGGCCCTTCCCGATCAGCCGTGGCGCATCTTTTCTGAAGGCAAACAAGCCCGGATTCCAGTGATTGTCGGCAGCAATGCAGAGGAGATGTCTATTTTCGCAAGCCCTCTTGTCGGAGGCAGATCGAATCGCCCCAGGACCGTCGCCCAATACCGGCAATGGTTGCAGCAGATGTTTCACGATTTTGCGCCCGAAGTCTTAGCCGCGTATCCGGCCGATACAGACAACGATGTTCCCAAAGCTTTTCTCAACATGGATTCGGATTATGGGTTTGGGTTTGGTGCGTGGCTTCTGGCGCGCGAGACGCAAGCCATTGGGCAGAATGCGTTCCTTTACCGCTTCACCTATGTTGGCAGCGGAGAATTTCGCATCCCTTGGGGCATTCCACAGCGAAGAGAGCATTCTTCTCAGCAAAAAGTATTGGACAAGCTGGGTGAGCAGCCCTGACGACGAACCAATGTCGGAGCGCCTCATCGGCTATTGGACGCAGTTCGCCAGGACCTCGCGACCCGACGTGCCAGGTCTTCCTCCGTGGCCCGCCTATGAATCAAGAACAGATCAATACCAGGAATTAGGCAGACATATTGGACAAATTGCCGTCCACTCTTCCAGGTTCGGAGGCTTTATGAAGTCGTTCGAGGCGGAGCGGTCGAAATGAACAGCCACCGTTGCCAATCCCGCTCAAACCATTTGCAGACGCCGCACCGTTGAGGACACGATTACGGTACTTGCAAAGGCAACCGTTCTGCGTAAAAACATGCTCATCTGCCTTCCGCCAGCCGCGTCCTGCAACTCGCAGTTTTTGATTGCATTACGCCCACGGGGCGCTATACTTTTCGCATCCCCCGATTGTCCCCGGCCAAGCCATATTTACGACTAGATTTGCCGATTTTCTGCCCGCCACGTCCAACGTAGGATTGAAACCTGGGCGCTTTGGGCTACGTCGAGATAGAAGGCCGTAAACGCGGACCCTTTCCAGCCATACCGCTGGAGCAACTTCCCGCAAGACGCGGGGTTTCAATTCTTGAGAACTGCAGAACTTCTCCGGACCGCGCGACACAATGGCCACTAACCCGGTGGCTCTTTGGGGGATCAAGAGGCGCGCGGCGAACCACGCAGATCGCGGAGACCAACGCGACAATCGGAGAAGCGTGACACCCTTTTTGTTGTAGCGGGAGTGACGATGAAGCCCTACGTTGCCTTGTTTTGCGCCCTGACAGCTATGGCTGCCGGACCGCTCTGCGCGGCCCAGACGCAGCGCGCGCTGCTCATCGGCATCAATACGTATCAGCCCCCCGGCACCGCGGCCCAACATCCCGCCGGCTGCACCTACGGCCGTTGCGAGCTCAAAGCCTTTCAGAATCTTGACGGCTCGGTCAACGACGCCGAGTCCATGACCGATTTGCTCACCAGCGCCAAGTTCGGTTTTCCAGCCAATCAGGTGGTACTGCTCACGAATCCCGCGCCGCCACATCCACGGCCCGGCGTCACCATTCTTCCCGCTTCCCAAACCACGCACGATGGCATTCTCGCCGCCATGCAGAAGTACCTTGTCGACATCCCTAAAAAGGGCGACACCGTGGTCTTCTACGACGCCAGCCACGGATCGCTGCGCGTCAACAGCAAAGGCAACAAGCTCACCGTGCTGGTCGGCGGCAAGTATGTTCACGCCGACAGCACGCTGGTGCCTTCTGACGCGTACACCGGCGGTTACGACGTGCGCGACCGCGAGATGACGCGCATCTTCAATGCCGCGCTCGACAAGGGCGTTCATCTCACGGTGATCTTCGATAGTTGCCACTCCGGCGGCATCACCCGCGGCATCGGCCCCAAATATGTGGAGCGTACGCTGGCCTTCGATCCGCGCGACATTAACGAAGCGCCCGACACGCAAACCCCGCCATCCGAGCGCAAAGAGAATCCCGCGCTTATTTTTTCCGCGGCCCAGCAGGATGAAACCGCCAAGGAGATGCCGCCCGCCGGCCCCTCCGCCGAGCCGCACGGCGCATTCACCGCGGCGCTGCTGGAGACGCTGGAAGTGTTGCCCGCCGATGCGCCCACTTCCCTGGTTTACGAACGCGTGCGGGCTGTCCTTGAAGGCGGCAGTGTGCCCGACCAGGAGCCCGATCTCGACGCCAGCGAGGCGCGCCGTCAAGAACCTATTTTTGGCGGCGTCGCGGCAAAATCCGGCAAGGTGCGCTCCACCGCGCTCGGCGCCAACACCGATGGCGGCGTAACGCTCGACATCGGCCAGGCCGCCGGTTTGGGAGTTGGCACCGAATTCACTTCGGAGCAAAAGGGCAGGGATGGCAACCCCATCGTCTTGCGCATCAATGCACTCAACGGCATTGCCCGCTCCACCGCCGAAGTGGTCAGCCCAACCGGCGCTACGGTAAATCCCGGCGACATCTTCGACCTCAGCAAATGGGTTCCCGATGAATCTTCCGTGCTGCGCATCTGGCTCTGGCCCTCCAATCTTTCTCAACAGCAGGTTCTAGCCGCGGCGTCGCAAGCGCAGGCCTCGGGCGCAACTCTGGTAGACGATCCCGCCGAACAGCCGTGGACGCACGTTCTCAGTTGGGACGGTTCGCAATGGATGTTGCAGAAGGCCGGAGCTGAGTCGCCCGTGAGCCTCGGCGCGACGCTCACTGCCGATGCGCTCAAGCAGCATCTTCCCGCCGGCGCAAAACTCTGGGCCAATCTGCCGCCATCGCACGAGATGGCCGCGGAACTTGCACCGGCCCCCGACAGCGCGGTGCAAATGGCCGACAAGATGGCGACCGCGCATTACGTGCTCGCCGGCGTGGTAACGAGCAAAGGCCCCGCGTATGCCTGGTACCACAAGAGCGAGCTGGCAGCCGGCCCGCCTTCGCCCGATGCGCCCGCGCACAGTCCGGGCTGCTCCACTAGTTCGCCGTATCCCGTGCGCAGCGACTGGGTATTCGCGGGCGCCGGGGCCGATCTGGATGATGCCAGCGACAAGCTGAACAAATATGCGCTACGTCTGGCCAAGGTGCGCGGTTGGATCCAGCTCGCCATCAACCCGACGGACGCTTCGATGTTCGAGTACTACTCCCTCGCGCTGCTTCCCTCTGCGAACGACCAACCGGTCAGCGACACTCCGCTCGCCGACAATCAGCTCACCCACCAGGGCGATGAGTTCAGGCTGGCTTTGACCTCGACGGACCGCATCCGCAGCCCGCGTTGGGTTTATGTGCTCGACATCGACTGCCACGGCGCAGGCCAGCTCCTCTATCCGGGCAATTACACCGGCAATCAATTTCCCAACAAGGGAGACGAGGATCTGCAATTTCCGCTGCCCGGCGCGCGTGCGGTAAAGATCGGAGAACCCTACGGCGTGGACACGTTGATCCTGCTCTCCACCGAGCAGCCGTTGCCCGATCCTTTTGCGCTGAATTTTGAGGGGGTTGCCTCGCGCGGCACGCGCGGCGCGACATCGCCGCTGGAAAGACTTCTCAGCGACACTAGCGGTGGAACTCGCGGCATGAGCGAACCGGAACCAACCAACTGGGGCATCAGCCTGTCGACCGTGCACAGTGCCCCCAAAACGAATGATGCAGCAAAGTAGGTTTTACGATTCAGACTCAGGCTTCATGAATCAACTGAGCAGCCGGCGGCTCACCGCTCGTGATTTTTCCCGGCAACCGATGGAGGTTGAACAATGTCACTCTCGCGACGTAACTTCATTGCAGACGCGTCCATGCTTGGCATGATGAGCGCGCTCCTCCCCGAACTGGCCGCCGCGCAAGCGCAGTCGTCTGAAGCAGCCGCCGAAGACCTGCCCCACGATTCGTACGCCTTCTGGAACGGGTTTTTCGATTCCGTCAATCCGAGCAGCGCCAACTACGGCAACAAGGCGGCATCGCGCGGACCTGAAGACCAGTTGCCCGATCCGGCCGCGCAGACCCAGTATTTGCACTACGACACCACCAAGAAGCGCCTGCGCTACGCCTCCGACATTCAGAAAGAGGAACTGCTCGACCATGATGGCGATGTGTCGGTGAACATTGCTCTGGCGCAATTTCGCCCCGCCAATGGAGAACTGAGCCAGCACCCGTCGCAGTTTCGTGTTGACACCACGCAGATTCACCCCATCATGGGCATCGTGGCGCCGCTGGCCTGGTCGGCCATTGCTTCGCTCAATCCCAACAAGGCGGGACAGGTGTCCATGGACCAGCTCGGCTTCAAGTCGCCGCAGGCCATGCAAGGCACCAACAAGATTCTGCTCACCGGCGGAACAGGAAAGATGGCCGTCAACATCTCAAAAGCCGCCCAAGCCTCGTTCTTCGTCAAGGCCTTGAACATCATGATTCAGGGTGCCAAGATCGCGACTCCCATCCTCGGTATTCCCGCCATCAGCGTTCCGGCGCTCAGCTCATTTAGTGAGATGTTGAGCTACTGGGAAGATCGCACCCGCTTTGTCATGGCCGGCAATCTGATGACCGCCGTGGCCACGCAGCAGGCCATGGACGACCCTGACCGCGAACCCTCGTACCTAGGCCTCGCATCCGGCGACTACCTCATGGTTCCGCAGAGACACGTAGACGAGTTGTCCAAGGCGCTGCCCAACCTCGATCTGACCCAGGGTTACCTGGTAGCCAAGGATGCCGATCCCAACCTGCCGCTCGCGCAACGCGCGCAAAGCACACTCCCCGGCATCACCTACGCGTCCATGAGAGTCAGTGTGCAGCCGTCGCAATCGTCTGCCGGCGTGCCCACCGCCATCCCTCCACCACCGGCTCCGGCAACGACGACCAAAAAGAAAAGCTGATTCCATGAAAAGAAGCGCCGATGTCGTGAAAAATTGGCAACGAGAACTGGGCTACGCGGATATGCTAGTTTCGTCGGGATTCAGGCAAGTCATGCCGCCGGTCGCGGGCCGGCGGCGCACCCGCAATCGCTCCATCGGAGGGGCAAGATGATGCGCGCATCCAGGCTCCTGGCCATTGCATGTCTCAGCGCCGCGGCGCTGGCGGCAATTCCATCTCAGGCGCAGGGTTTTGGAACATCCAAGTTAAGAGTCACGCTGCAGCGCAAGCTTCCCGCTCTGGTTCATCTTCCCAGCGACACCATCAAACTCACGGTTACAACTGCCGATGAAGACAGCACCCTTCCCTTCGACTTTCAGGCGCTGCTTGAAACCGAGTTGCTCAAGGACGCTCCCGACCTTCGCGAAGTCGACAATGCTCCGGTGCAGATCATGTGCCAGATCACCGAGTATTCTCATCCCGATCCCGTCGTCACCTCGCGGGTAGGTCCGGGCGTATCGCTTTCCGGCGTCTCCGCGACCTCGGACTATACACGCATCACCGGCCAGTTGAACGTCTCGTTGCAGGTAAAAGATGCCGGCGGAAACCTGCTCATCTCTGACAACATCAGCGCCACCTACGACCAGGAGTTCGACAGCTCAGGCAACTCCGCGTCCCATGGCGTGCTGGGTTCGGTCACAGGCACGTTTGGCCACATGAAGGGCGGCCAAAAAAGTCAAGACGTCAACCCGCCTACGCCCTCCGAACTGCGTTCCAATCTGATCCTCGATGCCGTGCAGCAGATTGCCGAGCACCTTGTCGACACCGACGAAAAAATCGATGTGCTTCTGGCGCAGAAAGCCGGCCCCCTCGACGAAGGCGACAAGGCTGCCGAGACGGGATTGTGGCAACGCGCGCTGGAGACCTTCGAAACCGCGACGCCTTTTCCCAAACCCGAAGAGGATGCCTATCGCCTCTATAACGTCGGCGTCGCTTACGAGGCGCTCGCCTACGCGGCCACCGATGAAAAGATGACCATGAAGTACCTGGATCAGGCGGCGATCAATTACGGCAAGGCCATCGACGCCCGGCCCAGCGAAAAGTATTTCGTGGAGCCGCAAAAACGCATCGAAACCGCCATCGCGCATTACAAGGAGCTGGAGCAGGAGCGGACCAGGGCCGCACAGGAAGCAGCGAATCCCGCGCCGTCCGCGCCCAAAGCGCTCACCAATTCCCAAATCATTGCCATGGTAAAGTCGGGCGTTGACGACGCCACCATCATCCAGGCGATTCGCAGTGCCGGCATGGTCAACTTCGATCTCAGCGCCGCCGGCCAGCACGCGCTCACCGCGAGCGGCGTCAGCGTGAAGGTGCTGACCGCGATGAAAACGCAGGCCGCGAAAAAACCGCCCGCGCCTGTCCATAAAGGGCTCAGCAACACGCAAGTAATTGCCATGGTCAAATCCGGCATGGACGAAGACACCATCGTCAAGACCATCGCAGGGTCGGCCGCGGTCGACTTCGACCTGAGCGCAACCGGCCAGCAGCAACTTACCAGCAGCGGCGTCAGCGCGCGGGTTCTGGCCGCCATGAAGGATCGCGCCGCGAAACAGCCTGCCGGAAAGCCCGTGGCCGCGAAATGAATCCGCGCTTTCCATCCCGCATACTCGCCGTCGCGCTGCTCGCGCTTGCGCCCATCGTCCTTGTGCTCGGCGCGCAGCCTCGCGCATCCGCGCAGGAGGAAAAGTGCGGCGCGGGCGATGACCTCGTGGTGCAAGCGCTGGAGCGCATCACACCGCAAAGCGGCAACGATGCCTTCGTGGATGCACTCGAGTTGCTCAAGCACGCCGTCTCCGTCTGTCCTGAACTGGGCGACGCGTGGTATTACCGCAGTCTCGTAGAGAAACGCCTCGGCCACGATGCGCTCGCTAAATACGCGCTGGGCAAAGCGCAGTTTAACGGCTCCGAAGCGCTCGATCAGGGGCTGAATCCGCTGGAGCTTTCCACGCCCGCCTCGCGCGGCGCTGTCGAGCCAGGCCCCGCGCCCGGACCCGCTGCGTCTCCCGTGCTTCCCGGCCCCGTGCAGCAAAAGTGGGCGCTCGTGGTTGGCATCGGACATTTTACCGACTCCGGGATTCCCCGCCTCAACTACACCACCGCTGACGCCACCGCCTTTGCCGCCGCTCTCGAGGATCCTTCCATCGGCCAATTCCCCGCCGACAACGTCCATGTCCTCACCGACGAGCAGGCCACGACCAAGAACATTAAAGAGCAACTCAACTGGATCGCGCGCCACGCCGCCGCCAACGATCTGGTGGTGATTTACGTGGCCACGCACGGCACGCCGCGCACCATCGACACTGCCGGTGGCGCCAATTACCTCGTCACCTACGACACTGAGGCCTACAACGGCAAGCAATTCAACGAGGACGCGCTCTATGCCACGGCATATCCCATGGTCGAGTTGGCCAACGCCGTGGCCACGCGCATGAAAGCTCTGCGCACCGTCGTCTTCCTCGACACCTGCTACAGCGGTGCCGCGGCTGGCCCTAACGCGCCCGCGGCAACAGATAAACTCGCCAACACCGCTCCCTCGCAAGCCATGTTGGCCCACATGTCTTTGGGAACCGGCCGCATTGTCATGTCGGCCAGCCAGAGCGATGAGGCATCGCTCGAAAGCAGCCAGCTTCGCCACGGCTACTTTACGTTCTATCTGCTGCAAGCGCTGAAGAATGGCAAAGGCATGACGCCGCTGAGCCAGGTCTACGCTTCCGTGGCGCAGCAGGTCTCGCAAAGCGCTTCCGCTCTGGGCAAACATCAGCATCCTGTGATGAACCGCAGCTCTGCGGATGCGGACTTCGCGCTGCGCTCGCCGGCAACGAGCGCGGCCAACGTGCAGCCTTAACCAATACAAGAGAGGCACGCCATGAAACGCCTCAGAACGTTTGGCTTCGCGATCTGCTTCTCCGCAGGTCTCGCTGCCACGATTTCCTCCGCGCAATCTCCCTCGCTCAAAGACTCCATCGCCCAGCAGGAGCAGAAGCTGGCGCAGGCGCGCGCGAGCAACGACTTGCGCACGGTCGTCACCGAGCTGAACATTCTCGGCTCGCTCTACCGGCTCTCCGGCCAGTTGCAGAAGGCGCTCGATGACTTGAACGAAGCCCTGCCCATCGAGCAGAAAGCCTCGAGCCTCCTCGGCCAGGCAACCACTCTCATGACCATGGGCCGCGTCTACTCAGACATCGGCCAGGAAGACAAGGCCCTCGCGCTCCTCAATCAGGCGCTGCCCATGTGGCGCGCCCTCGGCTCGCGCAGCGGCGAAGCCGCCACCCTCAGTTACATCGGCAAGGCCTATAACAATCTCGGCGACCACGACGCGTCGCTCAAGAATCTCAATGCATCGATGGCGATCTGGCATCAGATTGATAATCCAACGCCGGGACCCAACAGCGCCACGCAGCCAGCCTCCAGCCAGCCAGCGCAGGCAACGACTGCTTTCCGCACTACGGCCATCCTCGATGGCGAAGCGGGAGCCCTCGACAATCTGGGCCGCGCCTATTCCGACATGGGCCAGGGCCTCGAGGCGCTCAAGGATTACGACCAGGCCATCGCTCTCTTCCGCCAGGCAGGCGAGCGGAACGGCGAGGCGCTGATCCTCAACGACATGGGTCCGGCCTATGCTGAGCTGGGCCAGAAACAAAAATCGCTCGAGGTCTACAACCAGGCCATCCAGATCTGGCGCGAAACCGGCAATCGCCAGGGCGAAGCGCTCACGCTCAACGACATTGGCCGCCTCTATCGCGATCTCGGTCTGCACCAGACGGCGATGGACTACTACAACCAGGCCTTGCCCATCTGGCGCGAAACCGGCAACCGCAGTGGCGAGGCCATGGCGCTCAGCGACATCGGCCGCGCCTACGCCGATCTCGGCCAACCCCGGAAGGCGCTCGATTACGGAGCTCAGGCGCTGCCCATCTTTCGCGAAACCGGCAATCGTCGCGGCGAAGCCATGGTCCTGAATACCATGGGCCGCGATCACTCCGACATGAATGAAGCGCAGGCTGCGATGGATCTCGACGTGCAGGCGCTCGTCCTCTGGCGCAAGGTGAAGGATGAGCGCAACGAAGCCACCGCGCTGATGACCATTGCCTGGGCCTGGTCTGAGATGAAGGAGCCGGAGAAGTCCTTCGCCAGCGCCGTTGCCGCATTGGGGCTGGCCAAGGCCACGGGCGACCCCCAAATCGAGGCCGGCGTTGAGAACTCCATGATGCTCGGCTTTCGCAAACAGCATCACCCCGAAGAGGCAATTTTATTTGGCCTCGATGCCGTGAACTCCTATCAGCAGATTCGCAAAAACATCTCCGGGCTCGATAAGGAATTGCAATCGGGATTTGTGCAATCGAAGTCCGGGGTGTATCGCATGTTGGCCGAATTGCTCATCGAGGCCGGGCGGCTTGGCGAAGCGGAGCAGATTCTCGATCTCCTCAAGGAACAGGAGCTGAAGGATCTGGTGGCCGGCGCCGCGCAAAACTCGGGAACAGGTTTCGAGCCGATCGCGCTCTCGCCCGCGCAGCAAAAAGCCGAGAGCGCGTTGCCAGATATCGAAAAGAAAGCGCGCACCATCGAGGAACTGAGTCTCGCCTACGCGCAGATTCAGGCCAAACCCGCGCACACACCGGAGGACGACGCGCAGCTCAAGTCCATCGCAGCCAACATGGCTCAAATGAGCAAAGAAATTCACGACACGCTCTATAACGAAATCTTTCCCGAGCTCGATGCGCAATCGGCTCCCGGCCAAGCCGCGGACTCGACGAAGAGCCTGCTTCAGAACTCGCTCGCCAAACTCGGCCCGGATGTGATGGGAATTCGCCTGCTGCTCGGCGACGATCATGCCTACGCGGTCGTGGTCACGGCCAATTCGCGCAAAAAGATTGAGCTGCCGGCCTCATCATCCAACCTGCGCGCCAAAGCTCTTGAGGCGGTCAGCGTGCTCAGCTCACCCTCCACCGATCCACGCCCGCAGTTGAACCAGCTCTACGCGATGATCGTGGCGCCGCTTGAAGGCGAATTGAAAACTCTTGCCGCCACGAAGAATAATGTGCCCACGCTACTCTGGTCGCTCGACGATGCGCTGCGCTACGTGCCCATGGGCGCGCTCTACGACGGCAACCATTACATGGTCGAGCGCTATCATAACGTCCTCTTTACTCCCGAAAGCTACGGCCACATCAGCGATTCCCCGTTTGGCAACGGTAACGCGCCCCACGCGCTGGCTATGGGCCTGTCCAAGAGCTACGGTGGCATGCCTGCGCTTCCCGGCGTGCTGCCCGAACTCGATTCCGTGGTCCGCGATCCTTCGGTTCCCGATTCGCACGGTCCCATGCAGGGAATCCTGTTGCCCGACCAGCAGTTCACGCTGGCTGCGCTCAAGTCGCAGCTCGATAGCGGCCAGCAATTCTCCGTGGTGCACATCGCCAGCCACTTTGTTCTCATCGCCGGCAGCGGCAACGAGCCTTACCTGCTGATGGGCGGCGACAAAGCCGGCGATCCCAACGGCTTTGACTGGAATCTCTCTGACATGGAGAACTCCACGGTAGTCTTCCACGGCACGCGCCTGCTCACGCTCTCGGCCTGCAGCACCGCGAAGGATTACAGAAGCCGCAACGGTCTCGAAATGGACGGTCTCGGCATGGTGGCGCAGCAGAAACAGGCGGAAGCTGTGCTGGCCACGCTCTGGGACGTGAACGACCTCAGCACCAGCCACATCATGAGCGACTTTTATGCGCGCTGGGTGCAAAACCCCGCGCAGGGCAAAGCCGAAGCGCTGCGCCAGGCCCAGCTCGCCTTCCTGCACAGTACGGTCACACCCCGCACAACCGTCGCACCAAATCACGCCGTTGCTCCCGGCCCCGCGGTCGCACCAAGCGGAGGAATTTCATCGGGCCCGTCAGTTGCCGGTGACGCCCAAACCGGCCGCGGCTTCCAGACCTCCGAGGTTCCGGCAGCCACGCAATCCACTCTCGGCTACGCCCATCCTTATTACTGGGCGCCCTTCGTCCTCATCGGCAATTTCCAGTAGCGCCGGTCTCTAGTCTGGCTGTAGTGCGGGTCGTCAGACCCGCACCGATCAGAGAGCTATTACAGAATCACGCGATCCGAACTCTAGCTAAGCAGTCGCTTCGCCACCTGCACATACAACCTGACCGCCTCCAGCAGTTCTTTTTTCGCCAGCTTCTCAAATGGCGTGTGCGCCACATGAATGCTCCCCGGGCCGAGCAGCAGCGGCTCGCCCCAATTCGAGAGCTGCGGAATATCGGTGGTGAACTTCGCGATCATGGTGGGCAATCCCTCCACCGCGCGCAACCGCACGAAGGGAATCTCCAGCGTGAAGTCCACTTCCGCAAGGCCAGCCGCAGCATCCAGAATCGCGGCGCGCACCGGCGCGGAGTCGCCCACCAGCCGCACCAGCACCTGCGCCTCGGCCTTGTCGGCAATCACGTTGGGCGCATGGCCGCCGTGAATCTGCCCGATGTTCAACGTGCCGGGCCCCACGTCCTCAATCACGGGCAGTTCCAGTTCCAGCAATTTCGCCATCACCTGCACCAGTTTGTGCACGGCGCTCTCGCCGAGCTCCGGATACGCCGAGTGCGCCATCTTGCCCCTGGCGCGAAACACCACGCGCAGAGCGCCTTTCGACGCCAACGCCAGGCGATTATCCGTAGGCTCGCCGTTGATCAGAAAGCGGCTGCCCTTCGGCGCAAGATTCGCGGCCTTGGCGCCCGCCGAATCGCGCTCTTCGCCCGATACAAAGAGCAATCCAATCCGAAACCCCGCCGCGCGCAACGCCTCGGCCGCGGCAACCTGCGCGGCAATAATGCCCTTGGCGTCAGAAGCTCCACGCCCATACATGAACTCCGCATCCTCGCTGAAAGGAATGTACGGCGGCACCGTATCCATGTGCGTGGAGAAAACCAGATCGGGCGACTGTCCCTGAGGCCCGGCAAATACGTTCCACCGCGGGCCCGCGGCGCCGTCCGCCGGTTGCGGCACGGGAGTCTTTTCCACCTCCCAGCCCCGCTCGGCGAGAAACCCGGCGAGAAAATCCCCCACCGCTCCTTCGTGGTAGGTCGTTGATTCAATTTCGCATAACTGGCGCGTCAGCGCGATCGGGTCAAGAGCAGTACGTCGGGCGGTATCGTTCATCATGATGTTGTCAGAATAGCGCAGAGACCGCTTCAGTTACTTCGGGTGCGGCCTGTCTGCTCCCGCTGCGGATGAGGCGCTCCGTCCGGCGTAAAATGAAGAGTGGAATGAAGTCCACGACCGCATCTGTCCAAGCTGAAACACACAGAGGCAACCAGTCTCCACGGCCTCGCGGAAAGCGATCTTTTCCCATGTGGATCGCGGCATGCACGCGACACAACAGGCGAATGCCGTGAGCCCAGAGTTATCCAGCACGCTTCAGTCGGAGCCGACGGCCTTTGCAGGCGCCATACGCAGGCTTACGCTCGCTGGTCCGGCTGGCGAACTGGAAGCAGTGCTGAATCAGGGCGCGCCCAATGCCCGTTTTGCCGCGCTCATCTGTCATCCGCACCCGCTGGGCGGCGGCAACATGCACAACAAGGTTGTCTACTACGCCATGAAGGTGCTCAACGATGCCGCGTGGGGCCTGGGCTGGCCCGTCTTGCGCTTCAACTTTCGCGGCACGGGCTTGAGCCAGGGCGTACACGATGGCATAGCTGAAACTGGCGACGTCATCGCCGGCATGGATTGGCTGGAACGCGAGTTCCGTCTTCCCCTTGTCGTCGCTGGATTCAGTTTTGGCGCGGCCACGGCGCTGCGTGCATGTAGCCTCCCCGCCGCAACCCCTCGCGACGTGCGCGCGCTCGCTTCTCTCGGTCTGCCCACCATGGAACCGGGTCCCGCTTATGAGTATTCCTTCCTGCAGAATCTGACCATCCCCAAACTCTTTCTCAGCGGCGATCACGATCCATTTGCGCCCGCTGAGCAATTGATCGAGGTGGCCACTTCTGCAGCCGACCCCAAGCGCCTCTTCCTCATTCCCGGCGCGGACCATTTCTTTACCGATCAACTGGAAACGATGCAGCTCGCTCTTGCCGGCTGGTTGAAGGAGCAATTGCCATGACACCGGTCAGCGACGCCGCTCTGGAATCGCAGCACACCACGGCCACAGGGATCTTTACCGGCGCGCTCAAGGCGTGTAACATCGCCACTGCATTTGACCGCCGTTTGCGCTTCGAGGGCCACGTCCTGCACCGTCTTTTGCCCGACGGCAGCGGTCCCTCCACCATCGATCTCTCCGCCTACAAACGCGTGTTTGTGATTGCGCTCGGTAAAGCCGCCGGTCCCATGCTCGAAATCCTGCTGGAGCGCATGAAGCGCCGCAAGGGAATGCGCGGCATCTGCGCCTCCAACCAACTACCCACCAAACGCAACTGGCGCTTCCGCTACTTTGAAAGCGGCCATCCCCTGCCCAACGAAGACTCCTTCGCCGCCGCACGCGCCGCGCTCGCGCTGCTGCGCAAAGCGCGCAAAGACACCATCATTTTCTTCCTCATCTCCGGCGGCGGGTCGGCATTATTCGAACTGCCCCTCGATCCGCACATCACTCTTGAGGACACCATCGCGTTCAACCAGTTGTTGCTCGCCTCGGGCGCGCCCATCAACGAGGTCAACACTCTGCGCAAGCATTTCTCGGCGGTCAAAGGCGGCCGGCTGGCGATGGCCGCTCCAGAGGCGGCTAAGGTGAGCCTGCTGTTGCCCGATGTGCCTCTGCGCACACTCGACGCGCTTTCCTCAGGACCCACTTCACCCGACCACTCCACCGTCGCCGACGTGCGCGAGCTCCTCGCCAAATACGATCTTGCGGAAAAGCTTCCACCCTCGGTCCGTTCATTTTTCGAGCGCGCAGACCTTCCCGAATCGCCCGGCAACAAGACCCGGCGGGTTTCGTTCCTCCCGCACAAAATGCCGTGGGCCGACGCCCCGCGGCCGCGACCCATGACTGGGGCGGAAAACATGAGCGGCGAAGACGAGGCCTTTCGCGATTCCGTCTTTGAGATTCTGCTCTCCAGCCACGACCTGGTGGAGAGCGCACGCACCCAGGCGCGCCATGCCGGTTACCACGTAATCGTCGACAACGCATGCGACGATTGGGATTATGCCGACGCGGCCCGCTACCTGCTCGAGCGCTTTCACACGTACCGCGCCAAGTTTCCGCGCTTCTGCCTGATCTCAGTGGGCGAAGTGACGGTAACGCTCAATCGCACGCCCGGCGCGGGCGGCCGCAATCAACAGTTCGCTTTGCTTTGCTCCCTTGACCTCGCCAAATATCCCGGCGAGCGCCTCACCGTGCTCAGTGCCGGCTCGGATGGAATCGACGGCAATACGCAGTCCGCCGGAGCCATCGCCGACCCCACCACCGTGGCTCGCGCCCGCGCCTTCGGTTTCGATCCCGAGCAGTCGCTGGCCGAGTTCAATGCCTGTCCGCTCTTCACCGCCATCGGCGACTCCGTGGTCACCGGCCCCACCGGCCACAACCTGCGCGACCTGCGCCTGCTGATCTCCGAAGGCGCCTAGCTGCGTGCTCCACGCGTCGTTACCTCCGGTGGAAAACGACAGGAACTTTTTCTTCGCGCCACGAATTCTCTGCATTACGATGAGTTGGTGCCTCGAAAATCCACCCGCAAGACCGCCGGCAAACTTCCTGACATTCGCGCCGTTGCCGCCGTGGCCAAAGTCTCCATCGCCACAGTATCGAGAACCATCAACGGTTCTCCGCTGGTCAGCGAACGCCTGAGCAAGCGTGTCTGGCAAGCCATCAAGCAGCTCAACTACCTGCCCAACACCCACGCACGCACCCTGGTCTCCGGCCGCAGCCGCTTGCTCGGCATCATCGTCGAAAACATCACCAATCCTTTTTTCCCGGAACTGATCCAGAGCTTCGAAGAGATCGCGGTGGCGCGCGGCTACGAAATTCTGGTGAGCTCCACCAACAGCGATCCCGCGGTGCTGGCTGCATGCGCGCGCCGCATGTTGGAGCGCAAAGTCGACGGAGTTGCCGTGATGACCTTCGGCGAAGAGGAACCCGTGCTCGACCAGCTCGTGAACCGCGGGGTTCCCATTGTTCTTGCCGAGTTCAAGCTCGACGATCCCAAGGCCAGCACCATTCTCCTCGACTACTCAACCGGCATTCACGCTGCCATTCGCCATCTCGCCGATCTCGGGCACCACGCCATCGGTTTTCTCGCCGGCCCGTACAGTCTGCACTCGGCCATCACGCGCGAAAACGACTTCCGCGCCGCCATGCAGGCTGCCGATCTGCCGCTTCAGAAGAAGTGGATCATCGAATGCGACCACACGCTCAAAGGCGGCGTCGCGGGCTTTGAGCAGTTACGCAAACTCGCGTCCCGGCCCACCGCCATCGTCTGCTCCAACGACATGACCGCGATCGGCGTCTTGCGCGCCGCTTACATGGCCGGACTGCGCGTGCCGCGCGATCTCTCCGTGGTTGGCCTCGACGATGTGGATTTCGCTGAATACACGCTGCCGCCCCTCACCACCATCCGCCTGTCGCGCGTCGATTTGGCGCGCGCCGCCTTTGAAGCCCTGCGCCAACAGGCTGAAGATCCTGAGAATCCAAAAGTGCAGCGCGAGTTCCTGGTCTCCACCAGTCTCGTGATCCGCGGCTCGACAGCCCCGCCTTCTGCCACCCATCCATCCTGAGTTCCCTTCGTTCGGGCTCCATTTATTCAGCTCTTCCCTCATCAAGGGAATCGACCCGCGCGGAAATCCCGCGATCCTCATCTCACATCTCGGTGTACCCGGCCGCACAACCCATCGTTCCGAACCCCTGTAACCTTGCCTCAACGGAAGGGTTGCCTCGCGCATTTCGTGCAAATAGCTAACGGCGGCATCGATTTCGCGTCGAATTCACGAAGCTTTCAATTTGTCTCGTAATAGTTTCCCAAACATTTTGCTCGTGAAGGAACCGCGACGAGATGGATCGCGTACTTGAATCCTATGAGGACCTGGGTGAGTGGAATCTTACTGTGCCTGGCATCGGCAAACCTGCCGGCGGCCGGCCCCAGGACTTCCCACCAGAGTGCAGCGAAATCGCCGGTCGTGACTGCGCAGAAAAAGGAGACGGACGCTCCGCTCATCGATCATCCGCTGCACCTGGCCGACTTCCCCAACATGCAGCCACGCGCCGATCTCCGCGACAAGCTGGCGCACGTTTCCGATTTCATCCAGAACGCGCCCTTCGACGGCCAACCTGCCACGGAGAAGACCGAAGTGTGGATGGCGCACACCAAATCGACGCTCTATTTCGTTTTCATCTGCTACGACCGCCATCCCGAGCTGATTCGCGGCCATCTGGCGCGCCGCGAGAACATATTGAACGACGACGGCGTCGCGGTGCTTCTCGATCCCTTTCGCGACCGGCGCCTGGGCGTTATCTTCAGGGTGAACCCGGCAGGCGTGCAAGCTGACGGCGCATGGAGTGAACCGAGCAACACCGATTACAGTTACGACACCGTGTGGGATTCCGATGGCCGCGTGACCAAAGACGGCTGGATGGCGCTGATTGCCATCCCCTTCCGCAGCCTCCGCTTCCGCAGCAACGAATCGGACTGGGGCGTCGTCCTCGGCCGCTTTCTTCCGCGCAACTCCGAGACGGATTTATGGCCGCGCGTGGCCGCCGACGTCACGGGCGTCCTGAGCCAGGAAGGCACTCTGCACGGCATCGAAGGCGTCAGCGGCTCGCACAATTTCCAGTTGAACCCTTACACGCTGGCGCAAAACGAGCGGTCCCTCATCGACATCGACCCCACCAACCCCTACTTCAGCTCGCGTCATTTTGAAGGCACCGATGGCGGCGAGGCCAAACTGATCCTCAAAGACAGCATCGTTGTCGACGCCACCATCAATCCCGACTTCAGCGACATTGAGTCCGAACAGCCGCAATTCACCGTCGATCAGCGATTCCCCGTCTACTTTCCGGAGCTGCGGCCTTTCTTTCTTGAGAATGCCAACTACTTCCTCACGCCCATCAATCTCATTTACACGCGCAACATCGTGCATCCCGAGTACGGCGTCCGCATCACCGGAAAGATGGACCACACCAATGTCGGGCTTTTTGTCACCGACGATCGCCAGCCCGGACAGGCCGTCGCGCCCGGCGACCCGCTGTATGGGAAACATTCCACTGTCGCGGTGGGTCGCATCTCTGAGGACGTGGGCAAGGGATCGAGCATCGGCGCAATTTACACCGATGAGGAATTCGGCCAGGGATGGAATCGCATCGGCGGCATCGACTTTACCGCGCGCATTGACAAGCACTGGACCGCGTGGGGACAGATGGTCGAGAGCTCCACCATGGGCGACGAGGACAGCGGCACGCCGCCAACATATAGCGCCGGCCCCGCGAGCGCATTCCAGCTGCAGCGCTCGGGCCACGCTTTCAACCTGAATGAAAACTTTCAGGACATGAGCACTGGCTTCCAGACCCAGTTGGGATTCATCCAGGCATCCAACTTCCGCAACAACCGCACCCACGCCACTTACCAGTGGTTTCCTAAGAAAAGCTTCTATCAGAGCTTCGGTATCGAAACCGACCAGAACATCGCCTTCGATCACCAGAACGACCGCGTTTTTCATTATTCAACTTTCGATGTTTACTGGCTTCTGCCGCGCAACATTGTCCTTGCTCCCATCATCGGAGAAAACTCCGACACCGTCAGTCCGCTTAACTACACGGGCCTCACCAATTTCAAAAACTTTACTGAAAACTTCGGCGGGTGGGTGATGCGCGGTGCGCCCTGGTCGCAATTCAACTTCAACCTGACAGCCCTGCGCAGCGGCAACGTGAACTACAACCCGGCCGCGGGGCAGATTCCTTCGCTGCTCAACCAGGAAACTGTACAACTGCTCTTTACCGTGCAGCCGGTCCGCCAGCTCACCGCCGACAACACCTATCTGCTCGATCGCAATCACGCCGTGGCCAACGGCGCATTCGTCTACGAGGCGCAGACCATGCGTAGCGTGGTGAATTATCAATTTACGCGCTCCATCTCCGCGCGCCTGGTTGCGGAGTATGACTCCACGCTGGCCAATCCCGCGGAAACCTCGCTGCCGCGCAGCAAGGAATTCGCTTCCCAGGCGCTACTGACCTGGCTGCCGCATCCCGGCACCGCGGTCTACATCGGCTACAGCAACGACCTGCAAAATCTGGACCGCAGCCTCTGCAATCGTCTGCCCGGCGGCGGATGCGATCCAAACAATACCATCCCGCCTCGCGCCGGGCCCATGCTCAACGACGGCCGGCAGATCTTTATCAAGGCTTCGTATCTCTTCCGCTTCTGAACCCAGCCCGGGCGCTCTTCTTCCTCCCGCCCATGCGAAGGTTGCAATTGAATGACATAGCGTTTCGAGCCCGGCGACGTTTCACACGATAAGCTGTCTATACAAGAGGGCGGAACGCGGTTCCCCGCCGGAGGCGCAATTTTGACGACGGCTTGCATCAATCGCATTGCCACAGCAGTGCCCACGTACGACATGCACCGCGGATTCATCGCCTTCGCTGAAACCCTGCTCTCCGACGGCACGCCTCGCAATCTCTTCCGGCGCATGGTGCGTCAGTCGGCAATCGACCACCGATACTCTTTCCTCAACCCCGTGGTCACCGCCGATGGTGTGGTGAGCGATGCCGACGCATTTTTCGTTCCCGGCAACTTCCCCACGACCGCCCGGCGCATGCAGGCCTTCGAGCAATTCGCCCCGCGGCTGGCCCACAGCGCACTCGACAAACTCGCGCTCACTGAAGAAGAGCGCCGCGCCGTCACGCACGTCATCGTTACTTCCTGCACCGGTCTCTACGCACCGGGGCTCGACTATGACATCATCGAGCACCTCGGCCTCAACCCATCCGTCGAACGCACCTTCATCGGCTTCATGGGCTGCTACGCCGCCATCAACGCGCTCAAAGCCGCGCGCCACATCGTTCGCTCCGAACCGGGCGCCAAGGTGCTTCTCGTGAGCCTCGAACTCTGTTCTCTCCATATGCAGGAAACGCAGAATCTCGAACAGTTGCTCGCGTTCCTCGTTTTCGCGGATGGCTGCGCCGCTTACCTGGTCAGTGCAGAGCCGTCGGGAATTGCCATCGACAGCTTTCTCGCCGTCAACCTGCCCGCCACCCGCGCCTTCATTACCTGGCGCATTGGCGAGCTGGGCTTCGACATGCACATTTCCGGCCAAATCCCCGGGGAGCTGCGCAGGGGCCTCGCCGCCGCGAGCCACGAAATCACACAGGGCGGCGATCTCCATTCCATCGATCTCTGGGCCATTCATCCCGGCGGCCGCACCATCCTTGACGCTGTCGAGCAGGGCCTCGCGCTTTCTCCCGAAGCGATGGCCCACTCCCGAGACATCCTCCGCAACTTCGGCAACATGTCTTCGGCTTCAATCGTCTTCGTGCTCGAGCAGCTGATGCAAACTGCCCAGTCAGGCCAGCGCGGCTGCGCCATGTCCTTCGGCCCCGGCGTCACAGCAGAGACCATGCTGTTTCACGCCATCTAAGGCGGCAGGCATAGGTATCGCACAGCAGTCGCTGATCGCCAGCGCACGCGGCAAAATGTAAATTGTCTCGATATTTCTTAGGGAACGGCTCTCACTTCAGCTTCCCGCAGCGCAGCTTCGTTAGTGGTGACCACCACCGCCGCCACTATTGCTGCCGCCGCCACCTCCGCCGCCGGTGCTGCCGCCGCCCCCACCTCCGCCTCCGTGGGAGCCGCCACCACCACCGCCGCTGAATCCGCCTCCGCCGCCCGTGCTTCCGCTACCGTGAGAGCTGCCGCCACTGAATCCGCCTCCGCTGCGCGAGCCGCCACCCGCGCTTCCGCCGCTACGCGAGCCGCCGCCCGCGCTTCCGCTGGAGCTGCTTCCGCGCGCGCTACCACCACCGCCCCCGGAAAACCCGCCCGAGCCTCCGGAGTAAGAACGCGTGCTGTAGTTGCCGTGCGCGTTCACGCCTTCCACCCGCGCCTGCAAATCGCCGTGCGTTCCGTTAAACGGCATCATCTGGGTGGTCGTCTTATTGCCCTGCATCACTTGCCGGGTCAGCAGAAAGCTCTGCGATTTGCGGTCGAATGCGAGCGTCGGTCCCGTGCCCTTGACGGCTACGAACGGCTGATTCACCCGATGCAACTCCACGTGCGGTTCATCGGCCTTCACCAGAGCCTCAAAGCGCGGCTTCGTGAACTCCTTCGGCGCATTGTCCAGCACTTTGACTTCGCGGTTCGGATCCAACATCACGCGCTGCACTGACCGGCCCTTGTCCCCGACCACAAATGCGCCGTGCCGCAGGTTCAGCGGAGGCTTGCCGGCCACGTCGTGCGGATGCAGCGGAACAAATGCAGTATTCTTTCCCGCCTTGACCCAGCGAATGGGCGGCCGATGATGCCGATGGTGACCCACCACCCACGCATAACGGTTTCCTCGGTGAATCCAGAACCCCGCGTGGCACACTGCCCAGTCGTAGGGATAACCGAACCCGAAGTAGTCTCCCTGCCACGCATCCGGCTCGCTCCACAGCACCTGCTCTACGCCCGTGATGCGGTCGCGCTCGATCAGCGTCCGAATCGCATCGGGAGTGCAGGGAAAGAAATCCAGGCGCTCAAACCGGTCCGTAGGATCGGCCGCCGACTCCGCCGGTGTGGCGACTGCTAGCGTTTCGTGCGCGCCGCCATCTGCTTCTGGTTGCTCCGTATCCTTGGGCTCATTGGGTTCCCAGCAAACGCCATACGGTGGGCAATCATAGAAGGTGCCCTGCTTTTCCATATCCGCCAGGCCGGGAATCGGCTCCGTCAGCCCTGAAGCTTTCATCATGGCCGCTTCGGCCTGCGCGTGCTCCGTTACGCGCGCGTCCACCCACGCATCCCACGCGGCCATCGGATCAGGCGCTTTGACGGCGGCCAGAGATATCCGCCCATTGCCGCGGTCCACCATCGTCTGGCCCTTCTTGTAACTCTCGATGTGCAGCGGCGGTCCCGGCAGCAGGACGGGCATATCGGTCTGGAACGTAAGCTCCGTGCCGTCCATGAAACTGGAAACCCGCACATACAAATCGTTCGGATACCGTGATGAGACCGAACTCGTCGGAGTCTGCAGGTTAAAAAACTCCTTCGCGGCCATGGGCTGCACGTGCAGCGTCGCCGTACCCGACAGGAGCGCCAGGCTGGTATAGGGAATTCCGTCGGTGGTGTGAATGTCGTTGAAGGCGAGCGCGGAGTTCTCCGCAAGATACACCATCGACGCGTCTTCAAACTCAATCTCCGCGCGCCCCTCGCCCGTCACCAGGCTGAATCCGGTGGCAAGCGGCAATCCGGCAACGGCCGCCTCCCAAGTTGCCCCACTCGCCTTCTCGCCCTCCCTTCCGCGTGTCACGCGCACATCGCCTTCAAGCGAGCGAATGCGCACAATCTGCGGATAGGTTGCTGCGGAAGGTGGCTTGGTCTCGGCGGAAACGGGAGGAGCCTCAGCTTTGGCTTTGTCCTGGGCTGCGGCGTAACTTGAGAGAACCTGCGTGAGACAACTCAAAAGGAAAAGAACAGCCAGGCGCCTGAAGCAAATCGTGCTCATGACCAAGCCCCCCGCTCGGCCGATACTCCGGCTAAGAAATTGTATGCTTATCAGTTTAGATGTGGTTGTCTCCGATGTCGAAAGAGTGCAGGGCTTGTTCCTGTGCAACGGGGCATTTTATGTGAGCAGGATCACGTTCAATGCGGAGACGATGGCCCTTCACAAGGCTAATGAGCCAGTTTCGTCAATTCGCAGCTTCGGCTGTCTCGAATTCCAGTGCGTTGGCTTCGCGCCAGGCGGTGATCTCCGCGTGGGTCTGGTCGGCGGCTGTGCGCCGGTCAGAATAGAAATGCGGCTCAAAGAAACGAAGCTGCGCCGAGAAGCCCACCACACCCAGAACCTTCCACAGGTGCGTCACGAATTGTTCGTCGCCGTACCAGCAAAGCTCGCGCTCTTCCACGCCGCCTTCGATCACGTAGCGCAGCGCCGCCGCGGTAATGGGCGCGCCCGCCGCAGTTGCCGGATCGATGAGCCGCGAATGGAAGCGCAGCACCTCAGCTCCATCCGTGCTCGTGCCCTCGGGAAACAGCAGCACCGGCACAGGAAGATTCAGCCGCTCGGAGATTTGCTCGGCCACCGTCATGGCGCTGGCCAGGCTCGAGCGGTCGAGAAAAATCGTTCCCCCCGTGCGCGCCGCCTTGCCGAAAAACGGCCAGCCAACGATCTCCATCTTGGCCACAAAGAAGCACGGCATGGCCGCGCTGATGATGAGGATGTCGAGATAGCTGAGATGGTTTGAAACCACCAGCCCGCAGGCCGGCGGCTGCCCCTCCACCTGGTACTTGATGCCCAGGCATTTCAGAATCATGCGCACCGCTTGCTGCAGCCACACGGCACGCTGCTCCAGGGTGAGCGGCCCGTGGATGCGCTTGAGCCAGTAGCGCGCCACGCAGAGTGCCAAAGCGAAGGCCAGCGCCACAGCGCGCCGGAACCGCCGCAGCATCATGAAGTCAGCGGAGCCAGGAAGCGGTTGCGCGCGGCAGCCGAGAGCAATTTGAGATCGAGAAGCGTCAGAAAATCGATGGTGCGGAACTCGCGGTCCCAGGCCGGCGGCGCAGCAATGCGCGCGCCAATGGCGAGATAGGTCTTGAGCAGCTTGGGAACTTTGCCCTGCATGGCGTGGGTCGCGGGTAAACCTGATCGATCGGTCTGGCAGGGCAACGGCTGTGCGTCAGCATCCTGCAGCTCCGGGGGGCACGCGTAGCTCGCGGTCGGCGTCGTCTCAAACTCCCTGGGAACCCTGAAATTCTCAAGCTGGCGATACATCTGCCAACCCTCCGCCGGGTCATTGGAGTTTAAAGAAGAGCAACCGAGCAAGTAACGAAGCCCCATGTCGGTAGCATACTGCGCGATGCCCCGCCACAACAACATCAGCACCTCAGGAGTGCGGTGTTCGCGATCGATCGAAGCGCGGCCCAGTTCCAGAATTCCCGGCCGCAGAGGCTCATACGGTGCCAGGCAAAACTCCTGCTCGGAGTAGTAACCCAAACGCCGCGCCGCCGTGTCTCCGGACTGCATGCGATAGGTTCCCACCACGCGCCGGCTGGTCTTGTCTTCCACCAGCAGGTGCTCGCACACTGTATCGAAACGATCCACATCGAGTCCGGTATGGTAAGAGCTTTCCAACCCTTCGCCCAGCTCAATGTTGAAGACTTTGAAGCGCAACCGGCACGCGGCTTCGCGATCTTCCGCAGTCGCGGCCAGCCGTAAGCGGTATCGCCCCACATCGGCATGAATGCGCGAAACAGTCTCCGCCAACTGCGGTGCAATCGCCCCGGCAATAAATCCAATATCTGTAATGGGAGTCGAACTGAGATCAAGTTGCAGCGGATCGGAGTGCCGAGTGTGCGCAATCACGGCATCAGTATCCCGCCGTCTTGTGAAAGAAAGGTCAAGCGCAAAAGAAAACCGCGCAAATCCCTTGCTCCGCGCTGTAACGCAGCCGCAACAGTGCTGCGACTTGCGCAACTGAAGCTCGCAGCTTGAAACCGACACAAACGTGCACGGCCCCGCACTTTGCGATAAGACCGGTCGAGCAAGAAGTGTCAGGGCACGACTTCTAGCCTGCCCAGAGCGAAGCCGAAGGGTACCGCAAAGGCGCCAAGAATGACCGGGGCTTCAGCCCCTGAAGAAAAATCCGCTTCGGGAAGGCACGAAGTGTCAGGGCACGACTTCAGTCGTGCCGTAGATGCGGCAAATAAGAGCGGGGGCTTCAGCCCCTGAGAGCAGCTTGGTATTTTCTTGAGGATCATTCAAGTAGCCGCCGTAGGGGTTGTGGGAAAGTGGAAAGCGCTCTTCCGCTTTCCATCTTTTCCATAACCCGCTTCAAAGAACGTCCAAAACTTCACCCCTCGCGCAGCAAAAACAAAACGAACGGCCGGAAGCCGAACCACCGCACTGGCAGTTCTGTCCCGGCCGTTCGAAGAAGAATTTCTCTGACTCGCTGTCCTCTTACCGCCGTCCGTAACCCCCGCCGCCGCGCATCGCCATCATGGGACGGCCTCCAACTCCGGCGCGCATCGTGCCCACGCCCGGCCGGCCGGCATAGCCGTATCCATACGACCGCACGCCCGGAGCATAGCCTCGATAACCATAGGGGCTCACCACGGGTCCGCGCACATAGCCGCGATAGCCGTACGCGTAGCCTCCCGGCCGCACGCCCACTGCGAATCCGTTGTAGCCGTAGCCGTAAGCCATCACAGGCGGCGCATACATCGGCGCGCAACACGGCGTGGGAGCATAAGCAACCGGCGGCGCATACGCCATCGGCGGAGGAGCCATCGGCTGCTCAGGCTGCACGTAGGATTGATCGGGGCCTTGATCCGGCTCCTGTGTCGGATTCGGCGGTGCTGGCGCGTAGGCATCCGGCGGCCGCTGCGACAGCCCGTAGGGATCGCGTTGCGGTTCCGGAACCACGGGAACCTGGATGTCTTCCATGACGCGCAGAGTGAGCGCCGTTTCTGCCTTGAGTGTCGGCCTTGGCCCGCGCCGCGGCAGGTTGATCAGATCGATCGGCCACAGCACCGGAATCATCCACAGAACGGTATCCCGCACCGCGTGCCCCTTGCCCAGAATGCGTCCCTGTGCGTCGATCTTGTAGCCCTTTACGTCAACCACCTTCGCGTCGAGCGGAATCACCTGGTCGCCCACGTAGAGCCGGTCGAAGTCCAGTTGCATCCAGCCTTTGCCCACAAAGTGGCCCGGGTCCTTGTACTCCGTGAAGTTTCCGCCCAGGTAGCTTCCGTAGGGAAGCATGAAATCCCCGCGATGGAAATTCACCTTGCACAGCACCGGATCGCCCACTGCCGTGGTCTTCGAGGAGATCCTTCCGTCGCCGGTCGAGCAGGAGACAAGTGCACCGGCAGGAATGATGCGTTGACCAGCCTCCGCAAAAAGCGATGGCGTCAACAGGAGTGAGAGGACAACGAGCGAACTGCATTTCATACACTACCCTCCATGACAGAAGCGAGCCCCCTCGGCATCTCCAGAAACCATCGGCGCACAAGCCCCGATCTTCAACCGCACCAGCCTGAAAAATTCCGGCTTGAAAAACCCAGCCTGAAAAAATCCAGTCTCGACAACCGGCCTTCGCGGCTCCGTGCGAAGCCACAACTTTCCTCTTCGCCGCTAACGCCTCAGCTCAGCGACGAGAAGGTTGCGGCAATCGCGCACACTGCGACTGCGCCCGGCAATTCTGGAAACCCCGTGATACGCCCCGCAGGATCCGATTCGCGCAGATTGAATTTGCGGAAAAATCCCCCGAGTTAGGGGCATGAACCCCCGGCCACCCGGAAAGTTTCTACATATTTAAAATTTATTTTTGGAAAAGTAAACGGATTCGCCGGTTTTGGCGTCTCATGCGCTTCCAGTCCCTTACGATCTTTCCGGGTCGTAATTCAAATTGGGCCCAAGCCAGCGCTCCAGCCTCATAGCAACAAGATTCATTCGTGAATCACTTGCTCCGGATCGGAGCAGGGGTGTAAATTGCTTGGCAATACCCATAGCCAGATCCTCGCAGGGCTTTAACAGTCGTGCGAACAACCATGAATGGAGAAGACATGAGGGCGGCAACGCGTGTTGCCTTGATCGTTACAGCGCTGAATATGCTCCTTCGGCTCTACCTCGTGGGCAAATGGTACATACCCTCCCTCCGTTACCGCTTCGATTTCGTGAACATATTAGAAATTGAAGCCGCCGGAGACTTCGTGTTCCTGGCCAGCCTTGCTTACTATTTTCTGGCTCTCTACAAAAGACAAAAATCCTAGGAGACTCCGATGACTGGAACAATCCGTTGTCCATCTTGTGGCGTGGCAATTGAGAGCGACGCCTCATCTTGTCCGTTCTGTGGGGCAACCGTACGGCCTGAATCGAAGGAAATAGCGACGGGTGAAGATCGCAAGGTACATAGGGCTACGCACAGGGACCGTGCGGCGGAGGCGATGACCCGCTACAGCGAAGGTTACCTCTATGCCAGAACCATCAATGGTCTCGGCAGCTTCATCCAAGTAGTTTCCTGTCTTGTCGGCGGCCTCCTGGTGTTGGGTGGACTCTTTGCATGTTTGAACTCTTCACAGAACAATCCCTTCGCCGGCCAACTGGGAGCAGCCAGCGGCACGATCATGGCGATTTCCGGCGTTGTCGTCGGCTTTCTCGGGTATGTCAAAGGCGTGATCATCAAGGCGGGAGCACAGTTCCTGAAAGCACACTTCGATTGCGCTGTTAACCAATCGCACTTCCTGAATGACGACCAGCGCGCCGAAGTTATGTCTATGGAATAACGACTTCTCAAGCCCGATACGCCATTAACAGCGCCCTGCCCGCGGCTTCAAGCCTTTTTGTGGAAGGATCATTATCCTGGCGATGCCGGACGCTACTCCGCCGGGTCGTAATTCAAATTGGGCCCAAGCCAGCGCTCAACTTCCGTGACGCTCATCCCTTTGCGCCCCGCGTAATCTTCCACCTGGTCGCGGTCGATCTTTCCCAAACTGAAGTAGCGGCTTTGGGGGTGCGCGAAATAGAACCCACTCACGCTCGACCCCGGCCACATGGCGAAGCTTTCGGTGATCTCAATCCCCGTCTTCGCATATACATCGAGCAGGCGCCAGATGATGCCCTTCTCCGTGTGATCGGGACACGCCGGATAACCCGGCGCCGGCCGGATGCCGCGATATTTCTCGTGGATCAGCTCGTCATTGCGCAGATTTTCATCGCGCCCGTAGCCCCACTCCTCGCGCACGCGCTTGTGCAGGCATTCCGCAAACGCCTCGGCCAGACGGTCCGCGATCGCCTCCGCCATGATTGCGTTGTAGTCGTCGTGCGCGGCCTTGAACTGCTCCACCAGATTCTTCAATCCGAACCCGCTCGACACCGCGAAGGCGCCGATGGTGTCGCCCAGCCCGGTCTCCACCGGCGCAATGAAATCCGCCAGCGAGCGGCAGGGTTCGTTGCCTTCCCGGTCCGATTGCTGGCGCAGAAAATGCACCCGGTCCAGAATTTCGCCCCGCCCGCCGTCCGTGTACAGTTCCACATCGTCGCCCACCGCGTTGGCCGCAAAAAACCCGTACACCGCGCGCGCCGTCAGCAGCTTCTCCGCGATGATGCGGTCCAGCAGCGCATTGGCTTCCCCAAAAATCTGCCGCGCCTGCTCGCCTTGCCGCTCGTCCTCGAGAATCCGCGGGTACACGCCCTTCAATTCCCAGGTGTGAAAGAACGGGCTCCAGTCGATGAACTCGCGCAAGGTTTCAAGCGGGAACTCATCCAAAACTCGAACGCCTGTGAAGGCCGGCGTCGCCAAGTCTTCGGCACGCCACTCGATCGCCGTCCGTCGCGCGCGCGCCGTCTCCAGCGCAACCACGCTCCGCCGTGGCGCAGCATGCGCTTTACGCAACGCGTCATATTCCGCGCGATGTTGCGCCACAAACTCCGCGCGGCCGTCTTCGCTCAGCAAGCTCGTCGTAACCGGCACAGCGCGGCTCGCATCGAGCACGTGCACCACCGGCTCGCTGTAATGCGGCGCAATCTTCACGGCTGTATGCGCGCGGCTGGT
>CAVSQE010000034.1:0-279055 GCA_963729915.1 uncultured Acidobacteriota bacterium | reverse complement strand
CTCCCTCGGTCTGAAGGAAGCCAAGGACCTGGTGGACGGCGCTCCGAAGGCTCTGAAGGAAAACGCGACCAAGGACGAGGCCGAGGCCATCAGGAAGAAGTTTGAGGGCGTGGCGACCGTCGAGGTCAAGTAAACGGCACGAGACTTGCAAGGGACGCCGGGACGCGCTAGCATGTAAGTTGCGCGTCCCGGCGGCTCCGCCCGGGTACTTGCCGGAAGGGGTGGCGCGACGACTTGCTGTGTGGCTTGTTTTCCACACCAGCTTTCTCTGCCAGGTGGTCCTTTGAGAGCCTCCAGGCGTGAGTACTTGGATTCTTCAAGTTCTTTTCGGTCAACGGTTTCCTCTGAGGTCAGACAGAGCGGCCGTTGAAAGTGGTCGGGTAGCTGGCAATTCGCGGCGGAAGCGGATTTTGCGATCGGCGAGGGCAATGGAAGAGAATTCGGATGGGAGCACAGGCGTTGAGCTGCGCTCGTGAGGCGTTGCGTCCTTACGGGCTTTTCGTGTCTTCCCACCGCCCTGCATGGGGAAATCTGATTTCACCGGCAGGTTGAAGCGCACAACTTTCCTTTACGGTTCGACCCTGAATCTGGAGTCAGCCGTTGTGCTCGCTTCTCCCATTTGTGCGCAGTCTAGCGCACCTGCTCGCAGCACGCAACATCAACCGCGAACTTTGATCCAGCTTTCACGGGAATCCGCCTGACCCGGGTTCATTTCGGGACGCCCCCGAAGCGAAATTCGAAGCCAGCTTCGAAGCAAGCTTCCCGACGTGCCGGCAACGCAGAAGAGCGGAACTGGAACCTCAGATTTCGTTCGTCAGAACCTTCGATTTATTTCGGTATTCAGCCGGCGCCACCGAGACTCGGGCGCCGGTCCGGCGCGGCCACTGGAAAACAGGGCAGACGCCGCAACGACGAGGCTCAGGAGTGATCATGCCCAACGAGAAGCGCGCGATTCGCAGCCGGCTCGATTTTTCCAAGATTCCCACCGCAACCCAGATTCCCAACCTGATCGAAGTGCAGCGCCGTTCCTACAAGCGGTTCCTGCAGATGGACAAGTTGCCCAACGAGCGCGACGACTCGGGGTTGCAGTCGGTGTTTGTGTCAGTATTTCCGATTACCGACTTCCGCGGCATCTCGCAGCTGGACTTCGTGGACTACGCGATCGGCAACTGGGAGTGCAAGTGCGGCCACTTGAAGGGCCTACACCACCTGCGCACGGCCTGCGTGCATTGCGGGGCCATGGTTATTACCAATCCCTTCCTGCCTGGCGACGTGCTCTGCCAGAAGTGCGGCACCTACAACAAGAACACGCCCGACTTCTGCAACAAGTGCGGCGATCCCGTGAGCCTGCAGCTGAAGTACGACCAGCAGGAGTGCGAAGAACGCGGCATGACCTTCTCCGCGCCGCTCAAGGTCACCGTGCGGCTGACCATCTACGACAAGGACGCCGAGACCGGCAACAAGACCATTCGCGACATCAAGGAGCAGGAAGTCTTCTTCGGCGATATCCCGCTGATGACTCCGAACGGCACCTTCATCGTGAACGGGACTGAGCGCGTGATCGTGTCGCAGTTGCACCGTTCGCCCGGCGTCTTTTTCGAGACTGCGAACAACCGCACCTACTTCCTGGGCAAGATCATTCCCTACCGCGGCTCGTGGGTGGAGTTTGAGTACGACCAGAAGAACACGCTCTACGTGCGCATCGACCGCAAGCGCAAGTTCCTCGGAACCATCTTCCTGCGCGCTCTGGGGCTGCGCTCCGACGAGGAAATTCTCAAGACCTTCTACACTGTGGACCGCCTGCATATCGCCGACGGCAAGCTGCAGTGGGAGATTCCGCAGGATGCAACCAAGGGCACGCACCTTGTGGGTGTGAAGCCGGCGCACGCCATTCTGCATGGCAAGGAAGAGATCGCGCACTCCGGCCGCAAGATCACGCCTCACGCGCTGAAGGCACTGCGCGCGGCGGCGATTGCAAGGGTCGAGGTCGAGACAGCAGAGCTCGACGGCGCGCTCACTGCGTCCGACGTGGTCGATACCACCACGGGCGAGGTGATTGTCGAGTCCAATTTGGAGTTGACGGCCGATCGCCTGCACAAGGTCATGGCCTCCGGCGCCACCAGTTTCGAGGTCTTTTTCCCCGACCGCGACGACGTGGGCAACATCATTTCGAACACTTTGAAGCGCGACTCGGTGCACAAGCCGGAAGAGGCGCTGATCGAGATCTACCGCAAGCTGCGTCCGGGTGATCCGCCCACGCTCGATACCGCGACCGCGCTCTTCGAGGGCATGTTCTTCGATCCGCGCAAGTACGACTTCTCGCGCGTAGGCCGCCTGAAATTCAACATCAAGCTTTACGAAAATCAGGACGCCACGCACCTGGATCACCGCACGCTGACGCCTGAGGATTTCTACGCGACCATCCGCTACTTGCTCAAGTTGCGCAAGAACATCGGCGCAGTCGACGATATCGATCACCTCGGCAATCGCCGCGTCCGCGCCGTCGGAGAGCTGATGGAGAACCAGTTCCGCATCGGCTTGGTGCGCATGGAGCGCGCCATCAAGGAAAAGATGAGTGTGTATCAGGAGATGAACACGGCCATGCCGCACGACCTCATCAACGCCAAGCCGGTGATGGCGGCCATCCGCGAGTTCTTCGGCTCCTCGCAGCTCTCGCAGTTCATGGACCAGACCAATCCGCTGTCGGAGATCACGCACAAGCGCCGTCTCTCGGCCCTTGGGCCGGGCGGCTTGTCGCGTGAGCGCGCCGGATTCGAAGTCCGCGACGTGCACCCCACGCACTACGGACGCATCTGCCCCATCGAGACTCCGGAAGGTCCGAACATCGGCCTCATCAGCTCGCTGACCTGCTTTGCGCGCATCAATGAGTACGGCTTCATCGAGTCGCCTTACCGCAAGGTCAAGGACTGGCGCATTCTCGACTTCGTTGAGATTGTGAACGCCGGCGAAAGCGGCATGCGCCAGGGCGATCATATTGAGAAGGACGAGGCTCTGCGCCTGAACGCGCAACTGAAGAAGGCAGGCAAGCGCACCATCGATTGGATTCCGTACAGCTTCTACCTCTCGGCATGGGAGGAAGACCGGCACACCATCGCGCAGGCCAATATCGAGTTGAACGAGAAGGGCGACATCGCTGAGGATGTGGTCGATGCGCGGCGCATGGGCAACTTTGTGCTGGTCAACAGCACCGATGTGGACTACATCGACGTCAGCCCCAAGCAGCTGGTCTCGGTCGCCGCATCGCTGGTTCCGTTCCTTGAGCACGACGACGCCAACCGCGCGCTGATGGGCGCGAACATGCAGCGCCAGTCGGTTCCGCTGCTGGTTGCGAGGCGCCCTTCGTCGGCACCGGCATGGAGGGCGTCACCGCACGCGACTCCGGCGCCGTCATCCTGGCCAAGCGCAACGGCATCGTGGATTCGGTCGACTCCGAACGCATCATCGTCCGCGTCGAAGGCGAGCACCATCCCACGCAGCTCTCGCGTGAAGTTGGCTCCGACATCTACCAGCTCATCAAGTTCAAGCGCTCCAATCAGAACACCTGCATCAACCAGAAGCCGGTGTCGCGAAGGCGACCGCGTCATCAAGGGACAGGTGATCGCTGACGGCCCATGCACCGAGCAGGGCGAGCTGGCGTTGGGACGCAACGTCCTGGTAGCCTTCATGCCCTGGCGCGGTTACAACTTCGAGGACGCGATCCTCATCAGCGAAAAACTTGTGAAGGACGATTACTACACCTCGATCCACATCGAGGAATTCGAGATCGAGGCCCGCGACACGAAGCTCGGCCCCGAAGAAATCACCCGCGACATTCCCAACGTCAGCGAACATGCGCTGCGCGATCTGGACGAGAGCGGCATCGTCCGCATCGGCGCCCAGATCGGCCACGGCGACATCCTGGTCGGCAAGGTAACGCCCAAGGGCGAAACCCAACTCACGCCGGAAGAAAAACTGCTGCGCGCCATCTTCGGCGAAAAGGCCGGCGATGTGCGCGACGCTTCGCTCACCTGCCCTCCGGGCATCGAAGGCACGGTAGTCGACGTGCGCATCTTCAGCCGAAAGGGCCAGGAGAAGGACGAGCGCGCCAAGCAGATTGAAGCGGATACATTGCGAAACTGGAAAAGAACCTCGGCGACGAAATCCGCATTCTCACCGACGAGCGCCTGAAGCGCCTCGAAGGGATTCTCGGCGGCAAGGAAGTGCTGGCCGACCTGCACGACGAGCGCACCAACAAGCGCCTGCTCACCAAGGGCGCCATTCTTGACCGCGACACCATCGAGCGAATCTCGACCAAGAATCTCAAGCGTATCCGCTATAACGACAAGGATCCGCGGGTGAACGAGCAGATCGATGAGATCGAAGAGATGACCTCGCGCCAGATCGAAGTGCTGCGCAAGATCACCAACGAGAAGATGTCCAAGCTGCAGAAGGGCGACGAGCTGCCTCCGGGCGTCATCAAGCTGGTCAAGGTCTACGTGGCCATGAAGCGCAAGCTGAGCGTGGGCGACAAGATGGCCGGCCGTCACGGCAACAAGGGCGTGATCTCGCGCATTCTTCCCGAGGAAGACATGCCGTATCTGCCCGACGGAACGCCGGTCGAAATCGTCTTGAACCCGCTCGGCGTACCCTCCCGTATGAACGTGGGCCAGATTCTGGAGACGCACCTGGGCTGGGCCGCGCACAAGCTGGGCAAGAAGGTTGCCGAGTTGGTGCAAGCCAACAGCGACGTGGCGTACACGCGCGAACTCATGAGGAAAGAGTTCGCGGGCACCGCCGTCCTGCGCCAGTTGGAAGAGCTCGACGACGAGATGCTGATCCGCGTTGCCCGGGGCATGAAGAAGGGCATCTGGTTCGGCACCGCGGTGTTCGACGGCGCGCGCGAAGAAGAGATCAAGGCGCTGTTGAAATCGGCCGATCTGCCTTCCTCCGGCAAGACCATGCTCTTCGACGGCATGACGGGCGATCAGTTCGAGCAGCCGGTGACGGTGGGTTACATCTACATGCTCAAGCTTTCGCACCTGGTCGACGACAAGATTCACGCGCGTTCGATCGGTCCGTACTCGCTCATCACGCAGCAGCCGCTGGGTGGCAAAGCGCAGTTCGGCGGACAGCGATTCGGCGAGATGGAAGTGTGGGCGCTGGAAGCCTACGGCGCTGCCTACATCCTGCAGGAGTTGCTCACCGCCAAGTCCGACGACGTCTACGGCCGCACCAAGATTTACGAGGCCATCGTCAAGGGCGAAGCGGCCATCGAGCCGGGCGTGCCCGAGTCGTTCAACGTGTTGATTCGCGAGTTACAGTCACTGTGCCTCGACGTGGAGTTGATCAAGCGTGCAGACCTGATCAAGAAGACGCCCACGCCGGAAGTGGCGGCAGTGGCCGATTAGTGATGAGTGATTGAGTGATCAGTGACTGGTGAACGGTCGCCTGTTCCTAGCCACTGACCACTAACCACGTTTTTTCGGGTCCTTCTTGAAAGCGGCAGACACCGCTTCCCGGGAAGGAAGGGCCCTAAAGCAATCCCGGGAAACACCGCGGCAGGCAACAGAGAGCTTGCCAAGGAGGCTCACCTTGTTCCGTTCCAATCCGTTTGAGCTCACCAGCCCGATTACCGACTTCGACGCCATCCGCATCATGCTGGCTTCGCCGGAAAAGATTCGCAGCTGGTCGCATGGCGAAGTCACCAAGCCGGAGACCATCAACTACCGCACCTTCAAGCCGGAACGTGACGGCTTGTTCTGCGCGCGCATCTTTGGCCCCGTCACCGACTGGGAGTGTTTGTGCGGCAAGTACAAGCGCATGAAGCACCGCGGCGTGATCTGCGACAAGTGCGGCGTGGAAGTGACGGTCTCGAAGGTGCGTCGCGAGCGCATGGGCCACATCGAGCTGGCGTCGCCTTGCTCTCATGTCTGGTTCTTCAAGGGACTGCCTTCGCGCATCGGCCACCTGCTCGACATCTCGCTTCGCGACCTCGAGAGCATTCTCTACTTCGAGTCCTATGTCGTGGTCGATCCCGGCGATGCGCCGGTTCGCGAGCGCGAGATCATCAAGGACGAAACGCGTTTCCGCGAGCTCGACCAGCAGTTCCGGCCCTCCGGTTTCAAGGCCATGATGGGCGCCGAGGCCATCAAGGAATTACTCAAGCGCGTGAGCATCGAAGAGCTGGCAATGGAACTGCGCGAGCGCATGAAGAGCGAGACCTCCGCGCAGAAGAAGCTCAAGTTTGCCAAGCGGCTGAAGGTTGTTGAGGCTTTCCGCAAGTCGTCCAACAAGCCGCAGTGGATGATTCTCGACGTACTGCCGGTCATTCCTCCAGAGTTGCGCCCCCTGGTGCCGCTGGATGGCGGCCGCTTCGCGACCTCCGATCTGAACGACCTGTATCGCCGCGTCATCAACCGCAACAACCGGTTGAAGAAGCTGATGGATCTGCACGCGCCCGAAGTGATCGTGCGCAACGAGAAGCGCATGCTGCAGGAGGCGGTCGACGCTCTGTTCGATAACGGCCGCCGTGGCCGCGTGCTGCGTGGCGCCAACAATCGCCCGCTCAAGTCGCTCTCTGACACGCTCAAGGGCAAGCAGGGCCGCTTCCGCCAGAACCTGCTCGGCAAGCGCGTGGACTACTCCGGCCGTTCGGTCATTGTGGTCGGTCCCGATCTCAAGCTGCACCAGTGCGGTCTGCCCAAGAAGATGGCGCTCGAGCTGTTCAAGCCCTTCATCTATCACCGACTGGAGCAGACCGGCCAGTGCACCACCATCAAGCAAGCCAAGGAAATGGTGGAGATGCAGGAGCCGGTGGTGTGGGACATCCTTGAGGAAGTCATCAAGGATCACCCCGTGCTGCTGAATCGCGCCCCAACCCTGCACCGCCTGGGCATTCAGGCTTTTGAGCCGGTGCTGGTGGAAGGCAAGGCCATCAAGATTCATCCGCTGGTTTGCACCGCGTTCAACGCGGACTTCGACGGCGACCAGATGGCCGTGCACATTCCGCTGTCGCCTGAGGCGCAGATCGAAGCCAGCGTGCTCATGCTGGCCTCGCACAATATTCTGTCGCCCGCATCGGGCCAGCCGATCACCGTGCCTACGCAGGACATGGTGCTGGGCCTCTACTACCTGACCAAGGCCAAGAAGGGTGGGAAAGGCGAAGGTCGCGTGTTCTCGAACACCGAAGAAATCCTGATGGCGCTCGAAGCCGGCGAAGTGGAGACGCTTACGCCCATCCGTCTGCGCTACACGGGCAAGGTGCTCGACATGACCACTGCCTACGACGATCAGGACATCACGCACACCGATCCGGTGGACTTCGAGAAGGAGTATCTCTCCACAACCGTCGGCCGCGTGATCCTGAATGACGCGCTTCCTCCCGGCATGCCGTTTATCAACGGTCTGCTCAAGAAGAAGGGCATCGGGCAACTGGTGAACTATTGCAACCAGAACCTCGGCCTTGAAGTGACCGTGGGCATGCTCGATCGCATCAAGTCACTGGGCTTCAACTACGCCACGCGCTCCGGTCTTTCCGTGGGCCTGGACGATATGGTCATTCCGGCCAGCAAGTACACCGTGGTCGACGAAGCCGACAAGAAGGTGATCGAAGTCCAGAAGCAGTACATGGACGGCGCCATTACCAACGGCGAGCGTTCCAACAAGGTCATCCAGATGTGGTCGTTGGTCACGGACCAGGTGGCCGACGAGATGTTCTCGAACATGAAGCGGGCCGACGACGATGGCGCCATGAACCCGATCTACATCATGGCCGACTCCGGCGCTCGCGGTTCGAAGCAGCAAATTCGCCAGTTGAGCGGCATGCGCGGATTGATGGCCAAGCCTTCGGGCGAAGTCATTGAGACGCCCATTACCTCCAACTTCCGCGAAGGACTGACGGTGCTCGAGTACTTCATTTCGACGCACGGTGCGCGCAAGGGACTGGCCGATACGGCGCTCAAGACCGCCGACTCCGGCTACCTCACCCGCCGCCTTGTCGACGTGGCGCAGGACGTGATCGTGACCGAGAACGACTGCGGCACGCTGGAAGGCATCTACGTCGGATCGATCGTGGAATCTGGCGAGATCATCGAGCCGCTGAGGGACCGCATCATCGGCCGCGTTTCACTTGAGAGAATTAAGGACTACGACGGCAACGTGGTAGTTGAAGTCAACCAGTCCATTGACGAAGAGATCGCGTCGTTGATTCAGGGCGCGGGCGTGGAGAAGGTGAAGATCCGCTCCGTGCTCACCTGCGAATCGCGCCGCGGCGTGTGCGCGTTGTGCTACGGGCGCAACCTCGGTTCCGGCCGCATGGTCGAACTGGGCGAAACCTGCGGCGTCATCGCCGCGCAGTCCATCGGCGAGCCGGGCACGCAGCTCACCATGCGTACCTTCCACGTGGGTGGCACGGCCAGCCGCGTGCAGGACCGTTCGCGTCTCGACGCCAAGAACAACGGCTATGTGCGCTTCATCAACCTGAACACGGTCGAAAGCAAGGAAGGCGAACTGGTGGCCATGAATCGCTCCGGTTCGGTGGCCATTGTGGACGAACGTGGCCGTGAAAAGGAGCGCTACCAGGTGGTCTACGGCGCACGCCTTCGCGTCAAGGAAGGTTCCGCTGTCAAACTAGGCGAACTGCTTGCCGAATGGGATCCCTACACCTACGCCATTCTCACCGAGATCGGCGGCACGGTGCAGTTCAAGGACCTGCAGGAAGGCATTACGCTCAACGAGGAAGTGGACGAAGTCACCGGCCTTTCGCGCTGGGTGGTTGCCGACTCGCCCGATGAGAAGCGGCAGCCTGCCATCGCCATCAAGGGCGCCAAGGGAAGCAAGCGCTATCTGCTGCCTCGCGGCGCGCACCTTATGGTGCAGGACGGCGACGAGGTGGGTCCCGGTGACGTGCTGGCGAAGATTCCCAAGGAGTCGACGCGCACCAAGGACATCACTGGCGGTCTGCCCCGCGTGGTCGAACTGTTCGAGGCGAGGAAGCCGCGCGAAACCGCCATCATCTCCGAAATTGATGGTGTCGTTCGCTTCGGCGAAGTCTCGAAGGGCCAGCGCAAGATTTACGTGACGGCCGACAACGGCGACGAGAAGGAATACTCGGTGCCGCGCGGCATTCACGTGAACGTGCAGGAAGGCGAACGCCTGCGCGCCGGCGATCCTCTGATGGACGGCCCCTTGAATCCGCACGACATTCTTGCCGTGCTGGGCGAAAAGGAACTGCAGGCTTACCTGGTGAACGAAATCCAGGAAGTGTACCGCCTGCAGGGCGTGGCCATCAGCGACAAGCACATCGAAGTGATCGTGCGGCAGATGCTGCGCTGGGTGCGCATCGACGAAGTGGGCGATACGAGCTTCCTGCTCGAGCAGCAGGTTGACCGTTTCCGCTTCACCGAAGAGAACGAGCGCGTGCTCCAGAACGGAGGCCGTCCCGCTATCGGGCGTCCGCTGCTCCTGGGCATCACCAAGGCGTCGCTCTCCACCGACAGCTTCATCTCCGCGGCCAGCTTCCAGGAGACGACCCGTGTGCTCACCGAAGCCAGCATCAACGGCGCGATCGACAACCTGCGCGGTCTCAAGGAGAACGTGATCGTCGGGCGCTTGATCCCCGCCGGCACAGGCCTGGAGTACTACCGCAACGTCCAGCTCTCGCCGGAGCTCGAGGAAGCGGCAGCACGCGTGCAACAGGAAGTGACGGCCGAGATCGAGGCCGCCGAACGCGAGCTGGAGCTGATGCGGCAGGAAGGCGAAGCCGAAGAGATGGCCGCCGAATAGGCACATGCGGTGCGGCAGCCCTTTGGTTTGCAAAAGTGGAAGGCCCGGCAAATTGCCGGGCCTTTTTACTATCCGCGATCCTTGCGGACGAATTCGTCTTCGCCCAGAGCGACTCTCGACCGGCTCTGGCCTGCCCGTGTGTGCTTGTCAACGTACATTGAGGCGTCGGCCGCGCTGAGCAGGGTTTCCACCGTATCGGCATCCTCCGGATAGAGTGCAATGCCGACACTAGCCGAGCCGTGGATAACGCATCCTTCTCGTACAAAGGGTTCGTGGAAGCAGGATTCCAGGCGTGCTGCAATCTCTTCCACTTCGTCGCGGTTATGCACCACGGGAACCAGCACCGCGAATTCATCGCCGCCCAAGCGCGCCAGCGTATCGCCGGGACGCAACTGCCTTTTCATGCGCTGCGCCACTTCCTGCAGGTAAAGATCGCCCACCAGGTGCCCGTGCACGTCGTTCACGCGCTTGAATTGATTCAGGTCGATATAGATCAAGCCAAAGACGCCGGCTGACAGGCGCACGGCTTGAATCATCGCCACCAGCTTTTTCTCCATGACGAAGCGATTTTGCACGTCCGTCAGCAGGTCGAATTCCGAACGGTGCACCAGATCGGAGTAGAGGCGCGAGGTTTCGATCGCCAGGGTAGCAAGCGCCGCCGCCATGGCTAGGGCCTCCTGCTCCGCGATAGAAGGCTTGGTTTGCGCGTCGAAGGCCGCGAACAACGAGCCGAGTGGTTGCCCAGAGCGAGAAGGAATGGGATGTTCGATGGTGCGCAACGACGCAGGCGAGAGCCGCGCCGGCCGGTTACCCAGCGTTGCTCCTTCGGCAACATGGCACCAGCAGGCAGCGCCATTGAGCTTCATTGAAACCAGCTCCGTGATGCGCTCCAAAGTTCCTGCCAGCGGCCGGGAATAATTGATGTCTTCCAGAATGCGTGCGCGGCGCTGCTCCATGTACGCCAGAGAAACCACGTTGCGCCGGTTCTTGTGCTCGAGGTGCCATCCGCGCATACCCACCGCGAGTGCCAGCACGAGCAACCCGGCGAAGAACAACGCGATATTTTCCGGATTCAGGACACTCGGTCCGGAGAGTACTTCAATATCGTCCGGGGAGCGCATAAGGATATTGAAGTGCACATCATGGCCGAAAGGATTTGAATTCAGAGGCACGCAAACGCCCGTAACGCGAATCCGCGCACCCACGGGAACGGCTTTCATCGGAGCCAGTGACGACGGGCCGGAGCCCGAAGGGTGATGGTAGATGGCCGAGAACTCATAGCCGTCCGAGGCCAGTACATACTCGTCCTGAGCGGCCTCCCTGGCCGTCACCGCGACAACGCCTTCGATCGATACCAGGTCAAAAATGTGCTGGCTCGATGCCAGTTGCTGCCACGTAGTAGGCAACGGCGCAACCGGTTCAGCATCGCCGCTGTCCCGGATCTCGCTTGCCGACAATTGCAGAAAACCTTCGTTCGCAGTGGGGAAACCCGTGGCGTCGGCCCGGTCGCCGATGCGCAGCGGCAAAAAGCTGCGCGTCGTTATCCACAAGCTGCGCGTGCCGTCCTGCAGCACTACCGCAGAGCCAGGCTCGTTGTATGTGATCACGCCGCTTACACGCACGCGGCTAGTCAGGTCTTTTAAGCGATAGACCCCCTGAATCTCATCCATCGGCGTAAGCGGCAGTGACCACGGGTCGACCGCGACGGGCTTCACGATCTTGACGTCGCCCAGGCTGGAAACATGGAGCAGGATGCCGGTCTTCTGTATCTTTCCGTCGAACCTGCCGCCGGCTACGCCGGTCACTGCCACTTGGGCATCCAGCAGATTTGTCAGCTCACTCGCGGTAGCGCTGTCCACTTCCACGTCGACAGTCCCGCCGTCGGTGAGCATTTTGATGGTCCCGCCTGTGGTATGGGCGGCTGACGGCGCATCCATGTTCGCGGCGCGCACCACGCCGCGCGCGGTCACCAGCACAGAATCATCGCCCGGCCCGATCAGATGCTCGTAGTCCGCAGCGATCGGCTTGGGAAGAGCGCCGTGCCCGAGCAGTGTCAAGTCGCTGCTGACCACCTCGGGAAGGTATCCATCGTGCGTCACGCCTTTGATCAGGACGCGATCTCCAGGGACCAGCCTGATGTCAGTGGTGGCCTTCACAAAAAGGCCCGTCGCGCCGTCCTGCACGAACATGTTTTTTCGATAAGAGCGGAAGTACGTCACCGTAGCTGTAACGGAGACAGGGATTCCCTTGGCCGCCTCAGCATTGCTCAAGCGGCGGACGCTATCCAGAGTGGTCAATGGAGCCGGCTGAGCTGCTCCCGCAACCGCAACACATGCCAGCAGCATGGCTAACGCGGCAATATATTGTTTCTTCAATTCGAACTGGGCCCCCCTTGCTATGATTTTGCCGCCTCGGCGGCACCGACTCGCCGTTTTCCGCTGTCCCCACTAGCTTTTCGTGCCGGCAGAGCGGGAGTGATCTACGAGTGGGAACAACGCGGGGGATAATACCTTTCACTGATGTTAGTCGCACCGCAGACTTTGGATATAACACTTTTGGTTCGTTGACTTGCGGCCTTTTGGGTGTTCTTCCGCATCCCGGTTATCGCCTTGGATCGCAGCAACATCCAGCAAAAAAGCGAGCGTCCTGCCCGGCACCGCCGCAAGCGAACCACGGCCGCGGCAATGTCCCCTTTTGGCTCCCCGAAAAAGCGCCCCTGCCGGTGGTTCTACACTAGGAATAAGTGCCGCTGATCATGATTGCGGCGATCGAACAAAAATGGCAAAAAAACTTCGTGTCGGCATTCTTTTTGGTGGGCGCAGCGGCGAGCATGAGGTCTCTCTGTTGTCGGCCGCATCGGTTCTGCGGGCCATCGACCGCGACAAGTTCGACGTAACCCCTATCGGCATCACCCGGGAGGGCCGCTGGCTGGCCGCTACAGACGCCAACCATCTGCTCAACGGTGACATGAGCGCGGTTGGGCGGCGTCTGCGCGCCGGCGACCCCGAAGCCACCCCCGGCGCGAAGCTCCTTCACGAAGGCATTCCCACGCTGCTGGCGCCGGTCCCCGGCCCGCAAGGTCCTGAAGGCAAGGCGATCGATGTCGTCTTTCCCGTGCTGCACGGCACCTTCGGCGAGGACGGCACCATCCAGGGGCTCTTCGAGCTCGCCGGCATCGCCTATGTCGGTTCCGGCGTGCTGGGGTCGGCCGCCGGCATGGACAAGGACGTGATGAAACGCCTCTTCGTTGAAGCCGGGCTGCCCATCGTCAAACACGTCACGCTGCTCCGCGCCGATTGGGAAAGGAACCCGCGCAAAGCCGTCGCGCAAGTCGAGAAGTCGCTCAAGTATCCGGTCTTCGTGAAACCGGCGAACCTGGGATCGTCAGTGGGCATCACCAAGGCGCACGACCGCAAGGAACTCGGCCCCGCGCTTGCCGTGGCTGCCAAATACGATCGCAAGCTGGTCGTGGAGCAGGGCGTGGGCGGCAAGAAGGCGCGCGCGCGCGAGTTCGAGGTCGCGGTGCTGGGCAACGACGACCCCAAAGCCAGCGTGGTGGGCGAGATCGTTCCCGGCAAAGAGTTCTACGACTACGAAGCCAAGTATCTTTCTGAAGGTTCCGTGCCTGTGATCCCGGCCCGCATCAGCCGGGCGGAAACCAAACAAATCCGCGAGATGGCCGTCGCCGCCTTCCGCGCCTGCGACCTTGCGGGGCTGGCGCGCGTGGACTTCCTGATGGACCCCGCTGGCAAGCAGCGCATCTTTGTGAACGAAGTCAACACCATGCCCGGCTTCACGCAAATCAGCATGTACCCCAAGCTGTGGGAGGCATCGGAGCTAAGCTACACCGACCTGATCACGCGCCTCATCGAGCTGGCGCTCGAGCGCCATGCGGAAAAGGACAAGACGACGTACTCTCGCGAAGAATGAGAACAGGATTCAGGGAACAAGTGAGCGAGGGAAGCAGTGAATCAGTGAACGAGTGAGGCGGGGAGCGAGGGAACAAGACAAGCCGCTCCGGTGTCTAAACAGAAAGGCTCCGCCCTTCGGCGCCTGCCAGAATGAGGTAGCTAAGGCCGTGGAGTCACTCGTTCACTCCGTCACTTATTCACTCTTTCACTGTCCTTTGCCGTATTCTTGATACCGAGGAAAAACTGCCATGACCTTGCTCGATGCTCCCCAATACGACCCCGCGCGCGCCAAGCGCAATCTGCTGATCGTGCAGTGCAGCGTGGGCGCCATCGTGTTGCTGTTTATCAGTTGGTGGCTGGTGGCCGGCCGGCCGGTGGACTGGCCCTGGAACTGGGACCGCTATCTGTTCGGGCGCGCCACGGTTAACAAGTTCCTGACCGCGGTCGAAGACAACGATCTCCCCCGCGCCTACGGCATCTGGATCAACGACAAGAACTGGCAGCAGCATCCGACCGAGCACAGCGTCTATCCTTACGCGCGCTTCCAGGGCGACTGGAGCGCCACCAGCCCCGACAACGAGTACGGCGCCATCAAGAGCCACAAAATCGCGGAGGCCGCGCGCTACGGCAACAACCTGCTGGTGGCCGTTCTCATCAACGGCCGCAAAACCGATGCGCTCGATCTCTCCTACGAACCCAAATCCGGCCAACTGAGCTTTGCGCCGCCCGGCGTGAGCCTGTACCTGGGGCCGTAAAAAGCAGGGACCAAGGGAACAAGGAACAGAAGGCGCGGCCCGCAAAAGGCCGCGCTTCTCTTTTTCACCCCTTCACTTTTTCACTTCCTTCACTCGGGGCGGGGTGTTTCGTTAAGTCCCGCAGAATCAGCGGAAATGTTCGATTTTCTGCTGCCGAAAAGGGGCCAAATGTTCGCTTGGAAGCGACCGCTTACCCCCGGAATGTTCGCTTGGAATTTCGCGATTTTTTGAGAGAAACTACAGACAATTTCGCGCTTTCGATACAAAGATGAATAGAGAATTTCGCGAATAAGGGCGCACGTGAATAGAGAATTGCGCGTAAATGCATCAGGAGGGGTTCCGGAGCGCGTTTTTGCGCCATTTTTCGCGCGTGTTGCGCGCTTTTTGCAGGCAAATACGAGCCTTTTTCTGCTTAAGAACCGGGGGCGCGGGGCCGCAGGCCACCCGCCAAAGGCTGGCAGCTAATAGCTGATAGCTGACAGCCGATCGATCATCGCGACAATTCCTGGCCGATCTTTGCAATCTCTTGTTTGATCTCCGCGGGGCTCCGACTCTCAAGGCCCAGATCCCAGATGCGCGCCGTGCCGTCTTCGCTCGAGCTGCCGAGACGGGCGCCATCGGAAGTGAATGCCAGCGCAGTGATACGCCCCGCGAATCCTTCAAAGTGCAGCAACTGCTTGCCAGTCTGAGCATCCCAAACCATCACGTGGGCGACATCGTTGGCTCCGGCAAAGAACGATCCGTCGGGCGAGTACTGCACGCGCAGCATTCCTGACTGAATGTCTGTGCCGTTCCCTATGCCGGCCAGCAACGGCATCATCGAGGCTAGCTCGCCCGACAGTTTCTCTTCGCCCGCGGTGAGTGCAAGTTTGCCGGTTTGGGCGTACCAGATGCGGACTTCGCCGTCGGAACAAGCGGCGATAATGGCGGATCCGTCGGGGCTGAAATGGATATCATTCACGGCGGGCGCGGTGGCGGCGTTGTTGATTTTCTGGAGCGTGTGGCCGTCCGCAAGGCTCCAGAGGGTGATGTGGCCGCTCTTGTCCGCGGTGACCAGCTTGTCGTCTTGCGGGGAAATCTCAGCCGCAACAAGAGGCTTTCCTGCATTGCCGAGCTTGCGTTTGAGCGTTCCACTGGACGCATTGAAGACAAAAGCAAAACCGCTGTCATCGGCAACCACGAACTCCCGCCCATCGGGAGAAGCAGAAACCTGGCGAACGTTTGCGCCATCTTCCGTGTGCACGCTCGCGAGCTGCTTCTGCGTCGCCAGATCCCATAGCGCGCCCCAGCCATCGAGGCTGAATGTGATAGCGCGGTTGCCCGGCCGCAGCAGGGCCACCTTGACTGTGTCGCCGATGACCATCGCGTGGTTGTCGAAGGTCAACTGCCGGATCGGGCTGCCGCTGGCTGCATTCCACAGCGCCGCCGCCTGAAAATTGCCTGCGGTGATCACTTCTTTCCCATCGGGCGTAAAGAAAGCGCCGGGCACCGCCGCGCCTTGCGCAATAGTTTTGGGCTTTAGCGTGAATGCCGCGGTTCCGCTGGCGACGCTCCACACCGTCGCCGTGCCATCGTTGTTGCCTGTAGCGGCGCGGCTCGCATCGGGGCTGAAGGCAATGCTTTCGAGCATGATGCCTGGGCTGGAGAGCACTTGTTCGCTGGAGTGGGCCTGCTGCCAGTTCCAGACCGTCGCGCAAGCTCCGCCGCCCGCGTCGATGAGGCGCGTGGCATCGGGTGAGAATTGCAGGTGGCTACCGGAGGTTGACGGAGCGCCTAGGATGTTGCCGGCGCAGATTTCGTCGTCGAACTGCTTCAGCAACGCACCTGAACGGAGATCCCATACAGAGAGTTCGCCCCCGCTCGTGAGCGAGGCCAGATGCGATTCCGCCGCGTCGATAGCTGTCGCCGTCCAAATCACGTTGGGCCAGACGTGAAGAGGTTTCCACGTGGCCGCGTCCCATAGCACCTGATTCGTGCTTCCGCTGACAGCAATTCCTGAGATCAGATATCGGCCGGAAGGGCTCCACGAGGCGTGGGAGGCAACCACGCCATTGGCGCTGAGTTGCGCCACGTGAGCGCCGGTCTGTGTGGAATAAATGTCGGGCGGCTGCGCTGGAGAAGCATGATTGATGAGGATCAGATTGCCCTGCGGACTGACGAGGACGATCTCATTCCAGGCGGAAGGAATCTGGGCAACGATCTTGCCCGTGACCACATCAACCACCAGCACCTTACGCGCGGGGTCGCTGCCGTTGGGGCCGCCTGCGAGCACGACCCTGGCGCCGGATCCGGGGACGCCCTGGATGAAATAGGTGCCGGGAATGACGGTCTGAGACATGGCATGGCCGTCACTGGCGCGATAGCTCCTGATTTCGGTTGAATAGTTTGTTCCGTCTAATTTTCCCTCGACCCCCACCACGGTGCTTCCGTCGGATGAGAGCACCAGCGTCCCTAGCCGCAGATCCTGGCCCTGCGCGAGGGGAACTTTCGAGCCGGTCGCCATATCCTCGAGATAGGACTGAGAGGAATTGACAAAGAGGAAGCGTTTGCCGTCAGGAGTGAAGCTGGACTGATGCACCTGGTTATACAGGCTGCCGGCCTTGCCGAATGTGGCCACGGGAACACTTTTTTGCGGATCCCATAAGATGGCCTCGCCGTCATTGGAGACCGTAAGGACAAAGCCGGTGTGCGGAGCCACCTCCATGTCGGAGAGGGCAGCCGAACCGCCGCCCAGCACCGTGGAGAGCCCGCTAAGCCCTTTCAAGGCGCGGTGCAATAGCAGCCGCAGAGAGGGACTTTCTGGCTCGGTCTCGTAAACCAAGCTCAAATGTTGCGCTGCCATCAGCGGATCTCCGCGCAGCAAAGCCTCGCGCGCCAGGTCTTCCTCGTCAGCCGCGGTCCGCGTCTCCACCTGTTCCTTTTCATTTTCGGCCAGCACGGTTTTTTCGTCCGCAATGCCTTTCTGCGTCTCTGCGGCTCGCCTCTGCGTATCGGCTTCCGACTTTTGCCTCTCTGCCTCCTGCGTCTGCGCGTTGGCGATCTTTGTTTCCCTGGTTGCCATGCGCCATTGCAACAAGGCCGCTGCGGCCAGCGCCGCAAAGGTGAGAACCAGCGCCGACGAGACCGCAATCACGATGCGTTGCTGGCGTCGCCGCCGCCGCTCATCGCGCCGTTTCAGGTCGTCGTAGTTGATGCCCAGAATGCCGGCCGCGAGCTTCAGCTTGGCGTTGATCCTGCCATCCATGCCGGGCCTGGCGTCGGCTGCAATGGGCTCGGTGGGCCGGTTCTTGTCCAGGTTGCCGTCGGCTCCCAATGCATACTTCATGGCTTCGGGAAAACACTCGGCCTCCGCGCTAAAACCTGGCTTGCCATCGGCTGCGTTGGGTTCGCCGTCCACGATCAGCGCCAGGATGCGTTCTGCTCTTCCGAGTCTCTTGTAGTCCAGAATCTCCTGGTTCACCCAGCGCGATTGTGCGGCCCGCGGCGAGCAAATCACAATCAGGCAGCGCGATTGCGCCAGAGCCTGAGAAATCATGGAACCCAAATCCGAGCTGGTCGGCAACTCCTCGCGGTCGCGAAAAATCGGAAAAATCTTGCGCGGCAAGACTTCGCCAGGCTGGGGTTCAGCGCCGGCCAACACCTTTGGCACCTTGAAGGTTTCCAGCGCCGAGTGCAGCCAGTCGCCCCATTTCTTGTCGGCGTGGCTGTAGCTGATGAATGCCCAATATTTGAATTCCGTCCCCATGTCTTGTCTCGGAAGTTGATTTGTTTTGGAATCCGATTGATCCTGGAAGCCAGATCTGACGGTGGTTACAGCATTGGATCGGGATCACAGCTTTTCTGAATCCAGCATCAACTGAAGCAGGGAAAGTCGGCGTCGACAGAAAAAGGGAAGCCTTGCCGGATGTATGGAGGGATTTTATCCGCGGATGGTGGTTGTTTCAAGGCTCCCCTGTGCGGGGAGTTCTCACCCCCCCTCGCGCATTCACTTCCCTAGCACTCTGGACTTAGCGAAACACTCCACCCCGCAGGCAAAAATGCAGATTGTTCGACTTCGATCGCTTCGCGATATTCTTTCAGGGTGGGCTTGCGACGCGTGGCCCTGGGAAGCCCCCCATCGCGTCTAACCGTCAGCGAGGCGAATAGTGGCAACTTTCACGGTGGCTGCACCCATTTCCAGACGCGCCAGATTTAAGACGTTTCTCTGGATCTCTCTTGGTCTCACCACGCTCTTTGTCTTTATCACTTCTGAAGTTCTTCTCGTCACCGATTTCCCCATGTACCACGCCTACCGTTTGCAGGTCATCGCAGACCGCCATCTCCTCATCCCGCATGTACTCGCCGGAGCCTTCGCTCTCCTGATCGGGCCCATCAATTTCTCGTCGCGGATTCGCGAGCGGCACCGCAAGCTCCATCGCGTCTTCGGACGCATCTACGTGATCGCGGTATTTGTCGGCGCTTTCACAGGGATCGCACTCGCCTGGGGACGTCCGGGCCTCCCCGGAACCTCCATGCAGGCCGCCGCCTGGATCGTCTGCACCACCGCCGCCTTCATCACCGCGCGCAACCGCCAAATCATCCAGCACCGCCAATGGATGGCCCGCTCGTACGCCGTCACGTTCACCTTCGTATCCAGCCGCGTGCTCAACCTGTGGCCGCGTTACTGGAGCCACCTCGGCGACAGCCTCTCCGCCGTCGGCGTCATTGCCTTCACTCTTGCCTCGCTGCTCATCGTGGACCTCGGCCTGAACTGGCACGAGCTCACGACCCGCCGTTCCTGACGTTGGGCCAGAAGCCCGTGGGTTGAGGTTCGTGCTATCCCACATCTCAAAAGCGAGATGTGGGGCACCCATTTTTTGTGCTGACGATGGCTGTTTGTGGCACCCTTCGACTTCGCTCAGGGCAGGCTAGAAGCCCTGCCCTCTCAAAACAGTTCCAAGCTGAACCTCGACCCACGTTTGAGATGCGGGTTTCAAGAAATGTCTTATTTCCCAAAGCTGGTTCCCTCCAGCTCCGAGCTGACCACAGGCCCGGAACCGCCGAGCTGTCCAACGACTCTCACCACCGCGGGCTGCTCACCCTCCAGTATCCACACCATCACATCTTTCGGTTGCATGCCGAGCAGTTGCGCAATCCAGCCCAGGAAGCCACCCAACTCCGGATGGATGCGAAACACTGTCGCTTTAAGGGTCTGCCCGGCCTTTTGAAATGGTTGCTCGCCCTCCGGAGAGATCAGAATCCGAATCAATCGTCCGCCGAAGACTGGCGCAAGTATCCCCACCCGAAACGGCGCAGTGTTGGGCGGCACGTTCAGCAGCAATGTTCCAACGAACCCATTCGCCAGGTCATCCGGCAGGTCGATGTGCTCGCTCTCGACGTGGATCGTGCCATTCCTGTCCGCGGCGCGTGTGGTCGCTTTGCCGGTAGCGGCTTCCACGGCAAAGTCGACGGGTCTCGCAAAGAACGGCCCGTTCTCGATGTGATGGTTGCGTATTAATTGAAACGTGCCCCGCTGCCTGTATGTCGTCGTCTCATCGTCAAGCGACCCGTCCGCAAAGCGATAGGTCAGGCGCATCGTCACTTCATCGCCCTGCACGGTCTCAGTAAACTCAACCCGGGCGATGATCTTTCCAGTCTCCGAGCGCGCCATCATGAACTCATGCCGCGGGAGTTGAATGTGTCTCACCGGAATTTGTTCCGCGTGCGCTACGGCGCCCAGCGCGATTGCCAGGAAAGCGGCGACGAGGAATCGGCTTCGCTCCATCAAAACCCTCGCTCGAACAATCAGCAATATGAAATGCCAATGGTGCGGCAGATGGCCCACTGTTCTTGTGGTGCGACCTGCAGAATGCAGACGATCTCTTGCATGGCCGGAAGGATCGTAATGATTTCTTTCGCCCGCTCAAGCGGGCTGACTCTCCTGAAATCGATCGCATTCCCCAGGCTCACGCCAGGGGCTACCGTCTGGCGCCCCCTTCGGGGGCTTTGTGCCGACCTCGCATAAGCTTCGAACATATAGGACGTACTACGCTAGAACGGGCGTCACACATCGCACCGGCTGCGTTACTGAAGCCGCTTCGAGCGCGCGCCTCACTTCCAACTCCCGCCTCATTTCCACCGCCCCACACACAACCGCCCCGGCCGCCAATGCTCCACCGTCACCGCCTCCGGCGGAACCTCAGCCGCCGCGAGCAACCGCGCCCAGTCCTCTTCCAGGAAGGCTCGCCGGAAGGATACCGGCCCATCATGCCCTACAAACCGGTGCCACCGTATGATCCTGTCCGCTAAGCTGAACATCCGGCAACTCCGCTCCGACCGCTCCAGATCGTTGATATACCAACCTGCCTGCGCAGTGGCTTCCATCCACCGCAGCAGTGCGATGATTTCCTCATCTTCCAGATGATGTGCCATCAGTGAACTCACGACGACGTCCACCGGCTTCTCCGGCCGATACTCCAGAGCGTTGCCGGTGACCCACGTGATGTTGAACTCCTTCGGCGTGGACTCCGCTGCCGCACGCGCCGCATAGGGATTCATGTCGATCCCCGTTAACTCGACAGCAATGCCGCGCCTCCGCGCCCAGCTTGCAATCTGCCGCAGCAGATCGCCGCCGCCACAGCCCACATCGACAATGTGCAGCGGTTCGCGCAAGCCATGAGCCCGCAATGCAGGCGGTAGCCGCTTCAGCCAGGCCAGCGTCGGCCGATATCCCAGCAACCAGCGGTTGATCTGCTCCAGGCTGCGCAGGCAGCCGCGGAAATCCTCATAGCTGCAGTCCCCATCCATCAGCTCTGGCAGGTCGCGCGGAGAAACCCGCAGTTTGAATTGGATCTCCGCATTAGATCCCATGGAAGCGAATGGTCTCTCGAATGCGGTTCAGGGAAGCCGTAGTCACGTGCAGTAGATCCTCAACTCGAATTATAGGGATAGACGTTGTACGGGAGCCCTGGGGAAGCGGGACCACGAAATGTTTGTTCTCACCTTCTCCTGACTGCATACTCGGCAGTTACAGGTTGATACGCGCGGAACCGAGAGTCCGTGACATATCACAGCTACAGTGAAGGCGTTATCGCACTCGTTGGCTGGAGCCTACTTTGCCGCCTGCAATGCGTTCAATGGGCAACTCGCGCTCGTTGGCGTGAAGACCGGCTCCGAGCCACTCAGGGCCGTCATTGTTTTGCCGTTGATGGTCGCCGTCCCCGACCCTTTCAGGGATCCGTCGGCCTGCACGACGAGATTGAATGGATTCGATCCGTTGTTTACGGTAACAACCGCGGTCCCTGCCTGCAACGAAACACTGTACGGAGTGAGAATGTGTGCCTGCGCGCAATCGACGATTGCGCTGCCGTCATTGAATTGAATCTTCATCCCACCCGTACCCGTGAATACGCCTGCCATGCGCGGTCCCGGCGGAAGCATGAGTTGCTTCGGGGCATCTCCGGATAGTGTGTCCAGCACGGTTCCAATCGCGGATAACATGGTGGGCGCACTGGACGGAAGACCCGGATCCACAGCGACCGCAGCTCCGGGCGTCAGCGAGCCGACGTTGCAATGTACGGTGATCGGCGCATAGATCGGTGTTTTACTCACTTGAGCCCCGGTTTTTAAATTCGTCACCACGTCATACCCGGTGATTTTCTGCCCGGTAATGTCCTGCGCCGCTGGGCCAGAGGCCTTCCCATCTGATCCAAGAGTCAGCAAAAGCGTCTGCGGCTGATTGGCAATATTGATCACATACTTGCCGTTGGACACGCTGACCGAGTAGTTGTGAGTACCTTGCACCATCTGTCCGCAACTATCGATGTTCACTCCTTTATCGTCGAACGCGAAGAATAATTTGCTTGAAGCTGTGTATGTTCCGAGAATGATGAGGCCCGGCTTGGCTGAACCTGTAAGCGCGCTCAGGTCGAAGCCCATAAATTGCTTCAGGCCCTCACCCATGCCACTGCTCACACATTGCAGAGCGCTCCCGCCCAGCTCAAAGCAACGCCGCATAGCAATCTGGCTCGGATCGTTCGTCGGCGGCAGTGGCCTTGGCGCATTGTCGCCCGTCGGTTGACCACTCATCGCGTTGGCATTCTGCCAAAGCTGCTGAATGGTCGGCATATTGAACGTAGTGAAAAGACTGGCTATGAATTGAGGGCTATTGGCATATGCATCCTGCGGATTCGCTGTGGACTTTGCGAGATTGGTATAGGCGTTGAAGTAGCTTGTGATGATTCGCGCTTCGTCGGGTGTGAGCTGGTTCTGGGCTGCGCGCTGTCCAGCTAGAGCGGCGATCATCTGTGCAAATTCATGCAATGCAGTCAATTGGCGATACGCCGTATCCTGTGCGCTGGAACCCTTCAGTTGCGTCATGATCTGGTTCACAGTAGGGAACTCCTTCAGGTACGGCGGATTGAAACTCTGCTGTGCGCCTCCCGACGGCTGTGGCTGGGTGGCGCCAGATGTGTTCGCCGGCGAACTTGTGGAAGGCGCTGAAATCGTGCATCCTGCAAGGCGTCCGGTCATCGACGACCACGAGCTGTCCATGGTCGTCACCAGGTTGCCGTTTTGCTTTTCGACCGTCTCGCACCATTGGTCTGCTCCGTAAGGCTTACAAACCGTCACGGTGTAGGTGATTCCGTTGGCGCACACGTAAGGCGTATTGAGCACAGGCGGCGCCTGGCCGAAGGCGCCTATGACTGGCGTCAACGCCGCGACCGCGGCGGTTAACCCCACACGCTGCCATCTTGTGCTGCTGCCAAGCAGAGCGGAGGTATGCGACAAGCTGCGGAAATCCACTGAAGTGGATTCCGGGTGCAGTAAGGCTTTGATTGACATTGGATCCTCCTCCGAGCAGCGTGCAATTTGGGGAAGAGCAGGCTGACTGGTAGCCGTTTGGGGGACGTCTCAGAATACTACCATTGGGAAAAACGAGAAACGGCAAAATGGCGGCTTCGAAGACAATGCGCATGATCTTCGCGCGCAGAAGGTCGAAGTGAATTGGAACTTGACCTGCTCTGAATGGTCAGATTCCTTCGGATATTGACAGCACATCGGCCCCGATCGGATCGCCTAAGACTCGCTATTTATTCGGCAGTAAACAGACAGGCCGGGGCAAAATTTCACAAGTTTGCGCTTGGTGGCTGTATTTGAATGTCGCAAGAAGGACCGCCTGACGGCCACGTGATGTGAGAACGAGTGGTCGCATAAAGATCGGGCACCACAGGCTGAGGCTCACATCTTCGTCCACGCACCGTCAAACTCCTACGGCGATCCTGTGGGTTTCAAACTGCTTCCCTACCCAACTGCAGCATTGGTCATGCAATACCCATCGGGGCGGTATACTTTCAGTACCGAATCCGACAAGGAGATTCCAGTCAATACGTCAACTTTGAATCGGATTCCCGTGCAAAATGAAGTCCTCATCCTCGGTGGTGGAGTGGCAGGTTGTGCCGCTTCTATCGCGCTCGCCCGCAAGGGACAGCGCGTCACGCTGATTGAACGCGAGCCCACTCCACGCCATAAGATCTGCGGAGAGTTCCTGAGCGGTGAGGCGCTTGAGGACCTGCACGCGCTCGGCATTGATGTGACCTCGCTTGGAGCCGTGCCCATCAACTACGTTCGCCTGGCCGCCGCCAGACGCGCCGCGCAAGCTCCGTTGCCTTTTCCCGCTGCCTCGCTTTCGCGCAAGGCGTTGGATACGGCACTCATCGCCGAGGCCATCGCGGCAGGAGTCCGCGTGGAGCAAGGCCGCAGTGTGCAGACGCTCTCGCGCACGGCGCCCAAGGTGTGGCAAGCTACGCTCGACGACGGCACCACGCGTGAAGCTCCAACCGTTTTTCTCGCCACCGGCAAACACGATCTCCGTGGCCACGCTCGTCCGGAGGACCCGCAGCGATGGATCGCCTTCAAGATGTACTTTCGCCTGGCGCCCGCGCAGGCTGCTGAGCTGGCACACGCTTCTGAGTTGATGCTCTATCCCGGAGGCTACGGCGGTATTCAGCCGGTCGAAGGCGGCATTGCAAACCTCTGCTGCGTAGTGCAACAGCGGTATCTCGCTCGTGTGGGCAATCGCTGGGAGAATTTTCTCGCGAAGATGCAGCAGGACTGTCCACACCTCGCAATGAGGCTTGCGGGGGCAGAGCCGTTGCTCGACAAGCCAATCGCCATCACTCACATTCCGTATGGCTTCATCCGCCGCACTACGGAGGATGGGCTCTACTGCATTGGCGATCAGGCGGCGGTCATCCCCTCGTTCACGGGCGATGGCATATCGATTGCGCTGCATACGGCACGCTGTGCCGTTGCGGCTTTGCTTGCGGCAGAGCCTGCGCCGCTCTTCCAGGCTAAGCTGCGCTCTGCACTGCTGAACCAGATGCGTCTTGCTGAATTCGCCGCCGATGGCTTGAACAACTCACTCGCGCGCGCAGTGTTGCCGTTCTGCCTAAGGGTCTGGCCCGGCGTGATGCGCGTAACGGCCAGGCTGACGCGGGTCGCCCAGCACGCCGCTATTGCTCCGCAGGCAGTTGCCGGCTGAAGTCGGGCCACGCCGAGAACAACTCTCAATCGTTGAAACGCCATAGGGGAGATGCAATGAAATCCTTCGCGGTCTTCGCCCTCGCTGCCGTAGTCATTCCAGCCGCTCTCGCCCAGCATCAGACCTTCGCCGTCAACCCCGATGCCAGCCAGGTCAAGATGACTCTTAACACGACTCACGAGGTCGTCAACGGCACGTTCCATGTTCAATCCGGATCGATTGAGTTTGACCGCAGCACCGCTAAGATTTCGGGGTCGGTGATCGTGTTCGCCGGCAGCGGCAAGACCGGCAATGACAGTCGCGACAATAAAATGAACAAGGACATCCTCAGGGTCGAACGATACGCGACGATTTCCTTCGAGCCGAAGTCCTACGCTGGCGTCATTGCACCATCAGGCGAATCGAACCTCCAGGTAACTGGTATCTTCACACTCCTCGGCACGCCTCACCAGATCACCATCCCCATCCTCGTCCATGTTGAAGGCACAGCCGCAACGGCCAAGGCACATTTTGTCGTGCCGTACGTTGCATGGGGACTCAAGAATCCAAGTTTCTTGATCTGGAAAGCGGATAACGACGTCGCGATCGACCTCTTTCTTGCAGGCCAGCTTTCAAAATAGAGAACCGCCGTCTGGTCCCCGTCATTCTGGCCACTGATCACTGACCGCTGTTCTTACGGCGCGGCTTCGGTGAGGGCTTCAGTGTGCTTGCTCATCTTGGCGGTGCGGGCGAGTTTGTCCCAGTTGAAGGGCTTGCCGTCGATGGCGCGCTTGAGGGTCTTGAAGAGCACGACGGAGAAGACCTGCCGGTAGGCGAAGCGCTGCAGCCAGATGTGGAAGAGCAGCCAGCCATCGCCCTTGTTGGCGCGATGACGGCGCTCGAGACTGAAGGCGACGGACGAAGTGATGAAGTCGATGAGCAGGAATGCACCGAAGTAGGCCAGGAGCTTTTCAAAGCTCGCGGCGGAGGCGGCTTCAGGGTGGTAGTGGCGATCGACGAAGTAGTTGACGATGCCGGCCACGAACATGATGTCAATGAACGGCGAGACGAGCGGCAGAAGCATTTGGAAGATGAGGATGTTGGGCAGAGCAAAGAGGCCCATGGCTTTGTTGCGCACAAAGGCGGCGCGATGTTTCCAGACGGCCTGCAAGGTGCCGAAGGACCAGCGGAAGCGCTGGCGCATGAGGCCCTTGGCGTCGATGGGTGCCTCAGTAAAGGCCAGGGCGCGGTCTTCGTAGTCGACTTTCCAACCCTGCTCGAGGAGGCTCATGGTGAGGTCGGCGTCTTCCGCCACGGTGTTCACGGGATATCCGCCGGCGCCCTTGACGGGCGCGGTGCGCCATGCGCCGATGGCGCCGGGAACCACGGTGATGACGTGGAAGAGATTGAGGGCGCGGCGCTCGAAGTTCTGGCTGGTGATGTATTCCAGAGCCTGCCAGCGGGTCCAGAGGTTGACGCGGTTGCCGACCTTGGCGTTGCCGGCGATGGCGCCGATGGTGGGATCCTCAAAGTGGGGAATGAGCTTGGAGATGGCGTCGGGAGCGATGACGGTATCGGCATCGATCCCAACATAGACTTCTTCGTCCATGCGATCGAGGGCGTAGTTGAGCGCGGCGGCCTTGCCTTCATTGCGCTTGGTGAGAACCTGCACGCGGCCGACGGCGACGTCCTGCGCGTAAGCGGCGGCTGCCACTTCGGCGGTGCGGTCGCAGGAACCGTCGTCGATGACAATGACGCGGAGATTTTTGTAGTCGGAGTTGAGCACGGAGCGGATGGTGCGCACGATAACGGATTCTTCGTTATAGGCGGGGATGAGAACGGCCACGCGGGGGCAAACGCCGGGCGAGGCCTGGTGGTATGGACGACGCAGGCGGTCGATGATGGCGAAGAGGCCGACGATGATGAGCCGGGCGCTCATGAGCACGTCGCCCACGAAGAAAACCATGAAGATAAAGTTGCCGATGAAATCGACCGCAGAAAACGCGATGGAATCGGGGATAGTGCGCACGCGCTGCCAGAAGGTGAGCGGCGGCATGACCTGGGCGGTGGTTTTGCCCATGAGCGTGGAGACGGGAACGATGGTGTAGCCGTGGGCGCGCAGGGCATCGATGAGCGGGCCCAGCGCGTTTACGGTAACGGAACGGTCGCCGCCGCCATCGTGGAGCAGGATAATGGACCCCTGGAACTGCGGCTTGGTCTGCATGGTCTTCAACTGGTTGAGGACCGACTGGATGATCTCCGGCGTGGTCTTTTTCGGGTTCTCGTTCCAGTCATCGGTGTCGATCTTGCTGCCGATGATGGTGAGGCCCATCTCCTGGATGCGCCACGCGGGCTCGGCTTCGTCATCGGTGTCGGGCTCTTCGTCGATGTCGTAGGGCGGCCGGAAGTAGAGGGGTTGCACGCCCAGCTTGCTCTCGAAGAGCCGCTCGGTGAGACTCACTTCAAGGCCGAGCTGGCGCGCGGAGATTTCGCTGATGTCTGGGTGCGTCCAGGTGTGATTGCCGATCTCGTTGCCTTCGCGGACAATGCGCTCCATGACGCCGATGTTGTCAGCAGCCTCGGCGCCTATAAGCATGAAGGTGCCAGTGGCATGGTGCTGTTTGAGCACGTCGAGAATTTTGGGCGTCCACTTCGGATCGGGGCCGTCGTCGAAAGAGAGCGCGAGCTCATGGGGATGGTAGCCGTACTGCTCGATGGTGTAGGTGTGCGGGTAGACGTCCATGTGCTCGTCGACAATGAGCTTTTTGCGCGGGTCGGGCTCGTCGGTATCGACTTCTACCGTGCGTTTGCCCTTTGCGGGCAAGCCGGTGATGCGCAGAACGTCGCCTACGCCTTCGGTGTCTACATCGTGACCGGGATCGACGTCGCGCAGCGCCTGCAGCGAGTCAGGACTGCTGGGCCGGTCCCAGATATTCCAGAGCGAGCTGTCTTCTTCGCCCAATCGCCAGAGGGCAAAGGTCTGCAGGCCGAGCTCGCGCGCGGCGCGCATTTCGTCGAGCAGCGACACTGCGTCAAGAAACCACACCACGTGGCGCTGGTTTGCGTCCTCATCGATGTATTCGTAGTGAGGATTAAGGGTGTCGTAGTCAAGATCGAGATCGGCGTCGGCGTCGGCGGCGCGTCCCCACGCGTCGGAAACCGACAGAGGGTCTGTACCAAGGACCGTGGGCTTGGGGTGACGGCGGTCTTTGGGATCGGGGATGGAAAGCGCCCAATCGTATCCGTAGCTACCCACTCCGCAGATGAGCTTCTCCTTGGGCACCACTTTGAGCACGCGGGCTAGATTGCCAATGAACCAGGTCTGGCTGGCGACAGGACCGGGATCGCTGGTGGTCTGATGCTCGTCGTAGTTCATGAGCACAATGCCGTCGGAGTTGGCGGCGATGGCCTTCAGGTCGCTGTCGCTGGTGGCTACTGCCGCATTCACATAAAGCGTAAGATTGCGCGCGTGCATTTGGCTGTGCAGCGCCTGGATGAAGCTGAGGTAGGCAGCATCGTCTTCGTCGGGGATACTTTCAATGTCGAGAGACAGGCCGCGATAGGTGGGATACGCGGCGAGAAAGCGCATGATCTGCCGGAGAAACGAGGCGCTTCTTGCCGGATCCTGGAGCACATCGCCGACGCCTGTGTCCCAGTCCTGGGTGTGAGGATTGAAGTTGTTCAGGGCAGGAAAGATTTCCGTGTCGGTGTGGGCCTTCTGAATGACTTGCTTTACTTTATTCACGTAGTCGGGATCGTGCACCGCGGAACCTTCGATCACCGGAAGCTCGCGCAGGTTGTCGCCGCTCATCATCATGAGCGTGCCCTGCGGCGAGTCCACATGCAGCCACTGCGGGAACAGCAGGTCGATCTGCTGCACGTGTTCCTTGAGCGAGGTGTAGCTGGCCGCGTCGTCCTGCACGTAATAGGCGGCGCGCAAACCTTCACCGGTATTCAAGGGAATCTCTGACGGCTTGCGTGCAGTTTTGCGGCGGGCGGGGCGCTGGTTTTTGCCGTTGCGGAGAGTTGAGGTATCGGGCAAAGCACGGTAGTTGTGGCGGGGAATGGGCAGCAGCAACTCCGGCAGGCGCTGGCCGCGGAGCACATTGAAAATAAAGCCCGCGACCACCAGGGTGGACAGCACGGCCGTTGTATCCAGAATGCGGCGCAGACGCTTCCAGCGCTTGCGTTCCGGGTCGTAGAAGATTTGTCGGTCGGGCATGCTCGGTCTTTTGCTGACTCCGGCGCGAAAACCGCGCAAAAAAGGGGCACAGCACCCCCGAGAGGCCCGCCCCGATGCAAGATCGGCAAGGCGTGCGATCCCCGGAATGCCGTACGCTATACAGTACGAATCGTATGGAAGCTGACCGAGAGAGTCAATTGACGGGCCGGATGCGAGCATCGATGCACGTCTCGGCGCGCGGGGCGGCGACGTGCCTGCGCCCGGCCCTGCCTGTGGCGCTTGCGCTGGGCGCGGGACTGGCATTGCGCTTGTGGATGCTGCGAGAACTCTTCGATGTGAACGGCGACATGCTGATTTACGGGGATCTGGCCAGAAATCTACTGTCGCACGGCCAATATGCTCTGACACTGCCCAGCGGCGCGATCTACTCGACGCTGATCCGGCTGCCCGGTTACCCGCTGTTTCTGGCTTTGTGCTTCAAAGTGTTCGGGATGGGGAACTATTTTGCCGCGGCCTGCGCGCAAATTGCCCTGGATTTGCTGGGTTGCCTGCTGCTGGCCGGGTTTGTGCGGCGCATTGTGCCTGCGCCGGCAAATCGGGGCGCCGCGCTGGCTACGTTGTGGCTGGCCGCGCTCTGTCCCTTTACCGCCTCTTATACCGTGGCTCCGCTGGCGGAGACGCCGACACTTTTTGTGCTGGCGCTGGCGATGTGGGCGATGGCGCGTTTCCGGGATGATGCCGGATGGGCGAGCGCGCTTTGGTTTACGTTTGCGATTACCGCTGCCACGTTGTTGCGCCCCGATGGCGCGCTGGCCGCGGTGGCTTTTGTGCCGGCGATTATTTGGGGTTTTGGACGAGGCAAGCCGGGGAGCGAAGTTTCGCGACGAAAGCTGGCCCGCATGGGCGTGGTTTGCGGGCTGCTGGCAATCACGCCGTTTGCGGTGTGGACGGCGCGCAACTGGCGTGTGTTTCACGTGATTGAGCCACTGGCGCCAAGGCTGGCTACCGATCCCGGCGAGCGCACCAATCCCGGATGGGAGCGCTGGGTGAAGAGCTGGTGCCTCGACTTTATCTCGACATACGAGATCTATTGGAATGTGCCGGGAGACAAGCTGGACGTGAGCGAGCTGCCCAGCCGCGCCTTCGATACGCCGGCGCAGTATACCGAGACTGCGGCGCTGGCCGAGGACTACAACAGCCACGGCATGGAGCTGACGCCGGGGATCGATGCGGGCTTTGAACGGCTGGCCGAGGAACGCATCGCCGCGCACCCGTTGCGTTCGTACGTGTGGCTGCCGATGGGCCGCGTGGCCGACATGTGGCTGCGCCCGCGCGTGGAAAACCTGAACATCGACCTCGACTGGTGGGTCTACGCGCATCATTACGCGGAGACGGAGTTCAGCTGGACCTACGCGGGGCTGAATGCGCTTTATCTGCTGCTGGCGATCGCGGGGCTTTGCCTGCGACCACGATTCTGGGGCGCGCTGCTGGCGTATTTGCTGCTGCGCAGCGCGTTGCTATGGACGGTGGAAGCGCCCGAGACGCGTTACACGCTGGAGTGCCTCCCGATGCTGTTTGCGTTGGGCGGAATTGCGCTTTCGCGATGGATGGATCGGTGTTGGAACCGGTTGAATAAGCGGCTCGGGTAGCAAAAAAGCTTCCCTCAGTGGCTAAAGCCCCGCCGATTAATCGCCGTTCATGGCACGGCTAAAGCCGTGCCATTTCAAGACCTGATAGGTGCAATCGGTTCTACTTGTCGAAATTGAAGGCGGTTTTCGGCAAGGGTTGATTCACCTTGATGTTGGTGTAGTGGCAGACACAGGATTGCCCTTCGCCTTCGTCGAAGATCACCTTGAGGCTGACGGCGCGCGCGGTGTCCAGCCACACTGTGACCTTGGAAATGTTCTTGCGCATATTTGGATCTTTCGCCACTAGCTCCAGCTTGTCGGTAGCGATGCCGTCGATGGTTTCCTTGCCGAGATACTTGATCGTCCACTTCTCTTCAAGATCCTTGCCACTGGCGCCGAAGCCCAGCACGAAGTAGCTCTGGTACTTGCTGGCCTGGTCGTAAGGCTTGGCGTCCTTTTCCTTGCCGGTATCGGAGACGCGCAGCGTGCCGCGGGAAAAAATGTAGGCTTTATTCGTGGGCTGGCTTTTGCCGTCCGAGATGTGCGCGGTGAAGTGAACGGCCATCTCGAAGTGGCTATTGCGCTCGTAGTACGCGGTTCCAGTCATTTTATCCGTGTCCGGAATCGGGTCGGTCTGAATGCTGTCGAACTCGACGGTGGCCGTGGTGGTGTGAAACCCATTGGCTGCAGCATCGAGTTTTGCAAGGACACTGGCCTTGTCTTCAGCCTGTGCGGACCGAAGCGGCAGAATCGCGACTGCAACGAGCGCGAGAAATACAAAATGATTGCGTGAGTGCATGAGGTTCCTTAACTTATTTGACGCGGAATGAGGCCCGGAGGATGAAAAAACTTAGCGGTGTGCCCAGACCTTCCAGGCTAGATTTCCCTGGGTGTCGGTGACCGTCTCCCACTTCTCCACGAACACGGAGTCGCCCATCACGGGCTCGATGGCCTGGCGCAGCGCTTTCTTGGCCTGCTTTTCGGACGCGCCCGCGGGAACACTCACATCCGAAGCCTGCACCGTGACGATGACGCCGCGGCCATTGGCAACCACCTGCATGGGATGCGCGGGGCCTGCGGCAAGCGACGGCTTGGCGCCGTAATCCCAAAGATGCGGGGTAACGAAGATGAAGATCAGGATCAGGGTCACCATCACGTCGTAGTGGAAGGCGCCGCGCGAATAGGTCCAGTAGAAGTAGCTGTGCAGAACCTGCTTGAAGCTGCGCCTGGGCTGGACGGTTGCGCCATTGGATGAGGATGATGCCATCAGGACTCCTTCATGATTTTATCGAGTCCACCCATGTAGGGGCGAAGGGCGTGAGGAATTTCGACCGAACCGTCCGCCTGCTGGTAGTTCTCAAGAATGGCCAGCCAGGTGCGGCCGACGGCCAGGCCGCTGCCGTTGAGCGTGTGCACAAATTCAGGTTTGGCCTTGGGGCCTGAAGGCCGGAAGCGGATGTTGGCGCGGCGCGCCTGGAAGGCTTCGAAATTGGAGCAAGAGGAGATTTCGCGGTAGAGATTTTGGCCCGGCAACCAGACTTCGAGGTCGTAGGTCTTGGCTGCGGAGAAGCCGGTGTCGCCAGTGCAGAGCAGGACGCGGCGATAGGGCAGCTGCAACGCCTCCAAAATCTCTTCGGCGTTGCGGGTGAGTTTTTCGTGCTCGGCGTCCGACTCGTCAGGGCGCGTGAATTTGACCAGTTCGACCTTTTGGAACTGATGCTGGCGGATGATGCCGCGCGTGTCTTTGCCTGCGGCGCCAGCCTCGGCGCGGAAGCACGGCGTGTAAGCCGTGAGCAAAATGGGCAGCCGCGCTTCATCGAGGATTTCGTCGCGGTAAAGATTGGTGACGGGAACCTCGGCGGTCGGTATCAACCAATGGTCATTGTCCAAATAGCTGCCGTGCGCAGCACCTTCCGCATCGGCATCGGAGCAGCGGAAAAGGTCGTCGGCAAACTTGGGCAACTGGCCGGTGCCGAAGAGGGATTTCGAGTTGACCATGAACGGTGGCAGGACTTCTTTGTAGCCATGCCTCTGGGTGTGCATGTCGAGCATGAAGCCGATGAGAGCGCGCTCGAGGCGCGCTCCCGCGCCCATGTACACGGCAAAGCGCGCGCCAGATAACTTTGCCGCGCGTTCGAGATCGAGAATGCCGAGAGATTCGCCGATCTCCCAGTGTGGTTTGGGCTCGAAGTCGAATTTCCTCGGCTCGCCCCAGGTTTTGACGGTCTTGTTCTCGGCTTCGGAACGGCCGACGGGGACCTCGTCGCGGGTGAGGTTGGGCACGCGGGCGAGAGACTGGCGCAACTGCTCGTCGAGAGTGGCTGCCGCCCGGTCGAGTTCGTCGAGTTTATCCTTCAGCGCGCGGGTCTCGTCCATGACGGCTGTAGCTTCGTCATTTTTGCCGGCTTTTTTGAGCGCGCCCACCTGCTGCGACAGCTCGTTGCGGCGCGCCTTGAGCTGCTCCGATTGAGTGATGGCCTCGCGGCGGCTCTTGTCGAGCGCGCGAAAGTCGCCCAGCAACGCGGCGGGGTCGGCTCCCCGCGCGCGGAGCTTCTCTTCCACCAATTCCAGGTTGGCGCGAACAAATCCTAAGTCGAGCATTCTTCTACTATTTTACTCGACAGCCTTTGTCTCGCGATGTGCGTCTGCCTCTGCTGCGCCGTTCCGCGACTGTTCCTTCCAGCCGGGGAGATTCTGGTCGCCGATGATGAGGCGCGCGCCACGCGTGAAGTTGAAATAGGTCCACGCCCAATTGATCAACACCAGGAGCCGGTTGCGAAAACCGATGAGAAAAAAGATGTGCACGGTGACCCAGGTAAACCATGCGGGAAAGCCGCTCATGTGAGCTTTGAAGGGCCACTTCACATCGGCCACGGCGTCCATGCGGCCGATGGTGGCCATATCGCCCTTGTCGAAGTAGCGGAAAGCGGGGCGCGGCTGGCCGGCGAGGTCGGCGGCGACGATTTTGGCCACGTGGTCGCCCATTTGCATGGCCGGCTGGGCCACCCCAGGGATTTGACGGCCATCCTGCTCGAAGTGGGCCAAGTCGCCGAGGACAAAGACCTCAGGCAAGCCCGGAGGATTGAGCCGGTCGTCGACGAGGACGCAGCCGCGGCGGTCGAGTGGCGCGCCCAGCAGCTTGCCTAGCGGCGAGGCCGAGCACGCCCGCGGCCCACAACGTGACGACGGCTTCGATGCGCTGGACATTCTGGCCGGTCTGGGCTTCAACCCAGCCGGGACCAACGCCGGTAACCTGCATCTGCGTGTGCACTTCGACGCCAAGGCGCTTGAGCTCGACTTCGGCCTTGGCAGAGAGATCCGGGGGATACGCCGCCAGCATGCGCGGGCCGCCGTCGAGCAGCATCACGCGGCTTTTGGTGGGATCGATGTGCCGGAAGTCGTGGCGCATGTAGAGCTGCGCAATGTCGCTGATGGCACCGGCAAGTTCGACTCCTGTGGGCCCGCCGCCGATGACGACGAAATTGAGCGGTGGGTGCCAGCCCTGCTCCAGCATTTGCCGCTCGGCCAGCTCGAAGGCCAGCAGCACGCGGCGGCGAATCTCGGTGGCGTCTTCGATGGTTTTGAGGCCGGGCGCGAGCGGCTCCCACTCATCGTGGCCGAAGTAGGAGTGCGTGGCGCCGGTGGCGAGCACGAGATAGTCGTAGTCGAGGTGGGAGCCGCTGGCCAGCGCCACCTGCCGCGCGGCGATGTCGATGCCGACCACCTCATCCATCAGCACTTCGGTATTGCGCTGGTAGCGCAGGATGGAGCGGATGGGCTGGGCAATGTCGGCGGGCGACAAGACGGCCAGCGCCACCTGATAGAGCAGGGGCTGAAAGAGATGATGATTGCGGCGGTCGACCACGGTTACGTCGACGGGCAGATGCGCCAACCCGGTGGCGGCGTTCAGGCCGGCAAAGCCTCCGCCGACGATGACCACGCGGGGGCGGCGGCCCGGCGCCTGCTTGTACTCGGGCGGTTTGGTGAATTCACCCAATTTGCAGACCTCGCTATTGAGAAGATGCGCGAACGGCCCCATGCGTCACAAGGTTTCAGATGAAAAGACAGCGGGAAGTTAAAGCATTGCGATAGCATCCAGCTATGATTGCGGGCGTTTCCTGGACCTGGTGGGTAGGCTTTCACGCGGTGGTCGCGGCGGTGCTGCTGGCGGACTCGTTTCTGCCCGGCCACCGGCGCGCATCGCGGCACGCGCAGGCGTTTGTGTGGGCGGGAACGGCGGGCGCTGGTGCTTGCCGCGGCGGGGTTTGCCTGCTGGATCGCCGTGGCGCAAGGGCGGCAGCCAGCGCTGGAGTTTGCGGCCGGGTACACGATCGAGGCGTCGCTGAGCATCGACAATCTTTTTGTGTTCCTGGTGCTGTTTCGCGGGTTCCAGATCGGCCCGCAGCGGCAGCACAAGGCGCTGATGTGGGGTGTGTGGGGCGCGTTCGTGCTGAGGGCCGCGTTCATCACGGCGGGCATTACGCTGTTGCAACGGTTTGAGTGGGTGACGTGGGTCTTCGGACTGTTTCTCCTCTACGTGGCGTGGCGGCTGGTGCGCGGCGGCTCGGCGCACGCGGCGATACCGGAGTGGATCGTGCGCCTTCAGCCGGCCAAGGGTTCGCTACTGCCGGTGATTCTAGCCGTCGAGGTGACCGATCTGCTATTTGCCACCGACTCCGTTCCGGCGGTTCTCTCGGTGACGCACAATCCGTTTGTGGCGTACACGTCGAATGTGGCGGCGATCCTGGGGCTGCGCTCGGTTTACTTCGCACTGGCCGGGATGCTCGAGCGCTTTCGCAATCTGCATTACGGGCTGGGCGCGATTTTGGCGTTTGCGGCGCTGAAGATGCTGGCGGCGCGATGGATTGAGGTGCCGGCGACGATTTCGCTGGTGGTGATTGGCGTGATTCTGGCGGTGTGCGCCGTGGCAAGTGTGGCGAGTCAGCGAGACGGCAAGTCAGCGAGTTAGCGAGTTAGCACGTCAGCGAGTTAGCACGTTGGCGAGGGTGCTATCAGCTTTCGAAGCGGGCCTTGCCGTCGCGGGCGAAAGCTGAGGCCTGGAGCTTACTGGCCTGCAGGTTGGGCGAGGGGCTCGAAGATCCGCTCGTCGATGTTGAATCTGTGGTCGATCAGGATCCAGCCGTTCGTGGTCCTGTAGAGAAGAAACCGGACGATATTGGGTTGCCTCTCAAAGTTCAGGGCAAGGTAGATAACGCGAAGATGGGGCGTGAGGTCCTGCGCCTTTACGACATCGAAGTTCTGGTAGGCGCCGATGTCGGCCATTAAGGAACGCAGCGCCCTGGCGTCCGGCTCGGCGGCAGTTCCGGTCAACCAGGCTCTCTCAGCGCCATCTGGATTTTGCAGCGCGAGTTGATGCAATCCCTCGAGGATGAAGGTGGGGATTTTTGCGGCGGCAGGCTCGACTGCGGACGGAGCTTGCGCAAACGAGGGAATGGAAAGAACTGTGAGGAGACTGAGACTTACTACGAACGATGAGATTCGCATGGCAGCCTTTCTTGAAGCATCATTGGCCGGAATTTGATTTCACTACGAGGATAGACGGACCTGCGTGAGCGAGCGCTCTTTTTTGCGCAGTGAAACGAGCCGCGAGAGCAACCCGGTGACGTACCTCACCACGCTTCGAAGCGGACTTTGCCGTCGCCGCTGAGGACGGAGTGCTTGCGGAAATAGGCGTCGTCGTGGCGGGGATGGTCGGAGCGGAAATGCGCGCCACGGCTCTCGGTGCGGGCGAGCGCTGCAATGAGGATGGCGCGCGCTACGTGGCTCAGGGCCTGCGCTTCCGCGAGGCGGCGACTGGTACGGCCGCTGGCGGCAATCTCGGATAGGCTTGCTTCGCAAACGGCCAGTGCGGCCAATCCCTGACGCAGGGAAGGGTCCTCGCGCAACAGGCTGGCGTTGGCCCACATGGAGGCTTGCGACGCGGCGATGAGAGTCTCCACGCGCTGGCTTTCGGCCGCCGAAAGGTGCTGCGGTGCGGAGCCAGGGTCCCCTGCGGCCGGGAGGGAAGCGAGCGGAGACGCATCGGCAAGCATGGAGCGGGCGGCGCGCGCGCCGAAGACGAGGCCTTCGAGGAGAGAGTTGGAGGCGAGGCGATTGGCGCCGTGCACGCCGGTGCAGGCGGCTTCGCCGGCCGCGAAGAGGCCAGCAAGACTGGTGCGGCCGGCGAGATCGGTGCGGATGCCGCCCATGAGGTAGTGCGCGGCGGGGCGCACGGGGATCAAATCGCGGCGCAGGTCGAGGCCGTATTGCACGAGGAATGCGCTGATGCCGGGAAATCGCGCGATGAGGTCGATGTCTCGCACGTGCCGCATGTCGAGATAGACGGGACGCAGCGCGGCAGACGCGCTGCCGGACGCGCCGGCTTCGGGCAGGCCTTCGCGGGCGATGGCGCGGGCCACCACGTCGCGCGGGGCTAGTTCAAGCAGCGGATGGTAGCGCTCCATGAAGCGCTCGCCGCGATCGTTGCGCAGGTACGCGCCCTCGCCGCGCAGCGCTTCGGAGACGAGGAAGCGCGGGGCGCCTTCGATTGCCAGCGCCGTGGGATGGAATTGATAGAACTCCATGTCGGCGAGCTCTGCGCCGGCGAACGCCGCGAGGGCAATGCCATCGCCGGTGGCTACCGCGGGATTGGTGGTGTCAGAGTAGACCTGGCCCGCGCCGCCGGAGGCAATGAGGATGGAGCGCGCGGTGATGCTGTCGCGGCGTTCGTGGTCTGCGGCGCCGGATTGCGCGCTTGGAGGCTCGGCGGCGGCAAGTTCGGCGCCAATGACGCGGCCGTCGGCGACGACAAGACCCGCTACGCGCGTCCACTCGGCGAAGCGGATTTGCTTTTGCGCGCGGGCGAAGGCGACGAGGGCGCGGCTGATTTCGGCGCCGGTGGCGTCGCCGCTGGCGTGCAGAATGCGGGCCAGTGAGTGCGCGCCTTCGCGCGTGCGCAGGTACTGGCCGTCCGAGGCGGACGTCCTTCAGGATCTGTGGCCTCGATCGAAGTTTGCGCCCCACTCGATGAGCTCGGCCACGCGCAGCGGGCCTTCGGACACCAGCGCCTCGGCGGCGGGGCGGTAGACAAGGCCGTCGCCGGCATTCACCGTGTCTTCGAGGTGCAGGGCGACGTCGTTCTCACCCTCCATGGCGACGGCAATGCCGCCCTGCGCGTAGTGGGTATTCGATTCGCTGAGCGATTCCTTGGTGACGACCAGAACTTCGCCGTGTTGCGCGAGCTCGATGGCGGCGCGAAGGCCGGCGACGCCCGCGCCCATGACAAGAAAATCTACCTGAGGGCCCTTTGCCATAACTTTTGAGGCTAACACCTAAAGGCAGGGAGCGAGGGACTCCGGGACTACGGGACTGCGGGGTGCGAGTTAGCGAGCCAGCAGGCCATTGGGCGGACGAGCCTATGCGGATCAACGTGCCGGTGATGCCGGCTGCTTACCTTTCGATTACTCCCCCCTCCCCCGTTTTTGCCAATGTCTTCATTTAAAAGGGGTTGCGGGTGCTGGTTTCTGTATCTTCCTCATTCTAAAGGACGGCGTTTTCGTAAAGTCTTCATTCCATTGAGTTCTCTGCGGCCCCGAGCGGTTGCGATGCTTTCAAGATCGGGGACGTGCAGTCGCCTGCTTTCCCCGCGACTCCAAATATAGCGGATTCGACGAAATGATCCGCAAAGGAATGGGACATGGGGGCGAGCGGCGTAGAGATGAGAGAGGAAGAGGCTTAGTTCGGGTTGGCGCATCGGGTGATTCGCGCCTATGGCTTGACAGATGCGGCAAGCGAGTCGGCGAGCCAGCGAGTTAGCGAGTCGGCGGTGCGGGCCGGGGGGTGAAAAGGCAGGGAACAGGGAGCAGGGAATAGTAAACAGACCCCGCCCAAGCGAAGCTTGGACGGGGCGCCCGGCACCCGGCCGGTCCATCCAGAGGCTCGTCCTACTTGACGACGTCCTCAACGGTGTCTTTGAGTAGACGCTCTTTAATGTGAATCGCCCCTAAGGCGGCGCCAAGGTTATAACCCAAGGTGTTGGCTCCTTCTCCGCCCTGGCGGGTCGTGATCGAGCGCCAACGCTGTGAAACCAGGGCACCGTTTTGGCTATAAGCATTTACATAAAGGGTCGAGGTAGTATCCGTATACGGCAGGTTTTCCTGGGTTGATGTCGCGGTTGTTGTCGTTTCGGTCCCTTCGTATGTGTAGTTCCACATGCTCCCAGAATTGCTTGTGATGGTCCCGCTTCCTGAAACGGGTGAGGAATTTGTGCTCGTTGACGTTACGACGGTCGGAAGGATTCCGTTGAAGGAAGACCGTGAAGTCGAGAAGACGAGAACATAATTGGTGGCTTGGGGATTGGGGGTCTGGGAAAAGCAGAGACCTACGTATTTCTTTTGATTTTTCTCAATCCACTTCTGCGTGAATTGCGGCGCTCTTGACACGATCTGTCCACCTTCGGCAACTGCGAAAGATATGTTTTTCGCGCACCCTCCAGAGTTTCGGACCGTTGGGAGGTTGGGCGCGGGCGCAATCGCCGGATTGGCCTCGGCTCGCAAAACTGGGCCCGCGGGGGGAGTGGGATGAGGGTTGGCTGTCGGCAACTCGCTTGTTTGTGCGGGAGTGTGCTCAGGATTGCCGAATTTTCCGGGAACGGACGGGACGCTCGCGAAGGGAAATCTGAACACTTCGCCGCCCAGATGCACAACTACAGTGACCACTGAGGCATCCGAATCGAAGGGGAAGAAAAGAAAACCGCCCCCAGACTCCCCAGCGGTGTTAAAGGTTATCGGTTTGTTGGCAAACTGCTTTTGAACGCCAATATCGGCTTTGGGTATCCTTGGGTCCGGTCGATCAAGCGTGTCGAGAACCATATGCGGAGATGAATTTGTCTCAAGTGTAACGTCTGTCACAGGGTTAATCGTTACGGGTCCGTTTCCGGAAAGGCCGAATACTAAGGACACCTCGTAGTCACCTGAATTTCCCGAAATCCCTGCCGCGCTGAACACGGTCCCACTGTCCATCTCCTCCATAAACAGGCCCGTGCCGTCGGAATTCCAGCCTGGGTTGAAGATGCTGCTTTGACAAATGGAGCAAGCGCCGGCCCACGTATGGATTGTTCCTTGCTGCCCGACTGAGACACGGGGCAGGAAAAGTAACATGCAGAATAGGACTGTCCCCAACCATCGCATACCATCACCGTCCGCATGGGTTATTGAGTTCGCACAAAGGATAGGCCTGATCGCCATTGGAGTCAATTTTTCTTCGAGGCGGATTGTTGGTCTGCTGCGCCTCATCGCGTGCGAGGGTTGTGTAATATGTCCCAAGGCGTAACAAATCCGATGGGCGTATCCGAGTCATCTCCATTTCCCGTGATAACAATTGCATAGAGGCGAGTAGCTTCGCTGTGGATTGCGTTCCTGAATGCGTCAACCGCGTCAAAGATCGTCTTATCAGGGCCCAATATCATGAATCCGCCGGGAGGCTCCAGGGGGATGATGTCCCCAATTATTGCCTTGTTCGCCTGGCTTTGAACGCCGCTGAGATTGTCGGCGAGCCACCAGGTAATACCCTCAACGGTCAGCATTTGTAGCCTTCCATCGCCGCTCCTCAAAATGACCTGGGAGAAATCGTGCTCTCTCATGAACTCCAGAACTGTCGGCAGGCTATCGTTCAGGGAAAAGCAGCGTACTTGGGTTTCGAATGCTGGTATTAATAATTTCGGTTCGAGTACTTCCCGGGCGACCTGTTTGAACTTCGACAGGGCTTCTTCTGAGGGGACCGCAACAATATGTGGAGGATAATCCGCATCATGGACAATGGCGTTGCGGAGCATTGCAAACTGCTTTAGAGCGGCCGCGTTTGCATGTACAGCAGCGCTGCGGATTCCGGCTGCATCTACCAGTTTCCCGAAGGCTGCAAACTTTTCCGGATTGACGAGTTGCCAAAGGAAGTCGGCGATTCGATTAAACAGTTGGATGAACTCCTCGGCTCTATCTGGCGGATGGTCCGCGATTTTGCTCATTTCTGCTCTCCTTAAGTGACCGCTTCCCAACTAGCGAGAATAAACGCGTCAAGTGGTTATGTCACGACTGCGAGCCCGGATTAGCTGGGTGTCCAACCTGACGGGCAGCCGTCCTATTCAGTGGCCTGAAGGCCACTGCTCCCTCCGTATTGATGGGGCCAGTTCCCGATACAGCACATTAGAATGAAACCATTGTGCAGACGATACGGGTAGAGACGCCTTCGGCGAAGTATGACGTGTTTACGGGCAGCGGGTTGCTGGAGACGCTTGCGCCGCGGATTGAACGGGCGGTGGGACGGCTGCCGCGGCGGGTTTTTGTTTTGACTTCGCCGGAGATTTGGGCGCTGTGGGGCGAGGCGTTTTGCGCATCGTTCGCAAAGGCGAGAATTCAGCCGCCGATTGTGCTGTTTCTGCCGCCGGGCGAAGAACACAAGACCATTAAGAGCGTGGAACGGCTGACGCGCGAGATGGTGCGCGCGGGGGGCGACCGGGGATGCTTGCTGATTGCCTTTGGCGGCGGCATTGTGGGCGACGTGGGCGGATTTGTGGCCGCGGTGTTCATGCGCGGGATCGAATATGTGCAGGTGCCGACGACGTTTCTTGCGCAAGTGGATTCGAGCGTGGGCGGCAAGGTGGGCGTGAACCTGCCCGAGGGCAAGAATCTTGTCGGGAATTTTTTGCAGCCGCGGGCGGTGTTCGCCGATATCGGCGTGCTGGGCACGCTGCCCGACCGCGAGTTGCGCGCGGGGCTGATGGAGAGCGTGAAGGCGGGCATCATTCGCGACCGGGCGCTGGTGCGGCTTATGGAAGAACATGCGGACGCGATTCTGGCAGCGCGATCCGAAGGCGCTGGAGCGGGTGATTGCGGCGTCGATGCGGATGAAGGCCGATGTGGTGCGGCGCGACGAGCGCGAAGGCGGGTTGCGCATGATTTTGAACTTCGGGCACACGGTGGGCCACGCGCTGGAACAGGCGACGCGCTACAAGGCCATGCTGCATGGCGAGGCGGTGGCGTGGGGCATGGTGGCGGCGCTGGCCGTGGCGCGGCGGCGAGGCACGATTACCGGGGCGCAGATGGAGCGGATGGAAAAACTGATCTATCGCTACGGGCCGCTGCCCAAGTTGAAGGTGAGCGCGGGGCGCGTGCTGGCGGCGACGGGAAGCGACAAGAAAAATGTGGGCGGAGTGCGGCGGTTCGTGCTGCCCATCGGGATTGGCGACGCGGGCGTGGTGGAGGATGTGACGCCGGCGGAGATTGATGCGGCGGTGAAGTACATGATGGTGAGGGCGAGGACGGCTGCTAGAGAACCGTGAACCGTGGACAATGTTCCCACCCTTGGCGCAAAAAATAACGGCACGCCAAGGATGGGGCACCCGGCTTGTCCCGATGGGTTGGCGGTGGTGGTTTCCCGGGTCTCAAAAGCGAGAACTCCACCCCACGGACAAAGACCCAACCTCACCCCAGCGAGCAACAATCGCTCGCCGGGGACCCCGGTGTCCGTGGGGACCCCGGGTGTTGGGCACCCCAGGATCTTGCTGAGTTGGCGCAAAGCGGCGCCTTGGTGATGTTGTAACGGAAATGTTTTAGTATCCAACTGCGCGTAAGAAGCGTCTGATTTGTTAGATGGTTTGCGGCTTCCTCTGTTTTTGCAATCTTCTTTGCTTCCCGATGCGAAGGACAGCTAGTTCTCAACTTCAGCAACCCATTCAGGACGAGTGCGTATGAGCGATCAGTCTTTGTACCGGTGGCTTGAGCAGCAGGGCGAAGCGTTTGGCACGCCGGGGCTGGAGCCGCGGTGGACGTCGAGCGTGAAGGACGCGGTGGTGACGGCCTATGCGGCGTCAAGCCGCATCTGGGTGACGTGTTCGCACGGAATCCTGAACGAGATTTACTTTCCCACGATCGATCGCCCGCAGGTGCGCGACATGGGTTTCCTTGTGACCGACGGCGACACGTTTGTGCACGAGGAAAAGCGCGACCTGAAGACGACCTTCGAGTACATCGACCCCGACGCGCTGGGAGCGCGGTATGTGAACAGCGACCCCGACGGGCGTTACAGCATCACCAAGGAGATCATTTGCGATCCGCACCACGGCGTGGTGCTGCAGCACGTGCGTCTGGAGGGCCATGCGGATCTGATTCCGCGGCTGAAGATGTATGCGCTGCTGGCGCCGCATTTGGATCGAGGCGGGGCGGGTAACTCGGCGCGGGCGCTCGATCTCGCCGGGCACAACGTGTTGCTGGCGTGGAAGAACGAGTGGTCGCTGGCGATGACGGCCAGTTGCGGATTCTCGCGCATGAGCTGCGGGTTTGTGGGCGCGAGCGACGGCTGGCAGGACCTGAAACAGAACTTCAAGATGGATTGGGAGTTCGGCTCGGCGACGAACGGCAACGTTGCGATGATGGGCGAGATCGATCTCGAATGCATTGCGGAAAGAGACATCGAATCGGGCGCCGCTGAGATCGGCGGAGCAATCGAGGCAGAGGTGAGTGGAGACGCGAGCACAGCGGCCTCGCGAGCGGCAAAGCGTGCGCGAATTCACGTTGGCCATCGGAATTGGCAATGGGCATCACACGGCGCTGCAGAAGATGATGGGAGCGCTCGCGAACCGTTTGAGGAACAGAGCAAGCGGTTCATTGTGCAGTGGAAACGGGCGGCGCATCCTGTGTGGCTGGCCGGAGGCACAAGAGACGGCGGCAAGCTGCTGCGCACGAGCCACGCCGTGCTGCTGGCGCACGAAGACAAATCGTACGCGGGCGCGTTTGTGGCGTCGGCCTCGATTCCATGGGGGCAGGTGAAGGGCGACGACGACCTGGGCGGCTACCACCTGGTTTGGACGCGCGACATGGTGCAGACGGCGACGGCGTTGCTGGCCTGCGGCCGCATGGAAACGGCGCGGCGGGCGCTGGTGTACCTGGGATGCACGCAACTGCCCGACGGCAGCTTTGCGCAGAACTTCTGGATTGACGGCACTCCTTACTGGACCGGCAAGCAACTGGACGAAGTGGCGTTTCCGCTGATTCTGGCGTGGCGGCTATGGAAAGCGGGCGGGATGGACAATCTTCCGTTTTTCCCGTTCATTGAGCGGGCGGCGGGGATTCTGGTGCGCTGTGCGCCAATTACGCAACAGGAGCGCTGGGAAGAGAATGCGGGTTACTCGCCGTCGACGCTGGCGGCGGTGATCGCAGGGCTGATTTGCGCAGCGGAGATTGCGCGCGCCAACGAAGCCGACGAGTTGGCCGCGTTTCTTGAGGAGTTTGCCGACTGGATCGAAGGGCATCTCGAAGACTGGACGGTGACCAACAACGGCGTGCTCGACTCGGAGATCAAACGGCACTACATGCGCATCAGGCCGCCGGAGTGCGGCGAGGCTTACGCGCACGAGGAGTGCGGCAAGGAGTTGGTCCGGCTGACGAACCGGCCGCCGGGGACGCGGACGGAATTTGAGGCGCGCGAGATTATCGATGCGGGGTTTCTGGAGCTGGTGCGCTACGGCGTGCGGCGCGCCGACGATCCGCTGATTGTGGATTCGCTGAAGGTGGTGGACGCGGTGCTGAAGCGCGATCTGCCGCAGGGGCCGGGATGGCTGCGCTACAACGGGGACGGCTATGGGCAGCGGCCAGACGGAGGGCCGTTCCAGGGGTGGGGCCAGGGGCGTGTGTGGCCGCTGCTGACTGGCGAGCGCGCGCATTACGAGCTGGCGGCGGGGAAGGACATTAGCGCCGCTGATCGAGAGCTATGAGAAGTTTGCGACGTGCGGGCAGTTGCTGCCGGAGCAGGTGTGGGACGAGGCCGACCGGCCGGAGCAGCACCTGTGGGAGGGGCAGCCGGCGGGGTCGGCGGTGCCGCTGGTGTGGGCGCATGCCGAGTACCTGAAGCTGATGCGCTCGGCCGCGGATGGCAAGGTGTTTGACCGCATCGATCCGGTGTATGAGCGGTATTGCGATCCAGAAGGACGCAAGCGCCGCCGGGAGAGCCTCGAAATTTACAGCTTCAAACGGCCGATCCAGCGCATGGACGGCCGGGAACACGCTGCGCATTCTGGATGAGAGCCGTTTTGAAGTGGTGTGGACGGGCGACGGCTGGCAGACAGTGAACACGACGGCGAGCCGGAACCTGGGAAGCGCGGGATTCAGCGCCGACATTGACTCGCGCCGGCGGGCTGCGCGGAACTGGAATGGACGCTGCGCTGGACGGAATTGGGGAGCGGGACCGGAGGCCTGGCTTGGATACAATGTAAAGGTCAAGGTGGATGCGGCGTAGCGCCGTTTTGGCCGGTGCGTTCGCACTTCAGGAAAGGAATTCCAAAGATCAAATCATGGCTTCCAGCATGCGTCTCTCTCACTCGACCAGCTTTCGATCGACACCCTGCGCCTGCTCGCCTTGGACGGCGTGGAGAAGGCCAAGAGCGGCCATCCGGGCGCGCCGTTGGGCTGCGCGCCGATTGCCTATCTGCTGTTCCACAAGCTGATGAAGCACAATCCGGCGCACTCGAAGTGGGCGGACCGGGACCGGTTCGTGCTGTCGAACGGGCACGCGTCGATGCTGCTCTACGGGACGTTGTATCTGTCCGGCTACAAGGTGACGCTGGACGATCTGAAGAGCTTCCGCACGTGGGGATCGAAGACGCCGGGGCATCCGGAGTACGGCTTGACCGATGGCGTGGAAGCGACGACCGGGCCCCTGGGACAGGGATTCGGCATGGGCGTGGGCATGGCCATGGCGGAGAGGCATCTGGCGGCGACGTACAACAAGCCGGGCTTCAACGTGGTGGATCATCACACGTACGTGCTGTGCGGCGACGGCGATCTGATGGAGGGCCTGTCGCACGAGGCGGCCTCGCTGGCGGGAACGCTGAAGTCTGGGCAAGCTGATCGTGCTTTATGACGACAATCTGATCTCGCTCGACGGGCCCACGAACTGGAGCTTTACCGAGGATGTGTACAAGCGCTTCGACGCCTACGGCTGGCATGTGCAGCGGGTGATGGACGGCAACGATCTGGACGGCATCGAAGAGGCGATTGCAGCGGCGAAGGCCGTCAGACCGGCAAGCCGTCGCTGATCGGCGTGCGCACGGTGATCGGCTACGGCAGCCCGCTGGCGGGAACAAACAAGGTGCACGGCGAAGCCATGAGCGCGGCGGATGCGGCGGCGACCAAGAAGTTCTTCGGATTCCCCGAGGACCAGAGCTTTCTATGTGCCCGAAGATGCGCTGGCCAACTGGCGCGAGGCGGTGAAGCGCGGCGCGGCGTACGAGGCGGAGTGGAACAAGCTCTTTGCCGGATACAAGGCCGCGTTTCCCGAGCTGGCGGCGGAGTTTGAGCGGACGCAGGCGGGCGCGTTGAAGGCGGGATGGGAGAAATCGATTCCCAGCTTCGGGACGGAGAAGCCCATTGCCACGCGCAATGCGGGCCAGCAGGTGATGAACGCGATCTCCGACGAAGTGCCGGAGCTGTTCGGCGGAGCCGCGGATTTGACGGCTTCGACCAAGACGATCTTCAAGATCGAGCCCGCACTTTGCCGACGATCCTGCGGGGCGCAACGTGTTTTTCGGCGTGCGCGAGCTGGGCATGTGCGCGGCAGTGAACGGCATGGCGGTGCACGGAGGAGTGAGGCCGTTCGGATCGACGTTCTTCGTCTTCTCCGACTACGCCAAGCCGGCGCTGCGCATTGCGGCGATCATGGAAGCGCCTTCGCTATTCGTCTTCACGCACGATTCGATCGGCGTGGGCGAGGATGGGCCGACGCATGAGCCCATTGAGCACTTGATGGCGCTGCGCGCGGTGCCGCACATGACGGACTTCCGCCCGGCGGACGCGAATGAAACGGCGGCGGCGTGGCGGCTGGCGCTGGAGCGCAAGGGGCCGTGCTTCTTCGCGCTCACGCGGCAGGATGTGCCGGTGATCGACGCGACCAAGCGCGACATTTACGCGAGCGTGAGCAAGGGCGCCTACGTGCTGGAAGACGCGGCGAATCCGCAGGTGATTTTGATTGGGACGGGTTCGGAAGTTTGGCCTGGCGTTGGACGCGGCGAAGCTGCTGGCCGCCGAAGGAATCGGCGCGCGCGTGGTGAGCTTCCCGAGCTGGAAGATCTTCGAGGAGCAATCGGCCGAGTACAAGGCCAGCGTGCTGCCGGCGGGCGTTCCCAAGCTGGCAGTAGAAGCCGGCGCGACGCTGGGCTGGTGGAAGTACGTGGGCTCGAACGGCGACGTGGTCGGGCTGGACCGCTTCGGCGCCTCGGCTCCGGGACCGATCGTGATGAAGGAGCTTGGATTCAGCGCGGAGAATGTGGCGGCGAGGGCGAAGAAGCTGTTGAAGTAGCGGAGTTAGCCAGCTTCGCGCGTGCTTTACCGAAAGGATCGTCGTGAAACTCGTTATCGCTTCCGATCATGCGGGATTTGCTTTGAAGGAAGAGGTGCGCGCCAACCTGGCCGCGGCCGGCCATGAAGTTGTCGACCTGGGAGCGTTTACATGCGAACCCGAGGACGACTATCCCGACTTTGCCGAGAAAGTGGGCGAAGCGATCAAGGCGGGCGTGGCTCCGCGCGGCATTCTCATCTGCGGCTCGGGCGTGGGCGTGTGCGTGGCGGCGAACAAGATTCCCGGCATTCGCGCCGGCATCTGCCACGATACGTATTCGGCGCACCAGGGCGTGGAGCACGACGACATGAATGTGCTGGTGCTGGGCGCGAGCATCATCGGCTCCGCGCTGGCGTTCGAGTTGGCGCACGCATTCATTGGCGGCTAAATTCCAGGCGCAAGAGGGCCGGTTCGAGCGGCGGTTCAAGAAGGTGCTGGCGATCGAGGCCAAATACCTGTGCGGAGGACGGCGAAGAAGCAGTGCGAAGCTAACTCGCTGACTTGATTCACATTTTCGACGTCGTTCACTGTTCTTCACTCGACCCACCATGTTCCCCTTCGACGCAATCCTCTTCGATGTTGGCGGAGTCCTGCTGACCAACGGCTGGGACCACGCAGAACGCGCGGCCGCGGTGGCGCACTTCAGCCTGGATGCGGCAGGCGCTCGAGACTCAGGCACTGCCGACGTGATGGATGCCTGGGAGCGCGGCGAGATCGATCTCAATGCAATATCTGAATGCGACGGTGTTTTATGAGCCGCGCGGTTTTTCGCGCGAGCGAGTTTTTCTCGTTCATGCTGGCGCAATCGCAGCGGTTGCCCCATGGAGCTTTGCCCATCCTCGCGGAGCTCGCGGCATCGAATCCCTGTATGCTGGGCGCCCTGAACAACGAGGCACGCGAAACCAACGAATTTCGCTTTGGCCATTTCGGCCTGCGCCGGTATTTCAAGGTGGCGTTCAGTTCGTGCTATATGGGCTTGCGCAAGCCGGAACCGGCGATGTACCTGAGGGCGCTCGACATTCTGGGTTGCAGACCGGAGCGCGTTCTTTTCATCGACGATCGCCAGGAAAATGTGGCTGGCGGTTTGGCGGCGGGCATGAGGGCGATCCAGTTTACCGGCGCGGATTCGCTGCGGGTTGAGTTGGTTGAATTGGGCGTGTTTTAAAAGCAACTCCTAGCTGCTAGCTGGTTGGTGCGAGATTGAGATTCTTGCTATCCCCGGTCTCAAAATCGAGACCGGGGGCACCCACTGTTTGTGCGGGGTTGAGATTGGTGCATTCCCACCCTTTCCGCGATGAGACTGCGGAAAGGATGGGGCACGGAATGACTGCGGTGAGTTGAGATTTGGTTTTGAGGTTCCCCTTCAAAGTGAGATTTGAGATCCCCTTTCAATAAAAGAGAGATACGGAGGTCGTTATGCAACTGGGACTGATCGGTTTGGGCAAGATGGGCGGCAACATGGCGGAACGCCTGAAGCTGGGCGGGCACGAAGTGGTGGGCTTCGACTTCAACGCCGATGCCGTGGCACGGCTGACCGAGGCGGGCAACCTGGGCGTTTCCACCATCGAAGATCTCGTCCAAAACCTAAAGGCCCGGAGGGCCATTTGGATTATGGTGCCGCAGGGGCAATCCGGTGGACGACACGATCGCGAAGCTGGAGCCGCTGCTCAATCCCGGCGACATTCTGATCGATGGCGGCAACTCGATGTACAAGGATTCGATGCGGCGCTACCAGGAAGTGAAGGCCAAGGGATTCGAGTTTGTCGATGTGGGCACTTCAGGCGGGGTGTGGGGACTGAAAGAAGGCTACAGCATGATGATCGGCGGCGACGAGGAGCCAGTGCAATATCTGCGGCCGATTTTCGAGACGCTGGCCCCGGCCAAAGACAAGGGATGGGGACATGTGGGCCCGGCGGGTGCGGGACACTTTGTGAAGATGGTGCACAACGGTATTGAGTACGGCATGATGCAGGCCTATGCCGAGGGATTCACGATCCTGGAGAAGAAGGAAGTGTTTCACCTGGACCTGCCACAGATTGCGGACATCTGGCGGTATGGGAGCGTGGTGCGGAGCTGGCTACTGGATTTGACGGCGGAGGCGCTGGCCGGGAATCCCACGCTGGATGGACTGCAGGCGTACGTGGTGGATTCCGGCGAAGGCCGCTGGACGGTGTTTGAGGCGTTCGACCTGAATGTGTCCGCGCCAGTGATTACGGAGTCGGTGATCCGGCGCATTCGCTCGCGCGAGGAGAACAACTTCACCGATCGCATGCTGGCCATTATGCGCAACGCATTTGGCGGGCACGCGGTGAAGAAGGCGTGAACAGCAGGGGCCTAGGGACCGAGGGACCAAGGGAACAAGAAAGCAAGGGCAAGGGAACAGGTGCGGGTCAGCTTTTCCATGCTTTGGTTCGGCTGCGGGCGCGAGCCAGGACCAGCTGCAGCAGATAGACAAAGACCAGAATATTGATGGTGAGCAAGCCGACGCGGAGCCAGGTGATGCGGCGGAGAATTTCGAGGATCTCCCAGGGCAAAAATGAGGCGGTAATGGCGAGCGTGAGGAATTCGCCCCACGCCTTCTCAAGATAGAGACCGATGCCTTCCACCAGAGTGAGGGTCGCGTAGCAGTAGGCGATGAGGCTTATGCGTTCCAGCACCGGGCCGGTGATGAGCGAAGATTTTTCGAGAACGAAGATCACCAGCCGCGACTCGGGATTGAAGCGCAGGTGACGGGCAAACAGCTCGATCTGGTCAGCGAGGTCCCTGTGGAGCAGGTGATGCGCGCCCATGCCGATGGCGAAGAACAGCATGGCATGGAGGAATTTGTAGACCGCGATGAGGAGCAGCACGCGGTTGTGGTGCTGGGGTCCTCCGGTGCGAGTTGAGAAGGGGAATCGTGCCATGGCGGTCTGGGGTGAGTCGCTGTATTTAAGGGTATATGACGCCAGCGAGCCAGCGGATCCCGCCCGAGCGGAGCTTGAACGGGACACCCGTGAGGTCGTGCGAGGGATGCGGTTTTGCCTTCCCACATCTCAGAATCGAGATGTGGGGCACCCCCAAGTCAGCACTCCAGGTCAGCCCGCCGGCCAAGGCGGGCTCATTTGCGATTGATGTGCGCGTTTTCAAGCAGGATATAGGGGTCGCCTGCAGCAGCCGTCACTGAAAAATCGTGAGCGCTCACGGTGGCATCGCTGACGGTCATACCCTTTTGCGCGGTGATCTGGACATGGTTGAGCGTGGTGGTAATGATGGGGCTTTCGGGAAGGCCGACGATGATGCCTGCTTCCTTGGCGCCGGTCGCTTTCAGGTTGCTGATGCGGATGTCGTGAAAGTGCGGAGTGAGGCGCGTGACCGGCTGCGCAGTATCGTGCTGGGGAATGCGCGGGTAATACTCGGTGATGAGGATGGGCGTGCCGACATTTTCCATGGTGAGGTCGCGGAAGTCGAAGTTGCCGATGTCGCCGCCGCGATCGCGATTGGACTTGATGCGCACGCCGCTGGCCGTGTCCTGAAAGTGAATGCGGCGGGCGCGAACGCGCTGCACGCCGCCGGCAATCTCGCTGCCCATGGACATGCCGTGGCCGTGGAGAAAGGTGCAGTAGGTGATTGTAATGTCGGTGGAGGGCGAATCGGGGCCGGGCGAGTTGGGCTGGCCGGATTTGATGGCGATATTGTCGTCGCCGGTGTCGATGGTCATGTGAGAGATGGTGACGTGGCTCGATGAAAAGGGATCGATGCCGTCGGTGTTGGGCGAACGCGCGGGGGCCAGGATTTTGCCGTTGCGGATGACAACATCGTCAGAATAATAGGGCACGACCTGCCAGGACGCGGAGTTCTGGATCGTCATGTTCTCGATGAGAATGTGCTTGCAGTGATCGAAGAGGATGAGGCGCGGGCGCATGGCGGCGACAAAGTTGGAGTCGGCGCGATGCGCGTAGACGGCGTCCCACCAGGGTTTTCCGTTGCCGTCGATAGTACCGCCGCCGCGAATGACGATGCGCTCGGCATTGGTTGCGCTGATGAGTGGCTGCAGAGCGGGCTCGCGCAACTCCTGCACCTGGGGATAGTCGGCTTTGTCCTGGCTGCCGAGCAAGGTCGCGCCCGCATCCACTTCGAGGGTGATGTGGCTCTTGAGCACGATGGGCCCGGTGAGGAAGGTTCCCGAGGCGAGTCGCACCGTGCCGCCGCTTTTGGCCGCGCAGGCGTCGATGGCGCCTTGAATTGCATGCGTATCCTTGGTGACGCCGTCGCCCTTGGCGCCATAGGCCGTTACATCGCACACACGCGCGGCATGGGCGAAAATGCCGCTGACGGCCAGCGCCGCTATAAAGAAGATGCCCAGGATGCTGCGCGATACGGCTCGCGCGCTAACGAAGTGGACGGGTTGCGGCATAAAAACCCCTCAGAGGCTGAAGCCCCGTATTATTCTGCATTGTTCGGACCGGCTAAAGCCGGGCCCTTGTTACAAGACTATTCTTTGAGTGATGCTTTACGCAGGATGCTTGTACTATGACGGGGCAGGTGGGAGCAATATGAATCTGCAGGCGAATGGTAAAGCGAGGCGTTGCGTGAGACGCGGGATGGCAGGCTGGACTCTCGGCATGGGTCTGGTGCTGCTGGCAATGACGGCTGCGCCGCTGATGGCGCAGATGAACGATGCCACGGCGAAGCAGTTGCGTGAAAAGATTCGCGCGGCGTTGTTCGTCCCCGAGCCTTTACCGGATCTCGACGCGAAGAACTACGGAAGTTTTAGTCCGGAGCCGGGCGTGGTGGCGGAGCGCGTGACGTATGTGACGGAATACGGATTGCGGGTTCCGGCGATTGTGTACCGGCCGGAGAAGATACGCGGCAAAATTCCGGGCATTGTGGTGGTGAACGGCCACGGCGCCGACAAGACGAGTTGGTACTCGTGGTACACGGGCGTGGAGTACGCGCGCGCGGGCGCGATGGTGCTGACGTACGACATGATTGGCGAGGGCGAGCGCAACGACGATCACAAGGACGGCACCAGCGAACATGACCGGCCGATCGACGTGCCGGGCGTGCCGCAACGAATGGGCGGTCAGATGCTGACCGACGTGATGCAGGCAGTTTCGTATCTGCGGAGCCGGCCGGAAGTGGACCCGAAGCGTATTGCGGTGTTGGGATTTTCGATGGGCTCATTTGTGGTTTCGATTGCGGGTGCGGTGGACGATCGCATTCATGCCGTGCTGTTGACGGGCGGCGGCGATCTGGATGGGCCGGGCGGCTATTGGGCCACAAGCCATAATGTGATGTGCCAGAGCGGACCCTACAATGCGCTGGAATTCTTAGGGGATCGAGGAGCCGTGCTGTTTGCGCTGCAGGCCAAACGCGGGCCGACGTTCATCATCAACGGGACGAACGACACCGTGGTTGCGATTCCGACGCACGGGCCGGATTTTTTTGACGACCTGCGCAAGCGCACGATTGCGGAGCTGGGATCGGACAAGAATGTGTTCACGACTTACTTCGATCCGGGGGCGAGCCATCGTCCGGCATGGGTGACGAAGATTGCGGCGCAGTGGCTCGCGGACAATCTGCACTTTGCCAATTGGAAGAGCAGTCAGATTGCGGCACTGCCGACGATCAGGATTGGAGACTGGGCGGCGAAGAACGACGTCGTGTTCAACAAGAGCGCGCAGCGCGAGGACCGCGACGCTGGGCTGGTGGCGATTGATGTGAACGTGCCGAACCTGACGCCGGAGCAGTTGAGCGTGCTGCCCATGGCGGAGTGGGAAAAGCAGCGCGAAGAGTTTGTGTACTCCACATGGGCACGGGATGCGATTGCGGATGCGGAGCGGGGTAAAGGCAGCGGAGTGAGCGGGGTTCGAGGGCAGGTCGATCCTGGGAACGCCAGCACTTCTGGAGAGACGACGGTTCTACCTGCTGCGGTGACAGCCAGTTTGCCGCAAACTCAATCTGTTCCATCCTGCGAAACCCTTCGAGGCGGCGGCCGGCCTGTCGCGCAGGTGCCTTCTTACGTCGATGAACCGATTGAGCAATTGAAAAGGATGGTGCCGGGGCTGAACGGGATCCGAATTGAAGCAGCCGAGAACGCGAGCGGCGGTACGCCCCCTATGGCGGAGCAGGATAAGACCGCATCCATCCTTACCCGAACCAGCGCGGTCGTCGCCGAACTGCTTCATAGAATGCCGAACCTGATCGCGAAGGAAGAGGTGAAGGAGCCAACCGACACGATATTGAAAAAGAACCTGCCAGCTCGAGCCTCCCTCGGATTAAGCACTTGAGAATCAGAGCCAGGATTCACTGAGCAGGAAATGCCGATTACACATTTCAGAACTAGTGTTTACACTTTTCGCATCGTACACAAACAAACGCCGGCCGGCGGCGACGCGCTCGACGAGTTCCGGACGGATGCGCACGACAGGCCGATTGACGACTCCGCTCACAATGCCCAGAGGCCGTTCAGCGTCGGTTTCACGACAACGTGGCTCTTCTTTTTGCCGGGCAATCTTGAAGAGTCCCGCTTTCGCTACCTCGGAGAGCAGAAGATTGACAATCGCGAAACCTATGTGTTGGCCTTTGCTCCGGCTCCAGAGCAGGAAGTTCTGGACGTTGCCGTCGAATCCAGCAATGGCCGTTGCTCGACCCCGATTCAAGGCGTGGCCTGGATCGACCAATCGACATTCCAAATTGTTCGCATGCAGACGGATCTATTGAATCCTCTGCCCGCCATTGAACTCAATCAACTTCGCTCGAGCCTTGAATATGGCGCAGTGAAGATACGCGCGCTCAATTTGACGTTTTGGCTGCCGACTGAGGTCGAGACCCAATGGCAGACAGCGTACCTTGCCGGGGAAGAGATTCACTTGTATTCCCATTACAGGCTGTTTCAATCGACGGCGAGAATCCTGCCTGCGGGTGAAAGCCCATCGCCGTAGTTGGCGCAAAAACCTTCAGCTCTGCGTTTCCAAATCACCAAATTCTGCATTTCCGCTTCGATGGGATGCGAGTTTCTGATTCGTCTAACTATCGCTTCAAATGCAGAAGGGCATTGCGGTCGAGGGGTTCGCCATCGAGGATGATGGCGGAGATGCGGCGGGCGTTCCAGATGTTGGCGGTGGGATCTGCGTCGACGACCAGGATGTCGGCGCGGCGGCCGGGGGCGATGAGGCCGAGCTCGTTCCAGCCGAATTGCAGCGAATAGTTGTTGGTGGCGGCGGCAAGGGCTTCGCGCGGCGAGAGGCCGAGACGGACCAGAAGCTCGAGCTCCGTGTGCAAAGATATGCCGGGCATGGCACCCATGGAGTCTGCGCCGGAGGCGGCCAGGTAGTGCGGGAAATCCGCAAAGATGGTCTCGTTAATGCGCCATAGGTGGAGCGCGGTGAGACCGGCCTTCTTTTGCAGGTCTTCTTCCATCCAGCGCTGCGCCGTTGCGGGCAGATGGTGCGCCCAGGTGGGAAGCGCGTAGATCATATCGCCGGTGGCAGGGTCGGAGGGATGAAACATGCGGCCGGGATCGAGAAGAGCCGCGGCCGGTTCCTTCCAGAGATTGCGATGCCCGGGCAGATTGACGTAATAGAGGCTGAAACTGGGCATGAGCGCGGCGTGGTGCGCGGCGAGCAGGTGCGCGTAAGTGCGCAGACGGAGATCGGTGGGCGAGACGTGCTCAGAGTAATCGTAGGCGGTTTCGGCCGAGGAGCCGTCGGGATCGTCGATGAGCGGGCGCTGCAATTCGTCGGGAATCACACCGAGGTCATAGCGGTCCATCTGCGGCAGAGCATCGACGCCGGCCTCGACACCGACGCGATACGGTGTGGCAACGAAGATGCCGTAGGTGATGAGACCCATCTCGTGGGCGCGGGCAATGATCCACTGTGAATTGGCGGCGGTGAGATAGGGCGTCAGCAGCAGTACGCGCGTGCCGAGGTGCGCGGTGTCGACCATCTGACGCGCCGTATCCTGCGGGCTGAGCTCGGCGGGATGCGGGCCTTCGCGCAACTTGGAGACCCACTCCGGCTGACGGGCCAAAAGGCTCCAGTTGTCGGTGACGCCGATGGTGTCAATGGGGTAAATGTGCGGGCTGGGCTGGGCGCCGGAATCGATGAAGCCGCGTTGATAGCCGGTGCGGACGACCACGGTGGTCACGCCCATGTAAAGGTTGGCGTTGGCCTGGGCCTGCGAGTTCAGGCCCGCATAGCCGTCGACGAGACCGGGAATGAGAAATTTTCCGGTGCAATCGATGATGCGTGCGCCTTTGGGGATGGGCACCGCGCCGGGCAGGCCGACCTCAGTGATTTTGCCGTCGCGGATGACGACAATGGCATCGGGAATATCGCGGGCCGAATGACCCCAATTGGCCACATCGACGACTGTGCCGCCGGCAAGAACCAGAGGCGCAGCAGGCTCACCCTGCGGGTGGGCCGAAACGGAGGCTAAAGCCAATCCGCAGATAACCGCGGGAAAAAGTCGAGCAGTTTGCATGGCAAATTCAGTCTGAAGTGGATTGTCGCACAGAGAGACCGGTTGCAGGGCTCATTTGGCGGTGCTTTGCCTGTGCCGGAATCATTTTAGAACCACCAAGGACCGCGGCGGCAGCCACGATGAAGATGGGAAAACACTCCAGGGAGTAACGCGGCTCGGAGTTTTCCATGGTGCCAAGCAGCAAACAGCGCAGAACGATGTAACCGCCCAGCATCCAAGGCCAGGGAACACGGCGGCGAAGAAAGGCCCACGCCGCTGCTGCGACATAAAAGAGATTGATGAGGCCGACTAGAATCGCCCCCACGGTCTGCGCGGGGTGGTCGGCGGGGGGCCACCAGAAGACCTCGAGCTCGAACTCCTCAGTGCGGGGACGAAACATCATGTCGGTGATACGCAGCGCGGGGAGCCACAGGTAGTAGCGCAAGGGATGCGCGTGGATGCGCTGCGCGGCGAGCGCGCCGAAACGGCGGTCGAGATCGGCGGAGATAGAGATGGTGTGGTTGTATTCATCGAGGAGGGCGAGAGTTTGCGCGCGCTCGGCCGGCGAATCGAAGGCGCGCTCGGGCAAATCGTCGGGATCGATGGGGCCGACGCCGACTTGCCAGAAAACGACTGCGGTAGATATGTACTCGACCGACCAGGTGCGCATCCAGCGATAGACGCCGACGTTGGGGCGATCGCCGGGGTCGCCGAGATAGCGCGGCGCCAGCGGCTGAAAGACATGGAAGGTAACCCAATTGCGCAGCGTCCACATGGCAATGGGAGCCAGGGCAACCAGGCAATAGATGGATGTGGTGGTGAAGCTGCGGCGCAGCGCAAGACCCATGCCTTGCCCGGCGCGGTCACGCAGAATATAGAAAAACAATCCCGCGGCGAGCGCAATAGGAAGCAGCGCGCCGTCGGGCCGCAACAGCATGGCAAGGGCCGAAGCGCACCCGGCGAAAATCACGGCTGGTGTGTCGTGGTGGTCCGCTGCTTCGGCCGAGAGGATGCGTCCCGCGGCGTAGATTCCCAGCGACACGGCGAAGATGGAGAGACACTCGGTCATGGACGTACCGGCTTCCGCAGCCGTGAAGGGGCAAAGCGCGGCGAGGGCGAGGGCGATTTCACCGGCGCGCGGAGAGATGCAGCGGTAGGCGAAGGCCGCTAAAAGAAGACATCCGACGAGGTCGACGATGGACTGGAAAAGGTAGAGAGCGACGAGCCAGCCGCTGTGAGGAAGATTACCGAAGAGCTGATTGCAGGCGGCCAGCATAATTGGATAGGCGGGCAGGCGGAAGAGGCTGGGCGCGAGATCGTCGCCGGAGCCGAGCCCATAGACCCAGTGGTGCAGCAGATTGCGGCCGAGTTCGAGGTAGTCCCAGGTATCGTCGTCGATGGTGCGCGGAGACCAGATGAAGATGAGGCGGAGGATGAAGCCCAGCGCGATCCAGAGCGGCCAACGGCGCGGCCAGCGCGATGGATGGATGAAGCGGAACACATGGAGAAGGATACCGCAGAGCAGCGGAGCTAGCAGTGTTTATGACAATAGTACGGAGATTGGGTTCGTGCTATCCCACATCTCAGAAGCGAGATGTGGGGCACCCCAGATCGTGGTTGGGTTGCGAAAGGCAAATGCAAAAGCAACCGCAGGTCCTTCGACTCGCATTGGCGCATTACATGCGCCAATGCTCGCTCAGGATGACATCCGATTCTTGTCGCTCAGGATGACAATCGATTCATATTGATCGATATGAGTTAGCTTGCCACCAATGTGGCGCGGCGGCGGCCAGCCAGCAGCGGCAGCACCTGGGCGTAGGCCGCCTCCACGCTGAGGCCGTACTTCGCGCGGAGCGGCTCGACTTTGCCGTGCTCGATGAACTGGTCGGGCCAGCCGATGCGGACCACGGGAACGGCGAGGCCCATCTCATCGAGTGCTTCAACTACCGCGGTGCCGAAGCCACCCATCTTCACGTGATCCTCAAAGGTGACAAAGGCGGCCACGCGCCGGGCGTAACGCTCAAGCATCTCGCGATCGATTGGTTTAATAAAGCGGGGATTGATGACAGCGGCGGAGTAGCCGTCGCGCGCGAGTGCTGTGGCCAGTCCCTGCGCGAGCGAGATCGTGGGGCCGAGGCCGAGGAAGGCAACGTCAGAGCCGTCGGCGAGGACGTCGGCCTTACCGATGGGAAGAATCTGCGGCTCAGGCTTGCGGGCCACGCCGGCCACTGCGCCGCGCGGATAGCGAATGGCGCTGGGACCGGGAATTTCGAGTGCGGTCTTGAGCATATCGGCGAGCTCATCTTCGTCCTTGGGCGACATGAGCACGATGTCGGGAATGCCGCGCAGGTAGGCAATGTCGAAGAGGCCGTGATGCGTGGGGCCGTCGTCGCCGGAAAGTCCGGCGCGATCCATGCAGAAAAGGACGGGAAGCTTTTGCAGGCAGACGTCGTGGACGATGGGATCGAAGGCACGCTGCAGAAACGTGGAATAGATGGCGCAGACGGGACGGAAGCCGCGCGTGGCCATGCCTGCGGCGAAGACCACCGCATGCTCCTCGGCGATGCCCACGTCGAAGTAGCGTTTGGGATGGCGAGGGCGGAAGAGATCGAGGCCTGTGCCGTTAGGCATGGCCGCGGTGATAGCGACGACGCGCTCGTCCTTTTCGGCCAGATCAGCGAGGGTGTTGGCAAAGACTTCGGCATAGGTCGTCGAACCGTCGGGAGTCTTGCCGGTTTCAGGATCGTAGGGGCCGAGACCGTGGAATTTCTTTTGTCCGTCAAGCGCGGGCTGAAAGCCGCGTCCTTTCTGCGTGAGGATGTGCAGCAGGACGGGGTGGTCTAGGCTCTTGAGAAACTTGAAGGTCTCAACGAGCAGCGGGATGTTGTGGCCGTCGATGGGGCCGAAGTATTCGAGACCGAATTCTTCAAAGAGGACGGAGGGCCAGAGCATGCCTTTGGCGGCTTCTTCGGCGCGGCGCACGACTTTCAGAGCGGTCTTGCCGCCGAAGCGCTCAATGAGATGCGTAGCCTTGTCGTGCAGGTGCTGGTAGTGTTCGTTGGTGACGATGCGATGCAGGTAACGGGCCACGGCGCCCACATTGCGGTCGATGGACCACTCGTTGTCATTGAGGACCACGATCATGCGCTTGGTTTGCGAGGCGATGTTGTTCATCGCTTCGAAGGTGACGCCGTTGGTGAAGGCGGCGTCGCCGGCGACGGCGATCACGTTTTCGTGCCCTCCGGCCAGGTCGCGGGCCACGGCCATGCCCAGCGCGGCAGAAAGCGCAGTGCCGGCGTGGCCGGCTCCATAGCAGTCGTGCTCGCTTTCGGCGCGAAGCATGAATCCATTGAGGCCGCCCGGTTGGCGGATGGTCTCAAAACGATCGCGGCGGCCGGTGAGAATTTTGTGGATATAGGCCTGGTGGCTCACGTCAAAGAGGATCTTGTCGTCGGGCGTGTTGAAGACCGCATGCAGGGCCAGAGTGAGCTCGACTACCCCGAGATTGGGGCCGAGATGGCCGCCGGTTTTCGAGAGAGTCTGGATGAGGAAGTCGCGAATCTCCTCGGCCAGCTCGGCCAGCTGCGCGGGATTGAGGCGTTTTACATCGGCGGGGGAGTTGATGGACTCCAGCAATGTTCCCATTGATTTCCTTTTCCCGGGAATGCCGGGCATCCAGGGGAGAGCCCCTGTGGCAAAAAGCCCCCTGCACGGGGGTCTTTATTTGAGGTTTTGCCTATTCCTAGTATACCTGTGCGAAGGATCAGCCCACTGCAGGGTTAGACGCCTCAGATGGAACGGAGTGTGACAGAATTCCGCGGGCTGAAGGGGTGGAAAAGGCGGGTGCGGGAGGGTTTGGGCTCTGGTATTGTAAATTGCTGTAAATAAATGCATTGTAGCCAAAGTCGGTTGAGCTCAATGGGCCATGGCTGACGGCCGGAAGCGGCGAAGCTGGACTATACTTGTGCCGCGGTGAGAATGGGCGGTTGCGCGATGCGGAAATGGGCGGTTTTGCTGTTTCTGGCGGTTTCGGCCTGGCCGGCGATGGCGGCCAGGAGCGTGACGGTGGGGCAGCTGGAGCAGTTGCTCGACACGCTCCACGGCAAATCCGACGGCAAAGTGGCCCAGGAGCTTTCAGACCTGGAGCTGACCGAGCGGGTGAGCCCGATCCGGCTGGCGCACTGGGAGGCGCAATTTCCCGGAAGCAAGAGCCACGAGGCGCTGACGAAACTGGCCGATCTCGCGGCATTCTTGAACCCTCCTGCCGGGGACGTTGACCCGATTCCCGGGCCGGACAGCGCCACCCAGGAGCGGATGCTGGAGCTGGCCAGCGAATACGTGAAGAGCACGATCACGCGGCTGCCGAACTTCATTGCTACGCGGGAAACCACGCACTTTGAAGACACGCCTTCCACGCAGATGCCAATGGTCAGTGCACCGACCATGGTCGGAAGGATGTCGCGCGCCGCGCGCGAACCGGAGCCCTTGGTGAACAGCACCGAATACAAATCTCTGCACAGCACTGGCTCTTCCAGCGTCATGGTCACGTACCGAGACGGCCAGGAGGTGCCGGACGTGGACGCCCAGCCCGGCAAGAATCAAAGCAAGCCTCCGAAAGTGCTGACGACCGTCGGTGAATTTGGCCCGATTCTTGGAGTAGTGATGGGCGACGCTCTGCGTGGCGAAGTGACGTGGCAACGATGGGAACAGGGTGCGAACGATCCCGTGGCGGTTTTTCGATATGCCGTGCTCGAGGCGCAATCGAACTACATGGTGGTGATTCCGTCTGGAGGCAAGATGGAACAAATCTATCCCGGCTACCACGGGGAGATCGCCATCGATCCGTCGACAGGCGCGATTCTGCGCATCAGCCTGATGTCGCAGTTGCCGCCGCCCTACGAGGCGATGCGAACGGCAATCCTGGTGGAGTATGCACCGGTGACGATTGGCGAGCAGAGCTACATTTGCCCTGTGCGCAGCATAGCTTTTTTAAAGATTCCGATGCCGCATGGCGCTACGGCGCAAGAGGGGTCAGCGGTCAGCGTGCAGACACAGGTGAACGATGTTGATTTCACGCAGTACCATTTGTTCCGCTCGAAAGCGCGGATCGTGACGGACGCAAGCGGAAATGGCGATGCGCCATTAGCGCTTCCGTCCGCGCCTGCAACTCCTGCGGGCGCGACCCCTGAGAGGCGCCAGCCCTAGCGGCGCTCAGCAAGTCCATGGCAATTCGATTGCGGGCGTCAATGAAGAGGAGCGCCGGGACGTGCAATGGCGCCGTGGAGCAGTGCGACCAGCAAAATGGCTCCGAGAGCCACCAGAACCAGATCCTGAAAGACGTCGGTGAAGGCCATCAAGGCCGCCTGTTGCTGGAGGATGCGGTAGACGGCGGCCAGGGCTTGCGGCGCGCCATTGCCGAAAGCGGCGCACTGGAAAGAGAGAAATCTCCGCATGCCGCGCAGATCCTGGAGCAGGAGGAGACTGTCTGAAGTGAGGTGCTCACCCAGCATGGTTTGATGCACCTGGCTGCGGCGCGCCAGCAGGGTGCTGACCCAAGCGATGCCCACGCTGCCGCCCACATTGCGCATCAGACTCAAAGCGCCGGTGGCAGAGCCAATTTGATCGCGGCGCAAAGGCGCGGTTCCCAGGATATTGACCGGAACGAAGAGGAAGCCCATGGCCGATCCCGCCAGAATCTGCGGCCAGAAGACCGTCCAGGCGTTGATGGAGAGATTGATTTGCGAGAGGCGGAAGGAGGCCAGCGCGAGAACCAGGAAGCCGAGAACGACAATCAGACGCCCGTCGATTTTGCGCACCATCACACCGACCAGGACCATGGAAATGGCCGCGCCCACGCCAAGCGGGGCCGTGGCGATACCCGACGCCAGGGATGAATAGCCGAGGAGCAGTTGCAGGAACTGCGGCGTGAGCAGGCCGATGCTGTAGATGAGCACACAGGTGAGAAAGATGAGAACGGTGGAGACAGAAAAATTGCGGATGGCGAACAGGCGCAGGTCGACCATGGGCTCATCGGTGCGCAACTCGCGCCAGACAAAAACCAGAAAGCCGGAGACGGCGAGCACGGCCATGAGGCGGATAAACTGCGAGCCGAACCAGTCGTCCTCCTGGCCTTTGTCGAGGAAGATTTCCTGGCAGCCGAGCCAAAGCGAGAGCGCGACGAGGCCGAGCGTATCGAGCGGGCCAGGATTGGAGTGGCGCACCCAGGGCGGATCTTCGACAGTCTGCTGGATGGCCCACATGGCTATCAGGCCGAAGGGAATGTTGATGTAGAAGATCCAGCGCCAGGAGAAGCTATCGGTGAGCCAGCCGCCCAGCACGGGGCCGACCACCGGCGCCACCACAACACCCAGCCCAAAGAGCGCCTGCGCCGTGCCCTGCTTGCGTGGGGGAAAACTTTCCATGAGGATGGCCTGCGAGATAGGGGCCAATGCGCCGCCGCCGATCCCCTGAATGACACGCATTACCAGCAGCATGGGCAAATTGATAGAAAGCCCGCAAAACAAAGACGACACCGTGAAGAGAAAAATGCAGAAGAGCAGGAAGCGTTTGCGCTGGAAGCGATTGCCCAGCCATGCGGAAAGCGGAAGCACTACTGCGTTCGAGATCAGGTAGGAGGTGAGCACCCAGGTGGCTTGCGAGTAGGAGGCCGACATGCTTCCGGCGATGTGGTTCAAGGCTACGTTGGCAATGGTGGTGTCGAGCACCTCCATGAAGGTGGGCATGATGACTGAAACCGCGATGAGCCACGGGTTGACGGAGGGCCGCCAGGCTTCGTTATTCGTATTGTCGTAGGCGAGGCTTTCTGAGGCCATGGATCCGCACCTTGCAGCGGACCTATCTTTGCGGATAGATCAGGAAGAAGTCATCGACGGCGCGGCGCACGCGCGCGAGCACAACGCGCCGGCTCCAGACCAGGTCGGGGTTGAGCATCCCATTCAGGAGAAAGTCGCCGAGGACGAGGGAGACGAATCGATCCGCGGCCGTGCGGTAGTTGGGCCGGCCGATGCGGCGGGAGCGCAGGTACTCGGCGAGCAACGCGTAGCCGCGCTCCGAGCACTCGCGGCGAAGCTGGTGCGCGAGGTGGGGAAAATTCTGCGCCTCGGCGACAACGATGCGATAGAGCGCCTGGAACTCAAGGTTGGTGAACAGGCCCAGCACGGTTTGCCCGATCTCGTTGAGCGCCATGCGGGCCGGCTCCTCCGAGGCGATGTAGTACGCGTGCCGGGCGAAGAGTTTTTCAGTGTGCGCGCTCATTACGCCGATGAAGAGATCCGCCTTAGTAGGGAACAGCGCATAGAGAGTCTGCTTGGAAGTGCGGGCGCGGCGGGCGATTTCGTTGGTATTGGCGCCTTGAAAGCCTTTCTCGAGAAACACGGCGGCCGTGACGCCGAGAATGCGCATGCGCTCAACTGCGCCGAGCGGCGGGCGGCCGCGGGATGGGTGGGAGGGTTTGCGCTGCGGCTGGATCTTGCTGGTCATGAATTATCGTACCCATCAGTACAGTTAATATGATCTGAGTATAAACCCGGAGCCTGCGAGGGGCAAACGCGTGCCGGCTCACGCCTCCCTGGATGTTTCAAAACAGGATGGGAAATGCCAGGTGGAGAGAGCGCGGAGGACAAGACTGGATCAAGGGGCGGGCAAGGATGCGCACTGAGCCGGCGCAGGCGCCGGCTGCGTAGGAGCGATGCGATGCGGACTGGTGCCAGGTTTCTGACCGCGTGAACTCAAGCCAGTGGAGTTCGTGCTCTCCCGCTCTTTCGCCCAAAAGCCGGGCGAAAGGATGGGGCATGGGCAGGTTCCGCTTCAAACGGTCAGAGACCTAGCTCTTTTTGGAGGTCACTGCCGAGAAAGCCGTCACCAGCTGTTCCACCTGCTTGCTGCCGCAATGCGGGCAGGCCGCCTGGCTGCTTTCACGCTCTGCCATGTGCAGATTGAGAGTGAACTCCTTCTTGCAGTCGCGACAATGGAAAACATATTGGCACATTGCCGTTCTCCCGGTTGACTATGATAACTCCACCGGCGCACAAGGGACAGCGGCATCGAAAGCAGCCGTGCAGCCGCGCGTTGTAGGATGGGCCTGAGAGATTTAGGCGTGGTTGGAGGGCAAGACGGTGAGCAGAATTCGGCATCTTTTTTTGATATGGGCGGTGACTGCGGGATGGACGGCGGGTTTGGGTGCGGGCGCGGTGTGGGCGCAGTTACCGGAGCCGGGAACGACCCAGGAGGCTCCGAATCCGCTGACCGATGCGACCGCGAAGCCGAGCAAGATCCTGCTGTTCGACCTGGAGGCGAGCTTTGCCAAGGACGTGCTGGAGCGCGGAGGCGCGGGGTTTGCCGACTGGTTTGCCGACGACGGCGTGGCGCTGGGCAACGGAGTGGCGCCGCTGATTGGCAAAGTGGCCATTGCCAAGTCGGCCAACTGGTCGCCGAAGGACTACCAACTGACCTGGACCCCGACCGATGCGATGATGGGGCCTTCCGGCGACATGGGTTATACGTGGGGCCACTTCGAGGGGCGCAGCAAGGACGCCAACGGGAATCCCGTGCTGACCAGCGGGCGCTACATCACCATGTGGCGCAAGCAGCCGGACGGGACCTGGAAAGTGGTGCTGGATGCCGGCGCGAACGAGCCCCCGGGGGCGGGAGAATGCTGCAAGCTGCCGGGACATTAAAGGCAGGGACCAAGGGGCCAATGGACCAAGGGACCAAGGGAACGAGGAGACAGGGAACAGGGACTACGGGGCTCCGGGACCGAGGGACAGGCATCTTTGATGTCAAGCGGTGAGCATTCTGCGCAGCAATTGTGGGTGGGCGAGGCAGGTAACTCTGCGCGAGTGCCCGTAGTAATCTCAACGTGATCCCAATGGGCGAAAAATCGCGGGTACTTGGGTTGTAAGTCTTTTGCGAGCAATTACCTACTTTGTGGAAGAGCCAAGTTCGTCAATCTCCCGGATACTGACAAACGGGTGCGTGTATCTATGTGCGCAGTACTCGGTTCCCAAGCCGGCGAGAACCAGGAAACGGGTGTGCGGGCGGAGCTAAGTGTGTTCGATCGCAACTCTGACCCCGGGCTGGGCGAGCTGACCGAGCTTGCCGCGGTGTTGTGCAATGCCGACTACGCCTACCTGGGCTGGATGGACTACAACCGGCTGTGGTTCAGATCGCGCTACGGATTCCGCGCGACAGACCAGCCGCGCGCGTTGACGGCCTGCCAGTGGATGCTGGACAAAGGCCAGCCGCTGCTGATCGCCGATGCCGGCCAGGATCCGCGCTTCCCACCCACGGGTATTCCGTTACCCAACGCCGATCCCTGTCTTTCCTATGCCGGCGTTCCCCTGCTTTCAGGGGATATGCAGATCATCGGCACGCTGGCGGTACTGGCGCGCACAGCGGATCGCTTCAAGCCGCAGCATCTGACCCTGCTGGAATCGCTGGGGCGTCAGGTGGTGACGCGGCTGGAGTTGTACAGCCGCATACGCCTGCAGGAGCAGGCGCAGCGGCAGCGGCAGCGGACCGAGCGGGCACTGGCCATCGAGCGCTGCTTTGTGGCAGCCACATTGGATTCGATTCCCGCACTGGTGACGGTGCTGGATACGGCCGGGCGCGTGGTGCGCATGAACGAACCCTGCTCGCAATTGACGGGCTTGAGCCTGGCCGATGCCATCGGGCGGCCGTTTGTTGAGGAGTTTCTGGAGGAAGAAGACCGCGCGTGGGTGGCGGGCAAACTGCGCGAAGCCGTAGTGGGCCTGGTGAGCGGGCCTCACGAGACGGCGTGGCGGTCGGCGGGCGGCAGCTCGCGGCGCGTGAGCTGGACACTGCGGCCTCTGCAAGGGCCGACCGGCGAGATTCAATATCTGATCGTGAGCGGGCAGGACGTAACCGATCAGCGCGCAGTGGAAAAGGCGCTGCTTTCGAACGAGACCCGGTATCGCGAGATGGTGGAAAACAGCCTGGGGTTTGTCTTTACCTGCTCGATGGAGGGCCGGCTGACTTCGCTGAACGCGTTTACCGCCGAAACTCTGGGCTATCGTCCTGAAGACCTGGTGGGGCGTCTGGTGGCGGAGTTGATGGACGCGACGGGAGTGGCGACGTTCCAGGATTGCCTGAACACGGTGGAAACGGGCGAGGAGTGGCAGGGAGCGCTGCCGATGCGGCGCAGCGATGGCGTCTACCGGCGCATCGCGGTGCACAGCCGGAGCATGCAACTGGCCGGCGAACGCTCTTTTCTAATCGTGCATGGCATGGACGTGACCGAGCAGTACGAGGCCGAGGAAGCGCTGCACCTGGCAACGCGGCAACGTGAACTGATTCTGGAATCGGTGGGCGACGGCATCTTCGGCATCGACCTCGAAGGCAAGGTGACATTTATCAACGAGGCAGGCGCGCGCGCCTTGGGCTACACCCCGGATCAGATGACGGGACGCGACCTGCACGACCTCATCCATTACAGTCACGCCGACGGAACGCCGTATTCGCGATCGACCAGCCCGATTCTGCAGGCGCTGCGGCGCTCGGAACCGATTCGCATGCTGGACGAGGTTTTCTGGCGCAGGGACCGCACCGCGATCCAGGTGGAGTACAGCGCCAATCCCCTCATGGATGACGGCCAGATCTCCGGAATGGTGGTGGCCTTCCAGGACGTAAGCGAACGGCGGCGGCTGGAACGCATGAAGGACGAGTTTATTTCCACGGTGAGCCACGAACTGCGCACGCCGCTGACCTCGTTACGCGCATCGTTGGGATTGATTCAATCGGGCTCGCTCGACAAGCGGCCGGAGAAGCAGCGGCAGATGGTGGAAATGGCGATCGGCAACTGCGACCGGCTGACGCGGCTGGTGAACGACATTCTGGATTTCGACGGCGCGGAGAAACGGCGGCTGCCACTCAACCGCGAGCCGGTGGAAGCTATCGACCTGTTGCGGCGCGCGGCCGACGTGGCGCACGGTGCGGCGACGCAGGCGCGCATGGAGTTCCGCATCGACGCCAAGGCATCGCCGGTGTTTGCCGATTCGGAACGCGTGATGCAGGTGCTGAACGAATTGGTGGCGAACGCCATCAAGTTTTCGCCGCCGGGCACGGTGATTCACTTGAGCGCGCGGGATGCGCTTGGGAGCGGACCAGGCGGCAGCGCCACTGGAGCAAATGAAGTGTGCTTTACGGTTGCGGACCAGGGACGCGGCATTGCGCCGGAAAAGCTGGAGCGCATCTTCGAGCCCTTCCAGCAGGGCGATGCGTCGGACTCGCGGGCGCTCGGCGGCACGGGCCTGGGACTGGCGCTTTGCCGCAGCATTGTGCAACAGCACGGCGGGCGCATCTGGGCCGAGAGCCAGTTGGGTAACGGAAGCAGGTTCCTATTCACGCTGCCTGCGGCGGAGAAGCAGGGAATCGGGAATAGCGATTAGTGAGTAAGCGTAGATGCAATGCGCTCGCGCTACGCGTCACATCACCTGCTCAGTGGGCGCTGGGGGTGGCTGCTGCAGCTTTTCCAGGGCGTCGTATGCGGCGCGCTTCTCGTTCTCGGTCGGCTGCCATTCCTCAGTGGCCTTGTCCAAGTCATTCACAGCGTCGTCGTAGCTTTTCTTTGTATCGGCATCGAAACTCTCGATCACTTCTTTCCTGGCGGTGCCAGCCTCGGACCAGGCATTGGCTTCATCCATCTGCGCAATGATCATGGCGTTCTCGTTTACATTGGATGGGGTTGCCTCCTGCGTCGCCTTAGTTTTCTCTGACTCCTCTTTTGCCTTCTCCAGTTTTTCTTCTGCCTGTTTTAACTTGTCTTGGAGCGTCGGATCGGCCTTTTCCAGACCGTCGTTGAATGCAGACGTTACCCCTCGGTTCGCGGCGATCACCTTCTCGAACGCTGCGTGTTCCTTCTCTGTTGCGTCTTTCACGCGCTTTTCCGCACCCTGCAGTTTCGTCGAATTCGTCGAGTTGTCCTGAACCTCGTTGGTCTGCGGGTTGGCTTTGGGAGGCATCAGATCGTTGATGACACTGTCGACACAGGGGGTGGTTACAGGTGTGCCGCCCACTGCCGTGGGCATGGCTGCGGCTGGAGTCGCGCCGGAGCCGGGGCAACCGGTCATGAAGGACGAGTTGCTGAACGATGCCGGGTCGTAGTTCACGCTGAACGGCGGAAACCAGTTGGCGCCCAGAGTCCCCGGCAAGAGGCTTGAGGATCCTCTCGGCAGCGTGGTGCCCGGCGGGATGCCGATGCCGATATCGGGATCGAGATAAGCGCGGGCCACGCCGAGGATGGAAAAGCTGCCCTTTACGAGTGCGGTGACTCCGCCATCGGTCTGGTGCGAGCCGCTGGGAACAAACGACGCTGCATTGAACGTCAGGAACTGATCCTGCATCGTGATCACGCCTGGTGACTCGTTGGTGATACTGAGCGTGATGAATCCCGTGCGCGACTTTCCCACCGCTTTCTGCGCCGCACTCAGTTCCGATGAGCCCACCAGGTCGGTAGGATCCGATGAGCCGCCCCACGCGCCGCCCGGCAGTCCGTTCAGCCCGGAGAGGACCACGTGATACGTCGTGGACTGTCCCTTGAGCAGGTTCAGGTTATCCGCCGACATGTAAAGCGTCATGGAGAAGACGGGGAAGATGGTCTCCGGAAAGAGCGGGCTGTCGATGATGTAGTTGTGCAAGCCCGCGGTGAGACCGGTGGGCGGCATGAAATACCAACTGTACGGTGTGGCGGCCAACGGCGTAATCGGAATCTTGTCGATGTGGATGAACGTGTCGTAGGGATCGACGGGATACGAGCCGCCAATCACGTTGAGTTTGCCCTGCGGCATTACGGGATTCGTCCAAAACGGCTGTACGATGCGCTCAGCCGGGCCCCAGCCAGCCAGGAATTTGTTGTAGCCGATTTCGTCGTCGAGGAAGTTGGCCCAATGCGAGGAATCCTCGAGGTCGTCCTTATCGTCGGCATTGGGATTCGGCTTCTTGCTGAGCCAGTCGTGGAAGGCGGTAGCTTCCTGGTACATCTCCTGGGCCAGCGAGATCACTTCCTGCGGCGGCATGTCTCCCTCTATCTCATCGATGTCATCGTACGTGCCATCGAGATCTTCCTCGATCGCGTAGATTCTCGCCCAATCGGGAGTTGACTCGCTGTAGAGCTCATCAAGCGTCTCTTCCATGTCGCACGCGTCCTGCCAGAGCGAGACGAGATGATCCTTGGAGTAGAAGTCGAAGCGCTCCAGATTGACTGAGGGGAATTGTTCCTTCGTCAGCGTGGGCGCGGCGACAGGGGGATCAATGTTGAGCAGCGCGCTGGTGGGGCCTATTCCCGCAACAGGATCGGGCTGGCGCGCCTGCAATTGCAGAGGCCCCTTCCAATCGTAGGGAATGTGCAGGGAAAATGTTCCGTTGGGGTTGACGGGAACATATCCGTCGCCTTTGACGCCGATCTCGAGGCTGGACCACTCCGGCGAGCCGTCGGGAAGGTGGTAGAGCTGGATGGGAAAGCTGAACTCGCTCAAGCCCGGAACGACTTTGAAGTTTTCCGCGTACGTGGAGGGCCACAGCGATCCGGTAATGGTTTCGCCGGGTAAGTAACTGCGCGGAAAGAGCACGCCGATGTTGGTGTTGGTGGGCGTGAGCGGCGCCTGCGCAGGCGTTCCCGTGGGCAGGGGTGTTTTATAAGGAATGGTATTGCTGTACCACTGGTGGGTCCCGAGCGACCAATCCTTGATCTCGTAGCCGTCGGTGCGGTAGTTCGTGACTTCCTCTGCGATGCGCTCGCCGTGCAGCCCGTAATGCGTGATGTCGGAATCGCTCAAGCCGCCGCGCAGATCGTACTTATAGTCCAGTCCCAGTTGCAGGTGGCCCTTGAAATCGAAGTTATAGGCGTGTTGCTCGGTTTTGTGCTCCACACCGCCAGTGGTGGTGTAGGTATTGGTCTCATCGTGACGGAGGGTTCCTGTGGGGTCGTAGACGGTGCCTTTTAGTTCGGAGCCAGCCGTGTCGTTCTGCACCACGGTGTGACCGCCGGAGCCGTAATCGCTGTTGGGCTGCTGCGGCGTTTGTTGCGGCGGAGCTGCGGCGGCCGGCGCGTTCGCGCTGGTTGGCCCGTGACTTTCCGCCCCGGCCGCATTGCTTTCGGTCACAAGGTGCGGAACGAAGTCTGCAATGCTCGTGAAATCGGGTCCGGTGTGCACCCAGCCGTTTGCGGTTGCCCATGACAGAAACGCGCACGTGTCCGGCTGTACCTCCAGGCCCGTGAACACCTCCTCCGGCATCGCCACATAGAGCGCGGGCTCTCTGGACACTTCCTCTTCCTGATGCACTGCGCCGGCGAGAAAGACTTCTGTCAGTCGCGAATCGGTGGGTTTTCCACCGGCTAAATCCACATCCACGCGAAAATACTCAGTCTGGTCGGTGGCGTACATGGCGATTGTGCCGTCATGAAGGTCTCCGGCGCCGCCGCAGTCCGCATACTCGAATTCCTTGTCGGTGGCATGCTTCATTGACTCCTCGACGCGATTAATTTCGGCGAACAGCCATGCCATTTTCTGAGTAGTGACAGTAATTTCGGCCTTCGCAGTTGTAATGGCAGTCGCAAGCGCGTGCTGCTGCTGGAGTGTCTTCAGATGATTGTTCTGCGTGGCAAGATCCTGCGTCAGGCTCTCATACTCCAGGTAGAGGACTGCCTTTTGTGCCATGTATACCTGCTTGTGATGCTCTCCGTCTGCACCGTTGGTCCGGGCCGCCTTCCGCATGTTGTCTGCGGTCGTCGCATTTATTCCCGGTCCCTGCCCGGTCGTCCCCTTCGCCTTGTTTATGTTGTCTTCTGTCAGCTTCAACTCCTCGGCAATCATGCGCTCGTGCCATTTTTCGTGCACCAGAATGTGCAGGAGCTGCCACTTTTCTGCCCAGCCGTGCTGGCCGGGGGGCGGCTTTTGGCCCTGTTTGAGCTGCGGCGGCGCTATGCCCTCATCAATCGCAGTGCCGTTGCCGGGATCCGTATGCGAGCTGTCGATCACGATGTCGCCTTCGGGACAGGGCACCCAGTCGGTTCCGATCTTGATGTACGTGCCCGGAACGCAAAATGCAGCGTTCGGGTGCAATGCCTTCTTCACGTCGTCCGGATTCTTCGGGTCGCCGACCATATACTTCGGCGGGGCCGTGTGCAGGCCGGGAATCGAGTGAATATGGTTCCCCTGAAATTTCGCCTGCAGGTTCGTAAGAACCTGCCTGTATTGGGCCACTTCCGCCTTAAGGTCAACGTTCAGATTTACGGTTCTTGTCCCACCAGTAGCGGGATTTTTTATGACGACCTTGACGTTGGGATTATTGCCTAGACCCAAATTCTCAAAGTGCGTTACCAGAGCATCGAGGTTATGAATCACGAGTTGGACGTTTTGTGTCTCGGTTGGACTTAGGCCGGGCAGTGGCGGTGTTTGCGCGCATGAGCAAGGCACGCCCGCGCTGAATGCAACAGCCATGACGAGCGCGGACAAGGAGACGGACAGAGAAACGGGATGCATCGAGCGGGACATGGATAGCCTCCCGGGAAAGGCATGAAGCCGTATCAGAGCCCATTACTGCGAAAAAGATGAAGAATGCAGGAAGGAGGGAAGCCGGGAAGTTTCTGGCTGGATGGTATCAAGGCGGTTTTAGCATGTCTACGGAAAATTCTGCTGATGCTGTGCAGGCATCCCTACGGACCCTTTACGTTTGGCCCCCGTGCGCCGTGAGACAATGCCTTCGGCGGTATTCCCCGCGCTGAATCCGCGGCCGCCGGTCGATGGTTGATGGGGGTTCATGGGCGTAACCACGCGAGGTTTGAATCTGCTGTTCGGGCGCGCGCTGGCCACCAGCGAAGAACGCGCCGAGCATATCGGTCCCCTGGCAGGGATTCCCGTCTTCGGGCTGGATGCGCTGAGCTCGGCCGCGTACGGCCCTGAAGCTGCGCTGACGCTGCTGATTCCCCTGGGCCTGCTAGGCGTGAAGTACATCGTGCCCGTGAGCACGGCGATCGTGATCCTGCTGGTGATCGTCTACTTCAGCTACCGGCAGACCATCGAGGCCTATCCGCGCGGCGGTGGCTCCTACACCGTGGCCAGCCAGAACCTGGGCGAGGGCGCGGGACTGCTGGCCGCAGCGGCGCTGATGATCGACTACATCCTCACCGCTGCAGTGGGCATCTCAGCCGGCGTGGGCGCGCTAATCTCCGCCGTCCCCTCTCTGCAGCCGCACACCCTGGCGTTGTGCCTGATCGTGCTGGCGATTCTGACCCTTGTGAACATGCGCGGCGTGCACGACACGGGCGTGGTGTTCATGATCCCCACCTATCTGTTCACAGCGACGCTGCTGATCGTGATCGCGGTGGGCGGATGGCAGGTGGTGCATGCGGCAGGAGGCCATCCCGTGCCGGTGACGCCCATGCCCGCAATTCCGCCCATTACCGCGGTATTCAGCTGGTGGCTGATCCTGAAGGTTTTCGCTTCGGGCTGTACGGCTATGACGGGCGTGGAGGCGGTGAGCAATGGCGTAATGGCCTTCCGCGACCCCACGCGCAAGAATGCCAAGATTACGCTGACCATCATTATTGCGTTGCTGGCCATTCTGCTGTTGGGAATTGCGCTGCTATGCCGCGCTTACAGAATTGCCGCTACCGCCCCCGGTGGCGCCGGCTACGAGAGCGTGCTTTCCATGCTGACGCGCGCAGTGATGGGCCATGGATGGTTCTACTCGCTGACCATCGCTTCAGTGCTGCTGGTGCTGGCTCTTTCGGCTAACACCGCGTTTGCCGATTTTCCGCGGCTGACGCGCGCCATTGCCCTGGATAACTACATGCCGCACATCTTTCTACTCCGTGGGCGGCGCCTGCTCTATTCGTGGGGTATTTACGTACTCGTCGCGCTGACGGCGCTGCTGCTCGTCGTGTTTGGCGGCGTAACGGACCGGCTGATTCCGCTCTACGCTATCGGCGCGTTCTTGGCCTTCACGCTCTCCCAATCGGGCATGGTGATGCACTGGAAGCGCCAGGGCAATGCTTCGGGGCGCATGTTGGTGAATGCCGTTGGCGCGGTGGCCACAGGCATCACGACCATCGTGGTGCTGCTGGCCAAATTTGCCGAGGGCGCCTGGATCACGGTGTTGCTGGTCCTGTTGATGATCGTATTCATGCGCAGCGTGAATCGCCACTACGTGCGCGTGAACCGCGAGATCGACCTTGACCGGCCGATTGTGCCGGCCGAGGTCAGCGAGCCCATCGTCGTGGTTCCCATCGATCGCTGGAGCCGGATCAGCGAGAAGGCACTTTCGTTTGCGCTGTCGATGTCGTGCGATATCCGCTGCGTGCACGTGCAGACTGTCGAGGGCCCCGATTCGTTCTGCGATGCGTGGGACAAGGACATCGTGGCGCCGTTGAAGGCGGCCGGCCGGTGCATCCCCAAGCTGATCACAGTGCAGTCGCCTTACCGGTACATCGTGGCCCCGATCGTGGATTACGCGCTGAACGTGGAGCGCGAAAGCGCCACCTGCAAAGTGTGCGTGCTGATTCCGGAGCTGGTGGTACAGCACTGGTGGGAAGGCATGCTGCACAACCGCCGCTCCGATCTGCTGAAGGTGATGCTGCTGATGCGCGGCAATCGCCGCATCGTGGTCATTAATATTCCCTGGTATCTGGAAAACACCTGAGCCGCAACAGTTGATCCCCACCTGCGGAAGGTCTCCTGCTATCTTTCCGGCAAAGCAGCCGTCCCATGGAGGATGGCCCCATGTGCGGGTCTTTTCGAGACCGGGCCGACGCGGCATTTTCTCGCTTGCCGGGCTTCGTGAAAGGCGGGGGGAGAGGATAGTCTAAGAGGGTACCGGAAATGAGAGCGGTTCCGCAGTTTTTGTAGTCGTTTCCAGCCTTGATGGAGGGTGGATTTTTCTTGAGGGAAAATCCACTTTGAGGCCGTGGCTTCGGGATACAGTGACTGCGGACCCGCTATAGCCGGAAGATGCCTGCCGCGGTTCCAAACCCGGCGGCGACAGGTTTGTTTACGGCGAAACCAGTGTTGTGGCTTCGGTTTGCGGTAACTCTGGTTTTGCGATACACACGGCAAAGTTTGAGGAGAGTTTCAAGTTGAACAGGACGATCCTATTTCGAATTTCGGCCATGGTTGCCTTGGCGCTTGCGCCCCTGGCAGCCGTCGGCCAGGTAAACCCAGAGGCAGCACCAAGTTCTCAGGCCGCCTCACCCTACAAGTACGAGGCATACGCAGGCGTTGCCTATAGCCGCCTCAGACAGGTGCCCATATCGTACAGCGGATTGCTGGGCGGAAAGGTGTCGCTGGCCCGCGATTGGGGAAAATATTTTCAACTCATCGGATCGGTGGACTACTACAAGTTGGGAACCGGCCACGGCAACCTGTTAAATCCCGGGCACCCATCGATGTATACCGCCATGCTGGGGCCGGGAGTCCACGCCAACCTCTACGGAAACCTCAGCGGTGTGGTATTCGCGGAACTGGGCGTAGCGCAGACCGGCGGAGAACAAATGTCGCCAGATATCTCCTTTGCGGGAGGCTTTGGCGGGGGCTTGACCTATAGCCTGTCCCCCCGTTGGGCGTTGCAGCTTACCGGCGACCGCGTCGGCGCATCGTTCCCACTGCCCGGCAATAATACTTCGGGACAGGCCGGCTCGACGCATCGCACCTGGAACGCGCGCGGGACGTTCGGCGTGGTGTACCGCTTCTAAAAAGCAGGGACCAAGCCTGGCGGGACCAGCGGACGCTGGAGGCGGTGCGCGGCGGCAAGGGCAGCACGATAGAGCCTTCGCGCCAATGCCCTGTTCGCGATGTGGCGCATTGCCGACGCTGCGCACGGCGGTGCGTGCTACACTCCTGCCGTTATGACAAATCGCACTTTGCTGGGATTGCTTTTGTGCCTGAGCGTGGGAACCGCAGGTTTAGCCGCGCAGCAGAATGACAGGCCGCGTCTGGAAAAACGCGGCGCGGCCACGCAGCTTATCGTTGACGGCAAGCCGTTCTTGATGCTTTCTGGCGAGTTGCACAACTCGTCGTCTTCCAATCTCGAATACATGAAGCCCATTTGGCCAAAGCTGGCGGCGACGGGGCTGAATACCGTGGTGACGCCGCTGAGTTGGGAACTGATCGAGCCCCAAGAAGGCACATTCGACTTCACACTTGTCGACGGGCTTCTCGACCAGGCGCGGCAGGCGCATGAGCGCATCGTGTTTCTTTGGCTGGCGACGTGGAAAAACGGAATGTCGAGCTACGCGCCGGTCTGGGTGAAGCAGGATACACGGCGATTCGTGCGCGTGGTGGAGCATGGCAGCGAGGTAGAGATTCTGAGCCCGTTGTGCGCGGCCACCGAGGAGGCCGACGCTCGCGCTTTCTCGGCGCTGATGAGGCACATCAAAGAAGTGGACGGGTCAACAGATAAGAACGGGCATACGGTGCTGATGATGCAGGTGGAAAACGAGGTGGGCGTGCTGGGCGACACGCGCGACCACTCCGAGATAGCGAACCAGGCGTTTGCCGGCGCGGTTCCCCCGCAACTGACCGCGTACCTGGCGGCGCATCGCGAGGAATTGTATCCGGACTTGCAGGAACTGTGGAATGCGAACGACCAGAAGAGCGCTGGCACGTGGACCCAGGTGTTCGGCGAGGGCGAGCGGGCAGACGAGGTCTTCATGGCGTGGCAGTACGCGCGGTTTATGCAAGGCGTCGCGGCGCGCGGCAGGGCCGAGTACGACATTCCCATGTACGTGAACACGTGGCTGCCGTCTGACAACACTCCGCCTGGTGAGTATCCGAGCGGAGGTTCGCAGCCGCGCGTGGTGGATGTATGGAGAGCCGCGGGGACGGCCATCGATTTCTATTCGCCCGACCTATACGCGGCGAACTTTGAGGAATGGTGCAAGCGCTACCACCGCGATGGCAACCCACTCTATATGCCGGAGACGCGCGGCGGCGCAGCGGGCGCGGCCAACGTGTTTTATGCGCTGGGCGAGGAGGCGGGGATTGGATTTTCTCCGTTCGGCATTGAGTCGGAGGCTGGCGAATCGGATCCGCTGGGCGAGAGCTATAAGGCGCTTGCGGCCGTGACGCCGCTGCTCGTGGAGCATCAGAGCGCGGGCGACGTGCACGGATTCCTGTTAGACCGCGAGCGCTCTTCCGTCGACTTCACCATGAACGGCGTTACGCTGCACGTCAGCCTTGACAGCATCTTCGGCGGCCAGGCAGAGAGCGGCTACGGGCTGATCATGGCCGATGGAAAGGATGCCTTTCTCGGCGTGGGCAAGGGATTCCGAGTGACCTTCTCATCCAGTTCCGGGACCGGGCCGCAGTTGGGAATCGGTGCGGTGGAAGAAGGACGGTTCGAGGACGGGAAATGGATCGCAGGACGCCGATTGAATGGCGATGAGGACGACCAGGGAGGACACTGGAGGTTCGATCCGCGGCAGGTGCGCACGGAGAAGGTCACGCTGTACAGGTATGAATAGTGCGCAGCATCTTGCGCGAAAAAAGAACGGGGGATGCTTGGTGCATCCCCCGCTTCGTGATGGACTGCAGCACCGAGCTGCTGTCCATTAGAACGAAAAGTGCGCGCCCACCTGGAATTGACGGGAAGTGGTGCCGCTGTAAACGCCGGTCACCGTGCCGAACAAACTGGACGTCGGGCTGACGTTCGGTGTGTTGTACTGCGGCCTGTTCAGCAAGTTGAAACAGTCGAGGCGCAGTTGAAGGTCGGTATTCTCCCGGCCCTTGATGTCCTTCTGCACATTAGCATCCCAGTTGCTGGTGTAGTCCTGGCGCAGCAGGTATTGCGGGAAGGTGCGGAAGTTATACGTGCCGGGCTGAACGCTGGGGTTGTAACCCGCGATGGTCGGGTCGTTCTGGCAGCTTGACCCGCCGTTAAAGCAGGTCTGTGTATCGAACGCGGCAGTGTTGAAGACCGGCTTGCCGCCAATCACTTCGGTCTTGTTGTGCTGGTGGTTGGCGAAGTCCTTCCAACCGGATCCCGCGTAAATGGCGTTGCCCCACGACATCGGCGTACCGGAGAGGAACTGGTAGATGGCCGAGATCTGCCATCCGCCAACGGCTTCATCGACGATACGGTTATCGTTCGAGAAGAACTGTCGTCCGCGGCCGATCGGGAATTGGTACGTGCCATAGCCGGCGAAGTGGAACGGATAATCGGAGGTGGTTTCACCGTAGTTGAGCGCGCCGCCCGGGTTGAGCTGGTTGAATGTGCCGAGCAGCCGCGACCACTCGAAGACGCCGTTGATCGTGAGACCATGCCCCATTAGTTTTGAGACACGCGCATTGAACGCGTTGTACGTTGACTCAGAACCTGGAATCAGCTGCTCGGTAACCGAGCTGGAATTGAACTGGGGGAACGACTGCAGGTATTGATAGGCGTGAAGGGTGCCGGTGGTCGCGTAACTTCCTGTCATTCCCGTCAGGCCTTTGAAGGGGTTGGTAATGTCGGTGGTCGGGGGCCCGCCGCTCTTGAACGTGGTTCCCGTCATCAGGTTGTTCGACGGAATGTCGAAGTACTGTGAATGGCTCAGGTACGGCAGAATCGGAATGAAGTCGGTCGTGTTGCTGTACGAGAGGTGCACCTGGTGGTTGTTGATGTAGCCCACGTTGACAAGGATGGTGTTTCCGATCTGGTACTGAATGTCGACGCTGGTGCGCTCCGCATAGGGCACCTTGATGGTCGGCGAGTAATACACCATCTTGGCGCCAAGGTTGGCGTTCACACCCAGGGCGTTGCCGGTCGGCTGCTGGATGGGGTTCACAGCCGGCGCACTCGATGAAGTGGGGAACGGGTCGGACCAGTTGTTGTTGGTGAAGTAGGTGTTGTTGGTGGCAACATAGGCAGTAGTGGCGGAATAGCCGTAGGTCTGGCTCGTGTTGTAGTCGTTGTACGGGTTGTCGTAGATGCCGAATCCGACGCGGACCACGCCCTTGCCCTTCGTGAAGTCAGGCGACCATGTGATGCCCAAACGCGGGCTGTAATAGACCGGCGGAAGATGATACGGATAGCGATTGCTCGAGGAGGCATAGGTAGCGCCGCCCACGGGCAGGAACGCAGATGAGGCCAGCAACGTGCTGGGATGCGCCGCGTACTCGCTCTCAGCCGCCGCGGTCACTTCGTTGGTTGCCGTGGTGCTGAAGCCGTTGGTGATGCGGTTCTGGCTTTCGTTCACGGGAAGCTCGTGCTCCAGGCGGATGCCGATGCTCACGGTCAGGTTGCGCTTCACCTTCCAGTCGTCCTGCGCAAAAAAGGCATTGAGGAAGCTGTTGTACTGGAAGGGCACACCGATATCTTCTTCGCCGCCCTGGGGAATGCCCAGCATCAGCTCCGCCCACGCGCTGCCGAAGTAGGCCGGATTCGAGCTATTGCTTGCCGCCACCGGCCCCCCCTTCGTGTTGCTAAAGCTGAAGTATCCGTCGGCATTGTTCGGCGTGAGATAGGAGTACTTGTAGGCGCGGAGGTCAGTCCCGCCGACGAACGTGTGCGCCTTGTAGATCTTCGTTACCGTGGCCAGCAGTTGCAGCGTATCGAAATTCTCAATCGATCCAGGCTCTGCCGCCCAGCTTTGCGGGCTGGTCTGATCGGTGAAGGTGACACGCGGATAGGCCAGCGTGGTGGAATTCTGGGCCAGGTACCCGGGGAAGCCAAGAGTCGTAGGGCTGATGCCCGTGCTGGATAAGTCGCTGCTGTTGTCGTAACGCGTGATACTGCCTCGCACATCGGAAAACAGCGTGGGCGAGAAGGTGTGAATCTCGTCGATCTGGCCGCCGACCATGATCTGATCGGAGGCGGTGCCGCTCAACGCGTCATGGAAGTAGTTGCTGGCCTGGTTGAGGTAACGGCTGCGCTGCGCCACACCGAAGATCTTGTCCCTGGAGCTGATGTTATAGTCGATGCGCCCCATGTGCGAGCGATAGTCCTGAATGGTGGGCGTGAAAGTCGAGTAATTGTTCTCGCCGTCCGCGGTGGTCGTGGCGCCGTTGTAATTTGCCGGCGGAACCAGGGCCAGATAGGCCAGCGCGATGGGACTCAAGGTGAGTCCGGCATTGGTGGGACAATCGCTTGAAGAATACGTGGTTGCGGCCGGTCCCAGGCAATTGTTGGGAATAGCCGTTCTGGTGAAGTTGGTAGGCGTGCCTGTTGCCGTGTACGGGTTGTAGAGGTTGTAAGTTTTGGTAGAGCTGTTGAGCGCGAGCAGAGGCGCAAAGTCGCCGGCACGTTCCGCGGCCGTGGGCACGCTGGTGGTGGTGGTCGCAGCCGGTGGCTGGCCGCGATACGTCTCGTATGCGTAGAAGAAGAAGAGCTTGTTGCGGCCATTGAAGATCTTGGGAATCCAGATGGGGCCACCGATGGTGCCGCCGAATTGGTTGGTGTGGCTGCCCGGCGTCGTCGTTCCTCCCACCGCCTGCGAATAGGGAAGCGCCGTCATCCAGGTACAGTCGTTGGCAGCCCGGCTGACATATTTTCCATCGAGGTTCGAGCACCCGACTTCCTCGTATCTCCAACTTGCCGTTCCGTGGAACTGATTGGTGCCGCTCTTGGTCGTGATGTTCACGGTGCCGCCCGAAGTGTCGCCATACTGCACATTGGCGCCGAACACGTCCACGCGAATTTCGTTCACCGAGTCGAGTTGCGGGCTGTAGCCGGCGGTGCGGCCGCTATCCTGCATGTTCGGCACGCCATTGAGCAGCAGTTCGTTCGACGATGAGTTGCCGCCGCCCAGTGAGAAGTCGTCGACCGTGCTGTTGCTGATCGGGGTCGCGCCGCCCAGTGCGTGCTTGGCCTTGACGACTGCGCCGTATTCAATGCGGGCGAAGCCGAGTGGAGTGCCACCGTTGGTGGGCAGGTCCTCAACCTGTTCGGTTGTGAGCACCTGGCCCACTGACGCGTCACCCGTATCGATGAGCGGAGGCGCGGCGCTGACCGTGATCTGCTCTGAGGTCGCGCCCACCGCGAGCTTGATGTCGATGGTCAAATTCTGCTGCGTCTGCAACGTGATGCCCGCGCGTTCAAAGGCCTTGAATCCCTGGACATTTACTTGCACGGTGTATCCGCCGGGCAAAAGGCCGGGAACCGTGTAATAGCCATCCTGTGTCGAGGTCACATGAGCGATCGCGCCGGTATCGGTGCTGGTCACCGTGACGGCGGCGTTCGCTATGGCAGCCCCGGTTGGGTCCGTCACCTGTCCGGTGATCGAACCGCGTGACTCCTGCGCGTAGGCATACGATCCCACCAGGACGAGAAGAAACAATACAAAGCGCTTCACGAGATGCCTCCTATTCACTCTTGTGGTTTCTTTGAAGTGCCGACGAGCTTGAACTCCCAGCGATCAACGATGTGTCGCGTATTCTCTGGCACGAGGAAACGCGGCCAGTGCTGCGGCGCAGAGATCGATCATGAGAACACGCTTCGTCCGGGACCTCTTGGTTTTGGTAACGCTGACAGTTAACGGTTACTACTTAAACATCGGTCAAGGTAATGAGGAGAAGATACGAGTGTCAAGAAGAATCGGAGAACTAACAACGCCTTTTGAAAATTAAGCCTGGCCAATCCGTAAATTGGCTAAAATACATGGAATTGACTGAATATGCCCGTCAAAATGGCTTCGTGCATTCCGCAAATCGGAACTTGCTTTTCCAACTCGCCGCGCCGCTTGCCGCCCGCGTGAATGCCTGTTATCTCCAAGTCCGGCCTGGCTCTGAGAGATTGCGAATGGGCGGAGAGCGAGGGCCGCGATGGCATGAGACAGCGGGCGTTCGGGCAGGGAGGGCCATGGCCTGTTGCGAAGGCGAAAGGAAGAAAAGACGGTGGGGCGCAAAGGCGCCGTGGAAATTTGTTCCGCTAAGTTTCAGTCGCGCATCGCGCCGCGATTCAAAGAGCCGAGGCGCGCACGGCAGCCTCGAGCACGGCCTTGCGGGTTTCTTCTTCGCGTTCGGGAGTCATGCGAACAACGGGAGTGGAGAGGCTGATGGCTGCGACCACGGGACCCTCGGCGGGGCGGAGGGCGGCGCTAAAGCAGATGCCTCCCAGGATCGATTCCTGGCGATCGCAGGCGATGCCGGTCGAGCGAATCTGAGCGAATTCATCGAAGAGTCGCGCGCGATCCGTGATGGTGAAATCGGTGCGGCGCGACAGGCCGTAGACCTCTACGATCTGCTCGGCAAGGGCGCGGTCTTGAAACGCTGTGATGGCCTTGCCCATGGCACTGCAATGCGGCGGCAACACGCGGCCGATGCGATTGGAGATGCGGATTTCGTGAAAGGTTTCGATGGAATCGAGGACGTGGATGCGATCTTCGTAAAGGTAGGCCATGCTGGCGGTTTCATTGAAACGCCGCGTCAGCCGCTCCAATTCAGGCCGCACCCGGTCGCGCAGCAGGTTGGCCTGCTCAATGAGCCAGCCAAAGCGGAGCTTGGGCGCGAGCTGGTAGGTTCCGTCCACTGCCTGCTTCAGGTAGCCGTGCTTTTCCAGCGTCAACAAAACTCGGAACAGCGTAGACTCGGGAAGGCCGGTGGAGATGCCGATTTCCTTCAGCGCCAGTGGCGCCTTGCCGTCGAAGCAGTCCAGAACCTCAAGCGCGCGGCCGATGGAGCGCAGGTAATACTGCTCGTTGGCTGCCGAGTCGTTGGAATGGAGCGCCCATTTGGGAATGCGCCGCCGCGTGGTCTTGCGTTGCGGAGATTCTGTCTTGCTTTTCATTGAAGGGCCGCACCTTTACCTGGAAATGCCACATAGGGTGTTTATGCAGTGTATACACTGTTCGAATCGTTGTGTGCAATAATTTTCATTTTTTTAGATTTGGTTTGACACGCTGCCGGAAGCTGTGTAGAACAGGCTTTGCCCGTTGATGGGCCCGGGTTCAAACTGCTGTTCGGGCGCGGTTGACCGCAAAACCGGCGCTCAGAGCGCGGGAGATACCGGGCCGCCTTGAGTCAACCGGAAAGTGAGGAGCAATGGATCGCAGAGATTTGATGAAAATGGGGGCTGGGGTGGTAATGGCGGGGCTTGTTTCCGAAGCTTCGGCTGCGCAGGCAAGCCCCGCAAACGAGCAGCCAGCGAACGACAAAATTGAACAGTGGGGCGTTTTTGAGGTCAAGGCGCTGGGCCCTTCGGCCGGGAACCCTTTTGTGGATGTTCAGTTTGGAGCTCGCTTTACGCTGGGCCACCGCACCGTGGACACAGCCGGATTTTATGACGGCAACGGGGCGTACAAAGTGCGATTCTCGCCAGACACGGTGGGGCGCTGGAGTTTTGAAACCACCAGCAACGTCAAGGAGCTGGCCGGACTGACTGGCGGCTTCGAATGCGTTGCGTCGGCTGCAGGCAATCGCGGACCGGTAGGGACGGCACACCAGTTCCATTTTCAATATTCCGACACAACACCGTACTTCCCGTTCGGAACCACCTGCTACTCATACGGATTCATCGGCGCGCCTTACGGCGACGAGACGCTCAAGAATCTGAAAGAGGCAGGATTCAACAAGGTGCGCATCTGCTTGCTGCCTAAACCGTTGGGCTCGTTGCAGCCGGTGGCTATGCCCTTCGAGCGCATCGGCAAAGCGCTGCCGCCGGGTGCAGAAAATCTCGCCGGCGACGAAGCCACCCCGGACAACGAAAAGAGCAAAGATAAATTTGATCTCGCCCGCTTCAACCCCGCTTACTTTCAGCATTTTGAGGCGCGCATTCAGGATTTGATGGCGGCAGGCATCCAGGCGGATGTGATTCTCTTCCATCCGTATGATGCCTGGGGATTCAAGGCCATGGGGCAGGAGGCGGACGACCGCTATCTGCGCTACGCGGTGGCAAGGTTTTCCGCATACCGGAACGTGTGGTGGTCCATCGCCAACGAATACGACCTGGTGCGCTCGAAGACGATGACGGATTGGGATCGTTTCTTCCGCATCGTGCAGGAATGCGATCCGTACAGCCGGCTGCGGTCGATTCATCACAGCCGCGTCGAATACGACCACTCCAAGCCTTGGTGCACGCACGCCAGTTTGCAGGAGTACAACTTTGAAAAATCGGCGGAGCGGTTCGCCGCATGGAACAAGCCGATCATCTACGACGAGATCCAGTACGAAGGCAACATATCGCGCCGCTGGGGCAATCTTTCGCCGGAGGAGATGACGCACCGCTTCTGGCGCGCCATTATCTACGGCGTGTATGCGACGCACGGCGAAACCTATATGGTCACGGACGGGGGTCCTGTGTGGTCTGACGCGGGCGAACTGAACGGAACCAGCCCTGCGCGCATCGCGTTCCTGCGCAAGCTGCTGGAGAAATCCGGCACCACGGGCCTGATGGCCGCCGACAATCCGTATTACCTCAACGCGGGAAATCCGGGCGCGATCATTCTTTACTATTTCGACTATCACTGCGTGGGCGAGTACGAATTTCCGCTGCCGGAGAAAATCGAGTTCAAGGCCACGATGATCGATCCGTGGGCGATGACGGAATCACCGCTGTCTGGAACTTTCAGCGGCAAAAGCAAGATCACGCTTACCGGCAAGCCGTATATGGCGGTGCTGTTCGAGAAGGCGTAAGGTCGAAAACATGAAACCTGGCTCAAACCGGATTGCGCGCTCATTTTGCGCAACGCTGCTGTTGCTTGCTTTGTGCGCCTCGGCGCACGCCGTCACCGTGGTTACTGCAAAGGGCGCGTCGCCGCGCGAACTCTACGGCGCGCAGAAACTGCGCTCCGCGCTTACGGAATTGAAGACGGCGCCTGCGGGTGCGCGCGTGCTGGTCGCTGTGCGCAGTGCACCGGAACTCGCACACTTCGATCAACTCGCGCACGCGGATCTGGCCGAGTTCTGGCCCCAGGCTCAGGAAGCATTCCTCATCAAGCAGATCGGCCGAACGTGGATCGTTACCGGCTCCGATCCATCGGGCGTGCTCTACGGCGAACTGGAGCTGGCCGATCGCATCCGCGCGGCGAAGACGCTGCCCGCGGGGATTGACGACATGGAACACCCGGCGCTGAAGCTGCGCGGAACCTGCATCGGCATGCAGAAGCAGGAGATCACCTACGACGACGCCGAGTACGACTATCCCTACACGCCGCAGAATTTTCCGTTCTTCTACGACAAGGCCGCGTGGATCAAGTATCTCGACATGCTGGCCGAGGAACGCTACAACACGCTCTACCTTTGGAACGGCCATCCCTTCACCAGCCTGCTGAAGCTGCCGAAATATCCCGAGGCGCAGGAGTTGCCCACGGCGCAACTGGACGAAAACATCGCGCTCTTCAAGTGGCTCACCGCGGAGGCCGACCGGCGTGGCATCTGGGTGCTGCAGGGCTTTTACAACATTCACCTTTCGCACGCCTTTGCCCGCGCGCATCATCTTCCGTATCATTTGTCGGCGCCCAACGCCGAGGCCAGCGCCTACACACGCTACGTGATCTCTGAATTTGTGCTTGAGTATCCGCATGCCGGCCTGATGATGACGCTGGGCGAGGCGTTGAGCCCGCGCTACGGCGCGGAGTGGCTTACGCAGACGATCATTCCCGGCGTCGAGGACGGGCTGAAGGAACTCGGCATCAAAGAAGAACCTCCCATCGTGGTGCGCGCGCACGCCACGGACATCGATGCGGTGATGAAGGCCGCCACGCCGCTCTACTCGAACATCGACACCATGTTCAAGTGGAATGGCGAATCGCTGACCTGGACCAACGTGCGCGGGCCGGTGCTTGACCGCTTCAAAATGCTCGCCGAATCCTCGAACGTGGCCATTGCCAACGTGCACCTGCTTTCGAATCTTGAGCCGTTCCGCTGGGGCGACCCGGATTTTATTCGCCAAACGGAGACGAATTTTCAACGCATTGGCATCGAGGGGCTGCATGTGTATCCGCTCCGTTACTGGGATTGGCCGTATGCAGGCGACAACACGCAACCGATGCTGCTCCAAACCGATCGCGACTGGATTTGGTTCGCGTCGTGGGGGCGCTACGCGTGGAATCCGAATCGCGATCCAGAAAAAGAACATGCCTACTGGGTGTCGCGCTTTCAGGAGAGATTCGGCTCAGCCGAGGCCGGCGAAAAAATCCTCGCCGCATACACGCTGGCCGGACCCTGCCAGCCAAGGCTTCTGCCCCGCATCGGTATCACGGAAGGAAACCGCGAGGCGTTCACGCTGGGCCTGACCATGCCGCAGTTGATCGATCCCGCGCGCTTCAATCCCGCGGTGACGCTGTGGACGGGCGATGCGCCGCCGGGCGAGCGGCTGGACTATTATGTCGCCGAGGAAGTGAAGAACGAACCGCACCACGGCGAGACGCCGCTCGGCGTAAGCGACGAAACTGTGGATGCATCGCGGAAGGCATTCGATGCAGTAGTCGCGGCCGGACCCTTTGTGACGAAGAATAAGGCCGAGTACGGACGCATCGTGAACGACATGCACGCGATCAATCTGCTGATGGAGTTCTACAACGCGAAGACGAAGGCGGCGGAGCAGGTTCTGCTTTACGGATACGATCACGATGCGGCGCGTTTGCGGCAGGCTGAAAGCCTGTTGGCCGCGAGCGTGGATAAGTTTCGCGAGCTGCCTGCGATTGCCGGCCCGGCGTATCGCACCGCGACCAGCATGGAGACGACGCAGCGCCAGATTCCATTCCGCGGCGGCATGAATCAGTTTCCCAACTGGCAGCAATGCCTGCCCATGTATGAGAAAGAGCTGGCGACATTTCAAAAACGCATCGCCCAGTTGAGCTCCGGCGCGAAGATCGACGAGAACAGGCCTGCTCAGCCGCTGCCGCAGATTGCATTCACGCTCAAGCCCGGCGCTGGCGAAGCATTCACCGTAGAAAAGGGCGCGAATCTATTCGTGGGCGCGAGCACAGTCATCAGCGGTCTGGCGCCGGAGCTTGCCGGGATGAAGGGAATCCGCATCGCGCCCAGCGAAGGCGGAACGCTGCACTTCGATCTCGCTGAACCGGCCCAGATTTTGGTTGGTTTTGTGGGCAATGCATCGAAGAGGAACTCGGTACTCGATCCCGAAACCGAGCAGTGGAACCTGGTGCTCCTCAATGCGATTACGGCGCCGAAGGTTCCCGCCATGGCGGTGTGGGCCAAGCCTTTGCCGGCGGGCGCGAACGACCTCGATCTCGGCAAGGGACAATACGTGATCCTCGGCTTCATTCCCGCCGATGACCATGTGTCTCCGCACGTGAACTTTGCGCAGACAGGCAATGGCGCCGGTCCGCCGAATCTGGATTGGCTGTTTGAATGAAGCATTTCTCAGCTTTTGGCTCGGTTGCGGATGCCCGCGGGGCTACGGTTTTTGAGGCTCTTGTGTTGGTGCGGGCGGCGCACTCGCAGGCGCATCGTGGCGGGCAAGCAGTCGAGCCCCTTCTTCATCCGTAATTTGCAGAAAACTTCCGTGCTTCGAATACAGCGGCAGCGAAGTCTGCGCGGTGATGTCCTGCCAATGCTTCCAGTCGGTTGTCGCCACAGCTTCGTAGCGTGCGCGCGGCGCGCGATAGCGGTCGTAGAAAACGATGTACTGTTTGCCGACCTGAATAGCCGAAGGACCTTCAGACCAGCTTTCGTTGATGGGGCCAGAAATGTTGCTCCAAGGCCCTTCAAGCGTAGGTCCAGTGGCAACGCGCTCCTGAAAGGTCAGCGGATCGTAGGTTTGCTCCTTGAAGATGAACCGATAGGGACCGGTTGCGCCGTGGAAGATCGTAGCGTCGATGGTGACGTAACCTGGATCAAAGAAAATCGCCGGCTTGGAGAAGGTCTCAAAATCCGGCGTCATCGAGAACCAGATGCGATTGCCATCTTGCGAGTCTTTCATCGAACTCGACCAGATGAGGAGCCATTGTTTCTTCTTCGCATCCCAGTAGGTTTCCGGCGCCCACACGTTGTTGGTCGCGGGAAAGTCCGTCATGATGGGAATGTTTTTCTGGGCGGACCATGAGAGCAGATCGGGCGATGAGGCATAACCCAGCGAGTTGCCGCGCCAGTTCCACGTCCACACCATGTGAAATAGGCCATCTGGTCCGCGCGTGAGAAAGACATCGCGCATCAATTCTCCTCTTTGCGCAGGCGCGTCGCCCGCTTGCGCCGGGGCGACCCAGGGCTGACCGTCGTTGAGCGGCGTGTAATGATAACCGTCGCGGCTGAGCGCAAAATAAATTCCCTGATTGCCGGGCTCTTTGAAATAGATGAAAAGCCACGCACCGCTCGCGGTGTCGGCCGCTGGAGGATTCGCGTCGTTGGCATGTTTCGGCGTCTGTGCGGACAAGACTCCAATGCAAATCGGCAATAACGTAGCGGTAATCAGGCAGAACAGCTTGCGCGCCGCGGTCATTTTGCCTCCTCGAATGATGCGTCGATGAGCGTCTTGCCGCGCCAGTGGGATTCTGCAGTTTGTTTCCCAGCGGCATCGAAGAGTTGCCATGTCCATTGACCGTCCGCGCCGTAAGTCTTCTCCCACTCTCTTGAACCATCGACGCGACAGAAGATTTCGTTGCCGATCTTTCGGCCGAGATGGAAATTCGCGGTCCATTGCCGCGCGCCGTCTTCGAAGTAGAACGTCTGCGGCCCTTCGAGCAGAATCCGCCCGTCGCTGGCACGCGCAGTACTCCATTCGGCCTTGAGCTTTCCGTTGGCCCACTTCTCGATGTGCTTCGTAACCGGACCGATTGAATCGGGCTCAGGCGACTGCAAGGCATCCGGCGCGAGAATCCACGCTTCATTCAGCTCGATCTCGTAGTTGACGGTGTTCTTCGAGGTGACGATGTGAATCACGCCATCGGGACCCTGCGTGGCGGTCACGTAGCCGACGGTAAGAATGTCGGCGGGCAGGCGCTTCTGTTTCCAGGTCTTGCCGTCATCATCGGATAGAGCGACGTATGCGCCGTCCTTGTGCAGATGCTTCTCGTTGTGAGGATTGAAGTCGGCAACGAAGAAGAGACGGCCTGAGGCGAGTCGAATGACACTGGGCCGCTCGCCGCTGTCGAGAGGGTCGAAGATGGTCTTCGATTTGACCCACGTTTTGCCGCCGTCGGAACTCGTGGCGAGCGGCATGCGGCCGTCGATGTTGGAGTTCTTCCCGCCGAAGCCGAGGATAGTTTCGCCATTTTCCGCCATCACAATCGTAGTGTGACGGCCCGCGGTGCGCCCGCCTGTGTCGTACCATGTTCGGCCGTTGTCGCGCGTAGCCCAGACTGCCGAGATAGATCCATTGCCATCGGCATCGCGTCCCGTGGAGTCGGTGGGAATGTAGATGGTGCCATTCTTCGCGCGCACGACGGAGTTGATGGGCTGCGAAACGTAGTGGCCGATGGGCGCGGTGAGGTGGGGAAATTCGATTGGCGCCCACGTCGCGCCGTTGTCATCGGAGGTGGTGAAAGCGAATGGAGGCGCACCGATGAGTCGCGGGAAACCGAAGAAGAGCCAGAGATACCCGTGATCGTTCCAGAAAACAGGCGCGGCGCAGGCGGCATCGGCAAAGTCGGGCCACGGTTCCGGCAGGTCCCAGTCTTCAGCGCCCGCGCTGCGGCGCATGACCATCACGGTTTGATCGGGATCGTCTTCGTTGCGCGGCGTGTTGTAGTACGCGGCGACCACGTCGCCGTTGGCAAGCACCTGAACGGCGGAGTTGTGATAGTTGATGCCGAGACCGGGCGCGAGGCCGGCGCGCCAACCGACTTCCGGCATCGATTTCCCATTGAGATTCGGAAACAGTTCGTGCACGTGGTAGAAGGGCTTTACGGGATCGGGGTCTATAGCGATTTCAACCGGCGTTTGCTTCACATCGGTGAAGAAGAAGAATTGCGCGGCAGGCAAAGGATGCGGCACGGGATTCGGCGCCTGAACCACGCGGAACCCGATATTGCCTTCCTTCGACGCGTAGCTCGGCGCCATGCTGGCGCGATTGGCGGAGCGCATGAAGTACGGCGCGGTTGCTGGGTAAACCTCACCGGTCTTCGATTTGCGGAAGTCGAGGCCGCCACCGCGCACGACGCGAAAGTATCCGTGCAGCGGACCGGTGGGATCGATTTGCGCGGCAGAGGGATACGGGGCGTACCAATCCGCCACCCACTCTGGAGTGCCTTCGCCCATGACCACGCCCCACGTGTTGGCCTGATCCGGATTGGGTGGCGCGTCGCCGGTGAAAAACGGAGTCTGCGTGCCCGCGCGCTCTGCATATTCCCATTCAGCTTCAGTGGGCAGACGCCAGGGCTTGCCAGTTTTCTTTGAAAGCCATGCGCAGAATGCCACGGCCTGGTTGTAGCTTATGCCCGCTGCGTAATCGGGATATGCTGCGACGGGTTGGTAGGCGGGATCGAACCGCTGGAACTCCTTAACGGTGACGAGATGCGTAGCGATGGAGAAGGCGTGCGTGATGGTGACGCGGTGCGCGGGGACTTCGTCGAAGTCGCCGTGCACGGGACGGGTTGAACATGACGCCGAATCCGTTGACGACGGTGGGCGAAAGTGCGGCATCGTCTGCGCCCATGGTGAATGCGCCGGCGGGAATCTGTACCGTGGGGATCGAGGGCGCGGACTGCGCCAACAGCGGCGCGGCGAAAAATGCAGCAAGCGCGACGATCGCCTTCAGTTGTGTTGCCATGCGTTCAAGACCTCTCTGGGTGAGCAAAGATTGCGAGTGCGACGGTTTCAGTACGGCAACTCGGCATACAGCGGTCCGAGCGTCGCGCGGCTGGAGATTTTCTTCCCGTCAACAAACAGCATGAGGCCGCGGCCTAGCCGGTATTGCTTGCCGGTTTCGTCGTACACAATCGCTATCAGATGGCCGTGATAGGGAAGACCGTCCACGGCAAAATATGTCCATGTGCCGGCGGGCAAGAGCGGATGAATGTCGATCTTCGAATCCGCGCGTGGACGCAGGCCGATGAGTCCCGTGATGAGTGGATCGGCGAATCCGGAATGATTGTAATAGTTTCCGCGGCCCACCTGCTTGTGTTTGGCAATGAGCATGTCTTTCGCGATCCACTCATTGGTGTCGGCGTCGAGATCTTCGTCGATCCAATCGATAACGCGGCCGCTGGGCAGCTTGATGTGCTGCGACAAAACATAGTTTGCAAATAGTTGGTAGTACTGCTGCTTTCCGATATAGGGCTGCGCGGGGCCGTTGAGCAAGTTGGCCAATGCCAGCAGCGTTTGCGTGGTGGCGTAGGGCCACGACGGGCCGTTCCACGTGCATTGGTCGTCTGAGGCAAAGCGGAAGCGCGGGCTGCGCCGCTCGGCGGTAGTGGGTCCGTACTTGCCGGCGAATCCTTCGGGATCGAAGAGTTGCTGCCACGCGAGGTCGTGGTTCGGAGAGGGTGCGTAGAACTGCCAGGGAATGTAGCCGATGAGTTCGCGCACGCCGGCGAACTGCAGTTGCGTGCCTGGATCCTTGAATCGCTTCTCCTTGCGAATGCCGGAATCGGCCGCGGGTGACAGATCTTCGTAGAACTGATCCTTAGGGTTCCAGAGCTTGGTTTCGATCAGATGCTCGAGCGTGCCGGCCTTGCCATCGTATTCGGCGGAGATTGCTGATTGTTGCGCCATGCGCGCGAAATCCGCAATGGCGCGCGCATCGGCGAGCATGTAACTGTTCAGCGGCGTGCGATAGCCGTCGCCACCGATGGATTTCTCCATGGCGTCGCGGGTATCGATCTGCCAGTATAAGCCAACGGCGGGATCGAGATGGTCGTCCCACGTTTTGTAATTCGCGATGAGATTGGGGAGCAGATCCGCGCCGAGTTTCGCGTTGCCGGTGGCCTCTGTTACCAATTGAACGCTCCACGCAAATGGAAAGCTATAGTTGCGGGGTTTTGCCTCGGGACTGCCCCAGAACCGCGCATAATCTTCTGCGATTGTGCGGTTGCGCAGCCAGCGCGCTTCACCGAGATGAAAGGGCGCGGCGTCGGGCAGTACGCCGTTGTTGGGAAGGTCGGGGCGGTGCAGCCACTCGGTGATGAGGTAGCCGTAATTCGCCGTTTGCTCAACGTGCTTCTGGAATGAGTACCAGCGGAAGTAATACATCTCCTCGAATTGTTTATTTGAGGAATTGAAGAACGGGATGTTGTCGGCGATCCACGGCCACTCGTCGGCGGGTTGCTGGCCGGTGGCTTCCCGCTCGTCGGCCTCGAACTGAGTTACGTAATGGTGATAGTCGTCGGGGTGAAGGACGGCAAAGGGCCGGCCCGACGAGGATGGCTGGGCGAGCGCGGCGGCCGGGAGAAGCGTAAGCGCAAGCGCAGATGAGAGAAGAAGTTTCATCGATCAATCCTGAGAAACACAGTGACCGCTTGCGCTAGACGCGGCGTACAGCGCCTGCTGTGGCTTCGTGGCCGTTCAGGCGCTCGAGAATTCCGCGCGCGTCGTTCAGCCAATCTCCGGCTGCCTGCTTGAGGCAAGAGATATCGTTGGTGCAGAACAAGAGATCGATGCCGAGACCGAGCCAGAAGGCGAATTCGTCGGGGGCACAGGCTGTGGCGACGCATTTGTTGTGGTTGCGGGCGGCTTTGACGATCTTTGCCGCGGCTGCCTGCACGACGGGGTGCGATGTTTGCGAGGGTAGACCCAGGCTGGCGGCAAGATCGGCGGGGCCAATGAAGAGATCAACATCGGGTACCGCGGCCAACTCGTCAACGCGATCCAGCGCCGTGCTGCTCTCGATCTGCGCCATAAGGCAAAGTTCTTTATTGAGGCTTTGCTGCTGGGTGACGACGGGGCTGGGGATGCTGTAGTTGACAGCGCGTGAGACGGAGAAGAATCCGCGGCTGCCGGCGGGAGCGAAGCGCGCATATTCGCGCAGTTCCTGCATCTGCTCAGGCGTTTCAATCATGGGAACGTCGAGAATATCGGGCCCGCATTCCGCGCCTTTGAGCACGTTCTCGCGGCGCACATCGGGAATGCGGATCATGGTCAACATGCCGGTGCCGGCGGCCATGCGGCAAAGGTCGGCGGCCTCAGCAAAGGTGATGTGGCCGTGTTCCATCTCGATCCAGATCACCTGGTAGCCGAGATGCGCGCAGATCTCAAGAAAGATGGGATCGTAAAAATAAACGGCCGCGCCCAAAAGAGTTTTGCCGCCGTTGGCCTGAACAGCTTGCTGGAAACGATTCATGGAGTTTCTCCCAATGGAACGGATTGAGGGCTGGAATGCTTGCGAGCGGCAAGCCAGCTCCAGAGTGTTTGGGTGGAGGAAAGGTTTTCGGGCGCCGGGACAAGAGCCGCGCAAAGCAACCCGGTGGCAAGGAGCAAAAGATTGCCGAAGACGCCAATGGTGTATTCGCTCCACGGGTAGTTGTAGCGATGCAGGTTGAGCATCTTGCCGCCGTCGAGAGTGAGTGTGGCGTAGGCGGTGAAGAGCAGGTTCACCACGATGCCGGCGACAGCGCCGAAGCGGCCCGCTCGTGGCGAAAGGAACGCGAGCAAAAAGAGACCGGCCAGGCCGCCGGCGACGATGGCGGTGGCGGCATAGTAAAGCGCCAGCGCGGAGCCGTGCGTGGAACTGAGGCGGAGGGCAACCGCGATGGCGAGAAAGCCGCAGAGGACCACGGCGATTTTGCCGAAGCGCAAGCGCTGCGCGTCGCTGTTGCGCGGGAAGAATTGCGAGTAGAAATCTTCTACCAGGATAAGACCCAGGCAGTTGAGATCGGACGCGAGCATGGACATGGCTGCGCCGAAGAGCGCGGCGAGAAAGAGCCCCGCGACGCCGACCGGCATCTGCGTGACCATGTAGTAGGGGAAAACCTGATCGGCGCGTGTGATAGCGGCGGGAAGCGATTGGCCCGAGAGACGGTAGAAGGCCCAGAGCAGGGAGCCGATGAGCATGAAGGCGGTCCACACCGGAAGGCAGAGCGATGCGCCCATGGCGATGCCGCGCAGAGCGGAGCGGTCGGAATGTGCGGCAAGGTAACGCTGCACGACGGTTTGATCGGCCGTGTATTTCTGCAGGTAGTAGAAGAAGCCGTAGAGCGCCATGGTCCAAAAGGTGGGGCGCGCGAGGTCGAAGTCGAAGCTGCCCAGGCTGGTTTTGTGGTTGGCAGCAATGAGGTGAAACATGGCGGCAGGCCGCGCGTGCGGCGATAGCAGCAAGAGGACGAGAGTGATGACGATTCCGGTCCAGAGCAGAAAGCCCTGCACCACATCGGTCCAGATGACGGCGCACAGGCCGCCGATGAACGTATAAAAAATCGTGATGACGCCAAGGCCGATGATGAGAAGCGCAATGGACCAACTGGTAAATCCCGCAACGGCGAGCGCGAGCAGGTAAAAGACAAAGCCCATCTTGGCAAAATGGCCCGCGGCGAAAGCGAAGGAAGAATACATGCGCACCGCGGAGCCAAAACGTTTGCCGAAGTATTCGTAGACCGACATCGAGACTGCGTGGCGGAAAAAAGGCACAATGATGGGGCCGATGGAGAGGATCACGAAGACAAAGAGAATGCCGGGCACGAGCAAATTCCAATCGCCCGCGTAGGCCGCGCCGGGGAAGGCGATGAAGGTGAGGCTAGTGATGATGGTGGCCAGCAACGAAAGCCCCGCGGCCCATCCGGGAACGGTGCGCCCGGCAATGAAATAGGAGTCGGTGGTTTTCTGGCGGCCCGCGACACGAATACCAATGCCGACAAGCGTGATCATGTAGGCGACAATGATGAGAGTGTCGGTGAGATGCATATCAGCGCACGCCCCCAAAACTTGCGGATTCGGCTGCTGCGCCGGCGAGAGCGAGTTTGCCTTCAGCCATGCGGACGGCGAGGCGCATGGCCGCCTTCATATTGGTGGCATCGGCCTGGTTGGTGCCGGCGATATCGAACGCAGTGCCGTGATCGACGGAGGTGCGGATGATGGGCAGGCCGAGCGAAACATTCACGCCGCCGGTGAAGTCGATGAGTTTCATGGGAATATGGCCCTGGTCGTGATACATGGCGACGATGAGATCGAATTCGCCGCGCAGGGCGCGGACAAAGATGGTGTCGGGCGAGTGCGGGCCGGAGCAGTCGATGCCCAGCGCGCGCGCCTCCTCGATGGCGGGGGCAATGATGGCGGCGTCCTGTGCGCCGAAGAGCCCATGCTCACCGGCGTGGGGATTGAGGCCGCAGACCGCAATGCGCGGAGCGCGGCGGCGCATCCACAGGAGCGCGTCATGACCTAATTGGATGGTCTCAACGATGCGCGCGCGATCGAGTTTGCAGGCCTGTTCGAGGGGAATGTGCGTGCTGACGTGGACGGTTGCTAGCTTTTCAGAGTAGAGCAACATGCGCGGCTCCGGCGCGCCGGTCAACTCGGCAATGTATTCGGTGTGTCCGGTGAATGCGCGGCCGGAGAGTGTGACCGCTTCTTTGTTCAGCGGCGCCGTAACCATGGCGTCGGCCTCGCCGCTCATACAGAGTTCTACGGCGCGACGCACATAGGCAATGGCCGCGAGGCCGTATTCCGCACGAAGTTGGCCGAAGGCAATGGTGTGATCGGCGGATAAAGTGCCGGTGTCAACAAAAGTGCAGTGCAGCGTGGCAGGGTCAATGCCAGAGAGGCGGCCCGCAGCGTGGAGCGCAGCTGAGTCGGCAATCAGAATCCACTGCGCGAGCGCCGCGACAGAGTCATCGCGGAGAGCCTTGAGGGCAATTTCTGCGCCGACGCCGGCAGGGTCTCCGATGCTGATAGCTACGCGCGCGAGCCTGCTCATGCCGAACCTCGCAGCGCGTTGAGGATTTCGTTGAAGATCGTGGGCGCGCCAAAACCGCCGGATTTCGTGATCACGATGCACCCTTCCGCCGTGCCGCCCTGCACAACGCCCCAGGGAATTCCGGACGCAAGCTCTCCCTGGAGGATAAAAGAGTGGGCGCCGAGAGTCTTGGCCGCGAGCAAGGCGGTATCGCCGCCGGTGAGAATCAAGGCCCGCGGCGCGAAGGTGCGAAATGCTTCAAGAATGCGCGCGCGATCGCGGCTGTTGTAACGGGTCCGCAGCACTTGAACGGCGCGAGAGTCGAACTCGATCAAGGATTTCAAGCTGGAGTTTCGTCACGGGATGATCGGATCCGGCAATGATTAATGTGCGCGCGGCGAAGGGCAGGGACACACGGCGGATACGCCGGGCGTCGCGGCTGGCGAGAGCCTGGGCTAGGCCGGCAGATCCCGCAAACAGAAGGCCGGGAAACTTTTCCGCGGCGCGAACCAGGGCCTCTAGATCCGACTGCGTGGAACTGTCGCACAAAAGCACGGGCTTACCAGTATGGAGGGCTGCGGCAAGTTTTTCAGGACGGGAGACGAGACAGATGAGGCTCCTGCCGCTTGGCGGAAAGAGGCTCGTGACGTCAACCAGTGTGCGCTGGCCAGTGGCGTCTTGAATTTCCAGGATACCCTTGCGCACCGTGCGGCCCGCGGCGGGAAATGCGGGAGCAAGCAGGACGGCGCGCGATTCGAAGGCGCGATGCGCGGCCAGAATTTCAGCGGCAAAAGGGCCACGGGCCGCGGAGTCAATCTTCTTGAACAAAAGTGCCTGGGGACTGGAGGCCAGAGCTGCAGCAGTGCGCGCTACGATGCGCGACGCCTTGGCGGGCGAGAGCGAGCGGGAATCTGTATTGAAGGCCTGCACCGGTTCTGCGGCGGGGAACGACGCCGCGGCGCCAAGCCAAACGCGCACCGCGCGACCCGCGCGAAGAAATGCTGCGGCCGCATCGCAGGCGCCGGTCAAGTCGTCGGCCAGAAGAACGACCTGCTCCGGATAAGGAGTCGCGGAGGCGGCGGGGTTTTGGAGCGGATTGGCGGTAAGGGTGGGCATGGAGGCGGCGGCGCTTTATTTTCGAGAGTATACGATTATTTTCTAATTTCCGGAATGCTGATTTTTAGAGGGAGGGTTGTGTGCCGGAACAAGGTGCGGCGCTCTGGCGGAAAATGCGACCTTTTGAATGCCGTAAATCCGCCGTAATTCTGCTCGTGGATTCTCTGGAATCAACAAATTCCACGGGAGATCGACGGGCAAATGCGGAGATCCGCGAGACGGCCCTGCAGGCCTGCGCCACGCTTCGGGCACGAGCCTGAAAGTTGGAAGTCCTCAAGGCGTAAACGGTGCTACTCCCCAGCAGAGGAATGCACATGCGGCGCCTGCGGCGCGCGGTCATCATAGGAAGCTAGTTTCCACAGCCGTGCGCAGCACCCTCTGGTTCCATGATTCGGAACGTCCATGCGGGCTCGTTCGGGCGCTGGGGGGGGAGTTGGACGTACAGTCCGTCAGCCTCTTGACGCCAAGAGAGCGGCGTATCGGAGCCCAGCATTTTGACTCCGCAAACGGGACCCTTGAGATAGGGCAAGCCGCGCGCCAGCGAGCGAATGCGCAGCTCGCCATCAACTGGCCAGCCCAGCGCGACGGCGTAGAGCGCGCCGTTGTGCGTGGTGAAGCGAATATCCTCGGCCGTGAACTCTTGCTGATCGGAGTTATTTGCCGAGCCGGTGACTTTTGTGGGGCCTTCACCGTAGACGAGCCACGGGCGCGAACCGTAGATGGCCTCGCCGTTGGTCTTGAGCCACGCGCCCATCTCGAGCAATATGGCGCGCGCCTGTTCGGGAATGGTGCCGTCAGATTTTGGTCCTACGTTGAGCAGCAGGTTGCCATTCTTGCTGACCACGTTGACCAACTCGTCAATGAGCGACTCGGCGCTGCGGTATTCGTCGTTGTTGGCGTAGCCCCAGGAGCGAATGCTGACCGAGGTGTCAGTCTGCCACGGCAACAGGCGAAGCGTATCGAGTTTGCCGCGCTCGATGTCGAGAGTGGCGGCATTCTCAGGGAAATCGTACCCCTTGTATGTAAGCACCACGCCCTGGCGGCGGCTTGCTGCTTCGTCGTAATAATAGGCAGCGAAATGCTGGAGGTAGGGCCGAAACGCGGGCTGGCCGATCCACCAATCGAAGTAAAGAAAGTCGGGATGGTATTTAGTAACGAGTTCTGAACTGCGCGCCAGCCAGTCATCGAGGAAGGCTTTGTTCGGTGGGAGCCAGCGCTCGAGATGATCGGGGTCCGGCTCCTTCGAGTCGTCCTCTCCGGGCAGTGCCATGGGCTGAGCAGGACCGTAAAGGCCGGCGTAGCGCGGGTCGCGCACATCGGAATCGAATTTCATGCCGCCGTCGTACCACCACCAGTGCTCGGCGCGATGCGAGGAGACACCAAAGTGCAGGCCGTGGCGGCGCGTTGCCGCTTCCAGTTCGCCGACGACGTCGCGTTTCGGCCCCATCTTTGCGGCGTCCCAATCGGTAAGGCTCGAGTCGTACATGGCGAAGCCGTCGCAATGTTCGGCTACCGGTACCACGTAGCGCGCGCCGGCTTGCGCGAAGAGATCGAGCCATGCATTGGCGTCGAAGTGCTCCGCGCGGAACATGGGGATGAAGTCCTTATAGCCAAATTTGGACTGCGGGCCGTAGGTCGCGACGTGGTGTTTGAATGCGGCATTGCCCTCGACATACATGTTGCGCGAGTACCATTCGTTTCCGAATGCCGGAACGGAGTACACGCCCCAATGGATGAAAATGCCGAACTTGGCATCGCGAAACCACTCGGGAACGCGATAGCCGCCAAGCGAATTCCAATCGGCGCGGAAAGGTCCCGTGCGCGAAGCTGCGTTGACGCGCGTCAGTTGCCGCTGCACATTGGCGGGCGTTTGCTGCGCATGCGCCGGGCAGGCCAGTGCGGCGAACACGGCTGCGGCGAAGGCAAATTGCTTTCGGTGGCTGCGCACTTCGCGGTTCATGACCTCCAAGCTAGCAGATGCGGTGCGGGTTTGAGGATTGCGTTCTTGCACCCGCGTGCTGTATCACGGGGCTGATGACGTTTGACACAAAATTTCTGAAGCGTGCTCCGGCTGGCGGACGAGGATTCATCTTCGGCGTGGCTGTTTTGTGGTTTGCGGCTGCGCTGGCCAATGCCGCATCCACTCCCGGATCGCATCTGATGCGCCCGACAGATCTGCGCTGCGATGACAGGAGCGAACCGCTAGCGGTCGCGGGCGCGCACCCGGAATTTTCCTGGCAACTGGCTGCATCGTCACCAGCAATGCACTCCATAAGCCAGTCTGCATATCGCATTCAAGTTAATGAGGACTCTCGTGGCACTCGATCGCCACTCGCGGTTCTTTGGGATAGCGGCGTCGTTTCCAGCGCGGCTACTTTTGGGATTGCCTATTCCGGACCTGCACTTGAAGCGGGCGGCGCCTACGCCTGGCGCGTGGAGGTTTGGGACGAGCAGCATCACGCCAGCGGTTGGAGCGACGCGGGACATTGGACTGAAGCGCCGGTGTGGCGCGCGGCATGGATTGCCGCGCATCCTGCGGACGCTGTCGACGGCGAACCGCTGCCGCTTTTCCGCAAGTCCTTCGCGTTGACGCGACCTGTGGCGCGCGCCTTGCTCTACGCCTCGGGACTTGGGCAGGATGAATTGCGGATCAATGGCCGTAAAGTGGGCAGCGACGAGCTGACGCCGGGATGGAGCGACTACCGCAAGACGGTGTATTACGACGCCTACGACGTGACGGCTCTTGTGCGCGCGGGACAGAATGCGGTGGGTGTGATGCTGGGCAACGGGATGTATCGCGTGCTGAAAACACCCGACCGCTACACGAAGTTTGTGGGCAGTTTCGGTGAGCTGAAATGTACGGTGCAGCTTCACATTGAATTCACTGACGGAAGTGCGGCGGATATTTTGAGCGATGGTTCGTGGAGGACCGCGCCGGGCCCGATTACTTTTTCGTCCACGTACGGCGGCGAGGATTTTGACGCGCGGCTGGAGCCGCAGGGATGGGATCGAGCGGGTTTTGACGACAGCCAGTGGCGTGCGGTTTCCGTGGTCGATGGTCCCGGCGGCGCGCTGATATCGGAGATTGCGCCTCCCATTCGCGTGATGCACACTTACGCGCCCGTGAAGGTGACCCATCCGAAGCCAGGAGTGACGGTCTACGACCTGGGCCAGAACTTTGCGGGCTGGCCGGAGATTGCCGTGACGGGAAAAGCCGGGAGCACGGTGAAACTGATTCCGGGAGAACTGCTCGATAAGGACGGCTTAGTGTCGCAACGCAGTTCGGGGCATCCGCAATGGTTTTCTTACACGCTGCGCGGTGCGGACTCCGGGAAGGGCGCAGAGGTCTGGCATCCGCGATTCAGCTATTACGGCTTCCGCTACGTTCAGGTAGAGAGTGCGCCGGAAGGAGGCGCGCGCGTGGTGAGCCTGCGCGGCGAAGCGGTGCACAGCTCGTCACAACAGGTGGGCACATTCATATCGTCCGACGAGATGCTCGATCGCATTCACCTGCTGATTTTGCGCGCCATCGAGAATAACGCGGAGAGTATTTTTACCGATTGCCCGCATCGCGAAAAACTGGGCTGGCTTGAAGAGACGCACCTGATGGCGCCGTCGCTTCTCTACGACTTCGATTTTACGGGCCTCTATGCAACCACCGCGCGCAACATTGCTGATGTGCAGCGCAGCGATGGGCCGGAAGCCGGCATGGTGCCGACCACTGCGCCGCAGTACGTGGTCTTCGAGCCCAAGTACAGCGTCTTCAACGATTCGCCCGAGTGGGGCAGCGCGGCAGTGCTTGCGCCCTGGTACGCCTACGAGCGCACCGGAGATCGCGCCGTGCTAGCCGTGCAGTATGGCGTGATGCGCGCGTATGCAAAATATCTTGGCGCGCGCGCGCACAACGGCATTGTCGATTACGGCCTTGGCGACTGGTTCGACATTGGTCCGGGCGATGCGGGATTTTCAAAGCTGACGACGGCAGGCGTGACTGGAACTGCAATCTACTACCAGGATTTGAAGGCTCTCGAGAACACGGCCTCGGTGCTGGGCAGGAGCGAGGACAGCCAGGCTTACGCGGAGCAAGCGGCGCGGGTCCGCGAGATCTTTAATGCGCGCTTCTTCGATGCTGCACAGCACCGCTACGACAAAGGCAGCCAGACGGCACAGGCCATGCCGCTGGCATTGGGCATGGTGCCAGAGGAGCAGCGAGCGGCAGTGCTCGACGCATTGGTGAAAGACATTCGTGCGCATCAGAATCACACTACGTGCGGCGAAGTGGGCTTCCACTATGAGGTCGACGCACTGCTCCAGGGCGGGCGCTCCGATGTTCTGCTCGATATGCTGGAACGGACCGACGCGCCGAGTTACGGTTACATACTGGCGCAGGGCGCAACCTCGCTGACAGAGGCATGGGACGGCGGCCACTCGCAGGATCACTTTATGCTAGGCAGCGCTGAGGAGTGGTTTTATCGCGGGCTGGGCGGGATCAACGTCGATCTTTCGCAAAAAGACTCGCAGCGACTGATTCTGCACCCCGTTGTGGTGGGAAACATCTCGTGGGCGCGGGCTCACTATCGTTCGGCCCTCGGCGAAATCGAGAGTGAATGGCGTCGCGGCACGACAGAGACGGTGTACAACTTCACCATTCCGACGAACACAACGGCAACGATCGAGATTGATTCGGCGGCTGCCGGAATGGTGACCGTAAACGGCGTTCCGCCGGCCCGTGCGGCGGGCGTTCTTTCGAGGCTCATCGACGGCTCTCGTCTTGTGATGACGGTTGGCTCAGGAAAGTACGAAGTGCACGCGGCAAACCCGGCTGAGTTACCTGACTCGAGAGCCGAAAGCGCAACGCGGACCGGCGTAATGACAAGGCATTAATGCAATGCGCTGCAATAATCTCCGCATTACGTAAACGTTTGCTGTTGACCGACGCAGCCGCGGCAAATACGATTCGCTTGGGACTGATGGGAGAAACGATCGTAATGGAAATGCCGCCCACAGGGCCGGAGCGCGCCGCATGGCTGAAGCATAAAGCTAACTGGATCCGGCTCAGCGCCATGACCATGAACCATCACGCGAAGCTGGGTCACACCGGCGGCGACCTGTCTGCAGCCGACATCCTGGCCGTGCTCTTCCTCGGCGGCATCTTGCAGATCGATCCCTCGCAGCCTCGCTGGCCGGAGCGCGATCGCTTCATTCTCTCCAAGGGACACGGCGCCGCAGCGTATTACTCCACACTCGCCGCACGCGGATTTATCCCGATCGCGCAGCTCAAGACCTATATGGATTCGCTCTCGATGCTCAACGGCCATCCCGACCGCAATAAGGTGCCCGGCGTGGAGGCCAATACCGGCCCGCTGGGTCACGGCCTGCCCATTGCGGTGGGTGCGGCGCTGGCCGCCCGCATGAGAAAGGAGTCCTGGCGCGTTTTTGTCCTTACCGGCGACGGCGAATTGCAGGAGGGCTCGAATTGGGAAGCCGCAATGACCGCGCAGCACTATGGTCTCGACCAACTGACGGTGATTGTGGATCGCAATCGCATCCAGCAGGGCGACTTTACGGAGAATACGATTCGCATGGAGCCACTGGCCGCGCGCTTTGAGGCGTTTGGATTCGCAGTTGAGGAAATCGACGGCCATTCCACCGCGGCGCTGTTCGACCGCTTCTCGCATTTGCCTCTGGAAAAGGGCAAGCCCACGTGTCTCATCGCGAACACGATCAAGGGCAAGGGCGTTTCCTTCGCAGAGAATCAACCCGCATGGCATCATGGCGTGCCGACCAAAGAGCAGCTTGCCACGGCCGCGAAGGAACTCGACGTGGAGGGGCCATGGTGAACGATGCATCCTCCACTACCGGCCAACGGCTCTTCGACTGTCGCGACGCCTACATGACCGCTCTGGAAGAGATGGCTGCGGCCGACCCGCGCGTGTGCGCCGTGGCCAACGACTCGCTTTCTTCGGCGAAGCTCAAGAATTTCAAAGAGAAGTTTCCTGACCGCTTTGTTAATGTAGGCATTGCCGAGCAGAACATGGTGGGCGTGGGCGCGGGGCTGACCAATGGCGGCATGATCCCTTACGTCTGCGGCGCGTCGTGCTTCCTTACCGCGCGCGCTATGGAGCAGATCAAAGTCGATCTCGCGTACACCAAGGCGAACGTGAAGCTCTGCGCCATGTCGCCCGGAATGGCCTACGGCCAACTCGGGCCCACGCATCACTCCATTGAAGATCTCGCCTGGATGCGCGTGCTGCCGAACCTCACCGTGATTGTTCCCGCCGATCCGGTGGAGACCGCGGCTGTGATGCGCTACTCGCTGATTCACGAGGGGCCGATGTTTCTGCGCATTGCGCGCGTGCCCGTCCCGCGCGTGCATGGCGACGACTATGAATTCCATTTGGGCAAGGCGGTGCGGCTGCGTGAAGGCTCCGACGTCACGCTGATTGCCAACGGCCTGATGGTGAGCCGCGCTCTGGATGCGGCTAATACGCTTGAAGCGCGTGGTATCTCGGTACGCGTGCTGAACATGAGCACGGTGAAGCCGCTGGATCGCGAGGCGATTCTGGATGCAGCCCGCACCACGCGCGGCATTGTGACTGCCGAAGAAGCGCTCGCGGCCGGCGGACTGGGCGGGGCTGTGGCAGAAGTGCTTGCACAGGAACATCCCGCGCCGATGCGCATCCTGGGAGTGCCCGACGTTTTTGCGCCTACAGGCACAGCCGAATTTCTGCTCGAGCACTTTGGACTGACCGCGACGGGCATCGAACGCGCGGCCCTGGATCTGTTGCGGCGCGAGGCATAGATGACCGGCGAATGGATTCTCGCGATCGACCAGGGCACGACCAACACCAAAGCGATTTTGGTGGATCGTGAGGGCCGCATTGTCTATCGCGCCTCGACGCCACTGGAGATTTTGCAGCCGCAGCCCGGCTTTGTGGAGCAGGATCCGCTTGCATTCTGGGAGTCGGTGGTTCAGGTCATCGCAGCCTGCGTGCGCCATGTACAGGCGGAGCGCGCCGCCATTGCGGGCATTGCCATCAGCAATCAGCGCGAGACTGCTGTCGCGTGGCGGCGCGCCGGTGCGCACAGTTCTGCCGCGGGCGAGCCTGTGGGCAACGCCATCACCTGGCAATGCCGGCGTTCCGCGCCCGTCTGCGAACGCCTCCGCGCGCACGCAGCAACCATTCAATCCATCACCGGCCTCCCGCTCGACCCGCTCCTGAGCGCGACCAAGTGGGCGTGGCTCTTCGATCAGCATCCGGAATTGCGGGCACAGGCCGCACGAGGCGAGCTGCATCTCGGCACAGTGGATGCGTGGCTGCTTTACAACCTCACCGCGGGCAAGGTGCACGCGACCGACCATACGAACGCCTCACGCACCGCGCTGCTCAGCCTAGCCACGCTTGACTGGGATCCGGCGATGGGCGATCTTTTTGGGATTCCTCGCGCGGCGCTGCCCATGGTGCGAGCTTCCAGCGGAGATTTTGCAACCTGCGCCGCGATTCCCGAACTCGCGGACGTTCCCATCGTTGCGATGATCGGCGACTCGCACGCCGCGCTCTTAGGCCATGGCCGCTACCAGCCGGGAACGGTGAAGGCTACTTACGGCACCGGCTCTTCACTGATGATGCTGACGCCGGAGTTCGTGACGGAAGCGAAACAACTGGCACGGACCGTCGCGTGGTCGAGTGAAGATGGCGCGCACTTTGCGCTCGAAGGCAACATCGCCATGAGCGGTGCGGCCGTGCAGTGGGTGGGCGAATTTCTTGGCCTTGCGCATCCTGTTGAAGACGCCGCAGCCCTGGCCGCAACCGTCCCCGACGCCGCCGGATTGATACTGGTGCCAGCAATGGTCGGCCTCGGCGCGCCTTACTGGGACTCGGCTGCGCGGGGCCTCGTGACCAATGTCGAACGCTCGCACACCGCTGCGCATCTGGCTCGCGCCGCAGTCGACGCGATTGCATTTCAAGTTGCCGACGTGCTGGAAGCTATGGAGAATGCTGCGCATGTGACCTTGCCGGTTCTGCTCGCCGACGGTGGCGCCACGCGCAACGATGCACTCATGCAGATGCAGGCCGACGTTCTTGGCCGGCCTGTGCATCGCTCGACGCAGGAGGATCTCTCGGCGCGCGGCGCGGCCTTGCTGGGTGGGCTCGCTCTTGGGTGGTGGCGCTCGCTCGACGAGCTTGCGGCTCTGCCCAAGAGCGTGCAGCCCTTCGAGCCAAAGAAATCACAGGCCGATCGCGAGCGACTGCGCGGCGCATGGCGGCTCGCTGTGGAACGCGCGCGGCTCAAAGTGGGGTCCGGCGCATGAGTCCAGCGAATCAATCCGCTTCGGAGGTCATTCTGGAGGCGCGCAACGTCACCAAGCGGTATCCGGGCAATGTCGCGCTAGATTGCGTCACCTTCCGCGCGTACCGTGGGCAAGTGAATGTGCTCATCGGAGAGAACGGCGCGGGCAAGTCCACACTGATGCGCATTTTGGCGGGCGCGGAAAAGGCGGATGAGGGCACGATGCTTCTCGAAGGCCAGCCGCTGGCGCTGCGCACGCCGCGCGACGCTGCGGCGCATGGGATTTCGATCGTCCATCAAGAGCTGCTGGCGCTTACCAATCTGAAGATCAGCGAAAATATCTTTGCCGGCCGCGAACTTTGTCGGGCGGCGCTGTTCGTGGATCAAGCGGCGCAAGATCAGCGCTCTATCGCCGCGCTCGGCCGTCTGCGCAAGCCTATGGATGTGGCTACCGAAACGGGAAGATTGTCGCTGGGCTGCAGACAGGTTGTGGAGATTGCGCGCGCTCTCGATCAGGGGTCGCGGATTCTGATTCTCGATGAGCCGACTTCCGCGTTGTCGGCATCGGAAGCGGAGTCGCTCTTCGAAGTCATTGCGGATTTGAAGCGCGCCGGCGTGACCATCATTTACATCTCGCACCGGCTGCACGAACTGCTCTATCTCGGCGACCGATTCACTGTGCTGCGCTCGGGACGCGTGGTTGGTGAGGCAACGCGCACCGATGCGACGCGCGCGTGGATCGTGGAGCGGATGTCGGGCCGAAAAGAAGGCGCCAACGACGCGTTCGACTGCATGCTCGGCGGCTCTTTCCGCAGTGCTAACGGTAAACGGCCTCACTCTGCCTGGTTCGGTTGGCGACGAAGCCGCACAGGCGCCGGTGCACGATGTCAGCTTTTCAGTCGGCGAAGGCGAAATTCTCGGAGTCTACGGACTGCTGGGAGCGGGGCGAACCGAACTCGTGGAAGCACTCGCCGGGTTGCGGCCGATCGCGTCGGGAGTTGTCGCGGTTCGCGGACGGAAGATTCGCACCGGCAGCGTGCACGAAGCATTGAAGGCCGGGATCGTGCTGATGCCTGAAGACCGGCAACGAGACGGGCTGTTTCCGGAGCTTACTATCCGTGAGAACGTCGTGATGGCGGCCAAGGCTGGCCTTATTCTTTCGCGCAACGAAGAGACCCGGCGCGTGCGCAAGCTTGCGGCGGAATTGCATATCGCAGCGAAGGATCTGGAGCTGCCCGTGACCACGCTTTCGGGCGGCAATCAGCAGAAGGTGCTGCTGGCGCGCTGCCTGATGTGCTCGCCGTCGGTTTTGTTGATGGATGAGCCGACGCGCGGCGTCGATGTGGGCGCAAAGGCCGAGATTTACGGCATCCTGCGCGAGTTGGCGGCGAAAGGACTGAGCATTGTGTTCACGTCATCGGAGATCGAAGAGACGCAAATGCTGGCGAATCGCGTGCGCGTGCTCTGCCAGGGACGGATTTCCGCTGAGTTCTCGCGCGATCAACTCAGCGATGAGGGCTTGTTTGCTGCTGCCAGTCCTTCGGTCGCCGCTGCGGCCAAAGCGGCCACGGCATGGTCGGCAGGAGGTCCGGCATGAGCTCTGCCACGCCAGTTCGACCGCGCGGCAATCGCTTTGCATTGGCGTCGGTTCGCGTCGTTCTGCTCCTGCTGCGGGCCCGCGCCATTCTGGTATTGCTGCTGCTCCTCGTTTTGTTTTCTGCGCTCGCGCCGGAATTTCTCACGGCCAACAATCTCTCCATCCTCACCAAGCATGTGGCCATCACGGCGCTCCTGGCAGTGGGGATGACGTTCGTCATTCTGACCGGAGGCATCGACCTTTCCGTGGGCTCCATTGCGGGACTCAGCGGCATGGTGGCGGGCTATCTTCTCACGCAGGGGCTTTCTCTTGGAGGCGCAACGCATTACCCGCCCGTCACCATCATCATTTTGCTTGCGATTTGCGCTTGCCTGCTAGTGGGCGTGCTCAACGGATGGCTGGTGGCAAAAGCCGGTGTGGCTCCTTTTATCGCGACGCTTGGCACGCTCTATATCGCACGCGGCGCGGCGCTCCTAATCTCGAACGGAAAAACCTTTCCCAATCTCGGCGGCGCGGCGTCCCGCGGCAACGCGGGATTTCCCGCCTTCGGTCAAGGTTTTCTGCTTGCACGTGCCCACGCCGGTCTGGATGATGGTGGCACTCTTCGCCATCACATGGGTGGTGGCGATCAAGACTCCGTTCGGCAGGCACGTCTACGCGATTGGCGGCAATGAGCGCGCGGCGCGGCTGGCGGGCATTCGCGTGGCGCAGGTGAAGCTGGCGACGTATGTCTTCTCGGCGTTCTGCGCCGCGCTGGTCGGTCTCATTATCGCGGCGCAACTTGAAGCCGCGCATCCGGCAACAGGAGAAAGCTTTGAGCTGAATGCCATTGCGGCCGTGGTGCTGGGCGGAACATCGCTAATGGGCGGCCGCGGCTCGGTCACCGGTTCGCTCATCGGCGCCTTTGTGATTGGCGTGCTTGCTGACGGCCTGGTGATGCTGGGTGTGTCAGAATTCTGGCAGATCGTGATCAAAGGTGTGGTGATCGTGCTGGCGGTTGGGCTTGATCAGTTGCAGACGCGGCTGCAGGCCCGGATTCTGCCGTATCTGACGACTGCAAGCACAGTCGAGGGCCAATCATGATGCGCCGCGCGCACGGCGGCCTTGCGTGCGCATTGGCGCTGCTGTTTGCGTTCACAGGCTGTCACCGCGACGAGCACCGCAAGAAATTGATTGTGGTGATTGTTCCCTCGCAGGACAATCCTTATTTCAAGGCCGAAGCGGACGCCGCGGCAGCGCGCGCACTGGAGCTTGGCTATCGCGTGCGCGTAGATGCGCATGAAGACGATGCCTACCGCCAGGACAACCTGGTGGATGCTGCGATCGCCTCCAACGCCGCGGCCATCATTTTGGATAATGCCGGCGCCGATGCAACTGTCTCCGCGGTGCGGCGCGCCACCAGGGCGGGCATCGCGGTGTTTCTGATCGATCGCGAAATCGATGCCACCGGGATTGCGAAGGCGCAGATCATTTCAGACAATGATCAGGGTGCGCGTCAAGTGGCGGCAGAGTTTGCGCGTGCCATGAACGGAAAGGGCGAGTATGCAGAACTGTTGGGAAAGGAATCCGACACCAACGCGCAGATTCGCACCAAAGGCTTTCACGCCGTGCTCGATCAGTATCCGGAACTGAAGCTCGTCTCCGCGCAGTCCGCGAACTGGTCGCAGGCCGAGGCGTTCCAGAAGACAGAGACCATGTTGCAGGCGCACGGAAACATCGCAGGCATCATCGCAGGGAACGACACGATGGCTCTGGGCGCGGCGGCAGCGTTGAAATCCGCAGGGAAATCGAATGTGCAGATCACGGGATTCGACGGCAGTCCGGATGCGATCGACGCCATCGAGCGCGGCGAGTTGCGCGCCACTGCTCTGCAGCCCGCAGTGTTGATTTCCCGGCTTGCGATGGATGAGGCGGATCGTTTTCTAAAGACAGGTTCGACCGGCCAGCCGGAGCTGCAGATTATTCCCTGCGAACTGGTGACCAGAAGCAATGCCGGAAACTTTCGCAATTTTGAAAAGGTAAGGTGAGCGCCATGACGAATTCCACTTGTCTCGGAGTCATTGTCGGCAATCGCGATTTCTTTCCTGACGTGCTGATTTCTGAAGCGCGCAAGGATCTGACCAAACTGTTTTCCGAGCTTAGGATTGAGCCGGTTTGGCTGTCGCCGGAAGAATCGAAGCTGGGCGCGGTGGAAACCTGGGCCGACGCGCAAAAGTGCGGCGACCTGTTGCGCAAAAATCGCGATCGCATTGAGGGTATTCTGGTCTGCCTGCCGAATTTTGGCGACGAAAAAGGAGTCGCCGACTCCATCCGGCTGGCCGAGACGCACGTGCCGGTTCTGGTGCAGGCTTGCCCGGACGATCTCGATCAGTTCGGCCTCGACCGGCGGCGCGACGCTTTCTGCGGGAAGATCTCAGTATGCAACAACCTGCGCCAGTACCGCATTCCATATTCGCTCACGCGTGATCATACGGTCGCGATTTTCGATCCGCGCTTCCGCGAGGACCTGGTGCAATTTACCCAGACCTGCAAGGTGGTGCGCGGCTTGAGTCGCGTGCGCATCGGCGCGGTTGGCGCGCAGGCCCAACGCCTTCAACACCACGCGCTTCAGCGAGAAGCTGCTCGAAGCCAATGGCATTACGGTGAACACCATCGATCTTTCTGAAGTTTTCGGCAATGCGGCCAAAATCTCCAGCGACGACAATCGCGTGCGGCAGCGCGTCGAGCAGATTCGGTCGTATGCCGATTCGACGAAGGCTCCCGACGAGGCCATTGTGCGCATGGCCAAATTCGCGCTTGTGGTGGACGACTGGATGCAGTCGCTTTCGATCACGGCGACCGCCATCCAGTGCTGGAGTTCGCTGCAGAAGAACTTCGGCGTAAACGTGTGCACCATTATGTCGATGATGAGCGAGCAGATGTTGCCCTCGGCCTGCGAGGTGGACATTGCCGGCGTGGTGGGCATGTATGCGCTGCAACTTGCCGGCGGATCGCCCAGCGCGCTGGTTGATTGGAACAACAATTACGGCGGCGATCCCGAGAAATGCGTCTTTTTCCACTGCGGCAACTGGGCGAAGGATTTCTCTGCCCGACATTCGCATTGCCACTGCGCCCATCCTCGGCACGACGCTTGGCGAAGAAAACACCTTCGGCGCGCTGGAGGGCCGCACGCTTGCCGGTCCCGTGACCTTTGGGCGCGTCAGCACCGACGATCTCGCCGGGAAAATTACGGCCTACGTGGGCGAGGGCGAATTTACCGACGATCCGCTGAAGACCTTCGGCACGCGCGCGGTGGTGAAAGTGGCCGGGCTGCCCGCGCTGATGCATGTGATTTGCCAGAACGGCTTTGAGCACCACGCCGCCATGAACCGCAGCCATACCGCAGCCGCCGTGGCCGAGGCGCTGTGCCGGTATCTCGGCTGGCCAACCTATCACCACAATCGGCCGGCGGGGTTGCCGCCGTTGCCATAACGCTGGACAACATTGCGCCACATGCGCGAATGTGGAGGACATGAACCGCCGGGATTTTTGCCTCTCTGCCACTGCCGCCATCGCTTCCGTCCGCGCTTCCGCATTTGCCGCGCCTGCTCTCCAGACTTCCGCGAACGGGCCCTTGATCACGCTCGCCGAAATCGAGCAAGTCGATCGTCGAACGGATTTTGCGCGCCGCCAATGAATACCTTTCCCAGCCGCCGATCACCGTGACGGCTGCGTCTTCACCGCGCAGCAAAGGCGGCAAGCACGATTATTTTTCGGAAGGCGATTACTGGTGGCCGGACCCGAAGAATCCCAGCGGGCCTTATATCCGCCGCGACGGTTATTCGAATCCGCAGAACTTCAACGACCATCGCGAGGCGCTGATCCGGCTGAGCCTGATCGTGCCGGCGCTCACGGCGGCGTGGCTTATCACGCAGGAGAAGCGCTACGCCGAGCACGCGGCGGTGCATCTGCGTGCGTGGTTCCTCGATCCCGCTACGCGCATGAATCCGTCGCTCGACTATGCGCAGGCAATCTGGGGCGTCTCGCCGGGCCGCGGCACGGGAATCATCGACACATTGCATCTGGTTGAAGTCACGCGCGCGGCACGCCATCTGGAGGGCGCCAAAGTGATGACGCCAGCCGAATCCGCTGGAGTGCGCGATTGGTTCACGCAATATATGTTGTGGATGGTTACCTCAAAGAACGGCCAGGAAGAAGAGGCCGCGAAGAACAACCACGGCACCTGCTGGGCGGTGCAGGTGGCGGCATTCGCCGCCTTCACCGGCGATGAAAATGTGATGAAGCTTTGCCGCGGACGCTTCCGCGACCATCTTTTGCCCGATCAGTTGGCCGCCGACGGCAGTTTTCCGCTGGAACTGGCGCGCACCAAGCCCTACAGCTACTCGCTCTTCGATCTCGACATGCTGGCGATGGTGTGCTTGATCGCGTCGGCAAGCGGCGCGGAGCCGAGTGGCGCGACGAACGATCTGTGGCAATTTGCGCTGCCCAATGGCAACCGCTATCAGAAGGCCGTCGAATTCATGTTTCCGTTCATCCAGGACAAGAGCAAGTGGCCCTACGCGCACGACGTGGAGTACTTCGACGACCTGCCCAATCGCCAGCCGAGTTTGCTCTTTGCGGGCCTCGCCTACCGCGAGCCGAAATACATCGCGTTGTGGCGCACGCTGCCGCCCGATCCTAAAACCGCGGAAATCATCCGCAACTTTCCCATTCGCCAGCCGGTGCTCTGGGTGCATTCGGTTTAGCGAGTTGCACGAGCCGGCATGCGGCCTTGCCGGGCCATTCGTGCAGTCACGAGCGGTGTGATAGCATTCCGTCGAAACGCCAGGAAAATGCAGGGAGCAAAGATGCGCGAGCGCAGAGTGGGAATCATCATGAACGGCGTGACCGGGCGCATGGGGCTCAATCAGCACCTGATCCGGTCCATCCTGGCGATTCGCAAGCAAGGCGGAGTCGCGCTCGGCGACGGCAGTGCACTCATGCCGGATCCGATCCTGGTAGGCCGCAACGAAGAGAAGCTGAAGGCAATTGCCGGCGCGCACGGTGTGGCGCGATGGACGACCGATTTGAAGCGCGCTCTCGATAACCCTGAGGACACGATCTACTTCGACTCCGGCGCGACGGGCCAGCGCGAGCAGAATGTGCTGCAGGCGATTGCGGCAGGGAAGCAAGTCTATTGCGAGAAGCCGCTCGCAACTACGCTCAAAGGCGCGCTGGCGATGGCGCGAGCCGCAGAGAAGGCCGGCGTAAAGCACGGCGTGGTTCAGGACAAACTGTTTCTGCCAGGCATGCGCAAACTGCGCCAGCTCATCGATGCGGGCTTCTTTGGCCGCATCCTTTCGGTGCGCGGCGATTTCGGTTACTGGGTCTTTGAAGGCGATGATCAGCCGTCGCAGCGGCCTTCATGGAATTACAAAAAGGAAGAGGATGGCGGCATCATTCTCGACATGTTCTGCCACTGGCGCTACGTGCTCGACCACACGTTTGGCACGGTGCAGGCGGTTTCCTGCACGGGCGCGACGCACATTCCCGAGCGGGTTGATGAGTCGGGCGTCCGCTATTCATGCACCGCCGATGACGCTGCGTACGGAATATTCGAGCTTGAGGGCGGGATCTTGGCACAAATCAACTCGTCATGGGCCACGCGCGTGTATCGCGACGAACTCCTGAGCTTGCAAGTGGACGGCACCGCGGGGAGCGCCGTAGCAGGACTGCGCGAGTGCAAAATCCAGAGTCGCGCCAACACGCCGCGACCGGTATGGAATCCCGATTTGCCCAATCCTATTGAGTTTCGCAGTTTGTGGGCTCCGGTTCCCGACAACGCCGAATTCGACAATGCGTTCAAGGTGCAATGGGAGATGTTTTTGCGCCACGTTGCGGAGGACGCGCCCTTTCCGCATGATTTTCTCGACGGCGCGCGCGGCGTGCAATTGGCCGAATTGGCCATGACTTCGTGGCGCGAGCAGCGCTGGATCGATGTTCCCGAAATTTTGCCCGGCGCTAGCACGCCGGCGTAAAACAGTCGCACAAAGACGGGCAAGCTCGCATGGCAGATAAGGCAAGGCTCTCGCTGAATCAGATCACGACGGCCCACTGGAGCGTGGCCGAGGCGGTGGAGGGCTGCGTGCGCCATGGCGTGCAATCGATCGCGCTTTGGCGGCACAAGATCGACGAGGCTGGCCTCACTGCGTGTGTTCGCGCCGTGAGCCACGCCGGCTTGCACGTCTCCAGCGTTTGCCGCGGCGGCATGTTTCCCGCGGCGACCGAAGCGGAGCGCAGAAAAAACATTGAAGATAATTTTCGTGCCGCGGACGAAGCTGCCGCGTTGCACGCAGATTCCCTCGTCATGGTGGTTGGCGGTTGCGCAGGCGTCCCGCTGGACGATGCGCGCCAGATGGTGGCCGACGGCGTTGCCGAACTCGTGCCCTACGCGCGCGAGCGCGGCGTGCGCATCGGTCTCGAGCCGCTGCATCCGATGTTCGCCGCAGACCGCTCGGTGCTTGTGACGATTGATCAGGCGCTCGAATTAGCGCAGGCCTACGATGCGCGCGAGGTCGGCGTCATTCTCGACACGTTTCATATCTGGTGGGACCCGCGCGTTGAAGAACTGATCGCGCAGGCTGCGGGGAGAATTTTTGGCTTTCATGTTTCCGATTGGCTGGTTCCTCTGCCCGACGTGCTCCTGGGCCGCGGGCTGATGGGCGATGGCGTGATCGACAATCGCAGGCTGCGGCGGCTGGTGGAGCAGGCGGGTTACCATGGACCGATCGAAGTGGAGATCTTCAATCGCGTGCTCTGGGACAGCGATCCAGACACGGTGCTGGCGCAAGTGATCGAGCGGTTCGAGCAGTACGTATAGGAAGCGAGTGTGCACGTGGAAGTGAACGAAACCATCACGCCGCAGGAGCTGTTGCAGGCAATCCGTCGCGCCGTCGAGCTGGCCTCGGAGAAGACACTGCGGCTCGATCTCCGCTGGAGTGTTCCCGATTGCGCACCGGTCTTCACGGCGGGAGGCCGCTACACGGCTCGCAGTTGGACGCAATGGACGCAAGGATTTCAGTACGGCAATGCGCTGCTGTGCTTTGAGCTGGGTGGCGATGAAGAACTGCTAGTGCTGGCGCGGCGGCATGTCTTGGCCGATATGGCGGAGCACCTGACCCACACGGGCGTGCACGACCACGGCTTCAATAACATTTCCACTTACGGCAATCTGCGGCGGCTCATGCTTGCCGGGCGCATTGCAAGCAACGAATGGGAGCTGCGCTTTTACGAACTCGCGCTCAAGGTGAGCGGCGCGGTGCAGGCGGCGCGTTGGACCGGCCTTCCCAACGGTCTCGGCTACATCCACTCCTTCAATGGCAGCCACTCGCTGTTTATCGATACCATGCGTACGTTGCGTGTGTGCGGCATCGCGCATCAGTTGGGGCACGCGCTGTTGGGTGAGCAGGACAAGCGCGTGAATCTGCTGGCCCGGCTGCTGGCGCATGCCGAGACCACGGCGCAGCACAACATTTACTACGGCGAGGGACGCGACCAGTACGACGTGCCAGAGCTGCGCGGCCGCACGGCGCATGAGGCGATCTTCAATCCTGCGAGCGGTGCGTTTCGCTGCCCATCGTCGCAGCAAGGCTATTCGCCGTTTACCACATGGACGCGCGGTTTGGCATGGGCCATGCTGGGTTTTGCTGAGCAGCTCGAATTCGTGCAGTCGCTCGCGGCCGGGGAATTTGGCGTCGACGGCGTCCCGGAAAAGGGTGACGCGTGCGCGATGCTGGAGCGAGCGGCCCGCGCCACGTGCGATTTCTACATGCACCAGGCGAGCGCGCGGGACGGCATCTGCTACTGGGACACGGGCGCACCGGGTTTGCCGCGTCTCGGCGACTGGCAAGCGCAGCCTGCAGATCCCTTCAACGACTACGAGCCGGTGGATTCCTCGGCGAGCGCGATTGCCGCGCAGGGGCTCCTCCGCTTGGGGCACGCGCTCGGCAACGACGGAAACACCTACACGCAGGCTGGATTGACCGTGTTGCGGCGGTTGCTCGAGGAGCCGTATCTCTCGACCGATCCGCATCACGAAGGAATCCTGTTGCACAGCGTCTATCACCGGCCCAACGGCTGGGACGCGATCCCTCCGGGCCGCAAGATTCCCTGCGGCGAGTCGAGCATGTGGGGCGACTATCATCTGCTGGAGACGATGCTGCTGGCTACGCGATTGGCCGAGGGAAGTTACTACACGTTCTTCCAGACCGAGCACGCGAGCTAGAAGGGGACGAAGATGGGGAACAAAGTTGCGTTGGTGACGGGCGGCGCGCGCGGCATCGGCTTCGGTATCGCGCTTCGCCTGGCGCAGGATGGCTTCGACCTCGCGATCGCGGGTCGGCGAACGGCCGAAGAGACGCAAGCCGCGCTTGATCGGATTCGTGAGCGTGGCGTCGATGCTCTCTACGTGCAGGCCGACGTGGCTGACGGCTGCGCTCGCGCGCGGTTGCTGCTGGCGGTTGAAGAGCGCTTCGGCCGGCTCGACGTGCTGGTGAACAACGCGGGCATGGCGCCGAGCGTGCGTGCCGACATTCTGGAAGCGCGCGAGGAACACTTCGACGAGGTGATGGCGACCAATCTCAAAGGGCCGTATTTCCTGACGCAGGCCGTGGCTGCGTGGATGATCCGGCAGCGCGAGAGCTTGGGCGCGGCGCATCGCGCTGTTATCAACATTGGCTCGATTTCGGCTACGGTGACCAGCGTGAATCGCGGTGAGTATTGCCTTTCGAAAGCGGGCGTTGCCATGGCGACGCGGTTGTGGGCGGCGCGACTGGCGGAGTTTGGCATCGGCGTCTACGAGGTGCGGCCGGGAATTATCGAGAGCGAGATGACCGAGGGCGTGCGCGGCAAGTACGATGCGCTGGTTCAGTCTGGGTTGACGCTTGAGAAGCGCTGGGGCACTGCGGCCGACGTGGCCAGCGCGGTGAGCGTGCTGGCGCGCGGCGAACTGCCGTACGCAACCGGCGCGCTGATCGTGGTTGACGGCGGACTGACGCAGCAGCGGTTGTAGCGGAGGATCTTCTGAAAGAGAAACTCGCGAAATCTCCGCGCGCGCCGCGATGGCAGTTCGCCGTGGCATCGGGAATCCTGGGATGGATTCTCGATGCCTATTTCTTTTTCATCCTCATTTTTCTTCTCGATGTGCTGGCCGCACGCTTCGGTGTCAGCAAAGCCGCCATCGTCTGGTCCATCACCGTCACGCTGATCACGCGTCCGTTGGGCGCGCTGGTGCTGGGCGCGCTGGCCGACCGCTACGGACGCCGCGGCCCGCTGATTGCGTGCGTGCTGTTCTTTTCAATCGTTTCGGCAATGACGCCGTTCGCGCCCAGCTACCGGGCATTCTTGATTTTGCGCGCGCTTTACGGCGTGGGGATGGGTGGTTATTGGGGCATCGGCGCGTCGCTCGTCATCGAGAGTTCGCCGAGCCGTTGGCGCGGATTGTTCAGCGGCATCTTGCAGGCTGGATATTCCGCCGGATACTTGATGGCCGCGGCGGTTATGCCCGTCATCGTGCCGCGCCTTGGCTGGCAATGGGTCTTTCTTGGCGGACTATTGCTGGCCGCGCCGATTGTACTGCTCGCTTGGCTCGCGCCGGAGCCGGAAGCTTGGCGCAGCAATCGGCCTGCGGGTTTTGGCATTGTGGCGCGCGCGATGTGGGAGCACAAAGAAGTGTTTGTGTATCTGGTCGCACTCATGACTGTGATTACCTGCTTCTCGCACGGCTCGCAGGATCTCTACCCTGACTTCCTGCGCACCGTGCATCGGTTTTCAGCGCTGGCTACATCGAATCTCGCCATCCTCTACAACGTGGGCGCGATTCTGGGCGCGCTGGCGATCGGCCATCTCTCGCAGAAGATCGGCCGCCGCTGGAGCATCCTGGTTGCGCTTGGCATCGCGCTCATCGCCGTTCCTGCATGGGCCTTCGGCGACTCGCTTGCGGCGCTGGCCGCAGGCGCATTCGTGATGCAGTTCGGCGTGCAGGGTGTTTTCGGCGTGATTCCTGCGCACCTGAACGAGCTTGCGCCGCCCGCTGTGCGCAGCCTGTTTCCTGGAGTCGTTTACCAACTCGGCATGTTGATCGGCGCGCCTTCGGTCAGCATCGAGTTCGCGCTGCGACGGACGTTTGGTTATTCGTGGGCTCTCGCTGCGTTTGAGGTCGCGTCGATCGCGGCGCTGGTTCTTCTTTGCGCGCTCGGACCGGAGCGGAAGGACAGGGACTTGAAAAACAGCTTCTAGCTCTAGCTCCTTGCTTCCAGCTCTTGAGTCGTGATTCGTGGATCGCGGTAAAACCGCTGCCCCAAAAGCCGAAGTGATCGCGCTTCACAGGATCACAGAAACACGCAGATTGTGAGGCTGTGCGGAGTTGTTCTGTAAGTTGCTGATTTGGAGCTAGTTCCGAGCCTCACAGTTTCACAACTCGTTTTTCGGGCGACAAAACCGGCAGCGTTCCAGCGTCTCGCACCTGGCTTCCAAGTCGCACCCGGAGGTGGGGGTGGGGCTGGGAGTGGGGGTAGGGGGGTGGGGGGTGCTCCGCCAGCTTCCAGCTTCGAGCTTGAACGGTGGTCCATTTAAGAAAAGTATGCGCCGGAAGGGCGTAATTATATGCAAATCCGCGCAAAAAAATCGGGCCCCCCGGATGCCGGAGTGCCTGCATGCGTTGCTTCTCTTGCCTTGTGATTTTGATCTTTGAGGTTCGTGCTTTCCCACATCTCAAAAGCGAGATGTGGGGCACCCATGTTCGTGCTGCGCTGGAAACGGTGAATTGGGGTTTGTGCGCAAAAAAATCGGGCCCTCCCCGAAGGAAGGGCCCGGCTGCTTTGCTAGCTGAACGTTTCTAGTTCACGGTCACCGTGAAGGTGGTGGTGGCCGATTGAGGAGCCGACGGCGTACCCGTCACGGTCACGGTGTAGGTATAGGTTCCGGCAGTTGTGCCGGGATCGCTTTGGCCGCCGCCACCACCACCGCCCCCGCCCCCGCCTCCGCCGCCACAACTTGTCAATGCACCGATAGCGACCATGGCGACGAGGATCGAGAGCATGGAGCGCCAGCTACGCCGCCGGGCTGGGATGCCTAAGAACAGGACCAGTGCCAGAAGCGCGCCGGAGCCTGCCCCGAGCCAGCCTCTATAGCCTCCGCCGGGCAGCTTGGGACGCGCGAGAGACGCGGTGATCGCCGCGTAGGTGCCGATGGTGAAGGTCACCGATCCGCTGGTGTTGGTTGGCGTTAATGTCACTTGTGAACCGCTGCCGCCGCCCGTGCAGGAGGTACCATCGCCACCGCTGGCCGTGGAGCTGGTCTGTTGGCAGGTTAGCGAGATGATGCCGGTGTAGCCACCCTGTGCAGCCACAGCCACCGACACCGTTGCCGATTGACCCGGCGTGACGCTTGAAGAGCTTGGCGTACCCGGCGTGAGCTTGACGGTCAACTCGGTGACGGTTACCTGCGCGGCGCTGTTGGTTCCCGACATGTAGTTCGAGTCTCCGCTGTAGGCAATGGTCAGAGGGTCTGTGCCTACGGCTAACGGGCTTTGCGTATTGGCGCTGCCGACGGTGAATGTATAGACACCGCCGACCAGCGTCTGCGCTCCCGAGCTGTAAGTGCCGCTGGTGAGTGTTACGGTTCCGGTGGGGGTGATACCCGTGCCGCCGATCGTGACCTTCTCAGTGAATGAACCTTCGGAGTTGACGGTTTGTGTGAGGGGTGACGGGGTGATGGTTGGCGTGAGCGAGGCCACCGTGGTGATGACGGTGACGCTGCCTGTTCCGCTCTTTGCCGAATAGTTAACGTCGCCTGCGTAATTCGCGGTGAGCGTGTCAACCTGGCCAGGGGATGCAGCGCCCGGCAGGTTGTTGGCCGGAATCGTGAAGGTATAGGAACCGCTGCTATTCAGCGTGTTGGTTGCGGTGTAGGAAGATCCAGATGCTGTCAGAGTCACGGCTCCGGTGGACGTTACCGTTTGCCCGTTTGGATCTTTGGGCGCGCTCGATCCGCCAGCCACGGTCACCATCACGCTGAGAGTGTTATTTGAGTTGATGCTGGTGGGATTCGGGGTTACGGTGATAACCGGCGCGTTCACGCCCGGCGTGGTGGCAGTCCAGCCGTTCACCACGTTGGCGATATTCAGCGAGCCGAGGCCGGTGGCTTCGTCGTAACCGGTGGTCGCACTATAGCCACCCAGGATGCCGATGTAATCGCCGGAGTGCGCGATGGTGCAGTTGGGCGAGGGCGTCGACACGTAGTAGTCGTAGTCGCAGGCCATGGCATTGGTGCCAGTATCGATGTCATTGAAGTAGCAACCGTTGCTCGTGGAACCATTCTCCGCTTTGCAATTGCTGTAGGTCTGCTTGGCGGCCAGCGCATAGAGACCGGCGTTGGGGCTGCCCTGATCCGCGCCGGCCTTCTGGTTGATGAGCGCCATGACGCCCGCCATGGCCGGTGTTGCCACGGAGGTTCCACCCACCTCCAGAGCAAACGGCTCGGTCGAGCTGTTGTAGGTACACTCGGGATCGGCCGACACCGGGGAAACGCAGATCAAATAGGCGCTGCTCGTTAAGAAACCATCCGAAGCGAAGAAGCTCACGTCGGGGATGTCGCGCACGCCGTCCGCGGGAATGCCGGCGACGCCGGTTTGCCAGGAGGGCTTTACCCATCCGTCTGTCGTGGTGATCGGGAGAGGTGTCTGGGAGGCGTTGGTATCGGGATTCGTGCTGGTACCTGTGGACGTCTGGCCAGTGGTGCAGGTTCCGAAGGACGTGCTGGTGGAGGTCGTGGTGTTCAGAACGCAGTTGCTGGGCCCGCCGCTGCCGCCCACCGTATCCACGAGATAGAGATCCGCGGTGTAGCCCTGCTCATAGAGAGTTTCGGCGTAATAACCGATTGCATTGCAACTCGTCTCCGCATCGTTCACGGTGTAGTTTTGGCCGCCGCTTCCCTCGTACTGGATTCCGCTGAAGAACGCTTCCAAGTAGGGAAGCGCTAGCGGGCTGGTGCAGGTATCGTTCCACGGCACCTCAGGCACGTAGCCCAGAGCGCTGTAAGAGGGCTGGCTGCCTCCCGGTGGCGTCAACTGCGTCGTGCTCCAGTAGGGCCCCGGCTGGCATTCGTTTGAAGTTGTCGTTGCGTTGACCGCGGTGAGCAGCGGGCACCAGTTGAAATCGGTGCCGCCGACCGCCGTATTCCAAGGCGTGGAGGCCAGGCCGCTGACGGAAAGACCGTATTCGGCAGGGTAGGGCACTCCAGACGCATCCCCTCCATCGTCGCAACTTGACGAGCCGGAGTCGCCCGAGGCTACGAAGACCGCGATGCCTTCGGCAGCGGCCGTCTCCCACAGGTTGTAGTACTCTACGTTGCCACCGGTTCCCAGGCCCGATTCGCACTCGCCGTAGCTCACGTTCATGATGCGCGCAGTGAGGTTATTGACGATGTAGCTCTCCGAATCGTAGAGGCCGTCGTCCGTGGGCGAGGCTGGGTAGCTGGCTATAAGAACGATCTGCGCGTTCTTGGCTACAGAACCCGACCACTCGACATCGAGCGAGTTCTCTTCAAGATCGCCCAGGCTGCAGTACGTTGTGCTAGTGGTGCAGACCGTGAGGGGCGAACTGTTGCCTGAAATCTGGATCGGAGTGTTCCAGGAATTGTTGGTGGGCAGATCGAAGAAGCTGCGGAAGGTGGCGACGTCGTTACTGTATCCGCCAGTGCCTTGACAGGCAGTGGCCGTCTGGCCGAGACAGATGGCGCTGGTTCCGGCGATAGCGATGGTCTGGCCAGTGCCGTCGATGCCCGCATTCCACAGCGGCGTGACGTTATAGATCGTGGCGAAGTCCCACGGGCCTACGTCTTCGACCAGATATGGGTATCCGCCAGAGGTGCCGTTGATGCCAAATTGTGGGTGGGCTGAATTTGAGCCCGGTCCGGGGTGCAGTCGCGTCGAAGGCGTGACGGTCCCGAGTGCGGCTTTCATCGGCGCCTGTCGCCCCCATTTTCCCGAGCTCGCGTCGCGCTCGACGACCTGTCCCATTTGGTGCAAAGGCTGCGGGAAGAAATTGTGCAGCGCCTTGACGCCGACGACCACCGGAGAGATCGCGGCGGGAATCTGCGGGTCGCTCATGTTGCCGATGTGGGCAACGCCTTTGACGACGAGATTGTGAATCTCAGTGTGGAAGACGCTCTGGACCTGCGCGGCCGTGCCGTTGAAGCGGATGGACATGCGGTCTTTGGTGACCTGCGTGACGCTGAACCCGTGCCCAGTGAGCCAGTTGGTGATGGTTTGGATATCGGTCTGGGAGGGTCCAAACTGCTCGCCTACCTGCTCGGGCGTAAGCCACTGATGGTAGTTGGGCGAGTTCTGGTCGTATTCGCTGGCCACGTAAGCATTGAAGGCGGCCTGCTGCGCCTGATCGCGGCTCAAGACCAGGATCAGGTCCGTCATGGGAAGGCTGGGACTGACGAGACCGCGATCGTTTCTGGCGTTGGCGTGGGGATTGGTGTTGCCGCTCAAGGTGACGAGCTGGGATTCGTCGATGCGGTTGAGAATGCGGACAGCGGGCGCGACTCCTTGCCCCTGAGAGAGCGAGGGGAAGAGGATGGCACTGGCTAATACACACAGAGAGACGTACAGGGGGAGCGAACGCAGCTTGATCATAGAGGTTGGTCCTGGACCCTTTCTTGAGAAAGACCCTCGAATACGGGAAGAGTTGCCATTGTTGTGAGAAAAACCGGCACGGGGCCGGGTCGGTTTGCGTTCCATGTACGAATTGGAGAACAAGACCATCATAAGGCGGCCACCGGCACACATGAGACGTCCGGCGGCAGATTGCCGCGGATGCGCGGGCAAGCGCTGCCAAGTCGGGAAGAGATGGCCCGAATTGCGACGAAATATCTCAAAATCGCGCGCGGTGCTCCGCATCCCGGATGAATTAGGAACCTATGAAGCTGGATGAAATCCCCAATGAGACCGGTTTTGTGGATAGGGCGGACGGACTCGGAATGTTAGACGGGTGAGGGTGGGGAAGGTTGACTGGAGCAGGGACCGAGCCACCCCAGCGAGCAAGAGCCGCTCGCCGGGGGTCCCGGCAGGGAACGAGGAACCTAGGGACTAGGGACCTAGGGACCGGGGGACTGAGAGGGCGAGGACTAGGGACTTTGGGGCTGGGGGACTAACGGGCGCGGGGGCAGGGAGCGGATGCGATCCCGTCCTTTCGCCTAGAAGCTGCGAAAGGGCGGGACACCAGGGATCGTGCTGGGTTGGAAACGGTGAATTGAGGTTTGTGCTTTCCCACATCTCAAAAGCGAGATGTGGGGCACCCATGGTCGTGCTGGTTTGTGAGTGGCCGGATGGGGCAACGTCCAATGGGCAAGTGAGTGAGTGGGGAAGTGGATGAGTGAAGATGGGGAAACGTTATCCCGGAGGCTGGGTTGCAATAGGCACGGGATTGCAATAGACAATTGTTTTGCAAAGGTTTATGATGCGATTTCCTAACTGGCACGCCTATTTTTGCATGGATGAGTGGCTCGATGCGCGCTTCGTTGTTCATCACCTGCTATAACGACACGCTGTATCCCGAGACAGGGCGCGCGGTGGTGAGTTTGCTGGAGCGGCTGGGCGTGGAGCTGGAGTTTCGCGCGGGGCAGACTTGCTGCGGCCAGATGCATGCGAACACGGGCTTCCGCGGCGAGGCTTTCAGCCAGGCGAAGCGGCTGGTGCGGCTGTACGCGGACGCCGAGGCGGTGGTGATTCCGTCGTCGTCGTGCGTGGCCATGATGCGCGACCAGTATCCCGGATTGTTTGAAGAGCTAGGCAACGAGACCCTGCGCACGGAGCTGAAGGCGCTGCTGCCGCGGGTTTATGAGCTGAGCGAGTTCCTGATCGACAAGTTGGGCGTGGAGGATGTGGGCGCGTATTTTCCGCACCGCGTGACTTACCACGCGAGCTGCCACGGGGTGCGGGCACTGCACCTGGGCGACCGGCCATTTCGACTACTCGCCAAAGTGCGCGGACTGGAGCTGGCGCCGCTCGCGAATCTGGACCGGTGTTGCGGATTTGGCGGGACGTTCAGCGTGAAGAACGGCGATGTGTCGTCGGCGATGCTGACGGTGAAGCTGGAAGACGTGCTTGCGACGCAGGCTGAATTTTGCACGGCGCTGGATAACAGCTGCCTGATGCACCTGGGCGGGGCGATGCACCGCGAGTACGCGCCGATGAAGACGATTCACATGGCGCAGATTCTGGCGAGCACGCAGGAACATCCGGCTGAGGTGGTGGGATGAGCGCGGGGATCGACCATCCCGTGCTCGATCCGGCGCTGGCGGCGCCGTTTCCCGTGGCCGCACTGCCGGTGCTGCGCAACGTGCAACTGCGGAAGAACGTGGCCCACGCGATCGACGTGATCCAGGCCAAGCGAGCGCGGCTGGTGGAAGAAAAGACCGACTGGCAGGCGCTGCGCGCGGCAGCCTCTGGGATTAAGGATGAGGCTCTCCAGAATCTCGGCTCGTACCTGGAGCAATTTGAAGAGCGCTGCACGGCGGCCGGCGGGCACGTGCATTGGGCGGCGGATGCGGCCGAGGCGCGGAAGATCATTCTCGAAATTCTGCGCGAGGAAAAAGCGAACGAGGTCATCAAGATCAAGACCATGACCTCGGCGGAGATTCAGTTGAATCCGTTTCTGGAGGCCGCGGGCGTGCGCGCTTATGAGACGGATTTGGCGGAGATCATTCTGCAACTGGGCAACGGGGAGCCTTCGCATATCGTGGTTCCGGCGCTGCACGTGAATCGCAGCCAGGTGCGGGAGATTTTTGCGCGGACGATGGGGATCGAGGATTTGTCGGATGATCCCAAGGCGCTGACCGCGGCGGCGCGCAATTATTTGCGGCAAAAATTCTTGACGGTGCCGACGGCGATTAGCGGCGCGAATTTTCTGGTGGCCGAGACGGGCGGCGTGGCGATTGTGGAGTCGGAGGGCAACGGGCGCATGTGCCTGACGCTGCCGCGCACATTGATCACGCTGGCGGGGATTGAGAAGGTGGTGCCGCGGTTCGCCGATCTTGAGGTGATGCTGCAATTGCTGGCGCGGTCGGCGACGGGCGAACGCATGAGCCCGTACACGTCCCTATGGACCGGAGTCACGCCGGGCGACGGGCCGCAGAATTTTCACGTGGTGCTGCTGGATAATGAGCGCTCGTCGATTTTGGGGCGCAAGACGGAGCGGCAGACGCTGCGTTGCATTCGCTGCGCGGCGTGCATGAATACTTGCCCTGTGTACCGGCAGACGGGCGGGCACGCGTATGGGTCGGTGTATCCGGGGCCGATCGGGGCGATTCTTACGCCGCAGCTTGAGCAGTTGAAGCATGCGCAATCGCTGCCGTTTGCGTCGTCATTGTGCGGCGCTTGCTACGAAGTGTGCCCGGTGAAGATTAATATTCCGGAGATTCTGATCGACTTGCGCGCAAGGGTTACGGATCAGGAACGGGAGACGGCGCACAGGTTTTTCGATCCCATGTATTTGGGAATGCGCGTGGCGAATTTGATTTTTGCGCGGGCGTGGCTGTTTCATTTTGCGCAATGGGCGGGCCGGATTGGGTCGAAGCTATTTACGCGCAAAGATGGATGGATTCACTCGCTGCCGAGCGTGGGCGCGAAGTGGACACAGTCGCGGGATTTGCGCGGGCTGCCGAAGCAGACGTTTCATCAATGGTGGGCGGAACGGAAGACGGCAAGCCGCAAGGAGACTCGATGAGCGCCGTGGCCGATAGCCGCAAGAGGGTACTCGAAGCCATTCGTGTTGCTACGGGCAGGTCCGCATCGCGGAATTCCGCGGCTACGGCTGTGGAAGGGTATGCGGAGATTCCGCGCGACTATGTGCGGCGGGGCGACATGACGGTCAGCGCCCGTCACGAGCGGTTCATTGAGCGTTTGCGGGAATACGATGCGGAAGTAGTGGAATGCGAGCCGGATGGGCTTGCTGCAGCGATTGCAGCGCAAATTGCGGCTAGCGGCAAACGTGAGTTTGTTGCGCCGCCCGGAATTCCGGCCGAGTGGTATGTCGAGGCCGCGTGGAAGATCGAAGGATTCGAATGCACTTTCGATCACGAATTGCCCGTTGACCAGATCGAGCAGGCTGAGGGCGTGTTGACAGGGTGCTTTTGCGGCGTGGCCGACTCTGGCACGATTGTGTTGCACCACGGTCCGGCCGAGGGACGGCGCGTGATTACGCTATTGCCGGATTGGCATCTGTGCGTGGTGCGAGCGAGCCAGGTGGTGGAGACGCTGCCGGAGTATTTCGATCGCCGCAAGGAGCCACCGAAGCTGGTGACGTGGATTTCCGGGCCTAGCGCTACGGCGGACATTGAGATGACACGCATCAAGGGCGTGCATGGGCCGAGATTTTTGCACGTGATTTTGGTTAAGGACTAAGAGTCTACGGAATAGTGTTTTGATCACGTGAATTTGTAATTGTTTATGGAAATGTGCGGGCGAGGACGCCCGCACGACAGCCGGTCTGGAGACCGGCGCTACATGACGGGACTCAGGCAACGAATACGGGGAAAAACGATGAAACTTTCAGAATCGGCAATGCAGGATCTGGCTTTCAAGGCGCTGGATTCCTTTCGGATCGAGATTCCATCCTGGGGATTCGCCAACACGGGCACGCGCTTTGGCAAGTTTGCGCAGGCCGCCGCAGCCACCACGATTGAAGAGAAGTTTGCCGACGCCGGCGAAGTGAACCGGCTGACCGGCGTGACGCCTACGGTGGCGCTGCACGTGCTTTGGGACCTGCCCAACGGCGTGAAAGACGTGCCCGAAGTGAAGCAACTGGAGAAGCGCTTCGGCGTGAAGTCGGGATCGATCAACCCTAATCTGTTTCAAGATCAGGAGTACAAGTACGGTTCGCTGTGCAATCCGGTGGCAGAGATTCGCGCGCATGCGCTGGAGCACATGCTGGATTCCATTGAGATTGCCAAGGCTCTGGGCTCGCGCGACATCTCGCTGTGGATGGCGGACGGCTCGAATTATCCGGGCACGCAGAGCATGCGCAAGCGCATTTCCTGGCTGGAGCAGGCGTTGCGGGTTTCGCACGACCACATGGCGCACTATCAACGGCTGCTGGTGGAATACAAGCCTTTTGAGCCGGCTTTCTACCATACCGACATTGCCGATTGGGGCATGTCGAGCCACTTTGCGCGCGTGGCGGGGCCGCAGGCGCGGGTGCTGGTGGATACCGGCCATCACTACAGCGCGCAGAATATCGAACAGATTGTGGCGTGGCTGCTGCACACGAATATGCTGGGCGGGTTCCACTTCAACGACCGCCGCTACGCCGACGACGATCTGACTCTGGGCTCCATCGATCCCTACCAGATCTTCCGCATCTTCCACGAGATTCACGCGGCCACCGACGATGGGCTGGGCCGCGACATCGCCTACATGATCGACCAGAGCCACAACCTGAAGGGCAAGATGGAAGCCATGGTGCAGACCGTGGTGACGGCGCAGGAGCTGTACTTGAAGGCGGCGCTGGTGGATCGCCAGCAACTGGCTGTGCTGCAGCATAGCTGCGACCTGGTGGCTGCCGAAGAGCTGTATCGCGGCGCTTTCTGGAGCGACGTGCGTCCGCTGACGCGAGCCTGGCGCGAGGCGCTTGGGCTCGCCGCCGATCCGTTGGCGGCGCTGAAGGAGAGCGGCTACGTGGAGCGCGCGGCAAAGGAGCGGGGCAGCCGCAGCTCGGCCGTTAGCAGCTACGCGTGAGGATCAGTGATCAGTGGTCAGTGATCAGTGGTCAGGGTTGCGAAGGCTGGTTGAGGTCGGCGGTCTTCTCCCGGTCCCCAAAAGCGAGGGACCGGGGGCACCCAGCCGGGGGCACTCAGCTGGACCTCAAATCTGAAGGCTGATCGCCGATGGCCGCGACGGCGGCTAAGTTGTTCCGGGCCAAGTTGTTCTATGATGATTTAATGCCTGAGTTTCATTAGGGACACAGGCGCGGAGGCTGAGAGTTGGCCAAGGCGAAGATTAAACGATTGTATTTAATTCCGATCCTCTCAAAGGCGCTCGACGTGATTGAGCTGCTGGAGCAGGACCATTCTCCCCTGACGCTTGAAGACGTATACCAGCGGACCAACATCTCCAAAACCAGCGTCTACCGCATTCTGAAGACGCTGGTGCATCGCGGCTACCTGGCGCAGATGCCGAACGGGCAGTACCGGCTGGTTTCGCGTCCGCGGCGCCTGTGCTTCGGCTTTGCGGTGCAGAGCGCAGAGATGCCGTACTCCGAGGCCGTGGCGCAAAGCGTGAGTGCGGCGGCAGCGGCGTCGGGCGTGGAGTTGCTGATGCTCGACAACCGCTACGATCCCGCGGTGGCTGTAAGGAATGCCGAGGAGTTTGTGGCCAAGCGCGTGGACCTGGTGCTGGAGTTCCAAGTGGAGGAAGCGGCTGCACCGCGCGTGGCGCACATCTTCAAGAAAGCCGATATTCCACTAGTCGCCATCGACGTGCCTCACCCCAACGCCACTTACTTCGGCGTGGATAACTTCGAGGTGGGGTATGAAGCGGCGTCGATTCTGGCGCAATACGCGTTGCGCGAGTGGAAGGGCAAGGTCGACCGCGTGGTGGGTGTGGGCTTCAGCGAGGCCGGCAGCTTTGTGCAGAACCGCATCACGGGCGCGTTTGACGGAATTCGCGAGCGATTCAAGGAGCTGACTCCGGACCGGTTCGTGCGGATTGAAGGCCGAGGCATGCGCGAGGCCAGCCACAAGGCGATGGCGGAGCTGCTGCGCAATTGCAAGCCCGGCGAGCACACGCTGGTGGCCGCGGCTACGGATTCGAGCGCATTGGGCGTGCTGGACGCGGTGCGCGAGGCGGGTCAGGAAAACAATTTCGCCATCGTGGGGCAGGATTGCATTCCCGAAGTGATGGAAGAGATGAAACGCGGCACGAGCGCCATGGTCGGGTCGATTTCACACGAACCCGAAACGTACGGCCCGCGGCTGATCCAACTGGGCATTGCGATTCTGCGCGGCTACACGGTGCCTCCGTACAACTACGTGCACCACAAGGCGGTGACGCCGGAGACGCTGGGCGCTGAGGAGAAGGCGAAACACGATCATGGATCGAAGGCGCTGGTGGAGCAGGGAGTGGGGAGCGGCCGGTAACCGGTAGCTGGTAGCCAGTAGCCAATAGCCAATAGCCAGTAAGTTGTCGTGTTGGGGTTGGGGGCGTGCTTTCCCACATCTCAAAAGCGAGATGTGGGTGCCAACCTGTCGTGCTAACCGAAGGTTCGAGTGCCACGGGCAGCACTTCTCCTTTTTTCGGGTCGCAGGCTGTTGTGCTTCACCAAAGAATCAGTGACTGACTGTTGGAGAAGTTCCCTTTTCTCCTTGTCTGACAAGTCGCGGGTGGGGAACTTCTGTTCCAATTCCCGCTTTACCGCATTGAACTTTTTGAGAGCCTTCGCGCTGGACAAAGAGCGGAAGATCTCGCTTCCTTGTAGGGTCACCTTGAATTGGCCGTCCGGCTCTTTGCCGAGGTGAAGGTCAGCAGGAATAAACGAAAGCTTCACATTTACAGTGTGCATCCCCTTCCTAGGCAATGACAACCTTACTGCCTTGCCGCGCGCTGGGAAAGTTGGGCCGAAGGATATAATTCCGCTACATGACTACCCCTCCCGCTCCGAGCTTCCTGGAAACATGGTCACTTACGGTCGAGGAGCTTTCCGAGATCGTAGGGGAAAACCCGAGTATGCGCGGACTGATGTTCGGGTTCGTTGCTGAGTACAAACTGAAGAAAGCATGGCTAGAGCGGCCTGAAGTTGTGAACCTAGTACGTCCACGCTCTCATGATCGAAAGCAAAAATGTGATTTCATCTTCGATTACGAAGGCGAACCGATAAAGGTAGAAGTGAAGTGCCTAGATACTCCTAAGGTCAGAGAGGTGCCCGGCGGCTACGAGGGGACTTTCCAGTGCAATGCGAGCGACAAGAGGCCAACTGAACTTCTCAACGGAGAAACGGTAAACACGAACTGCCTCGCGGTTGGAGGGTTCGATCTGCTCGCCGTATGTATCTATTTCTTCGGCAATACTTGGAGATTTGCGTTCGCATTAAACGAGGAATTACCACGTTCCACCTCGCCTAAATACACCCCAGAGCAGCAGAAGTATCTATTGCTAAGCAGCATGAAGATTTCCTGGCCGTTACGCCCGCCGTTTGCTGACGAGCCCTTTGCTCTTCTTGATAGTCTGCTTGCCAAGCGAGCGGGGCAATGAGGTTTTCACGAAAACCAGGAAGTACGAATGGTTTTTGCGGGCGTGGACTTGTTTTTTTAGGCGAGTGATGCAGGGACTATTCGTTCTCATCACCACGAACAGATCCTTAGCGTAGAAGCCAAGCTCAGCGTAGTGATTGATGATCTCAACGTGCGTTAACCGTTGTGTGTTGGCTGAAACCTCATCCTGGCACTTAACGATTAGAACCCCACCCTGCCGCAGAACCCTATACGCTTCCGCTCCGGCCCGGTAGTACATGTCGAGAACCGCATCGTGCCATTTTGGCCCGGATTTCGTTTCCTGGCCGTTTGAATAGGCCGTCCTAAAGGCCGCATGGGTTCCTGATCCCGCGAGATGCCCGTTTGTGTTTCGGTACAAGCCCTCCATGTATGGTGGGTCAAGAACCACGCATTCGAAGGATTCAGCATCGTACGGGAGATTGCGGCAATCAGTACCCGTTTTTAGATCGCTCGCTACAAGCTCGTAATTTTCCAAATCCACGTTCCGCCAAAACACGCCGAGGCCGTAGGTCACGTCAGCGACCTTGGAGCCAACAGGAACGTGGAGCGCGAGGACTCTTGGGAATACCTCGGCATTGTCTCCCTGATAAGCGGAGAGCGTGAGGTCAGATGTGCAGACCCCGCCTTGGACGCGACGGCCGCTGACGTCATTTGCGAAAAGAAGTGGCTGCAAATCTCCCATTGAATGAGGCCTCTCTATTAGGTAATCAAGCTGCGGCGGTAAACCGCAACCTGTGGATAGTGACAAAACAGGTTCGTTGTGTGGAGTTCTCGTCCAACTTGTACTCTGACAATAGACTAGGCGAAAAGCAAGCGGAAAGGGGCGTATTCACGCAAAGATCCCATTGCCAATTCCCGGAATAAAACGGTTCCCTGATGCCGGTGGCTGTATCATAAAGATGTGCTCGATCCATTCCCCGATCGGCGCGCTCCGTAGCTCTGTAAACGTAATCCAAAGTAAGCATGGAACCCGGTAACGCCAAGGGTCCGTTTGCCGCGCGCCGCACGAATGCAGGTTTCGAACACCGCGAATTTCGAATTCGCCAATGAGTGCTTCTTATGACGACTGCTACTGCTTCCCCTGTATTGCATTTCCTTGAGGACCGTTGGAACCCCGCGGTTGCGGCCACTCTCGATGAACCTGAGCTCCTGCGCTATCGCTCGAATCTGCTCGGGTCGGACCTTCGCATCACCAATTTTGCCGGAGGCAACACTAGTTCCAAGATCATGGATACCGATCCCCTGACCGGCAAACCGGTGGAAGTGCTGTGGGTGAAAGGCTCGGGCGGTGACCTGGGGTCGATCAAGCGCACGGGCTTTGCCACTCTCTACCTGGACAAGCTGCTGGCGCTGGAGCGCAAGTACAAAGGCGTGGACACAGAAGACGAGATGGCGGCGATGTACTCGCTGTGCTCCTTCAAAAACAATCCTGTGGCCGCATCGATCGACACGCCGCTGCATGGATTTCTGCCGTTCCCGCACGTGGATCATCTGCATCCCGATTGGGGGATTGCGCTGGCGGCGAGCGCCAACGGCAAAGCCAAGATGGACGAGTTCAACCGCGAGTTTGGCCACCGGCTGGTGTGGGTACCGTGGCAGCGCCCGGGCTTTGAGCTGGCCATGATGATGAAGCGCGCCGTGGAAGAGAATCCCGGCTGCGACGGCATTGTGCTGGGCGGGCACGGGCTGTTTACCTGGGGCCAGACGCAACGCGAGTGCTACCTGAACACGCTGACGGTGATCGACCAGCTGGGACAGTTTATTGAGAGACACGGGCGCAAGAAGGGCACGGTGCGGTTCGGCGGCGAAGTTGTGCAGGCGCGCGCTGACCGCAGGGAACTGGCAGCGCAGATTGCGCCGTTTCTGCGCGGACGCATCAGCGCGAAGCACAGATACATCTCCGACTTCAGCGACGATGTGGATGTCATGCAATTCATCGACTCGGCGTACGCGAAAGAGATGGCGTTCCTGGGCACGAGCTGCCCGGACCATTTTATTCGCACCAAGATCCGGCCGCTGTTTGTGCCGTGGGGCGCGGGCGAGGATTTGAACGCGCTGAAAAATCACATCGATTGCTCGTTGGCGGATTATCGCAACCAATACCGCGCGTATTACAAGACGTTCGCGACCAAGGATTCGCCGGCGATTCGCGACGCAAGCCCCACGGTGGTGCTGATTCCGGGGATGGGCATGTTCAGCTTCGGCAAGAACAAGACCGAGGCGCGCATCACGGGCGAGTTTTATACCAATGCCATTCACGTGATGGAGGGCGCGAGCCTGCTGGGCGAGGGCGAGGTCGAAGGGCACCGTGCCGCAGTGCCCGCCGGGGATGGATCCCGCAAGCTTCAAGGTGTTTTCGAATTACGTGGCGCTGCCGGCGATGGAAGCGTTCCGCATTGAGTACTGGGCGCTGGAAGAAGCGAAGATTCGCCGCCAGCCGCAGGAGAAGGAGTTGAGCCGGCGCGTGGCGCTGGTGATTGGCGGAGCCAGCGGCATTGGGCGCGAAGTGGCGCGGCTGGCCACGTCACGCGGCGCGCATGTTTTTATTGCCGACCGCAACGCGGAGGGCGCGGCGCTGGTGGCGTCGGAGCTGGCCTCGGTGGCGTCGCCGGAATTTGTGTCGAGCAGCGGCGTCGATATTCGCAGCCGCGATTCGATTCGCGAGGTGCTGGGCGCGGCGGCGCTGGCCTTCGGCGGCATCGACATGCTCATCAACACTGCGGCTATTTTTCCGTCCACGCTGGAGGGCGATATCCCCGACGACATGTGGGCCGACACCATGGCCGTGAACGTGACGGCGAACTACCTGCTCGCGGATGAAGCGGCGAAACTGTTCGAGGAGCAGGGTCTCCACGGCAACATCGTGTTTACCAGCTCGGCGAACGCGGTGGTGGCCAAGCGCGGCAGCGAGGCTTACGACGTGAGCAAAGCGGCGCTCTCGCACCTGATTCGCGAGCTGGCGGTGAGCATGGCGCCGAATGTGCGCGTGAACGGCATCAGCCCGGCGACGGTGGTGCGGGGATCGACGATGTTCGGGCGCGACCGGCTGCGGGCGTCGCTGACGAAGTACAATATTCCTTTCCAGGAATCGTTCAGCGATGATGAGCTTCGCAGCCGACTGGCCGCGTTCTATGCCGAGCGCACGTTGACCAACAAGGCCATCGATCCGGAGGATTGCGCGGAGTCTATCCTGTTCCTGGCCAGTCCTCGGGCGCGTTGCACAACGGGACACGTGATTCCCGTAGACGGCGGATTGACCGAGGCGTTTCAGCGCTGACGGAAATGGGGAACTGCTGTTCACATGCAAGAGCCTGCTCGTGTTGCCATTGATTTAGGCGCGGAGAGCTGCCGGGTTAGCCTGCTGCGTTGGGTGGACGGAAATCCGGCAGTCGAAGTGATCCATCGCATTCCCAACGGGCCCAAACATCGCGGCGAATCGCTGTATTGGCCGCTGAAGCAGATTCTGGCCGGTCTGGAAGAGGGGCTGCGCAAGGCTGCGGCGGCCGCGCCCGAAGGCATTGCTTCGATTGGTGTGGATAGTTGGAGCGTGGATTACGTGCGTCTGGCGCCCGATGGCTCCATGCTGTCGCGAGCCTTTCTGCTATCGCGATGAGCGGACGGTCAAGAGCAAGCAGGCGGCGGATGCGATCATTTCTTCCTTCGACATCTATCAGCGCACGGGCGCGTATCCGCTCAATCTCAATACCGTGTATCAGCTGATGGCCGATCCCGCTGCCGGAATCGACAAGCGCGCGCCTTGGGTGATGTTTCCTGAGTATGTTCTTTATTGGCTAAGCGGGCGGCGCGTGGGCGAGTATACCAATGCCAGCCACACTGGCCTCGTGAATCTGAAGACCGGCGCGTGGGATGCGGAGCTTTTCGAAATGCTCGGCCTCGCGGTGGAAGCTGCGCCGCCGCTGGTTTCTACGGGTACGGTGCTGGGGCCGATTACGGGACCGCTGGCCGCGCTCGACGCCTTTCGCGCTACGCAAATTATTGCGCCAGCCACGCACGACACCGCAAGCGCCATTGCGGGCATTGCCACGGACCTGAGTTCAGCGGCTTACATCAGCTCGGGAACCTGGTCGCTTGTGGGCACCATCACGAACACGCCGGTGACTACGCGGCACGCCTTCGACGCGGGGTACACGAATATTGGCGCGGCGGGTGGGGGGCTGCTGTTTCATTCGCTCATCAACAGCATGTGGGTGCTGAAGCAGTGCATGGATGGCTGGGCGGCGGCGGGACGGCCGTGGAAGATCGAAGACATCGTCCAAGAGGCTGCTGCATGCAACGCGGCGACGGGGGTCCTGGATATGGATGCGCCGACGCTCATGCTCGACACGGAAATGCCGGAGCGCATGAACAAAGAATTGGTGCGGCTGGGATTTGAGGCCATTCCGGATGTGGCGGGCAACGAGCCGTTGTTTGCGCGAACGATTTTTGAGAGCCTGGCGCTGCGGTACGCTTCGGCACTGGCAAATCTGGAAAAAATGCTGGACCGCAAACTCGACCGCATCCACATGATCGGCGGGGCTACGCGGAATAAGTTGCTGATCGAACTGACGGAGAAGCAGACCGGGCTGAAGGTCGAGATTGGCGAAACCGAGAGCTCGACCGTGGGCAGCCTGGCGATTCAACTGGCGGCGAGTGAGGCAGTCGGCAAGCGCGTGACGCCTGCGGCGATCGCCGAGTGGGCGACAGTGCTCTGCCAGAAGCAGCGGTGCTGAGCCGTTCATCTTTTTTAAGGCCGGTTCCAGGATGGATTCGGCCTTCTTGCTTTCCCACCCTTTTCGCAGGAACGCGAAAAGGATGGGGCACGGAGGGTCGTGCGTAGCGGAAACGTGGCTGCGCGGCGCTTGACTTTGCGGCGGGATTCGTCTTAGTTTGTCCTTACACGGGAAAGGAGGATGATCCAGCCTATGAGCAAAGATTCTTCGAGATGTACGGTACGTGAGGTGACTGAGGCCTAGGGCATCGCGCCCAAGACTCAGGTAAGTCCAGACGGAGGGTTCTCCGCCATGGCTCTGGCACTCGCGGCAGCGCGATGGCCTTAGTCCAATCCCAACAGTTAACCGATAAGGAAACCCCGCATAAACGGCGGGGTTTTCTTATGCTCGCTGGGTTGAGGGCAGCCAATCGCGGGGCGCCCAGGTGCCCTGCAGTTGATTTCTACAAGAGACGGCGGCAAAATGTAACAAAGCCACGGGCCGGGAGCCACGGCGAAGGAGAAACTATGGCACCGGATTGCAACGAAGTCCGTGATAGCGACGGCCAGCGCATTTGTGGTCAGCACGGCGAGCCGCTGGTAGAAAAAAGAATCCCATCCCAAACACAGAACCGGCCCATGATCGTACTGTTCTGCCCGATCAGCGGAAAGCAAATTAGGGTCATTCAATAGCCGCAACCAACTGCGGAGGGGCCGTCGCATCCGGGCTGCCCCGCTAATCCCGATCCGCGCTAACCGTGCTTCGTGTCGCTATATTTACACTTCTTGTTGCGGCCTCCGTCGCTCTTAGTGTGCTCGAAATGTGCGGCCTGGTGCTTCTTTCCGGGTGCACTCGGACTGTGCGGGCTGACTTGCTGCGGACAGCCTATGCAGACAAAATCTCGGTGCCCCGCTTTTCGCAGTCTGAGCGCCTCTTCCACCGTGATGACCTTCCCGCCGTACTTGCATTTAGTGCTCATGGGCATTTGAGCTACTCCTTTCTCCACCCCACAACAAGCGAGTATAGACGGTCCTAACCGCCGCTGCCGTGCAAGCGGCTCGTTGGAATCCGTGACGGGTATCAGCGATTATTTTGGCTTGCGGCGGTATGCTGTAGATGACAGACCCTGAGGAAAACTGTATGTCGGGCTTGGTAGTGACAGTCGCCGCGCTTATCATTCCCTCAATCGGCGTGGCCGCGCAGATTTACTTCAACTTCGTGCCGGACTTGAACGTTCAAAAGCAGCAACTAAAGAAAGCCGCTGGGTGGATGGGGGACATCCTGACTTTTAGTGCCCAAGGTTTTGGTGTTTACCTTCTCACTCAGCGGAAAGGGCCGGTGACTCCTGGCTTTGTGCTGCAAGCCGCCTTTGTGATGAGTGGCATAACGTTTTGCTTGATTTTGGTCATGTTTCGCCGCTTGATAACTGGCATCCTCGACAGGCATCTAGATAACACAGGCAAATATTTGGGTAATTTCGGGCGGCATTTAGATAACACAAGCCGACACATAGCAATAACCGGGCAGCTCAAACGGGCGGTGGTCGCGCTCTCAAATGACCCCAACTTGTCTCCCGATACCACTCAGACAATCCAAACGATTTTCAATGGTGTGCCGGATGTGCCGGATGTGCCGGAGAAAACGAGGTAGACTGCTCATAAATGGAAACGCAGCGGTCAACGCCAAGGGCTGTATTCGGGATGGCAAGTAGCATGTTTGGTAGGCTCGGTCGGTCGTAAAGTAGCGTGCGTGGAGGCGAATGGCAATGAAGGCCTTGATTGCGACAGCCTGCGTGGTTGTAATCCTTATTGGCGGCAGCATTATCGGTAAATACGTCTACGATTCGTTTGACGTGAGCGGCGAAAAGGCCCGACAGTTTGAGCTTGCGAAGGAATCACTGGGCGCGGACGCGGAAAGGGATCAATATCAGGCTCATTTGCGAGGCGCCGCCGACAGCATCGATGAAGTCACGGCGTGCCGGGAGCAGGGAAAGAGCATCCCGGACGCAAAACTTAGAGCCGATTTAGATGACATGGAGTGGCTCTTCCCAAAGCTCAATACATACCTCAGTTCACAGGAACTGGCTAATACACAGAAAGAGACCGAGCTAGATATTGCGTGGGCAGAGCGCCGCTTGAAAATTAAACCTTAGCTTTCGGCCGTCCCCAGTTTGTGCTAATTTGTGCTACCGATCCGCACTCTTGGCTCTACCTGCTCTAATAGCTCTATGTTAAATCAGCAACTTACAGATTCCATTGGGCGTGTTCCCGTCCGATCCCAACAGTTAACCGATAGGGAAACCCGCATAAACGGCGGGGTTTTCTTATGCCTGAGATGTTTTGGCGCGCTTTGGCTGGCGCGAGCAGGCTTCAGAAAAAGCAAATGCAGGTCCTTCGACTCGTCCCGGCGCGCCGGGACTCGCTTAGGATGACATCCTATTTTTATCGCTCAGGATGACATCCTATTTTTATCGCTCAGGATGACAGGTCATCTATGAGGTAGAGCCTTGAGGCGAAGTGATCTTCCGGAGGAGGTGAAATGGAGCACGAACTCAAGAACACGATGGCGCTGCTGGAGCGGACGCCGGCTGCGCTGGATGTGCTGCTGCGCGGATTGCCGGAGGTTTGGACGGAAACGAACGAAGGCGAGGACACGTGGAGCGTGAGCACAGTGATCGCGCATCTCATCCACTGCGAAAACGAGGACTGGATGCCGCGGGCCCGGCATATTCTTCATTCGGATGAGACGCGACCCTTTCCGCCCTTCGATCGCGAGGGGCACGTGCGCTACAAGGGAAGCAAAACGCTGCCGCAACTGCTGGATGAATTTGCGCGAGCACGGGCCAAGGGCCTGGGGGAATTGCGCGGACTGCAATTGACGGCGCGGGATCTTGAACGGCGGGCAACGCATCCGACGTTCGGCTCGGTGACATTGTCTGAGCTGCTGGCCACGTGGGCGGCGCACGATTTGACGCATCTGCACCAGATTTCGCGGATCATGGCGCACCAGGTGCGCGAAGCCGTGGGGCCGTGGGTGCGGTTCCTGGGCGTGATGCATTGCGCGGGGCACAGCGAGGCGGCGTAAAGGCAGCCAATAGGGAGTAGCCAATAGGGAGTAGAGAGACAGGGGACGAAGTCGTATCCGCATATATGCTCAGCGCGAATGCCAGCTTTTGAAGGAATTCGGCGTGATGCAAAGACAACCGCAGGTCCTTCGGCTCCGCTTACCCCATGATCGCGTGGCAATCATGGGGCCCCAAACGCGCTGCGCTCAGGATGACAAACCAATTGTTTAGCCGGTTGCTCTATGCGGCGCATCCGGCGCAAATGCCGTAAAATCAGCGTATAGATGAAGTGCCCTTATTGTGGTTTCGGACAGGACCGGGTGGTGGACTCGCGCGAAAGCAAAGAGGCCGACTCGATCCGGCGGCGGAGAGAGTGCGAGCGCTGCAACCGGCGCTTCACTACCTATGAGCGCATCGACGAGATTCCCTACATGGTGGTGAAGAAGGACGGACGCCGCGAGCGGTTCGACCGGCAAAAGGTACTCAGCGGCCTGCTGAGGGCGTGCGAGAAGCGGCCGGTATCTTCAACCCAACTGGAAGCAATCGTCGACGCTGCGGAGACGTTTCTGGTGGATGCGCCCGAGCGCGAACGCACCACGTCCGAGGTCGGCGAGCTCATTATGCAGCACCTCAAGGGACTCGATACGGTTGCGTATATTCGCTTTGCGAGTGTGTATCGCGACTTCAAGGATGTGCGCGAGTTCAAGGAAGAGTTAGAGGGGTTGCTGCATACTCACAGCGGCAAAGGCAAAAAATAAATGTTTGAGCTTGTAACGGACCGAGATGCTGAAAGGTTGCTGCTGAACCGAACGGCTGCCGTCGTTCTTGGCGTCGCCGCTGTTCTAGCCGTGGGTGCGGTTGTCATCGCCACTTATGCCAAATTCAACTTTGGCGCGATGAGTCGATCTGAACGTGAGCTCGTCAATTATGCTGGCGCGACCTCAGCCGCCGGCACCATGTTGCTCTTTTTCGGTATGGCCCTCTTTTTGATAAAGTGCGATCTTCCTTCGCGTCGCGGGCGATTCATTTGGTTCGTGGTCCTTTTATTGGGGCAACCGCTTACTACACTTTCGTATTACTTGTTTGTGTATCTTCCCGCGGTCACGAAGACCTTGCGGAATTTGAACACGCCAGCGAACAGCTGAAAGCTGGTAACCAAAGGAAATCATGTCGGAAACCAAGACTCACAAAGTTACGCTGATTCCCGGCGACGGGATCGGGCCTGAGGTTACGCAGGCGGTGGTGCGGATTCTGGAGGCTACGGGCGCGAAGTTTGAGTGGGCGCGGTTTGCCGCCGGCGCCGAGGCCTTCGAGATTCACGGCGAGTACATTCCCGCGGCGCTGTATGAGTCCATTGAACGGAATCGCGTGGCGCTGAAAGGGCCGGTGACGACGCCTATCGGCGGCGGCTTCAAGAGCATCAACGTCACGCTGCGCAAGAAGTTCGATCTCTTCGCCAATTTGCGGCCCATTCGCAATTTGCCCGGCCTCGAAACCAAATATCCCGGCGTGGACCTGGTGATCGTGCGCGAGAATACCGAGGGCGAGTACGTGGGCCTGGAGCACGAGGTGGTTCCGGGCGTGGTGGAAAGCATCAAGGTGATCACGGAGAAGGGGTCGACGCGCATTGCGCGGTTCGCCTTCGAGTACGCGCGCAAGCATGGGCGCAAGAAGATCCATGCCATCCACAAAGCCAATATCATGAAGCTTTCGGACGGGTTGTTTCTGCGCTGCGCGCGGAAGGTGGCCGAGGAATATCCGCTCGTCACTTATGGTGAGCACCTGATCGACAACACCTGTATGCAGTTGGTGATGAATCCCTTCCAATACGACACGCTGCTGCTCGAGAATCTCTACGGCGACATTGTGAGCGACCTGTGCGCGGGCTTAGTGGGCGGGTTGGGACTGGCGCCGGGCGCGAATCTCGGCGTGAACTGCGCGATCTTCGAGGCGGTGCACGGATCGGCGCCGGACATTGCGGGCAAGGACGTGGCCAATCCCACGGCGCTGTTGCAGTCGGCGATTTTGATGCTGCGGTATCTGGATGAAACGGCCGCGGCGGACAAGGCACAGAAGGCGCTGGAGACGGTGTACGGCGAGCGCAAGACGCTGACGCGCGATGTGGGCGGCACGGCGGGGACTACGCAGTTTACGGAAGCTGTGCTGGCGGCCATGGCTTAAAGCAGGGCCCCTGGCCGCTTAAATTCCACTGGTTGAGTTTGTGCTATCCCACCCTTTCGGCGATGAGACTGCCGAAAGGATGGGGCACCCAGCGTCGATGCTGGACCGGCGTCGCAAATGCGGGTCCTTCGACTCGTCCCGGCGCGCCGGGACTCGCTCAGGATGACATCCGATTTTGTTGCTCAGGATGACCAAGCGTGATTTGAGGTTCATGCTATCCCACATCTCAAAAGCGAGATGTGGGGCACGCCGGTTTGTGGTTGGGTGGTGCGCGTTCCTCACGCTGAAGCGCGGGGCTAACAGACGCTGCGCCTCCGGCGCGTTCTATCAGTAGCCGAAGATCTCAGTGAGGATGCGGTTGATTTCGGGATCGCTGCGGAGTTTATCGAGGAATAGGGCAGAGGTGGCGGTAAGACTGAAGGCGGGCGTGGATTCCGCTTGTGCGCTGGCGAGGGCCTGGCGAATGGCCGGAATGTCGCCCCAACCGGCGAAGATGGACAAGATCGAGAACGCCGGAATAAATTCGCCACGGCTGCCGCGGTCTTCCAGTTCATGCAACAAGCGGGTGGCATCGTCGCGGCGCCCGGCGCGGCCGTATGCCGTTCCCAGCAGGCCTATATAGAGGGGCGCGCGCGAGGCGACGACGACCTTCTCCAGGGTTTCAACGGCTTCCTCGTTGCGGTCAAGAAGGCACAACGACAGCCCCTTTGCCCAATTTCCGAACAAGTATTCCGTCTGCAACTCCACCGACTGCTGAGCGAGCCGCAACGCGAGTTCAAATTGCCCCGCGTTTATGAAGGAGAGAGATGAGAGGCCGTGAATGAACGGGGAAAGCGGATCCAACTGGTAGGCCAGCGTGACATGGGCTAACGCCTCTTCCGGGCGATGGTCCAGCGTCAGAAAAATGCCATAGTAGGCCTGCGCGAGGGAGGAGCGGGGGTTGATCTCAGTGGCTTTTTGAAAGTGCGGGCCGGCCTCGCGCCAGTTGCGGACAAAGTAAAAGGTATAAATGGCGCGCGAGAAATGGATCTCCCAAAGCTCGGGAGCAAGCTCGACGGCTTTGGTGACGGCGGCAAGAGCCGGTGGTTGGGCTTCCTGGTGCGAGATCCAGCCGTAGACGCGGAGGATGCCATAGCAGTCGGCGAGCCCAGACCAGGCAAGGGCAGAGCAGGGGTCGAACTCAAGAGCCTGCTGGAAGCACTTCATGCCCAGGCGCACGGAAGAGGGCGATCGCTGGCTGCAGAGATGGCGGCCCTTGAGGTAAAGCTCGTAGGCGTCAAGGTTCTGCGTGGCTGGCCTGACGGCGGTGCCCAGGGTCAGCTTGAGCTGATCGGCGATGGCGTGGGCAATCTCGTCTTGAACAGCGAAAATGTCTTCCATCTGCCGGTCGTAGCGTTCCGACCAAAGCTGGAAGCCATTCCTGGCGTCAACCAACTGCACTGTGACGCGGACGCGATTTCCGGCGCGGCGAACGCTGCCGTCGAGAACGTTGGCGACGTGAAGTTTCGAGGCGATTTCGCCCATCTCGGTGTTCTTGCCCTTGAAGGAAAAGGACGAGCTGCGGGCGGCGACACGCAAGCCTTCGACCTGACTTAACGCAATCAGCATCTCTTCTGCCAAGCCGTCGCTGAAGTATTCATTTTCTTTATCCGCGCTGAGATTCGCGAAGGGCAATACCGCGATGGATGGAGTTTCAGGTGGCCGCGCCGCGGGCTGCAGCAGCTCCTTCAATGCCTGCTTCAACGGGCTCATACTGGAAAAGCGCGCGGATGGGTCCTTTGCCATGCAGCGCGTGACAATGGCATCCAGCTCCGCGCTCACGTGGGGCGCGATCTCCCGCAGCGGGCGCGGCTCCTTGTGGAGAACCGCTTCCATGGTCGAAATCGGTGTTGCTTCATAAAACGCACGCTTGCCCGAGAGCATCTCGTAGAGAAGTGCGCCGAACGCAAATTCGTCGGAGCGGCCATCCAGGGATTTGCACGCTACCTGCTCGGGCGACATGTACGCGGGCGTTCCCAGGATGGTTCCCGCCAGGGTCGCGCCCGAGATGGTTTCGCCGGATGGTCCGATCGTGCCCCGCACCTTGGAAAGTCCGAAGTCGAGCACCTTCACGCGGTCCGCAGCCTTCACGTTCGCCGGTTTCAAATCGCGGTGAATGACTCCATGCTCGTGCGCGTACTCCAACGCTTCCGCAATCTGCTCCGCAATGCGCACCGCTTCCTCAACCGGGATTGGTCCCTTGGCGATGCGTTCCACCAGGGTGTCGCCTTCGATAAGCTCCATCACCAGCGCCCCTTCTTCCACGCCATAGATGGTGGCGATGTTGGGGTGATTGAGCGAAGCCAGCACCTTAGCTTCGCGCGTGAATCGGGCCAGTCTTTCGGGATCCTTGGCAAGCGCGTCGGGAAGAATCTTGATGGCCACCTCGCGATCGAGCCTTGTGTCGATCGCCCGGTAGACCTCTCCCATGCCTCCAGCACCGAGCTTTGAGGTGAGCTTGTAGTGTGCGATGAAGTCCGGGTGGGCCATGGGATTACGTAAGTCGAATCGTAGCATCTTTATGCCGTTTGCTGGCATTTTTGGGCACTCTGGCCGGGCAGCCTGCCGGCAGCCCGAGGCGCGGCGAACACCACGCAAATTACTGGAGCTGCGAAGGCGCATACTCGTCCTCTTGTACACTAGATAAGTACAAGGCCATGAAAACCAAACATCCAGTAGGCATCCTGGGCGCGACCGGAATGGTCGGCCAGCGTTATATTCAACTGCTCGAAAACCATCCCTGGTTCGAGATCACCTGGCTTGCGGCCAGCGACCGGTCCAGTGGGAAATTGTATGGCGAGGCCGCCAAGTGGCGTTTGGATACGCCGCTGCCGGAGCGGATCGCGAAGATGATGGTGTCGCCGGCGGAGCCGGAAAGCGCGCCGAAGATTGTGTTTGCCAGCGTGGACGCGGCCATTGCCCGCGAGATGGAGCCGAAGTTTGCCGCGGCCGGTTGCTCCGTGATTTCGAATTCCAGCGCCTTTCGCATGGCGCCGAACGTGCCGCTGGTGATTCCGGAAGTGAACGCCGACCATTTGCATTTGATTGAAGAGCAGGCGTCGCGCAAAGAATCGGGCGGCTACATTGTGACCAATCCGAACTGCTCGACCATCGGGCTGGTGATGGCGCTGAAGCCGATCGAGGAGCGCTTTGGGATCGAGACCATTTTTGTGACCACGATGCAGGCCGTGAGCGGCGCGGGGTACCCCGGCGTCGCGTCGATGGATATCCTCGACAACGTGGTGCCGTACATCGGCAGCGAAGAAGAAAAGATGGAGGCGGAGACGCTGAAGCTGCTGGGCAAGCTGGAGGGCCATGGCGTCGAGTCGCTGGGCGCGAAAATCACGGCGCACTGCAATCGCGTGCCGGTGGTCGACGGCCACACGGAATGCGTGTCGATCAAGCTCGGCAAAAAGCTGGGCAGGGAAGTGACGCGCGAGGACATTCTGGCGGCATGGGCGGAGTTCAATCCGCTGGCCGGGCTGGGATTGCCGTTTGCGCCCGCGCAACCCGTGGGTTGGACGGGCCAGAACGACCGGCCGCAACCGCGACTCGACCGCAATTGCGGCAACGGCATGGCGGTGACGGTGGGACGGCTGCGCCCGTGCAATGCGCTGGACTGGAAGTTCGTGCTGCTTTCGCACAACACCGTGCGCGGCGCCGCCGGCGCAACCATTTTGAATGCCGAGATGCTGGTGAGTTTGGGGAAATTGGAGCCGGACCCTCCGCCCGATCGCTCGGGGGCTTTGAAACGCAAGAGGGCCGTCGAAATCGGAGACGCCATTGCGAAAAGCTTGGTTGGGGGTTGGGGACCAGGTGGCGCTGACGTGTGTTGAGGTTCGTGGTGTCCCAGGTCCGAAAACCCGGACCTGGGGCACCCAGGAGAGCTGCTGAGTTGGCGTCGCAAAATGCAAGTCCTTCGACTCTGTTTGCGACAGCGGACCTCGCTCAGAACGACAAGTTTGAACGGAAGTTTCGCATGAAGCTAGTAGTGATGAAGTTTGGCGGCACGTCGGTCGAGGATCCGGCGGCGATTGGGCGCACCGCGGGCATTGTGGCCGGGCGCGTGGCCAGCGGCAAAAGCCCCGTGGTGGTGGTGAGCGCCATGGCCAAGGTGACCGATCAATTACTGCGCGCCGCAACCGCGGCGGCGCAAGGCGATCGCGCCGGAGCGCTGGCCATTAGTTCGCGCTTGCGCGCGCGGCATCGCGACACGGCCGCCGACCTGGTGAAGGATCATGTCGACAGCTGCGCACTGGTCCGCACGATCGAAGAAAAATTCGCCGCTCTCGATGAAGTGTTGCGGGGCCTGGCAGCGATTCGCGAACTCACGCCGCGCATCTCAGATTTGATTGTGAGTTACGGCGAGCGCATTTCCAGCCGGATTGTGGCCGCGGCCTTCCGCGAGCGCGGCGTGGACGCGGCGCATGTGGATGCGCGCGAGATCATCGTCACCGACTCGGAGTTTCAGAAGGCTGTGCCGCTCGACGACATCATTGAAAAACGCGCCCAGGAAAAACTTCTGCCGCTGCTCGCCGATGGCAAGGTTCCGGTGATGGGCGGCTTCATTGCGTCAAATGAAGCGGGACTGACGACTACGCTGGGCCGCGGCGGCTCGGATTACACCGGCGCATTGGTGGGCGGCGCGCTCGCGTCCGAGACCATTGAGATTTGGACCGACGTGGACGGCATTATGACCGCCGATCCGCGTGTGTGCTCCGACGCGTTGCGCGTGAAGGTGATCAGCTTTGAAGAAGCGGCGGAGCTGGCTTACTTTGGAGCCAAGGTGCTGCACCCTGCCACCATTCTGCCCGCGGTGAAGAAGAACATTCCTGTGCTGGTGCTCAACAGCCGCAACCCGAGCAACGAAGGCACGCGCATCATCTCCGTGGCGCCGCACTGCAAGAGCCCGTTCAAGTCCATCGCGGTGAAGAGAAAGCTGACCATTATCGACATCGTGGCCAGCCGCATGCTCATGACGCACGGTTACCTGAGCAAGATGTTCGCGATCTTCGACAAGCACAAGTGCCCCATTGACATGGTCTCGACCAGCGAGGTCTCGATCTCCGTCACGGTCGACTCCAACGCGAGCCTGCCCCAGATTGACGCCGACCTGAAAGCGCTGGCGGATGTGACCTACGAGGGCAAGAAGGCGCTGGTGTGCATGGTGGGCGAGGACATTCGCGGCCAGAACGGCATTGCCGCGCAGGTGTTCAACGCTGTCCGGCACATCAACGTGCGCATGATTTCGCAGGGCGCAAGTGAGATCAACATGAGCTTCATGATCGAAGAGGACGACGCCGATGAGGCGGTGCGTTCGCTGCACGCGGCGTTCTTCAAAGAACCCGATCCGGAGATCTTCGACGTGGAAGCGCGGAAGCAGCTAGCAGTGATTAGTGAGGAAGTGAAAAAGTGAAAGAAGTGAAGTGAGTGAAAGAAGTGAAATGGATCTCGCTCACTGATTCACTTTCTTCACTCAATTCACTCCGTTCACTCGTTTACCGTTCCGAGGCAGTTCATGCTCATACTTGTTCTGGGCAAGGGGAAAACCGGAAGCCTGGTGGCCGAGGTGGCGCGGGAGCGCGGCCACGGCGTGCGCGCGCTCGACATCAATGACAATCCGCATGCCTCGGCGCTGACGGCTCCGAACCTGGCGGGTGTCGATGTTGTCATCGACTTCACTGCTCCTGAAGCGGCCGTCGAAAACATTCGCGCGGTGCTGGCGCTGGGTGGGCACATCGTGGTCGGGACTACCGGATGGTACTCTCATCTCCCCGAACTCAAGTCCAAAGCCCAAAAGCGCGGAGCGCTGCTCTACGGGACGAATTTTTCCATCGGCGTGCAAAAGCTATTCCAACTGACGGCGGAATTGGCGAAGCTTGAGGGCTACAAGTTCTTCATCGACGAGACGCATCACGTGACGAAGCTCGATGCGCCTTCCGGAACGGCGATTACTCTCAAAGAAATCATTCTCGGGGTGCGACCCGGCATCGACGTGCCCATTGAGTCGCATCGCGTGGGCGATGCCAAAGGCGAGCACCTGGTGCGCGCGGTGAGTGACTGCGATGTGCTGGAACTGCGCCATGATGCGCATTCGCGGCGCGGCTTCGCGCTGGGCGCGGTGCGCGGGGCCGAGTGGCTGGCGGGCAGATCCGGCGCATGGGAGTTCCGCGAAATCTTCGGCCAGTTGTAGAATCAGGTGTGCTTCAAATCAGAACCATGGTCGCCGCCTGCTTGATCGCAGCGGGCATCGCTGCGTGGGGGCAGGTGGGTGAGCCGGTGCCTGCCGATCCTGGCGCAATGCCCCACGCCTATGAGGTTGTTTCCATCAGGCCCGATTTATCAAGAACCGTTGGCGGCGGCCCAACGCGGATACTGCCCAACGGCTTCAGGGATGAGAGTGTTTCCATCGCCTCGCTTGTGCTGGGTGCCTACGACATTGGCCCCACCATGGAGAGCCAGGTTGTGGGCATGCCCGCGTGGGCCGAATCCGAACCGTACGACGTAGAGGCTAAGGTCGATTCGGATACCGCGGAGGCGTGGAAGAAGATTCCGGCCAATGAGCGATGGAAACAGGAACAGCCGATGATACAGTCGCTGCTGGCCGACCGCTGCAAGCTCAAGGTCCATCGAGAGACGAAGGAGTTGCCGGTTTACGATCTGGTGATTGCCAAGGGCGGCTTGAAGATGAAAGAGGCGACGCCGGAGGAAGCGCCGATCGAAAACCTTTCCGGAACGAAGCTCATCGTTCACGCGATGTCGATTGATACCCTCATCGACTCGGTCCTTTCGGGCACGGATGGTCGCTTGGTTTTAGATAGGACCGGACTTGGCGAAAGGAAGTTCGACTTTGAACTGAAGTGGACGCCCGAAAATCGACGCGCCGCGGATCCTGCCAATGCGGGGCCATCGATCTTTACGGCACTCGAGGAGCAGCTCGGCTTGAAGCTCGTTCCCTCTAAAAGCCTGGTCGAGGTTCTCGTCATCGACCACATCGAGAAGCCTTCGGCCAATTAGTACTTACGATTTCGTGTACTCGGCCAGCAATCGCAGATAGAGCCGGTAGTCATTGCTCGAAACTGCGAGAGGGCTCTGGGAGTTCCGCGAGATCATCCCGGGGCTATAATTCCGGCAAGAGATCAACCTATGTTTACGCGGCTTGATTACTGCCGGCGCTTGCCGGGTGCGCTGCTCTTTGCTGCGCTCGCTTTGGGCTGGTTGTGCGTTCCTCTGCGAGCGCAATCGAACGGGGCCACCACGCAGGATGCGAGCGCGAAGGCTCCGGCTTACGATGTCGTGTCCATCAAAACTCATAAGTCAGACCGAGGTGCAGGAGGGTGGGGATTTTCGCCCGACGGTTTCGACTACAGCGGTGTCACGCTCGAGCTGTTGATCACTTCCGCCTACGGTATCAGCGAGAACCAAGTCTCGGGCTTGCCAGGATGGGTGAGGTCGAACTACTACGATATTCAAGCCAAGGTCGATGCGGGTACGGCCGAGGCTTGGAAGAAACTTTCGATCAGAGAACTAGCCGCACGGCAGGAACCAATGTTGCAATCGCTCTTGGCTGATCGCTGCCGGTTGAAGACGCATTGGGAGACAAGAGAACTGCCCGTTTACGACCTAATAATTGAAAAGGGCGGCCTGAAGATGAAGGAAGCTCCCGCGGACGAAAAACACGACGGAATGTTGGCAGAAGGCCATGTAAAAGGGCGCTCAACGTTGCTGGAGGCTGTCAGTCAGAATCTATCGAATTGGAGCGGCCGCACAGTCGTAGACAAAACCGGGCTCGGCGAGAAAAGATTCGATTTCGAATTGACGTGGACGCCGGAAGACCAGCGCGACGCGGATCCTGCCAATGCAGGGCCGTCGATTTTCACTGCATTGAAAGAACAACTGGGTCTGAAGCTGGTTCCGTCCCATGCGCCGTTCAAGACGCTGGTGATCGATCACATGGAGCGGCCTTCGCCGAACTAAGAAGAGGCAGTCGGCGAGTCGAGCGCATGGGAGTTCCGCAAAATCTTCGCGGAGTTATAATTCCGGGCAGAGATCAACCTATGTTTATGCAGCTTGATTGCGGCCGGCGCTCGCCGGTTGTGCTGCTTCTCGCCGTCCTGGCTCTGGGCGGCGCAGACCTATGTCTGCAGGCTCAAACGAACGCGGCAGCTCCGCAGGACGCGAGCGTGAAAGCCCCAGTTTATGAAGTCGTGTCGATCAGGCCCGCAAGTCCAGGTGACCGGGACGTTGGATCGAAGGATTTACCTAACGGCTTTGACTATAAGAACATGCCGCTGGTCTGGCTGATTTACGAGGCCTACGGGATCAGGATGGATAGCCAGATTTCGGGACTGCCGGAGTGGGCGAAGACCGACCACTACAGCGTTTCTGCGCGGGTGGACGAGGACACCGCCGAAGCCTGGAAGAAGCTTTCGCCAAAGGAGATCTGGGTGCAGCAACAACTCATGTTGCAGACGATGCTTGCCGACCGCTGCCAGCTTAAGAAGCGGCGCGAAGTGAAGGAACTGCCGGTGTACGACCTGGTGATTGCTAAGGGCGGACTGAAGATGAAAGAAGCGGCGCCGGATGAGAAGGAAATCACTTATGTGAAAACCTTCGCAATGTATAGCGATGCCGGTCAGAGCGGAGGGTCCACGATGACAATGACCACTCATGCCGGGACGGCTCTGGAACTGGCGGAGAGTCTGCCGAGCTACGTGGGGCGCATTGTCGTTGACAAGACTGGGCTGGGCGATGAGAGATTCGATTTTGAACTGAAGTGGTCGTCCGATCAGGAAGCGCCGGCGGATAAGGGCGGGACGGGCCCGGCGATCTTCAAGGCGCTGGAGGAGCAACTCGGCCTTAAACTGGAACCCGCAAAGGGGTCGGTCGATACGTTTGTCGTCGAACACATGGAGCGACCTTCGGCAAATTAATCTGCCGCCACTCCGGCTCACCCCAGAGGCGCAGCAGCGTCTTTGGATTCAGGGATCCAATGAGAGCACTCTCTCAAGAAAGGCATGGTCGCACGATGACCGAATGTGCTTACTCACCGCGTAAATCTCCCTTGCAACTCTTACTTGCAGCTGCCGGACTGGCTGCCCTGGCTTTACCTGTGCTGGGCCAATCCAACGCTCCAGTACCGCCAGGCGCGAGCGCTAAGCCATCGGCCTATGAGGTTGTTTCCGTCAGAGAAAACGAATCTTTAAGTTCGAACAGCGGGGACCGTGTAAACGGCGGCTCATTCTCGGCAGAGAATGAAACGTTACTGCTACTGATCGCCACGGCATACCACCGCATCACCGCGTCCGACCAAGGGATTGTTATGCTTGATCAGATCACAGGCTTACCGAGTTGGGCGGAATCGGAACGATTCAATTTCGAGGCGAAGATGGATGCGGATGCCTCTACAGCTGCGCAGAATCTCTCGTTCACGCAGTTAATGCAACTGCACCAACCTTTATTGCGAGCGGCGCTGGCTGAGCGCTTTCAACTGAAGACTCACTTCGAGACAAGGGAACGGCCTGTTTACGATCTGGTGATTGCCAAAGGCGGGTCCAAACTCAAGGAATCGACCACAAGCGAAACCGGCGTGTTGCGCCGTTCGAACGGGGATTGGGAGGGCCGAAGCTATCCGATCGACGGGCTGGCATTCAACCTGTCGGGCGAGCTGGGACGCATTGTGGTGGATAAGACCGGTCTTGCTGGTAAATACAGTTTTACCCTCCATTTCACCCCAGATGACCAGCAAGGATCGCTCGACGCCGGGCCCACACTCCTCACCGCAATCGAAGAACAGCTTGGGCTTAAACTTGTTCCGGCCAAAGGCCCTGTTGACACTCTCGTCGTCGATCACGTGGAGCGGCCGTCGGCGAATTAGGTCTCTCTCCGCGTGAATTCGTTCATCTAGTTTTGTGGTTCCCCGGTCTCAGAAGCGAGACCGGGGGCACCCGTAAATTGTGGTTATGTGGGGTTTGCGAAAAGCAAAAGCAAGTGCAACCGCAGGTTCTTCGACTCGTGGGCCGCACGAAGCGCGGCCCACATCGCTCAGGATGACATCCGATTTTTGATTGCTCAGATGACAGGTTTTCATTTGCGGCCATTCAGCAGGCGCTACAGGAGGAGCAACGATTAGAGCGGGGTGTATTCCTCGAGCAGGCGCAGATAGAGCCGGTAATCGTCGATCGAAACTGCGGGCGGGGTCTGGTGGTCAACGCTGGGGATGAAGCCGCCGGTGCGCATGATGGGCAGCAGCCTTTCGAATTCCTCGCGCATCGCGGTCTCGCCCAAATGCATGACGAGCTTGTTGTAGTGGCCGACCATGCGCAGCGAGGGATAAGCCTGGCGTAGCGCCATGCCGTCCACTTTCGCCTGCCGCTCCAGTGGCAGCACGCCTTCTACGCCCACTGATTGCAGCCATGGCACCAGCTTTGTCACATCGCCGTCGCTGTCCATGATGGTGAGAATGTTCATCTCCTTCACGCGCTCGAGCAGGCGCAGGTAGTAGGGCGTCATGAACTGGTCGCAGATGCGGCGCGAAATCATGGGGCCGTGGTTGTACGACATGTCTTCGGCGATGGTCATAAAGGTAGGCACACAGGCTTTGCCGATCTCTTCGAGCAGGCCGAGGTTAAAGGCCAACAAGTCACTATTGATGCGATGCAGCAGTTCGGGCTGATCGGCGTAGGCGAGCATCATGGTTTCAAAGCCGAGCAGCGTGCGCGGAAACCAGAAGAAGCCTTCAAGCGTGATCCAGACTACGGCTTCGCCGCGCGCCTGGAGGGCGGCCCAGGGACGCATGGAATCGATGGCCGCGCTGTGATCGGGATAGAGCGAGGGGAGAATGCGCAGGTAGTCGTCCATGTTGGCGACGGTGCCCTCAATGTGGTGCTGCACGGCTTCGATGGTGGGAGCGGTGGTGGAGAACCAGAACTGCTGATAGGGATCGAGGCCGAAGTACTCGGCGATTTCGAAGACGCCGGTGAGGTTGGCGGGGAGCCCTTCGTCGTGCCAGCGATCGATGGTCAGGTCCCACCACATGGCCCACTCCCAGCGGGGCAGGCGGTCGATAGGCTGAAAGTTCATGAGGGCGCGAAAACGTTCGACATGATTCATGGCGTTTGTGTTATGAGTTCTTGCGATCATGGTACACGAATTGGCGAGACCGGTCTCTTGGGGGTCGGCGTTTATGGTGGGCTGCGGGCCTCGTCGGAGCGCGGCGAATGCGACGGTGAGCGAAGTGTGCGGGTCGGGAGACCCGCACGACAGCCGGTCTGGAGACCAGCGCTACTTTGGATCGTGAGCGTCGCAGGAGGCCTTCACATCGGCTTCACCGAACCGTTATACACTTGACCTGTTATGGAAATGACGGGTTGTGGCACTGCAATTGTGACGCCGTTTCGGGCGGATGGATCGGCGGACGAGCCGGCGCTGTGGGCGCTGGTGAACTGGCAGATCGAGTCGGGGATTGATTTCCTCGTGGTCTGCGGCTCGACGGGCGAGGCTGCGACGCTGGACGAGGAAGAATGGCTACACACCATCCGTCTCGTGATCGATGCGGCGGCGGGGCGCGTTCCCATCTGGGCCGGCTGTACGCATAACTCCACGCGCGTGGTGTGCCGGCAGGCTGCGGTGCTCAGGCGCGTGCCCGGTGTGGCCGCGATACTTTCTGCAAACCCGTATTACAACAAGCCCACGCAGGAGGGACAGTTCCAGCATTTTCTGGCGCTGGCGCGCGAGGTGGATCCGCTGCCGGTGTGCGTGTACAACGTGCCGGGACGCACGGGCGCGAACTTGGAACCGGAAACCGTGGCGCGGCTGGCCGCGGCGGCGAAAAACATTGAGGCCATTAAGGAAGCGAGCGGCAAGCTGACGCAGTTTGCCGAGCTGTCGCATCAACTGCCGCGCGGCTTCAAGATTTTTTCGGGCGACGACAACCTGGCGCTTGCGGCCATCGCCGTGGGCGCGCATGGCCTGATCAGCGTGGCCTCGAACGAGGCTCCGGCAGAAGTGACGCGCATGATCCGCGCGGCTCTCGAAAATCGCTGGGACGAGGCGCGCGATCTGGAGCGCCGCTTTGCGCGGTTGTTCGAAGCCAATTTCTGGGAGTCGAATCCCGCCCCGGTAAAAACCGTGCTGAGCCTGATGGGCCGCTGCGGCGATACGGTTCGCTTGCCGCTGGTGCCTCCCACTGCGGCCACGCGCGTCAAGCTGGAGCGGTTGGCCGGCGAACTGGGCCTGCTGAAGCACACGCCGATTCCAGCAGGCGTGCGGTCGGAAGTTTACTGAAGAGGAGTTAGCGTATGCGAAGCGGAGTTAGGTCGGATCCGGGAAGCGGTATGGGTGCGCTGTTGCGATGCACGGCGCTTGTTCGTGCGCTTGATGTGCGGCGGCGGCGAAGCTCTGCTGCGTGCGCAACGCCAGCAGCGCAGCACTGCAGCGCGGCAAGCGCAGACCAGCGCAACGCCGCCGGACCGCACGGAACTTCTGAAGGTGAAACCGAATATCTCCGGCCAGCGCAACGGGGTTTTCATCGAGCCCGACCCGATGGACTTTGCCGATCACGCGGGCTACGTTTCGCTCTTCGACGGCAAAACACTTGACCGGCTGGGATGGACAGCCCGGCGTGTGGAGCGTGGAAGACGGCGCCATTGTGGGCGTCTCCACCAAGGAGCATGTGGCAGGAAATTCCTTTCTTGTCTATCACGGCGCGGAGGCGAAGGACTTCGACCTGAAGCTCGAGATCAAGGTGGAGTGGGGCGGAGGCAGCGGCGTGCAGTATCGCAGCAGCACCGGCATTCCGCCGGGACGCGTGGCCGGCAAGGGCGAGCCGCCGCTCGATCCGCGCTGGGTGATGATCGGGCCGCAGGCCGACTTCTGGTACCCGGTGAACGAGCGCGCCAAACAATACAGCGGGCAGCTCTACTCGCAAAATACGTCGCTCGGCATTGTTGCCTGGCGCGGGCAGGTGGTCGAGTCGGAGCCGGGCAAGTTCCAGCGCCTGGTGGGAACCATCGGCGACCGCGCGCAACTGGGCACATATGTGAAGGACGGCGAGTGGAACCAATACACGATCATCGCGCGCGGCGGGGTGATTCTGCACATTCTCAACGGCCAGCTAATGGCGGTTCTGGTGGATGACGATCCGGCCTCGACCAACAATGTTTCGGGGCTGTTTGGGTTGCAGATCGAGGGGACGCCTTGCAAAGTCTCCTTCCGCGATATCTGGTTGAGAAAAATTGACTAAGGCTATTTGGGGTTAGACGGCGAAGAGTGCCGAGAGATGACGTCCAAGGCAGACGAATTTCGAGCAAAAAAAGTCTAAGTTTTCGAGCAACTTTCTTGTATCCTTCCGTGTCATAACTCATCGACGGCAGGATAGTGACTCCAATCGCTCTTGAATGCCGCCTTAAGCAAATTCAGGCGATGGCTCCGTATGTGAGCACGCTTTGGAACGTTTTTACTCGCCGAGGTTGAGAGCCGTTGCCAGGATGACGCTATGGCAGCGTGCGTGGTACGGCTCGCAATCTGGACGGAGTTCCGGGCTAAGTGGCCAGCAAGTTGATTCTGTGCGCCACTTGTTACGCTCTAGGCACGGATGCTCGCGGAAAGCGACGTACCCCATATGTCGTCCCCCGATTCAAGGAGAAAGCTCGTGAAGCTGGCGCTGCTGCCTCTTAGCGCAGCGCTCATCGCGGCAGCAGGTTGCGGCGGCGCCCTGATGTCAAGCAATGGCTCAACGCAATCCAGTGGAGGCCCGGTATTCCTGGTTGGCACCGATGCGCCCGCGCCATTGCCCTCCGTAGTCGGCGTAAAGATTCAGCTTGAAAGTATCGTGCTGACCAACGGATCAACCATGTCAAACAACCTGCTTGTAAGCCCCGCCACCGTGGACTTTGCCCGCTACAACGGCTTGCAGGGCCTGGTGGATATGAACGATGTTCAGCCAGGAACCTATACCGGCGTAACTATCGGGTTGGGGACTGCGAATGAAATCGACTACCTGAGCGCGGGTACGCCGCCAAGCATCTCCATGTTGACGCCAACGCTGACGACTTCGAATGTCAACATTATGCTGAACAATCCTCTTACGGTGAGCGCTACGGGCGGAGTGCCTGTGGGCCTGCGGATGGACCTCGACCTCGGTCAGTCGGTTCAGACCAGCGGCGGCAACATTACGGGCACGATCGTTCCGACGTTTGACGTGAGGACGGTGGCGCGCACCGATCAGGGTGGCCACATTGACGAGTTCGTCGGATCGGTGACTACCCCGCCTTCCAGCGCGACAGCCACTTCGTTTGTGATCACGGGCCCGCACGGCGAAGCGTTCACCATTGACCTGTCCAGTTCGACGGAGTGGGATGGCGGCGCAACCGAGAGCCAGCTGATCAGTGACGGCTCCAACGCCATCGTGGTAGTGTCCGGCCAGTTCGATCCCGCCGACCAGACGCTGGATGCGGACGAAGTCGCCATTGTCTCCGACACGGGCTTCTACGCAGGCGGTCTGGTGACCTACGTGACGCCTACCACCGGTGCGGCCACTCGAGATGCAGTTCTACGTTCGCCACGTATTGCCATCGGGGCTGTCTGAGGTTCCGTTGGGCGGACTCGCCAACGTGAGCATCACAGGCAATGAGAAATACGGCATTTACTGGATGCACAATGCCTTCACCAACCTGCTGTTTAACGACGCAGCGTTGACGCCTGGCCAGGAGATCTCAGTGGGCGGGGCCGATCCGACTGCGAGCCCCTTTGATGTGAAACGCATCCACCTGCGGAACTGGGGCTATAACGGCACCATTGTTGCGGGCAGCAGAAACCCAGGGCAGGGCACCTTCCAGATGAATGTGACCGGCTTTGCGGGACAGGTCATTCCGTCACCGATTACCGTCTACCTGGGTTCGGGTTGCGACTTCCGGTACGGCTACGGCGCCTTCACCGACCTGGCGGATAGTGCTTCGATTCGCGTGGTGGGCATCCTGCTCAAATTCAATGGGCAGACCGTGCTGGTGGCTCGTCATATTGACGGGCTCAGCTTCACCGATATGGCCGTAACCGCCTGGCAGTAAGCGAGACGCATGAACCAGGAATATGCCGGGGCCGCAGATCAAGCGGCTCCGGCATTTTTTTGCGGCGAGGGTTTTCGTTGCGCTGCGCTCAAAACATATCCGCAATTGGCGGAAACGTCAGCAGCAGCCCGAGAATCAGCAATGCCAACGCGGCGGCATTGACGCGTGCGAGATTGACGCTGCGCTGGCGCCAGCGCGCATGCAGAATGGCCCACGCCACAAGCCACAACACAATCGCGCACGTGGTCACGCCGGAGAGCGGGCCAGTGGGCCTCCAAAAAATCATCAGGCTTTTGATCGCGGCGGATTGATCGGCCAGTATGGCGAAGACGGCCACAAGAAACGCGGCCATACCGGCGGCGAGAATGGCGGCTGCGCCGGCGCCGTTGGGGAGAGTTGCTGTTGGGATGGAAGCTGAAGCGTTGTGCGCGTTCATTTCTGTTCTCCCTGCATGATGTGGATGACCGGGCCGCCCTCGACGGGCGCGTTCTTGTTGATCATGGCGCCGAAGAACCCCGCCACGCCTGCGGCGAGGAGCGAGATCCACACAAAGACGAGAACCGCGGCGCGCAGCCGGGGATGTTTTTTGAGGTCGCGTCCGTATTGCAGAACCACGCTCGCAGCCATGGTGATGCAGATGGGCGCGATCCAGGCCACGTGCTCCTTCCACTCCATGCCGATTGAGTGCCAACCGCTGGTCGTGGGGCTTGCCATCAGCAGCCGTTGCGGAAATGCAGCGAGATTTGCCGTGCCCGGCGGGGGAACCGCGCGATACCAGGGATAGATGATGTATGCGCCGGTGAGCACGGCCAGCCATGCCAGCGCGGCCATCGCGACCAGGTAGATGCGGAGAAATTTCTCGTCACGCTCCGTGGGCAGCGCCTGGTTGTGCGTGCAGTAACGGCGGTAGAGCTCGACCAGCGCGCCGGAGCAAGCCAACAGATAGAGCGCACCGAAACCCATGCCGTGGATGAGCGTCCAGAAACCGCGTGCCGTGATCTCCATGTATGCGATCCTTTCATTCCCATCGTGACGGGTGCGGCGGGGTTACAGTCCGTTCCTGCCGGGCGGCGCGGGGAAGAACACGTTGCCGGTGGTTGACTTCTGCTGGTCCGGGGACGCGTCTTTATCGTTCTTGCCCCACGTCCAGTACATGCCTACGTAGGCGTAGTTTTCGGTTTGTCCCGCGACGGAGTGGCCATAGCAGAACAAGATCTGCTCATTGGTATTGTGCTTGAAGTGATAGTAGCCGCCCACATCGATCATGGCCGAGCGCTCGGTTTGCGCGGCGGCAAAGCCTTCCCGTCCGTGCGCGAAGATCTCCGCGCCCAACTCCCACTGTTCGCTCAACTCGCGCTTGATGAGCCATCCGGTGTAGGGGAAATCGCGGTAGTTGGCCTGCGGAACGACCTGGTATCCGCCGCCTCCGTCAAATAGCCATTTACCTGAGTTTTTTTGCAGCCAGATGGGCAGTTTGTACCAGACTTTGCCCACACCGAGGCCTTTGTCGAAGTTGCCGGTGGGCATTTCAAACATAGTAAAACTGCCGATTTGCGGAAAGTGTTTTGTCTCCTTGATGAATGCGATTTTGGCGCCGAGCTCCATGTCGGTGAGTCCAAATTCAGTGGGTCCTGTGCCGGCGGGAAGATAGACGGGATTGTTCGACGGGGCGACGACGCCCCAGGGCAGGATGGCATGCAACTGTACGCGGGGCATGGCGCCCCAGTTGAACTCGAAGGCCGGACCCGTGGAGTCCATCTCCGCCGGGGTGCCGTCGATGCCGCCGAAGATGTAGAACTCGTAGTGATGCAGGTCGACCGGGACGGGGTCATCGGTCTGGTAGGGAGGGCCTTGCGCGTGAGCCCGCGGGGCCAGGCAGAGAAGCAGCGCGAGCGCGGCCAGCGCGAGGCGTTTGCGGGCGTGACGCAGCGAAGATTTTTCCCGGGCAAGCGAAAGGTGCGCCGCTGGAGAAGGCATCTCCCGCAAACCTTATATCGAATTTCGATTATGGTCAAGGAAAAATCATGCAAACGCCTGTATAGTGGTTTTGTCATGAACCCCAAGCGCGAACTTTTCTACGGCCTCATTCGAATTCACGTGCTGCTGCACGCGTGCGAGGAACCGATCTTTGGCCTGGCCATGATGAAAGAGCTTGCGCATCACGGCTATCGCATCGGGCCGGGCACGCTTTACCCGCTGCTGCACGGACTGGAACACGCAGGGCTGTTGAAGGGCGTACAGAAACACGCGGGCGACCGCAGGCGGATGTATAGGATTACCGCCGCCGGAAGAAAGGCACTGGCTCGGGCGAGAGAGAAGGTCGACGAACTCTACCGCGAATTGCACGAGGCGCACCCGCGGCGAATTGGCAGAGCGTAGTTAGTCAGTCTACCCGGGAGGCGCAAAGTTCACAGGAAATGGTGGTGGCCGCCCCCGCCGCTCGAGTGGCTCATCCTGGGAGCCTTGGGCGCACTGAAATGTCCACCGCCGCCATAATTCTTGGGAGCTTTGAATTTCGGCGCGCTGTACCTGGGCTCCTTCTGGCTGCCGAATCCGCGAAAACCGTTGGACTCATTGCGCGCCATCGAATTGCCATAGGTCTGATACGAACGGCTCGAATACATGCGGGAGTCCATTTGAGGTGCGCGATAGGGCTGCGGTGCGCGATAGGACGAATACGGATTGCTGTACGCGTTGCTATATCCGTAACCGGGCCGGGCCGCATAATTCTGCTGCGGGTAAGACTGTGCTGGCCGGTTGGCGTAGCCGTAACTCGGATTGCTGGAGGTTTGCGGCCGACTTGCGTATGCCGGATTCGAATAGGTCTGCGCGCGGTTGGGGTAAGTCTGCAGATGATACGCGTAGTTTTGCGGCGCGGGGCGTTCGTAGTTCTGTCCGGGTAGCGCGGGACGCGTGTTGCCGTACGCCTGCTGCTGTGCACCGCGGTACGAGTACGCATCGGGGCGAGCGGGCTCGCGGTACGGCTCGGGCTGCCGCACGTAATTCTGCGCCGGTGCGCGATTGTTGTACGCGCTGCCCCGCTGATATGAGTCTTGATACGAGTTTTGCGGTGTCGGGTAGCGGCGGTTGGTGTTGCCATAGCCGCCGGGCGCGCGCGCGTTCTGCCTCCAGCCGTTGTAAGCGCCGTTGTACGCGCGTGGACCGCCGCGCGGCAGGCCCCAATCGTGCACTGAGGCGCTCGAGGTGAAGTAGCCGGATTGATGGAAGAGCACGTCGTGCGCCAGCCAGTCGAGGCCCCACGCCAGCAAGCCGAACGGCGTGCGATCGAAGGCCCCAAGCGCGAAGCTCAGGCCGTACTGAATCGGAATGCCGTCGAAGAACGAACCCAGCGCGCCGATCAGCGAGAAGCCGGGATACGGCGCAATCGGCGCACCGTACACATCCCACGGATTGTAGGTGGGAACATAAACGACCTCGGGGTTGGGCGGCGCAATGTCAATGTAACCTTGGTTGTCGTCGACGTCTTCCTGCGGCGTGGTCTCGAGATTGCCGGCCTGCTGTGCGCGCTGGCGCAAGACCTGAACGGTCTGCATCACGTCCTGCGGCTGGTTGTAATAGGCATCGCCGAGGGCCGTGGTCCAATCGAGGTCGTGGTTCAACAAGTCGAGCACATCGGGGAAGGCCGTGAGCGCCTTGACGCTCGGATCCCAGTCACCCTGCGCTTCGGCTCCCGCGGCAATCTGGTCGGGCGAGCCGTAACCTTGCGCGCGCATCTGCTGCAACCACTGATCGGCCACGGCCACCTGCGCGGGATACGTGGACGCAGTGAAAATCTGCGCCAAAAGTGCGTCGGGATAAAGCGCGATGGGCGCGAGGAGTTGCTCAAGCTGGTCGGCGCTGAGCGCCTGCGCCGGCGCGGCCGGCTGGCTTAAATCCGGCTGCTGGTATGGGGAAGGCGCGTAAGGTTGCGGCGCGTAGGGTTGCTGCTGTGGAGCGTACTGCGGCTGCTGAACTTGCGGCTGTTGGTATTGCGGTTGCTGGTACTGCGGTTGCGCGTAGCCGTACTGCGGTTGTTGATACTGCGGTTGCTGAACCTGCGGTTGTGCGTAAGGGCTGCCGTAATTTCCGTTGGGCGATGCCGGATAAGAATAGGGTTGATATCCCTGTTGCGCCGCGAGATTTGTGGGTGCGGCAGCAAGAGCGATGACTGCGGAGACGATGGCTACGCCTGCAACGCTCGAATGAAGAGTGTGCGGCTTCGATGCGATTTTCATGATCCCTCACAGTCCGTTCCAGGCTGTGCAAAACGATCTGCGCCCGGAGCCGTTCAACGGCCGCGCCCTTGTCCTAGCAAGCAGGGTCCGGCAAAGCCCACACTGCAACCTCGGGGGAAGGGCTGATAATTCTGACCCCGAATGGAGGGATTTGTTTCGCTGCGGAAGGGAAGAATTCAGGCAGGCCGAGTGGGCGCGTAAGTGGAAGAAACGGCTTCGGTTGCCACACGGCCGAACTGTGCTCTGAACTGCGCGGCGGTCACGGGTTTGCCGAAGAGCCAGCCCTGACCCATAATGCCGCGGCCAGCCCTCGAGAAATACTCGGCCTGCTGCTCGGATTCGATGCCCTCGACAACCACCAGCAGGCCCAACTGGCTGGCCATATCGAGAATCTGCGGAACCACCGACGCTGTGACAGCGTCGGTGCCCACGGTGCCAGTAAACGCGCGATCGATCTTGATGCCGTCTACGGCCAGATCGTGCAGATAAGCGAGCGAGGAGTAGCCGGTGCCGAAATCGTCGATGAACACCGCATGGCCGGTGGACTTGAGGCGCGCGATGGCTTGCGTGGCGGCCTCGCGATCGGCGGTGCATCGCTCCGTCAGCTCAAGGGCGAGCGCCGCCGGCTCAATCTTTGCGGTCTTCACGCACTGCTGCAGCCGAGCGAAGAATGCGGGAGCGTTGAGATCCTGCATGGTGATGTTGATGGAGACATGGAAATCGCCACGCCGGAGAAGGTCGTCCATGTCCGCGACGACGCATTCGAGCACGTACATGGTAATCTCGCCGATAAATTCTTTGCGTTCGGCCAATTCGATAAAAACGTCGGCGGGAACCTGCTCGTTGCTCTCGTTGGTCCAGCGCGCCAGCGCTTCTGCGCCGACCACGGCGCGCGTGTTGAGGTCGACTACCGGCTGATAGACAACGGTCAACTCACTCTTACGTACTGCGCGCCGCAAGCGCCGCTCAAAGGAACGCTGGCGGTGAAAGAAGAGGGTGAGGGCGAGGGCGACGCAGGCGCCCAACAGTGCTCCGCCAATGAGGTGCATCAGGGATTGGGTTTTACCCTTGGCCAGCAGGGCGGCGCGCGGCTCGGCCGCAACGGAGCACACCCGGTAGATCTTCGAGCAGAGCGGCTGATAGAAGACACCGTCGCGCTCCACCATTTGCTCCGCTACTACTTCAGCGCTCGAAAGCGGGTTGCGGTGACCAATTGCGTAGAATGTGCGCCGGCTGTCACGGGCAAAGAACAGGCCCGTGAAGATCATGGGCGGCTCGTCAAACGTATCGAAGAAGGCCTTGGGGTTCGCGGCAAAGGAGACGCCTCCTAACTCCGCCACTAAACCACTGGCGTCGGGAGCGATGGCGAGCGGTGTGAGCGCGTAAAACTTTACGTTCTGGTCGTTGGCGTCGGGTTTCGACACGGGAAGCGGCGACGCGAGCCGGCCCATGGTGGTGGTGCAGTAGAGAAATCCATCCTTGTCGCGCCCGATGTCCTTGATGGTTGCCGAGTAGAAGACAATGCGGCGCATGAACGCCAGCTCCTGATCGGAGCAAAAGGGCAGTTTGGCGGCGAGCACGGCGTCGTGTGCCGAGCGCAGCTCTCTGGCAATGGCTTCGACATTGCGCAGCGCGCGGCCGGCGTACTGCTGAAGCTCTTCTTTTCCGGTTGTGAGTTGCAGGCTGTGGTTGACCAACGCAGCGAGTCCCGTACCGATGCCCGCTCCCATAATGAGCAGGGCCACCATCGCAAGTCGGCTGCGTGTGTGAGTCACAAATGCACCCGTTTTGTGTGCGTCAGTATTACACGCAACTTCGCGTATTGCAAGAAGATATGCGCCTTTAAAGAGGGGACGACGTGCCGGACTGCTCGCCCGATTCTGTACTTATCCGGCTAAGCTTTTCTTCACCAACTCGCTCACGGCTTTGCCGTCGGCGCGCAGGCCCGCAGCCTGCAGCTTCGCCTGCACTGCCTTCATCGCCGGGCCCATCTCCTTTTGGCTGGGCTTGTGGCCGAGCGTGGCTTCGAGCTCGGCGAGCGCCTCCGCCACCAGTAGGCCAAGTCCCGCTTCGTCGAGCGCCTTGGGCAGGAACTCCTCGATGATCACGATCTCCGCGGCTTCCTTGGCCGCCAAGTCCGGCCGATTGCCGTTAGTGAACTGCTCGATGGAATCGCGCCGCGCTTGATCATCGATGCCAGCGTCTGCTCGCCTTCGACTTGCGTTAGCGGCGCGCGCTTTTCGATGGACTTGTTTTTGAGCGCGTTCTTGATCAGGCGCAGGGTACCGGTCCGCTCCGGGTCGTGGGCCTTCATGGCGGTCACAACTTGCTGGCTGATCAGGGCTTCAAGTGCTCCGAAATCTGTCATTTTTTCTTGCGCTCCCGGCTGATTTCTTACGCTCGCATCCGCGGGCTCCATGTTATCCGCTGCTGTTTCCCCCAGGCTCGCGCCTCCACCCCACGGACGATGACCTGACCGCGGGGACCCCGGACCTGGGGCTAACTTCTCTCGCTCGCTTCGCGGGCTTGAGCCAGCACTCGCGGAGGCGAGGCTGGCCAAAAACAAATTGTACCGATTCCTACTGCGGGATGCACAACGCCGGCAAAGGATGTATCCCCGGAAATCTTCGCTTTTGCGCAGTGAAATTGAATGCGCGCGTCATGCAGAACTTTCGCCTAGCTTCCGCATTTATAGGAGTGTGAGAGGTGAATCAACATGATGAGGCACTGGAGGACGATGATCGCGCTGGCTGGACTCGGCATCCTGAGCATGCCGGTGTTTGGCGCCGATGTTCCCGGCCCAAACGCACCTGCAAATCCCGCGCGCCCGGGGACTGTGAACTACATCGAAGGCGCGGCATATCTCAACGGCAAACCACTACATCAACAGAGCGTAGGAAGCCTCGCGCTCGATCCCGGCCAGGTGCTGACCACTGGCACCGGCAAGACCGAGGTTCTGCTCACGCCGGGCATCTTCTTGCGTGTGGACTCGAACAGCGCGGTGAAGATGATCTCGCCCGACCTGGCGCAGACGCAAGTTCAGCTGGAGCGGGGACGCGCCGGAGTGGAAGTGGACCAGATCTTTCCCCAGAACATGGTGCAGGTCATCGACAACGGCGTAACCACGCAGTTGATCAAGCCCGGCTACTACGAATTCGACGCCAACCAACCGGAGGCAATGGTGTTCGACGGGCGTGCCGAAGTGCAAGTGGGAGACGGCAAATGGGAGACGGTAAAGGGGCACCATGAGCTGGCGCTGGTGGCAGACGGAGCGCGAGAGAAGACGGTCGGATTCGACTACCATCCCGCGAATGACGAGCTCTACAACTGGAGCAGCCTGCGGTCGCAATACCTGGCCGAAGCCAATAACCAGATCGCCGGTGAGTATGCCTCTGCGCCGGGATTCTATCCGGGGTGGTATTGGGATCCGTACATGTGGGACTACACCTTCCTCGGCTGGGATCCGTTCTTTAGCCCGTTCGGCTGGGGCTTCTATCCCTGGGGCGGCTATGCGGGCTTCTACGGCGGCGGATTTTATGGCGGACGCGGGTTCTACGGTGGGCGTGGATTCTACGGGGGCGGCCGAGGGTTCGCGGGTGGCGGCGGCTTCCATGGCGGCGGCGGATTCCACGGTGGTGGAGGAGGTAGGCGGTAAGTGCGCCTGAACGAAGACGCCGAAATGGCCGGATTCGGAAGGATCCGGCCATTTCTTTGCTTATTTTCAGGTTTCCACAGCAAGAATTAATCACAAAAACCACAAAAGTGTGTATTCTGTGAGTGACAAGTCTCGAATCTACTCCAAAGCGAGGGAAAAATGATCCACAAGACGCGCCTTTATACGCCCGGTCCGACCCCGCTGCTTCCGGCGGCCCAATTTGCCATGGCGGCTGCCGACATCCACCATCGCACGGCGGAGTTTCGCGCCCTCTTTCAGAAGGTGTTGGCGCAGCTCAAGGTGTTTGTGGGCACCCAGAACAATGTGCTGCTCCTATCCTGCTCCGGCACGGGCGCCATGGAGGCGTCGGTGTCGAATCTGACCTCGCCGGGCGACAAGGTGCTGGTGCTGACGGCGGGCAAGTTTGGCGAGCGCTGGACGGGACTGGCTAAGGCTTTCAACTGCGAGCCGGACGTGTTGACTGCACCCTACGGGCAGACTTTCGATATGGCGCAGGTGCGCGCGGCTATCAAGCCTGAGCATAAGGTGATTTTCACGCAGGCCACCGAGACTTCGACTGCGGTGCGCCACGATATTCAGGCCATTGCGAAACTGCGCGACGAAATGGCACCGAACGCCCTGCTCGTGGTGGACGGCATTACCGGACTCGGGACGACACATTTTGATGTGGATGGCTGGGGCATCGATGTGCTCATCGGCGGCTCGCAGAAGGCGGTGATGATTCCGCCGGGCCTCGCGTATCTCAGCGTGAGCGAGAAGGCATGGGCGGCGATGGAGACGAGCAAGAATCCGCGCTACTACTTTGACCTGCGCAAGGAGCGCAAGAACGCGGTGAAGGGCGAGAGCGCTTACACGCCGGCGGTCGCGCTGGTTGCCGGACTCGGCGCCGCGCTCGACTACATTGCCGGGCAGGCGGGCGGCGATCTGGAAAAGGGCCGCATCGCACTGATCGATAACGCACAGGTGAACGCGGAGGCGACGCGCGCGGGCCTGGTGGCGCTGGGCTTTACGCTCTTTGCGCCTACCGCGCCGGCGGCTGCCGCCACGGCGGTTGCCGTGCCGGAGGGCATGGACTCGGGCGCAGTAGTGAAGGCGCTGAAGGCGAAGTTTGCGCTGGTGACGGCCAACGGCCAGGGCGAGATGCAGGGCAAGATCTTCCGCGTGGCGCACCTCGGCTTCTTCGACTATCTCGACACCGTGGCCCTGCTGGGCGCGATGGAGCACATTGCCAAGGACACGCTGGGCCTGCCGGTGAAATGGGGCCAGGCTGTGGCCGCGGCGCAGGAAGTGTATGCGAAGGCCGTGGCTCGTGAATCGTGACTCGTGAGCTCCGGCTGACAGGTCACAATACTCGATCATTCACGAACCACGAATCACGTTTCACGAACAGATGCCTATGCCTGAACTGACATTCGGGGAAAAGCTGCTGATCGCTCGCAAGCAGCTCGATCTCTTTCAATACGAAATGGCGGAGCGGCTGGGAGTGCATCCCAATTCGCTCACCAAATACGAGCGCGGTGAAGGCAAGCCGCACGCGGCGGTGGTGCGCATGTTCGATCTGCTCTGCGAGCAGCAGGGCATTCGCTTTGACGACTACGAGAAGGCGTCGAATTCTGGCGCGACGGAAAAGGGAGCAACCATGAAGATCGTACTGGCGGAAAAGGTTTCTCCGGCGACGCTGGCCGTGTTTGCGGCCGAGCCGGGATGGGATGTGAAGACGCACGATCAGTTGCCTGACGGCTTGCCGGCGGCGCTTGCCGACGCCGACGCGCTGGTAGTACGCAGCGCCGTGCAGGTGGACGACGCGCTGATGGCGCACGCGCCCAAATTGCGCGTGATTGGCCGTGCCGGCGTGGGCGTGGACAACATCGACGCCGAAGCGGCCACGCGCCGCGGCATCGTGGTGATGAACACGCCGGGCGCGAACGCCGTGGCCGTGGCCGAGCTCACTCTGTGCCTGATGATCGCGCTGGCCCGCAAGGTGCCCACGGCCAATTCCACCATGCATGCAGGCAAGTGGGAGAAGAAAAACTTGCAGGGCTCGGAACTGCGCGGCAAAACCCTGGGCATTCTCGGCCTCGGGCGCATTGGGCTCGATGTGGCGCGGCGCGCGCGCGGCTTCGGCATGGAGATTCTTGGCGCCGATCCATTTGTCTCCGCGACCGTGGCGCGTGAGAACGGTATTTCATTGGTCTCGGTTGAGGACCTCTTTGCAAAAGCAGATTACCTCACGCTTCACGTGGGCCTGACGCCGCAAACCCATGGCATCATCAATGCTAAAACTCTCGCCACCATGAAGAAGGGCGTGCGCATCGTCAATTGCGCGCGCGGCGAGTTGGTCGTGGAAGCGGATCTGGCGGCTGCACTCAAGAGCGGCCAGGTGGCGGGCGCGGCGCTCGACGTGTTTACGGTCGAGCCGCCCAAGGATTCGCCCTACTTCGGCCTCGACAACGTGATTCTTACGCCGCACATCGCCGGTTCCACGGCGGAGGCGCAGGAGGCCGTGGGCATACAGATCGCGCAACAGGTGCGCGAATATCTCAAGCTCGGCGTGGTGCAGAACGCCGTGAATCTGCCTTCGCTGAGCCACGAGGAGTACGTGAAGCTGGCGCCGTTTATCGAACTCGCGAGCCGGCTGGGTTCGTTCCTCGCGCAGGCGGGCAAGGGAGGCATTGAGTCCATCGCGCTCATTTACGGCGGCGCGCTGGCCGAGGTCAAAACCGAACTGGTGCGCAATGCGGCCATTGCCGGATTGCTGCAGGGGTCGGAGAATGTGAATCGCATCAACGCGGCGGCCGTGGCAGCGGAGCGCGGCATCCGCGTGCACGAGGAAAAGGAAGAGAGCCATCGCGGCGGCGCGGCCACGGTACTCACCGTGGTGCTGCACACGGCGCAGGGCGAAAGCCGCGCCAGCGCTACCGTGATTCACGGCGAGCAGCCGCGCCTGCTGGCTTTTGACGGCATCGACGTAGAAGCGCCGCTCGAGGGCACATTGGTCGTCTGCCGCAACCTCGACGTGCCCGGCGTCATCGGGCGCATCGGCACCATTCTCGGCCAGCAGGGCGTCAACATCGCCAACTTTGCGCTGGGCCGCGAGCGTGCGGGCGGCAAGCCTGTGAAGGCGCTGGCCGTGGTGCAGGTTGACGAGCCGGTTTCGGAAGCGGTGCTGGAAGCGTTGAAGGTGATTGAAGCGCTGCTCGAAGCTCGACTGGTCAAGCTGAATAACGGGAAGTGAAAGCAGCTGTCAGCTTTCAGCCATCAACACGCGGGCGGGTTCGAACTATCGAACCCGCCCGTGTGCTTTGCATGGATTAGGTAATGGCGTAGGGCTTCGTTTTACGGCACGGCTAAAGCCGTGTCCTTTCAAAACGGAGTGATGAAATGGCTGTTAGTCGATGCGAATGCTTCCTGAGCCCGTTTGAACGCGGACCTCGGGTCCGCCACCGTTCAGTTGCGTGTGCACGTGGTGTCTGTCCGGGACGGCCGGCATCGCGCCTGTCTGCGTCACCTTCGCGAAATGGATGAGCATCGTGCCCGACCCGACAGATGCGTCAAGATCCATGGGCGCATTTCCCGTTGACAGCTCAATGGATCCGGAACCGGACTGGAGCTTCCATGGCGACGAAGGTGTGCCGGAAGCCTTGATTGTGCCGGAACCCGTCTGGGCCTCGAGCGATCCGTGCACGCCTTTCAAATCGATGGTGCCCGAGCCCGTCTGCGCTTTCGCGTCTCCCTGGCCGGTACCGTCGATTGCGATATTGCCGGAACCAGTCTGGGTCTTGAAACCCCCCTCGATTCCGGTGGCCGAGATGTTGCCGGAGCCGGTGGTCAGTTTTGCGTCCTGACCGACGCCGGTGTCGGTGATGTTGCCTGAACCGGTAGCGGCGTTGAGGGCTGTGTCGGCCGGCGCTTCGATTACATAACTGATGCTGATGTTGTGCAGGTTCTCCTGGTGACCGCCAATCTGGATCGTATTTCCTTCTTGCTGAATGGGAGGATTGGCGGCTATTTGTTGTGCCTGCGCCGGATCGCCGTTCTGATTCACCTTGACGATGCCGTGAATATGGATCTGGTTGGCGGGTCCGCGTGTGAGCGTAATGGATCCCGAACCTGTGCTGACCGATAGATCGAGCTTGCCGCTGAACGTTAGGTTGCGATCGAAGGTGGACTCTGCCGGGTCGGGAGCCGCGCGCAAAAACAGAGCGTGTCCGAAATTGTCGAGCATAGCAAGCAGTTCACCGCCGTAACCGTTCGCTGCGGGCCCGTTCAAGCTGCTCGGCGCTCCGGATGGCGGCACGTCGATATGAATAGCCGGCACATCGATGTGCCTCGCAGGAATGTCGATCTGCCTGGCGGGGATGTCAATGTGCCTGGCTTGAACATCGATGTGATGCGCCGGCACATCTACGTGGACGGCCGGTACGTCGATATGACGGGCCGGCACATCCACATGCACAGCAGGCACGTCGATATGCTGGGCTGGAATATCGATATGTTGCGCCGTGACGTTTACATGGACGGCCGGAACGTTGAAGTGTTGCGCCGGCATATCGACATGAACGCGAGGAACCTCGACGTGGACAGGCGGCACAGGCGTGGCGGGGGCCGCAGGCGTTGCGACGGAACTGGGCGCCGGTTCCTGCGGCGGAGCGGGCGCGGCCTCAGGAGCTGCGGGCGCTGCGTCAGAAGGAGCTGCGGGCTGCGCGGGTGACTGGCTTGAGGCCTGTGAAAGGCTGGGCGCGGGCGCGGTTTGCGGCGTCTGCGCCGCGGCCTCCACTCGAACCAGCGTAGTGGCGGCAAACAGGACCACGGGAACGAGCAGGGCAGTGGCAAGCGCGCGACGGCTTGCGGTGAAGGCCTGGCGGAACGCGCCATCGTTGAACAGGCGCTCGATGCGTTGCGAGAGATTCGATGAACGGGCCATAGCAACTCCGATTTGGGTTAGGCGCGGCGCGGCCGCGAATTCAAGGAGGATCTGGGCATAAGAGGCACGGCTGGCCGCCTGCTCGAGACCGGAGCGGTCGCTGATGGCCTCAGCCAAATCGGAGAGTTGGCGTTTGAGCCACCATCCCAGCGGGCTGAACCAGACGATGGCGGCGTAGATGCCGGCAAGGGCCTGCAAATAGAAATCGCCCTGGCGGATGTGGGAGCGCTCGTGGGCGAGAACGATGCGCAGCTTCTCGCTGTCCCATGTCCTGTAGTCGGCGGGCAGGACCACAAACGAGCCGATCGTGACGGGTGAGCAGATGGCGGCGCTGGAGCGCATGCGGAGTCCGTGGGCAGCGGTTAACTCGGCCGAAACCGGCTGCGCCGAGCGCCAGAGAAGGAACGCTGCGATCAGTCCGTAAACGAGCCGAACCAGCAGCAGCCCGGAGACAGCGACATAGAGAAGCGCAACTCCCTCGAGGAGCGAGAGTGCTTGAAACGCAGGCGCCGAACGAACGGGCACTTCCGGAGCCGGGAGAATGCTGAAGTCGCCGGGCACGGCCGCGGGCGAACCGCTGTGATGCGGGCGGGTTGCCGCGGATTTCTTAGAGCGATGCGGCGCGGGTGGTGCGAAGGGCTGCGCGGTCGGCGCGGCTACGATCGGTTCGGACTGTGACACGAAAGACTGGGGCACGAAAGACTGGGGCGCAGGAGTTGCCGGCGCGGCCCGATGCATGAATGCGGGCAATACCAGCGTAACGCGGGGCAAGCGCGATGCAACGGGCAAAAACAGCGGCATCAAAAAGGCCGCGGCGAGCACCAGTGTCCACGCCCTCTTGAGGGCGAGCACGTTGCGAACGCGGAATAGACGCAGGATCACCCAGACGCCGATGGCGAGAGCCAAAGAGCGCAGGGCGGCGCCGGGCAAATCGGAAGCGACTTTGGCAAAGATGATCTGGGCAGAGGCGACTTGGAGAGAAATCATGGGGCAGGAGATCGGCTTGCCGTAGATCAAGGGGTCAGGGATCATGGGCGCGACGATCATTTGCGGGACTCCTTGGCTTTGCTCTGGGCGGGATGGCCGGAGCGGCCTTCGTGTTGCCGCGCTTCAGAGATACGCGTGGCAAGACGTTGCAGTTCCGCGCGATCGAGAACTTTGGAGTCAACCATGCCGACCAGTAATTCTTCGACAGAACCCTCGCAGAACCAGTTGACAATGCGTTTGACGGCGCGACCCGCCACACGCTGGCGCGATTCTGCCGGGCGATACAAAAATGTGCGGTTCTCGACGGAGTGCGCGAGGTACCCCTTCTCCTCGAGACGGCGCAGCACTGTGCGTACGGTGGAGTCCTTAAGGGGGCGATCCAGCTCTTTGCGTGTCTCCTCCGCAGTGACTGCGCCCAGGCGCCATACGATGGAGAGGATGTCCCTCTCCAACTCTCCCAGCTCCGCGGGATCATGTCCGAATTGAGTGTTACTTGCCATAGTGTTACCGACTGTAACACGCAAAGATGGTCGGATGTCAAGTAAAATTTTGAAGATTCCCGCCGCACCGTTGTCCGGGTTGCTGGTCGTCCCGGCGGGCGCAAGAATAGGTTCACGAATTGGAGCTGCCCATGAAAAAGACTATCCCCGCGGAATCCGGCTCTGCGTTCATCGACGCGAAGATCGACCAACTTGGCGACTGGCGCGGCAAGACGCTTGCCAAAGTGCGCGACCTCATTCACCAGGCCGATCCTGAGATTGTCGAAGAAGTGAAGTGGATGGGCACTCCGGTCTGGTCCCACGGCGGCATCATTTGCACGGGAGAGACTTACAAGAGCGTGGTCAAGTTGACATTTGCCAAAGGCGCTTTGGTGCCGGATCCTGCGGGTCTATTCAATTCCTCGCTCGACGGAAATGTCCGGCGCGCCATCGACATTCACGAAGGCGAAAAGATCAATGAGGTGGCCTTGAAAAGGCTCATCCGCGCCGCCGTGGCGGTCAATCTCCAGGCCAAGTCCAAATCGAAGACCCGGTAAGCTGCATTAGCGCCGGCGAGCATCATCATGACCGCACTTCATCCTGATGCGATCAAAGCCCTGTGCAATTTCTGCCAGAAAAAGAGTGAATGTGCAATTGGGCGGCATGTATAATTTTCGGCATTTGAAAGGAGGACGTACCCATTCTGGCTTCATAAAGGAGGTCGTACGATGGCTAGAACTCTGGGCTTCGTATATGGCGTGGTTGTTTACGCCATATTCTTCGTGACGTTTCTCTATGCGATCGGATTTGTGGGTAACTTTGGTGTCCCCAAGTCGATCGACTCCGGGGCGCCTCAACCCCTTTCTCAAACGATCCTGATCGATGCGCTGCTCCTGGGAGCGTTTGCGATTCAGCACAGCGTGATGGCGCGTCAGGGTTTTAAACGCCACTGGACCAAGGTCGTTCCAAGGGTGATCGAGCGCAGCACCTATGTGCTGATTGCCAGCTTGCTGCTTGACCTTTTGTACTGGCAATGGATGCCGATCCTGTCCGTCGTGTGGCAAACTGAAAGCCCCGCGGCCGTTTGGCTTCTCCGCGGACTTTCACTGGCAGGCTGGCTGCTCGTTCTTCTGGGCACTTTCCTCATCAGCCACTTTGAGCTTTTCGGTTTGAGGCAGGTCTATCTCAACCTCATGGGCCGGCCCTACTCTTACCCTGGGTTTCGCACGCCCTTGTTTTATAAGCTGGTCCGGCACCCCATCTACCTTGGATTCCTGATGGCGTTCTGGTTTACGCCGAAGATGACAGGTGGCCACCTTCTCTTCGCCATCGCCACCACGGGATACATCTTCGCCGGCATCGCCTTCGAAGAACGCGACCTTGTGTCGTTTCACGGAGAGTCTTATCGGAGGTACCAGGCGCGGGTGCCGATGATCGTGCCAGGACTGAAGCTCCCATCCACGGAAGCAGAATCTAAAGAGGAGGGGCGAGCGTAGCCCGCAAAACGGCGCCGGGTTCAACCAAGGCGGCAAGGTCGGTGAAGCGGCTTGGGTAGGAATCCTTCGCGCTGCAGTGGCGGCCAATCTCCAGAGCAAGAACGAGCCGAAGCCGAAGGCCCGGTAGACTGCCAGCTTTGATGACCCGCGAGCGGACAGTCCGGCTTAGGACGTGCGGGAGATGCAGACACCCTCGACTGCACTCGAATCCGGATTGACGAAGTAACGGCGCTGGAAGTACAAAGCCAGATTCACCAAGGAAATCATCACGGGAACCTCGACCAGAGGCCCGATGACGGCGGCGAATGCTGCGCCCGAGTTGATGCCGAACACCGATACCGCAACTGCAATCGCGAGCTCGAAGTTATTTGAGGCGGCCGTGAACGCGAGCGTGGCTGTCTTCGAATAATCGGCTCCCAGTTTCCGACCCATGTAAAACGACACCAGGAACATGACGACGAAGTAGATCAGGAGCGGAATCGCGATGCGTAGCACGTCCAGAGGCAGACGCACGATGTAGCTGCCCTTCAGAGAGAACATCACCACGATGGTGAACAGCAGAGCTACCAGGGTCAGCGGACTGACGCGTGGCACAAAGCTGCGGTCGTACCACTCCCGCCCCTTGGCGCGAACCAGCACGGTACGAGTGAGAAACCCGGCGATGAAGGGAACGCCGAGATAGAAGAAGACGCTGCGCGCGATTTCACCGATGGAGATTTTCACCCCTGCGCCATGCAATCCAAACCAGCCCGGCAGAACCGTGATGAACACCCAGGAGTAGACGGAATAGAAAAACACCTGGAAGAGCGAATTGAACGCCACCAAGCCCGCGGCGTACTGCGTATCGCCCTTTGCCAGTTCGTTCCACACGATAACCATGGCGATGCAACGCGCCAAGCCGATCATGATGAGGCCGGCCATGTATTCGGGATAGCCGCGCAGAAAGATGATGGCGAGCGCAAACATCAGCACCGGCCCGATCAGCCAGTTCTGTAGCAGAGAGAGCCCCAGCACGCGCTTGTTGCGAAAGACCTCGTGCAATTCCTCATAGCGAACCCGCGTGAACGGCGGATACATCATGAGAATCAGGCCGGCCGCGATGGGAATCGACGTGGTGCCGACGCTGAAGCGATTGAGAAAGGGCACTACTCCGGGAGCCACCCAGCCCAACGCGACGCCAAACGCCATGGCCCCGAAGATCCACGCGGTCAGGTAGCGATCCAGAAACGACAGACGGCTTTTCTTCAACTCAGGGTCTCCTCAATGTTTACTAAGAGCGGCCAATGTTGTCGACTTCGCGCTTGATGGCGAGCTGGTCAAGTGTGCCGAGCGGCAGGGATAGAAGCAGTCCAATCCTGCGGTCGAGCACGACGAAGGCATCGCGGAATGCGCGCGCGATTTCATCCTGCGTACCTTTTACTGCTGCGGGATCGGGAATTCCCCAGTGTGCCGTCATTGGCTGTCCCGGCCAGTAAGGACACTGCTCATTGGCGGCGTTGTCACACACGGTAAAGACGAAATCCAGCTTGGGCGCTCCCGGCGCGGCAAATTCATCCCATGATTTGCTGCGCAGCCCAATCGTTGGAAGCCCGGCTGATGCGATCTGTTTGAGCGCCTCTGGACGCGGCTCACCTGACGGATGACTGCCTGCACTGTACGCGACGAAGTTGCCCTTTCCCTTTTGGTTCAGGATCGCCTCAGCCATGATCGAGCGCGCCGAGTTGCCGGTGCAGAGAAAGAGGACGTTGTAGTGATCCGGCATGGGCTTACTCCTTCGCCCCGATGGTGACTGGGGCGCAGCAGCCCGGTTCGCAGCAGGCGGCCTTCGGTTTGGCGGCACGGATAAAGGCGCTCATGAACTTCCCGTTCACCTGCGGAGCGATGGCGTCGACATCCACGCCAGCCTCGGTGAGGAACTGGCGAGCGTCTTCCACGTTGTAGACACGTGTGTGCTCGATCGAAACATCGCCGAACCCGGCGTCGGAGAGTTTGGCAAGGTAGTCGCTCTCCTCAAGCGCTCCTGCAATGCATCCCACCCAGAGGAGCATGCTCTTGCGCACTTCGTCAGGCACGCCGCCCCGCACCACCACATCCGAAACCGCGAAGCGCCCGCCGGGCTTGAGCACGCGAAATGCTTCCCTCAGGACGCGGTCCTTGTCGGCCGAGAGATTGATGACGCAGTTTGAAATGATGACATCCACCGAGTCGTTGGGCAGCGGAATGTTTTCGATCTCGCCCTTCAGGAATTCGACGTTGGTTACGCCTGCCTGGCGCTGATTTTGGCGGGCGAGCGCCAGCATCTCGTCTGTCATGTCCAGGCCATATGCTTTACCGGTGGGACCAACGCGCTGCGCCGAGAGCAGCACGTCAATGCCGCCGCCAGAACCGAGGTCGAGGACGGTTTCACCAGCGCGGAGTTCAATCAAGGCAGTCGGATTCCCGCACCCCAGCGAAGCCAGGACGGCTTTTTCCGGGAGGAGCCCTTTTTCGCCGGCGCTGTAGAGATTGGTTGTGATGGGATCGCAGCAACGAAGGCCGGGATCGCAACATGCCTGCAAACTGCCCGACTCTGCTACGGCGCGGGCCGCGCTCCCGTACTTTTCCTTCACCTGCTCTTGAACAGTGTTTGTCGTTTCCATTGTTGCGTCTCCTTGCATACGCTAAAGCGAATGTATCCCTGACTAGACATATTTGTCAAGGCGTATATAATAAAAACGTGGAACGCTCCCGCAAAGCCTACGATCTCGCCGTTCTGTTTGCGGCGCTCTCCGACCGCACCCGCCTGCGCTTGCTGAACCTGATGGACGGACGGGAGGTCTGCGTCTGCTATTTCATCGAGATCCTCGGGCAGAGCCAGCCCAAGATTTCGCGACACCTTGCGTATCTGCGCAGGGCAGGCGTGGTGGCGGCGCGCCGCGAGGGAAAGTGGATGCACTACAAGATCGTGGTGCCCGCACATGCCGGCGCGGCGAAGATCCTTCGCGAAACGCTGGCGGTTGTCAGGGAAGAGAAGGCGATGCAAACGGACCTGGCGCGTCTGGGCAAAGCCTGCTGCGCGCCGCAGAAAGTTCTAGCGCTTGAGGGAGCGCCGCTGCCGATACCGGTCGAGGCAGTCGGCTGCTCCGCATGCTGAACTGACGAGAGCAGGCCAAGGGTGCTCGCTAGCGCCGCACTTCAGTTTCGCAAAGTCGTCACTTCGTCGGGTCGGTGACGCGGCCCATGAAGAGGATGGCTCCGCTCGCGTTGTCCTGGATCAAGAACAGGAAGGGATGGTCGGCAGTGAAGACAATGGGCGGCGGAGGAGGGAACATGGGCCGCGCGGCCGTGGCCATCTCCATGACTACGGCCGTGGCCGCCGCGGCCTCGGTGCCGTTTTCGTCCAGATCGATGTACGCCTTGTGGATGGCAGCGGAGATGACGAGGCTCTTGTCGCCCGTCATTCCGGAAAAGTCGGCTAAGTTCGGGTTGAAGGCTGTTTTCATTCCAAGGCTTTCGAGTGTGGAACTCAGTTCGAACTGCTGGGTGATCTTGAAGCGCGGCAGGGAGACGATCACCTCGTGCTCGTAACTGAGCGAGGTCATCCACTTTTGAAGATTGCCGTCGCTGAGCGAGTGCTCGAGTGCGGGCAGGCCGCCCACGTTGTCGGGAAGCAAGATCAGCATCGAGATTTCGTCTTTCTCGTAAGGCATCAGCAGCGCCTGGAAGGACGGGCCTTTGAGGTAGTAGTAACCCCCTGAGTTGTACATGGTGGGCGCTTGAATGGTTTTGGCCGCGGACGGGTGAAAATCCTTATCCTCGGTTGCGTTCTTGCTGAACTGGTTGGCCCAGGCAGCCTTGAAGTAGATGGCGTTGGTCAGGATCAGGCGGGTGAGCGGCGTGACGGTGCCGGGGCCGAGAAGGTTCTGGATCTTGTCGTTGGTCTGCTTTTCGACCCACTCGTTGATGGTGGCGCGCACGCTGTCGGGAGCAGACTTAAAATCGACAGCGTGAAATCCTGCGCCGTAATTGCTTTCGACCAGGTTCAGATAGGCCGGGAGGAACTTCTCGCCCTGCTGAGCCCAGAGCGCATCGGCCACACTCAGAGCGTATCCCTGGTGCGGGGCGTTCATCCCAGCCAGCAGCGCGCCCATGGCCGGGTGCAGGCGCTCCTGCGGCAGCGTGTAGTGAAAGACGTGCGCCATCTCGGTGGCTGTCTGCCCGTGGGCACCGGCATAGGCCATGGCGAAGTCCGTGGAGATGCTTTCCGGCGAAAAGAAGAGATTGCCGGGGTTTGCGCTGAGCCGGCCGTAGAGATCGATGGCGAAGGCATTGCTGCCCTGGACGGCCTCGGCCTGGTCGGAAGAAGGCTGCGCGGCGGCGAGGGCAGCCTGGCCGGCGAACAGCGAGAGAAGAAGAGAAAGCAGCAGCTTCATGCACGTCTCCTTTATTGGGGCTGGAGAAAGGCGCCAGCTGACCGTAGAACGCAGAGTGCAACTTTTCTTGCATCGAAAATCGTGGCCGATCGATACACCGGATTGCGGCGCCTGATTTCGCGATGAATTCGCGATTAGCCCATCAGACTCTTGTGCCCCAGCCAGCCGCGGAGATAGGAGGCCTGGCCGAGGTGGTACGTCTCGTGGATGGCCATGAAGCTGACGATGCCGCTGATTTTTCCGTCGATGCTGGGCGGTCCCTGCGACGCGGGCTGGGCCAACAAATCTTCCGAGACATTTTCAAGCGCCGCGGCAAGTGCGTGACCGGACTCGCTCCAGGTGCTGAGCAGCGACTCGGGCGACAGGTAGGCGGAGTCTTCAAGGAGTTTCTTGCCGCGTCCAAAGATCTCAAGTGCTGGCTGCGGCCACTCGACGCCGATGAAATGGAGGACGCGGCCACGGCAATAGGCCATGTGGCCCATGATCCACGCCATGTGATTCAGCTTCCCGTCCGGGCGCTTGAGCCATTCCTCCGGCGAGAGGTCGCTAACTGTCTCATTCAGCGTCTTCGAGTTGAAGCGGTAGTTTTCGTTGGCGGTGGCGATGACTGCGGGAACTGGCATGGAGCCTCCCTATGCGGTGGGATGCGCGCGGCAGATGCGCGAGAAGATGCTTACCGAATACCTGATTGGGGCGACCGCGGTCAAGCGAAGTGAGTTGCGCGCGAAACAAAAAAGGCGTCCCGAAGGACGCCGTTCTTGAAACAGGCAATGAATTTCTATGCGCGGCTCAGATAGGCGCCTTCGCTGGTGTCGACGCGAATCTTTTCTCCCTCGTTGATGAAGGAGGGAACCTGGACGACAAGGCCGGTTTCGGTCTTGGCGGGTTTGGTGACGCTGGAGGCTGTCGCCGACTTCAAGCCCGGCTCGGTTTCGATGACTTCCAAATCGACAGTTTGCGGCAGTTCAATTCCCACCGGATTGCCATCGAAATAACTCACGTGAATTTGCAGGTTGGGCGTGAGGTATTCAACGGTGTCGCCAAGGGTCGCGCTCTTGAGGACGGTCTGCTCGAAGTCTTGCGGGTTCATGAAGTAGTAATCGTCGCCGTCGGCGTAGAGGAACTCCATGAGGATTTCGTCGACGATCACCTTCTCAATGGAGTCGGCGGAGCGGAAGCGGTGCTCAAACATGGCGCCGGATTTCAGGTTGCGCAGCTTGGCCTGGATGAAGGCGCGGAGATTGCCGGGCGTACGGTGCTCGACCTTGAAGACTGTGTGCAACTGGTCGTTGTGTTTGATGATCATGCCCGGACGAAGTTGAGTGGCGGGAATCGCCATAAATGGTGCAGCTCCTTGCTGGATTTGCGCGCGGTGCGCAATGAAATATGCCGTTTGGCCTGTATCTATTGTAGCCCAGCGGCGGCTGGGGCGTGAGGTGCACGCGCGCGGTGACGGCCGGTGCGCGGAGGCGGTATTTATGCGCTTATTGCGGCCCTGGTGACCTTGGTTTGCTGACCAGGAAGAGTGATATCGAAGCAGGATCGAGCGCGATATAGAATAGCGATGGGCCAGCGTGTGGCTGGAAGTGCATCTGAACTGCTAGTTTCGGGCAAGATCAGAGATTCTGTATCCCAGTGCGATCTGCCGCCGTTCCCCGGGGTCACGTCAAACGGAGCGTGCGGCTCCGAAAATCATCCTCTGATTGCGTTTGACCGATAGAACAGCGCCCTGCGACAGGCCGGGCAGGTAAAGATACGCCAGCCAGAGACAGCAAGGGAGAAAGCATCGATACATGAGCAAGCCAGTTTCAATTTGTGTGATCGGGTCGGGTTACGTGGGACTTGTGGCGGCTGCGTGTTTTGCCGAGATCGGCCACCACGTGGTCTGCGTGGACAACGATGAAGCCAAAGTGAATCAACTTCGCGAGGGCGGCGTGCCGATCTTCGAGGAGCACCTGCCGGAGTTGCTGGCCAAGCACCGCGGCCACTCCGTGGTTTTCACCACGGACCTGGGCGAGGCGGTAGAAAAAAGCGAAGCGATATTTATCGCCGTGGGCACGCCGCAAGGCGATAGCGGCGCCGCAGATTTGTCGTACGTGGAAGCCGTGGTGGCGGAGATTGCGCGCGCCATTACCAGCTACAAGGTGATTGTGGAGAAGAGCACGGTTCCGGTGTACACCAACGACTGGATTCGGCGCGTGCTGCACCGCCATGGCATCGAGCCGGAGAGATTCGATGTGGTTTCGAACCCCGAGTTTCTGCGCGAAGGCACGGCGGTGTTGGATTTTCTGCATCCCGATCGCATTGTGGTGGGCGCAAACAACGAGCGCTCCGCAGAAGTGTTGCAACGTATTTACGAGCCGTTGACCAGCGGCAGGTATTACACCCAGCCGGGCGCGCTTCAGGGAGCGTGCAGCGCCGCGCGGCTCATCGTGACATCGACGCAAAGCGCGGAGATTATCAAGCACGCATCGAACGCGTTCCTGGCAATGAAGATTTCATTCATCAACGCGGTCGCGAATCTGGCTGAAGCGGTCGATGCGGATATCGAAGATATTTCCGCGGGCATCGGACTCGACAGCCGGATCGGCCCCAGGTTCCTGCATGCCGGGCTGGGGTACGGAGGATCCTGCTTCCCGAAGGACGTGGCCGCGTTTCACTGGGTGGCGCAGGAGCGGGGCGTGGATTTTCAGCTGCTCGAAGAAGTGCGCAAGATCAACGAGACGCAGAAGGAAGTTTTCTTCAACAAGGTGCGCTCCGCATTGTGGACTTTGCGCGGCAAGCGGCTGGCCGCATTGGGCCTGGCCTTCAAGGGCGAGACCGACGATATCCGGGAGTCACCGGCCATCAGCATGATTCAAACGCTGCTACAGGCAGGCGCGATTGTGACCGCGTTCGATCCCGCGGCGATGGAGCGCGCCAAGGAAGTGTTGCCTCCCGCGAAAAATATGCATTACGCGGACGATCTGTACAGCGCGGCGAAGGACGCCGACGCGGTGCTGATTCTGACCGACTGGAAAGAGTTTGCCGCGGTGGACCTGCCACGGCTGAACCGGGCCATGCGCTTCCCGATCATGATCGACGGGAGAAACCTGTACAAGCCGCTGGAGATGCAGAGCCACGGATTCACTTACGTGAGCGTGGGCAGACCGACGGCGTATCATGCGCAAGAAGGCAAACCGCGCAAGGTGTAAAGGCAGTGAACAGTGCGAGTGTGAGTTTGAGCTGATCGCTGACAACACACTCACGCTCGCACTCACATTCGTCACCAACCACTGTTTTTGGAGCGCTAGAATTTGACCATGCATGTTCTCGTCACCGGCGCTGCCGGGTTTCTTGGTTCGCATCTTACCGATCGCCTGTTAAGCGATGGCCACACGGTTCTTGGCGTGGACAATCTTTCGACGGGAGATCTGGAGAATCTTGCCCATCTCGCCGGCCATCCGCGCTTCCGGTTTGAGGAGCGGGACATCTGCACGAGTTTCGATCCGGGGCCGGTGGATTACGTTTTCAATCTCGCTTCGCCGGCCAGCCCGCCGGAGTATCTGCGCCTGGGCATTCAGACGCTGCGCGTTGGTTCGGTGGGCGTGGAGCATACGCTGGAAATTGCCGCGCGCCACAACGCGGCCTTCCTGCACACTTCGACTTCAGAATGCTACGGTGACCCGCTGGAGCATCCGCAAAGCGAGAGCTATTGGGGCAATGTGAACCCGGTGGGTCCGCGCTCGGTGTACGACGAGGCCAAGCGGTTTGCTGAAGCGATGGTGATGGCCTATCACCGTTCCCGCGGAGTGAATTCGCACCTGGTCCGCATCTTCAACACCTACGGACCGCGTTTGCATCCCGGCGACGGCCGCGTGATTTCAAACTTCATGATGCAGGCGCTGCGCGGCGAGCCGCTGACCATCTACGGCGACGGCCAGCAGACGCGCAGCTTCTGTTATGTCGACGATCTGATCGAGGGCATCATGCGCCTGTCGCAAAGCGACGAACATCTTCCGGTCAACATCGGCAATCCGGTGGAGTTCACGATTCTGGAGTGCGCGCAAACCATTTTGGACATCACTGGATCGAAAAGCAAGCTGTGCTTTGTCGATCTACCGGTGGACGATCCGACACGACGCCGCCCCGATATCACCAAGGCACGGACGCTGTTGGGTTGGGAGCCGAAGGTTCAGCTCAAAGAAGGGCTGAATAAATCGCTGGATTACTTTCGCAGCAAACTTGCTCACGAAACGGAAGTGAACCGGCCTTAGCGGCCTGTGTTGAAGGTCGAAATCGCCGCGAAAGAATTCCCGCAGGGGCTAAAGCCCTCATACATTTTGCGTCGTATACGGCACGACTAAAGTCGTGCCCTGACACTTCTTGCGGTTGGTGAAGAGTTTTCCGCAACTTGTGGAGAGCGGGACTACCCGAATGCGTAATTTGCTGTTCGGTTCTTAGCGCGGCGGGTCGTAGGGCTCGGCGCGCAACAGATTCGACAGAATATTGCGTTCATACGGCGAGAAGGTGCTCTGGTAACGCGCGGAGTTGAGCACGGTGTCACGCTGGTCGAGCGGCACGGAACTCAGATCGCGGAAGGCCTGCTTCACCATCTCCTGACGACCGGGCGGCAGTGCTTGATAGCTGCGGCCAGCCTGGCGCACCTGCATCTGCTCCTGCGGCGACATGCGTTCCAACATCTCGCTGCGGGCTAAACGGCGATCGCGTTGCGGCTCCGGCATCTGGTTCAACTGGTGCAACTGCTGGACGAGCCGCTGCTGGGTGGCTGGAGGCAAACGGTTGAAACTGGGATCGCTGCGCAGCAGCCGCTCCTGTTGATCGACAGGAAGCCCCTGATGCCGATTCAGAAAGTCCCCGAGATGTCCTGGAGGGGCAGCGCCCGGATACGCATTTTGATAAACGTTTCCGGGTCGTATGGGCGGAACCGATCCGCCAAAGGCGCCGCCATTTTGCCCGTACGCCGGACGCTGGCCGCCGTTATATTGCGGATTCTGCTGATAGGTCCGCAGTTGGTTCTGGTACGGTCTCTGCTGGTTCTGATAGGGCCGCTGTTGATTCTGGTACGGGCGTTGTTGCTGCTGATTGCCGCGCTGCGGATTCTGGGCCTGGCGAGGAGCATTCTGCTGCCTGCTTGCGCGCGGCTGGTTCTGGCCGAAGCCCGCCCGCATGGCAGGGCCGGAGCGGTATTGAGCGCGACGCTGACCCTGAACGCCCGCCGCAGGCAGGCAGAGAAACAGGACCGCAGCGGCGATGATCGCCGCCGGACGCATTCCTTGCGCGTTCCAGGTCCAGTTCACAAGTCGTTCTCCCGGCAATAAGCCGACATCTCAAAAAAAATCAGTCTCCACTCTGGTTGCTGGAGAGAGTTTCCATCTGGTCCAGTACTTGAGCATTGCTATCGAGCGTTTGCAGATCGTGAACCGTGGCAGCAAGCGGGGTGGGCTGCACGGGCTGCATCCAGTCAGTAACGCCAAGATAGGTGCCGCCGCCCAGCAGCAGCACAGCGGTCAACGCCATGGCGGCCAGAGGACGCACGTGCAGGCCTGGACCATACACGATGCTGGCGCGGATGCGCGCGACTCCGCGGGCCAGCCAACCGGCCGGCGCGGCTTCGCGCTCTTCCCGCATCCGGGCGCCAAGCCGCGTGAGAAAGTAAGGGCTCGGCTCGGGAGCTTCCCAGGTATCCAGCAACTGCATGGCTGCCCGCAGCTTCGCGAGCTCAGCCTGACAATCGCTGCACTCGGCAACATGCGCTTGAACCTTGGCAGGTACTGCATGGGGATCGAGCAGCAGATCGGCCAGTTTCTCGTCTACCATCTTGCAATTCGTCTTTGTCTGTTCCATGGCTTGCCACCCCGCTCTCTGCCGGTTGGTTCCGGCTTCTTTCCGCCTTCCAATCAAACAAAATCCTTCAACTTTTCCCGCAGCGTCTGGTAGGCGCGGAAGAGGAGCGACTTGGTTGCCGACTCGCTCAGCTTGAGCACCTCGCCGATCTGGCGGTAATCCATTCCCTGGTACTTGTGCATCAGCACAGCCATGCGCTGCCGCTCTGGCAGCGCCATCACATGCAGGCGGATCGCGGCCATGCGCTCATTGCGCAGCAGTTGTTCTTCCGCCGAAGGCTCGTCGTCGGCCAGATCCGGAGACATACCGGTCTCCTCGTCGGGCTGGTCCAGGTACACCGTTTGCGCGGTCCGCTCGTGCTTGGTGTCGCGCGCGTAGTTCACGGCCAGGTTGGTCGCGATGCGGTAAAGCCACGTGGTAAACCTGGCTTCGGCACGGTAACTGCCCCTGGCACGATAGACGCGCAAAAACACTTCCTGGGCTAACTCCTCGGCAATGGCCTGGTTGTTTACCATCCGGAAGAGGAAATGAATCATTGGCCGGTGGTATTTTTGCGCCAGGTACGTAAATCCGGCCTCGTCCCCCTCGGCCACGCGGAGCATAATGGCCGCGTCGCTGGCGGGGTCCAGTCCCTCCCGAACGCCCATATTCGGGTCAGGAGCCGCGCCCGGCCTCAAGGCCGAACCGGCGCCCAAGGCAGGACCGTTAAGGACCATGGTTGCCATATCTTCTGGAACCCGATCCGTGCCCGAAGGTTGCGCCCCGTAACCGGTTTCTTCGCCGGATTTTCCATTTTCCTGGTCGTCTTCGCCGGGGCCTGGGCCCTCGCTCCGGGAGAAGGTGGAAACTGGGCCTTTTCGGCCCGCAACCTGGGTAGATAATCGGGAGCCTGCCAGGCCGGAAAGAGGGCCGAGCATGGCTTCCCCATCCATGGGGAGCTCACCTTTCTGGCGGATTGAACGCGCTCTCCTGAACATACCCGGTTTCCCGTCCGGCGCCGGCGCCGCGAGAGGCAATCCATGCCCCCAAAGAGCCGCCGGATTTGGACGTAAAGCTCTGCTGGTGTTACTCTACCCTACGGAACGCCTTCTCGGGCGACCTTCCTGCGGCAGGGGTTTCAAACTGGTTTCCGGGCCGGTTTTCAGGCCGGTTTCAGGGAAGGCCGGTATCGGGTAAAGCCGATACCGGGCAAGGATTGCCCGGCAGGCCGCGCCTCGCGGGAACCGGGAGTTTTCCCCCGCCGGGACGGTGACCGCAACCCCTCCCAAAGCCTTTTCCGGGCGGTTAGCTCAGTTGGTTAGAGCGCCTGCTTCACACGCAGGAGGTCGCAGGTTCGAGTCCTGCACCGCCCACCACGATTGCATCGAGCAGCGATTGCATGGAGCAGCCGCTCGCTGTTCGCTCGCACGGGCATTGCTGGCTTGTACCTGAGTTGGCGGGTTGACCGAGGCAGACCAGGCGTTTCGTCCCGTGGCTTAGACGCCGCGAAAGCGCCTCATGTTCGAATCGTGCGGCGCCGACCATCGAAGACATCATTGCTGCAACACGACCTGGTCGCCTTCTTTGAGGCCGGAGATGATTTCGGTGACGGATCCGTTGGAGAGTCCGACGGTGACGGGGACCTTGCGGAAGCCCTCCTTCTGATGTTTGTCGGGAATCTGGACCGAGGCATTCTTTTGGTTGTCGTAGAGCACAGCGTTTTCCGGAATGGTGAGGACGCCCTTGTGCTCATCGAGGAGAATTTCGGCGTTGGCGGTCATGTTGGCCTTGAGCTCGCCGCCTGGGTTGTTAATGGAGACGCGGACCTCGAAGGTGGTGACGTTATCTTTTTGCACGCCCATCGGGGCGATCTTGGTCACCTTGCCGTTGAACGTGCGATCGCGGAAGCTTTCCACTTTGATGCGTGCGGGCTGGCCCATGTAGACGTGGGCGATATCGGCCTCGTCCACTTTGCCCTGCACATAAACCTCTGAGGTATCGCCCTCGGTCATGACGAGCGTGGCGGTTGAGCCGAGAACCAGGATGGAACTGACGGCATCGCCCATTTCGACGTCGCGGGAGAGGATGACACCGTCCATGGGCGCGACGATGGTGGTGTAGCCGAGCTGCTCCTCGAGCTGCTTGAGACTGGCCTGGTTTTGCTGCACCTGCGCGCGCGCCTGCTTCAGCTTGGCGGTATCTACGCCGACCTGCGCCTGGGCGGAGTTGCGGCGGGTGAGCGCGGCGAGATAATCGCGGTTCGCGTCATCCAGAGTCTGGTGGCTGACGATGCCTTCCTTGTTCATTTCCACATTGCGGTCGAGCGTGGCCTTGTACATGGGCAGGTCGGGAGCGGCGGCGTTCACTTTGTCCTGCTCGATGTTGGCCTCGTAGGTAGTCACGTTGGCTTCGGCGCTGGCAAGTTGCGCGCGTTGCGCATCCACCTGGGCTTGAATCTCCTGCTGATCGAGCTGCGCCAGTTCCTGGCCCTTGCGCACGCGGTCGTTGATGTTGACGTAGAGCTTCGTCACGATGCCAGAGGCCTTGGACTTGACTTCAACTTTGGTGATGGGCTGGATTTGGCCGGTGGCGACGACCGAGCGAGCGACGTCGCCGCGGGTGACTTTGGCGATCTTGTTAGGGTCGATTGGGTCGCCTTTGGCGAGGTGCACCAAGAAGACCACTGCCACGATGAGAAGGATGGCAAATAAAGAACCGAGGATGATCCAAAGTTTCTTGCTCTTACGCGATGCGGCCATGCGGGCCTCCCAGGATTTCAAAGAGAGAGCGGCTCTTCACCCCGGCGAGCAAACCGCTCAAACAGGGCCCGGCGGCTCTCCCGGCGGACGCAGATGGAAGATGAAACAATCAAGAGTTCAGACGGTGCGCTGCCACCGTTGTAACCCAATAAGCTTCAGTACGCAAATGGCGGGGCGCTGGTTCCGCGGCTTTCAGCAAACGCGGCTGCAGCTGGCGGGGATTGCGGGAACCGGTGAGCCGGCTGCGGCGTATCATTTTCGCGGGGGCTCACGCAGGGCTGGCGTGGGGCTCGTGCAGGGCACGAGAGGTTGTTCTGGATTTTCAAAGGCTTATGACCAGTTTTTCCGACACGCTCGGGCAGGTTTTCCGCGCCATCATGGCGAATAAGCTGCGGAGCTTTCTCACCATGTTCGGGATCGCCTGGGGCGTGGGGTCGCTGCTTGTGCTGGTAGGGCTGGGCGAGGGCTTCCGCAGCGGGCAGCACAAGCAGCTGGCCACGTTCGGCAATGACCTGGTGATGATGTGGGACGGAACCATTCCCGCGCTGCCGAATCAGCACACGGGCATGCGGCCCTATCAACTCACTGTGGGAGACGAAGCCGCCATGCGCCAGCTGACCGAGCTGCGCGCCGTCACGGGCTACCTGAGTCGCAACGACCTCTACCAGGTGAGTGGCTACGCGAACACTTCGGGGCAGGTGCTGGGCGTGGAGCCAAATTATTCTGAGGTTCGTTTTCTGCCCATCGCCGAAGGGCGCTTCATCGACGCAACCGATATCGCCGAGCGGCGGCGCGTGGTGGTGCTCGGATCGAAGAACGCTTTGCTGCTGTTTCTCGGTCACCCCATATTGGGCGAGACCATCACTATCAACGACATTGCGTTTACGGTGGTGGGTCGCGCCGAACCCGTGAGCCACGGCAACAACGACAGCGAAAACCAGAAGATCTACATTCCGCTGACCACGATGATGGAACTCTTCGCCATGAAGGGCGACAACGTGGCGCAGGACGCGCTGAGTTCCATTCAATATCAACCCGCGAAGAGGGGCGACGCGACGGCTGCCGTAGCGGCGGTGCATCGCGTGATTGCCGAGCGCCACGAATTCGACCCGTCGCTCACGGACGCGTTCGAGGAGTGGAACACCATCCACACACAGCAGATGATCGCCGCCATCTTCAATGGCATGGATGTTTTTCTGGGCAGTGTGGGCCTGGTGACGCTGGGCCTCGGCGCGGTGGGCATCATCAACATCATGCTGGTCTCAGTAACGGAGAGAACGCAGGAAATCGGCGTGATGAAGGCGGTAGGAGCCACGCGCAGCAGCATCCTGGCGCAATTTTTCTGGGAGGGGTTGTTGCTCACCGGCATCAGCGGCCTTATAGGCGTGGCCTTGTCTGGGGCGTTTATGGCTCTGCTGCAGGAGACGCTGACAGGCAAGATGCCCGGGTGGGATCCACCGCGCCTGGTGCCCTGGTCCGCCGCGCTGGCTGTCGGGTCGCTGGCCATCTGCGGCATCGTGGCAGGGCTCTATCCGGCCAGCAAAGCCGCGGCTCTCGATCCTATCGAAGCGCTGCGCAAGGAATAAAAACAGGGACTAAGGGACTAGGGACTTAGGGACCAGGGTCTCCGGAACGAGGGAACAAGACAGCGGGGGAGCAAGAAATCGAACCATTTCTGAAGTCGCGTGTTTCAAGGCAGTTTCGCCTCGCGCAAACGGGCAGCATTTTGAAACGCCACGCAGAAAGGAAGTTCCTGCGATGCTGAGAGACATACTCGCGCAGGCCTGGGCGGCGATGCTCGCCAACATGCGCCGCACTGCCATCACGATGGTGGGCATGGCCTGGGGCATTGCCACCGTGGTGGTGCTGCTGGGCTACGGCGCCGGATTCAGTAAAGCCATCGAGGCCATCTTCGCGCAGTGGGGCACGGAGACCATCGGCTTCTTTCCCGGTCGTACCAGCCAGCAGGCCGGCGGCGACAAGGCCGGCGTTAAAGTGCAGTTCACCCTCGACGATGTGGACCGCGTCGCCGACGGCGTTGCCGGCGTCTACCGTATCTCGCCGAACGAGTGGATTAATGCCACCGTCCAGAATGACCTGCACTCGTACACGTGGGAGGTTGACGGCGTGCGCCCAACGTTTCAGGACATCTTCAAGCTCGACACCGATGCCGGCCGCTTCTTCAGCGGCCAGGAAGAGGAGCAGCGTGCGCACGTCTGCGTGATCGGTTCCGAGGCCAAGACCAAGCTCTTCTCCGGAGAGTGGGCGGTGGGCGAAAGCATTCGGCTGAATGGCGAGATCTTTACCGTGATTGGCGTGCTCAAACCCAAGATGCAGGAGAGTGGCGACAACGTCAATCGGGTTATTTATATCCCCTTCAATACCTTCAGCGACCTGAAGGACACGCATTATGTCGACGGCATCTGGTTCAGCTATCACGGCGATCACATGCAGATCGAAAAGTCATTGCGCGCCACCATGGCCGCGGCGCATCACTTCCGTCCCACCGATCACAACGCCATGTTTGTGGCCAACCTGATGACGCAATTGTCGCAGTTTCGCATTCTGTCGATCGCTTTACAGGTGCTGCTCTCCATGGTGGGCGCGCTTACACTGGGCATCGCCGGCATTGGCCTCATGAACATCATGCTGGTGGCAGTGCAACAGCGCACGCGCGAAATCGGCATTGAAAAAGCACTGGGTGCGCGCCGCAATCAGATCCTCGTGCAATTCCTGGCAGAAGCGCTCACTATTACTGGCGTCGGCGGAGTGTGCGGAATCGCGCTTGCCTTCCTGATTTCTTTCGCGGTGGGCCGCATCCCGTTCTACAGTGAGATCGCGCAAAATGCGTCCAACGCCGACATCCGCCTCATCATCACCCCCGGCTCGATCACCATCGCCACAGTGATCCTTGTGGTTACCGGGCTTGTGAGCGGCATGATCCCCGCCATCCGCGCAGCGAATCTCGACCCCATCGAGGCTCTGCGCTACGAGTAAAGGGCCGGCTGTGCTTCGGTCGATGTCAGACGCGGAGATCGGGTTCGTTGGCGGCTTCAACCGGGGTCGACAGAGATGCTGCGAGAGCTTTGATGCCGCGCAGATCCATTTTGCCTGTGCCTAACACCGGGATGGCGTTGACGTGGACGAACTGGCCCGGCTTCGGTTTCCATAGGGCGGGCAGGTCGCACTGGGCGAACTTTTCCAGCACCGGCGCCAGTTGCGCTGCGGTCAGCGTGTAGATGACGACGATGCGTTCGCCCTTCTTCTCGTCGGGCACGGCGGCGACGGCGAAGACCTGCTCGGTGGTGTCGGCCAGCTCGTGCAGCTTTTCTTCAATGAGAATGTGCGGCACCATCTCACCGCCAATCTTGCTGAAGCGCGAGAGGCGATCGGTGATGGCGAGGAAGCCGTCCTCCTCCATCGTGGCGATGTCGCCCGTGGTGTACCAACCATCGTGGAGAACTTCGGCCGTCTTCTCCGGTTTGCCGAGATAGCCGCGCATCACATTCGGGCCTTTCACGAGCAGCATGCCCGCGGTCTCCGGCACGACGGGCTGGCCAGTGTCGATGTCGACGATTTTGACGCTGACGCCGGGGAGCGGGTGGCCGATTTTGCCGCGCCTGGAAGCAACCTGGCGGAATCCCGGAGCGCGAAAATCCTTGCCATTCACCGTGACGATCGGCGAGCACTCCGTGCAGCCGTAGCCCTCGAGCGGACGGATGCCGAACTGGTCCTCGAAGGCGAGTGCGACGCGCTCCTGCAGCTTTTCCGCGCCCACCAGCACGTATTGCAGCGAGCCAAAGCTCTCGGGCTTGCAGCGGCGCATGTAGGCTTGCAAAAACGTGGGCGTGGCGACAAGCAATGTGACCTGGTACTTCTCAACCAGAGCGCCGATGACCTGCGCGTCGAGTGGATTGGGATGAAAGACCACGCCCACACCGTGCACCGCGGGCAGCCAGAGGCCGGCGGTAAATCCGAAGGAATGAAAGAAGGGCAGGATGCCGAGAATCTTGTCGCGGCCGCCGAGCATGAAGACCTGGCTGACCTGGCTGATGTTCGACTTGATGTTGAAGTGCGTGAGCATGACGCCCTTGGGATCGCCGGTGCTGCCGCTGGAAAAGATGACCGTGGCCAGCTGATCCATTTGCGCGGCACGGCCTTTGCCGGTTGCGAATTCCGTCTGGAGCTTGACGCGATTTGCACCGAGTGCGCGTTTGAGTAATCCGGCCGGCATGAGCCATGCCAGCGCCAGCGCGGCCAGTTTCTCGCTGAGACGCGGTGCGGCGAGGGCGTCTTCGAGCAGCACGGTCCGGCCCGGGATGGCCATGTTCGGGAAACGCTCGAGGAATGCCTTGGACGTGATGACCACATCGATGCCGCACTGTTGCGCGCAGCTCGCGATGACTTCATTAGGTGCGGTGTAGTTGAGGTTGACCGGCACGCGGCCCGCGAGCATGAGCGCGTAGTTGGTGAGCGCGCCGCCGACGCTGGGGGGAACGAGCATGCCGATCATGGGCTGGTCGCCCACCTGACGCCGTAACCGGCGCGCGATAAAGATGGTCTTGACGAGGGCCGATGCGAAGGGGACGCGCGGCGTTTTGCCATCGGCCATGAAAAACTGCCGCGGGTGCAAGCGGGCGGTGTGCACAAAGGCACGGTCGAGAGTTTTCATGCGCGGCTTGCGCATCTCAAAAGCGACGGCTTGCAGTTCCTGCACCGCTGCGCGCACTTCGATGGCTGTGGAGGTGGGCGGCATGGGTTTGCCGAAGCTCACCGTGACGTCATAGGGAATGTGGTGCGGCACCTTCCACAGGAAGCGTCCGCGGGCAAAGCTGAAGATGCTGCCCCACACGCCGTCGAGGTTCACCGGGACGATGGGAACGTCGACGTCCTTCATGATGCGCTCCAGGCCGCGGCGGAAGGGAAGCATTTGGCCGGTGCGCGTGATCTGTCCTTCAGCAAAGATGCAGACGATTTCGTTGTTGCGCAGCGCGTCGCTGGCGATGTGCAGCGAGTGCAGCATCTCGCGCGGATGTAGCTCGCTCGAAATCGGGATGGCCTTGACCATTTTGGCGAGGGGTTTGACGACCGGGTGGTCGTAAATGCGCTGGTACATGACGAAGCGGATGGGGCGATCGGTGGCTGCGACAAGGAGCGCGACATCGACGAACGACATGTGATTGCAGACCAGAAGCGCGCCGGTTTTTTCAGGGAAATTATCGCGGCCAATCACGTGCACGCGATAGACGGTGCGCGTGGCGAAGAAGAGGATGAGGCGGCCGAACCACTCGGGGAGCAGATAAAGGACGTACACCGTGGCGAGGGCGGTGATGCAGGACGCAGCGACAATGACGCCTTGCGGTTCGAGGTGAACGTACTCGGTGAAGACGAAGTAGACGACGGAGGAAAGCGCAATGCCTACGAAGGAGAGCAGGTTGGCGGCCGCGATGATTCCGCCCTTGTCTTCGTCCGCGGGCTTGTGCTGGATGAGCGCGTTCACCGGCACGGCGAAGAATCCCGCCCAGAAGCCCAGCATGCCGAGTAGTGTTGCCGATCCCCACATGCCGTGCGGGGTGATGCCGAGCGCGAAGCCGGTGCACGTCATGCCGATCGATCCGAGCGGAATCAACCCGTACTCGATCTTGTTGTCGCTCACCCATCCAGCGGCCATGCTGCCGATGCCGATGCCCACGGCGAGCATGGCGTTCAGGTAGCCGGTTTTGGTTTGGCCCACGTGCAGCACATCGGGCCCGTAGATGACGATGGTGGAGAAGAGCAGGGAACCGAGAAACCAGAAGTAGGTGTTGCCCAGCACGGCCAGAAACAGCGCCTGGTCCTTGCGCATTTTACGGATCTGCACCCAGAGATCGCCGACAATGTTCAGGCGGAAGGGTTTCGCCGGCGCCGCGGCCGGCACCTTGTCGACGCCGAGGCTGGTGACGAAGCCGATCGCGGAGAGACTGAGCAGCACGTAGCCGGCATAGACCTCGTGCCCGGCGAAGTGCTCGCCCATCCACGCGCCGGCCACCGTCCCCATGATGATGGCGAGAAACGTGTAAAGCTCGATGACGCCGTTGCCCCACGAGAGGCTTTTTTCAGGCAACAGCTCCGGGAGCAGGCCGTACTTCGACGGACCGAACAGCGCGGCTTGACTGGCCACGAGCGTGAGTGCAACCAGCGATAGGGCGAGCGTGTGCGTCGCGAGGCCGGCCGTGGCCAGCAGCATCGATCCGAACTCCATGACCTTGGTCCAGATCGTGACCTGGCGTTTGCTGAAGCGGTCCGCCAGCCAGCCGCCGGGCATGCTCAAGATCAGGAACGGCACTGAGAACAGGAAGGTGACAACTGAGACGAACGTCTCGCGCTGAGTCTGCGCCATGTTCATCCCGATGACGATGGAGAGCAGCAGATTGCGCAAAATGTTATCGGAGAATGCGCCCTGGAACTGCGTCGCGATTAACGCCCAGAAGCCGCGGCGGCCGCGCGGTGCAGCGCTGGCAGGAGAGCATGCGAGGTCGGCCACAACGGGATCACCCGAAACAGGGTTCATCGGCTTTGACCACCTCCGGAGAACGCAGATGGTTCGAGGTGAACCATTCCGCTTCTCCGAAACAGACCCTTCTATACAGTTTCTGGAGTGTCACAAAGATAGCGAGCTATCTGAGAATTCGCTCAATTCTACTCGAAAAGCATCAGCCAACAGGGAAAAGAAAATGATGCACGATTCTTTCGGTGGTTCGCGGTCCTGCCGCGGAGGCCACGGAGAACAGAATTCGCCTTAAACGACCCGCGGCTGGGCGCGTTCGGGTCGGCCGGCATTCCGTCAACGATCAATCGATCGCTGACGGAAGGGCTGAGGTGAGGATGAGATCACGCGTTCAGGAACTTCACGAGATTGGTGTAGCTGATTTGCAGGCTTTCGAGCGGCGGCCGCTCGGTCACATCCTGCTCCACGTACATGTTGGGAACGTGGAACTGCTCCGCGAGCCGCAGAATGTCAGGCCAGTCGAGCGTGCCCATACCTACCTCGGCAAAGTGTTGGGAACTCGGCCCGGTATCTGTTGATGTTGGCGCGTTGGGCTTACGGTCCTTGAGGTGGAGCGATTGCATGCGCGCGCCATATTTCTTGAACAGCTCCACAGGATCGCGCCCCGCCTGCGTGACCCAGTAGCAGTCCATCTGCCATTGCACCACCTTGGGGTCGGTGTATTGCATCAGGAGGTCAAAGCCGGTGACGCCATCGAATTCCTTGAACTCCGTATCGTGGTCATGGAAGCCGAACTTCAATCCCATCGACTTCGCCTGCTCGCCCCACGCATTGTATTGATCGGCCGCACGCTTGAAGCCATCGGCAGAGTTGCCCACCGATCCAGGGACCGACGAACACACCACGCACTCCACGCCCAATTCCTTGGCGTAATCGAAGCGGGTTCCGAAATCGTCGTAGCCGAAGTGAGCGCTGGGAACGATGAGACCGGCATCGAGAATCGCCTGGCGCAGGTCCTTCGCGGCCATCTTGTACTCGGCGACATAGGTTTCCACGGTGCGATAGCCGATTTTGTGAATGGCCGCGAGCGTGCCGGGGAGGTCCTTACTGACCAGGCTGCGCACCGTGTAAAGCTGCACGCCCAAGGGGCGATCCATCTTTTTGCCGAAGGCGCGCGGCGCCAATGCACATGCGGCCAAGCCGGCCGCCGCACCCGTGACAAATTCTCGTCTGGTAGGCATGATGATTTCTCCTCAAAAACCGATCGAAAAACAAAGCGAGCTTACATGATTGGCATGTGGGCCACGGTCGAAGCGAACGAGTCAATCAACGTTCCGCGAACAAGATGGCCCGGGAAGAGCAAACTCTGGAGCAGGAGAAATCTATTACGATTGATTGCAAGTGTCAAGAACTACTGCGGTTTTACGCGCAGGAGGAATCCCGGTCAGGCGGCGCTATGGAGTTGTAAGGAGACACGTCCTTTTCTCGGAATTCAGAAGAATTATGCTGAATGAGGTTGCGAGTCACTGAAAGCTTCAGGGATCCGGGCAGGAGCTGACTGTGAGATAATTTGGATTGACAATCGTTTGCAATCGATAATACTATTCTCCTGCGTCGCAGGGGGTAGAAAACTCCTTGCCTGACCCATGGAATTGAAGGGTTTTGCTGTGAAGATTGGCCGGGAAGATTCGGTCTGCAGAGCCAGACGCAAACGAACTGGGAATGAGACATCCGCGGGAGGAATCATGCCGCAAAATCTGCTCGAACAGCTACGCAAGCACAGTGTGATCGTCGTGGACACAGGCGACATTGAAGCCATGGAGCGGTTCAAGCCGCGGGATGCCACCACCAACCCCTCTCACATTACCAATGCGGCCAAGATGCCGAAGTATCAGCCCATTCTGGATGGAGAGCTGATGAGCGCGCGCAAAGAACTGGGCGCGGGCGCAAGCGATCAGGCGGTTGCCAACCTGGCCTTCCGCCGGCTGGGCATTGCGTGGGGCAAAAATATCCTCGCACGTCGTTCCCGGCCGCGTGTCGACCGAGGTGGATGCGCGCCTCTCATACGACACCGACGCGAGCATCGCGCAGGCGCGCAGCATTATTGCGCAGTATGAAGCGGAGGGGATTTCGCGCGAGCGGATTCTGGTGAAGATTGCGGCGACGTGGGAAGGCACACGGGCTGCAGAGGTGCTGGAGAAGGAAGGCATCCACTGCAACCTGACGCTGATTTTTGGAACGTTCCAGGCCGTTGCGGCGGCTGAGGCCGGAGCCACGCTGGTTTCGCCGTTTTGCGGCCGCGTTCTCGACTGGTACAGGAAGGAAACCGGAAGGGATTATTTCGGCGCTGAGGATCCCGGCGTGATTCAGGTGACCGCGGTCTACAACTACTTCAAAAAGTTTGGTTACAAGACGGAAGTGATGGGCGCGAGCTTTTGGAATGTTGGCCAAGTGCGCGAGCTGGTTGGCAGCGATCTGCTGACGATCGCTCCCAAGGTGCTGGCTGAACTGGAAGCCATTGAGGACGAACTGACGCCGAAGCTCAGCGTGGAAGCGGCGAAAGCGATGCCCATTGAGAAAATTGTCGTGGACAGCAAGGAGACCTTCGAGCGGCAGCTCGCCGCCAACCGCATGGCCACCGACAAGCTGAGGGAAGGCATTGAAGGCTTCTCTGCCGCTCTTGTCGAACTGGAGACGCTGCTGGTCAAGCGCCTTGCCGAGCTGGAATCTCGCGCTGTGGCAACCGCGTAACCACGGCGCGCGCTGGGCGATCTGCAAGGCGCGTGCATTGCCCTTTTGGGATTGATGTTTTGCCCGCGGATGAGGAAGAGAAGGACGCGAATGGGCGTTGGGAATCTGATGATCGTGCAAGGCGGCGGACCCACGGCCGTCTTCAACGCCAGCTTGTCCAGCGCGATTGCAGAGGCAGTCAGCCAGCCCGGGATTGGCCCGCGTGTTTGGCGCGCGCTACGGCATGCGAGGGCTGGTGCAGGACGACATTGTCGAGCTTGGCCAATGACGGCGGGCGAGCTCGAACTGCTGCGCAATAGCCCGGGCGCAGCGCTGGGTTCCTCCCGCTACAAGCCCACTGAAGACGATTACAACCGCATGGTCGAGAACCTGCGCCGGCTCGATATCCGATCGATGATTTTTATGGGCGGCAACGGCACCATGAAGGGCGCCGCGCTGGTGAGCGAGCACTGCCGCGATGCCGGATTTCCGGTGCAGGTGATCGGCGTGCCCAAAACTGTGGACAACGATATTGCCATGACCGACCGCTGTCCGGGATATGCCAGCGCGGCGCGGTATATGGCGCAGACGACGCGCGACCTGGGCATGGATATTCGCTCCCTGCCGCAGCCGGTGACGATTCTTGAAGTGATCGGGCGCAGCATTGGCTGGCTGGCGGCGGCAACGGCGCTGGCGAAGGGAAGAGAGGCCGATGCGCCGCATTTGATTTATCTTCCTGAGCGACCGTTCGATGCGGAGAGATTTCTGGCGGACCTGGACCAGATTGTGACCAAGCATGGCTGGGCGATTGTGGTGGCGACCGAAGGCATTCGCAATCCCGATGGCAGCCTGGTGTACGAGCTGAAAGATGCCACGCATCTCGATCCGCTGGCGCGGCCCATGACGGGCGGGGTGGGGCAGTTTATGGCGAACCTGGTGGGCGAGAAGCTGAAGATGCGCTGCCGCACTGAAAAGCCGGGACTGATTGCGCGGGCTGCGATGGCGCACGTTTCGGCGCAGGATCAGAAAGACGCCGAGCTGGTTGGCCGCGCGGGAGTGCGCGCGCTGGCCGCCGGTGAAACGGAAAAGATGGTGTCGCTGCTGCCGCTTGAGAACTGACAGCGGATACGAGCTGGTTCCGTTGAGCAAAGTTGCCGATGCTGAACGGCCGCTTCCGGCAGAGTGGATTCTGGATGCTGCGATTCCTGTGGGCGACCAATTTTTCAACTATGTGAAACCATTGGTGGGCGAACTGACGCCGTATTTTGTCCGCTATACGAATTGATGCATTGTGTGGAAAGGATGAATATGCAAAAGTCTGTGACAGCTGCCGCGCAAAAACCGATTGGCGTGCTGATCCTGGGACGTAAGCGCCCGGGATTCGACCAGGAATGGAACCAGATCATTTGCGGGCGCGCGCTGGCCGCGCTGAAGGATCTGGGCTACGCAACGGTTGGGGCTGAGACGCCGGTGATTGACGATGCCACGATCGAGGTGGCGCTCGACAAGATTCGTGCGGCTGGTTGCCAGGCGCTGGTGATGCTGCACCCCTCGATGGGAAATGGGCAGCTGGCGTTGACGGTGGCGCAGCAGTGGCTTGATCCGGTGGTTCTGTGGGCCACGCCGGAGCGGCCGGGCGATGGCAAAGTGAGCTCGTGCTCGCTGGTGGGGCAGCATCTGTGGGGATCGACGCTGCGGCAGGCGGGACATGCGTTTGAGCTGGTTTATGGCGATCCGGATGACAAAACGTTGCGCGCGGAAATGGTGCGAGCGATTGCCATCGCGCGCACAGTGGGCGTGCTGCGCAGTGCGAAGGTGGGCGTGATCGGGACGCACGCTCCGGGATTTATCGATCTCGCCGCCGATCCGTTCCTTCTGCAGAGGACCATGGGCACGCAGATGCATCCGCTGAGCCTTCCGCAATTTGTCGATCGCGTGCATGCGATCTCCGACGATGCCGCACGCAAAGATGTGGAGCGCGTGCTCGATCTGAAGCTGCCGATGCGCGACGTGACGAAGGACGATTTGCCCATGAGCTCGCGCTGCTACCTGGCGATGCGGGAGCTGATGGAAGAGGAAAGTCTTGGATGCGATCACGATTCAATGCTGGCCCGAGCTGCCGAACATGATCGGGCAGTGGCCGTACCTGGCGGTTTCGCGGCTGGGCACGGAGGGCGTTGCGGTTTCGATTGAAGGCGATGTGGATGGGTCGATCGGCAGCCTGATGAGCCGCGAACTTGGGAGCAGGGACCGGGTACCTGAGCGACTGGCTGGAGCACGATCGCAACACGATCTTCTTCTGGCATCCGGGCATGGCGCCGATGGATATGTGCAATCCGGTGGGCTGCGAAGGCGGACCGACGCTGGCCAAGCACTTCAACATTGTGAAGCCGATGGTGGTGGACGGAAGCTCTTCGCATCAACGAGGACGTGACCATTACGCGGCTATGGCGCTGCGACGGCCGCTACCACATGACGGCGTTTGAGGGGCGTACGGTGCCGGCGCGGCGCAAGGTGACCGGCAATATGGTGCTGGTGGAACTTGCGGAGGCCGACGTGGCGAGTGGCGGCGATGTGCCGGCGCGTTTCGATCGGCTGGTGCATGCGGGCATGCCGCACCATGTGCTGCTGTCGTTCGGCAAGCAGCAGGAGACATTCCGGAGACTTGCGAGAGCGCTGAGCATGGAGTGGTGGTGGATGGAAATGCGCGCCAATAGACCGGTCTCTGAGATTCAGTTAGAGATGGCGTCAAAATCGATGAGCGACAACGAGGCGAAACGGATGAGCGGCGAGCAGCAAAAATCGTACAAGGTGTATCTCGGCGGGAAGTGGATTGAGACCGGCGAAAAGATCCAGGTCACGAATCCGGCGACGGGCGAGAAGTTCGCCAGCGTTTCGGCGCTGGATCGGGATCAGGTGCATTCGGCGTTTGACGCGGCGCAGGCAGCTTTTCCCGCGTGGCGCGGAATCACGGCCAAGGAGCGCGGCGCATTTCTTCTACGCGTGGCCGACGAGGTGCACAAGCGCGCGGACGAGATTGCTCGCCTCATCACGCTTGAAAACGGCAAGCCGCTGGCGCAGAGCAAAGGCGAGATGGCGATGACCGAGGACCATCTGCGCTGGTTTGCCGAGGAAGGCCGGCGCGCGTACGGACGGCTGATTCCGCACCAGGTGCAGGGCAAGCGCAACATGGTGGTGAAGACGCCGATCGGCGTGGTGGGCGCGATTGCACCGTGGAATTTTCCGCTGGTGCTGGGCATTCGCAAGGCCGCTCCGGCGCTGGCAGCGGGTTGCCCCGTGGTGCTGAAGCCGTCATCGCAGACGCCGCTCTGTTCCATTGCGTTTGCGGAGTGCGTTGAGGCGGCCGGCATTCCCGGCGGCGTTTTCCAGGTTGTGATCGGCAGCGCGCGGATGATTGCCGAGGAGTTCCTCACCAATCCCATCTGCCGCAAGATCACGTTCACGGGTTCGACCGAAGTGGGCAGGGAACTGATCAAGGGAGCGGCGCAAGCGATCAAGCCGCTTTCGCTCGAACTGGGCGGACTGGCGCCGCTGCTGGTCTTCGACGATTGCAACCTGGACCAGGCGGTGCAGGAGACGCTGATCGCCAAGTTCCGCAACACGGGGCAGTCGTGCATCGCGGCGAATCGCATTTATGTGCAGCGCTCGATTCATGATGAATTCGTCAAGCGGTTTGTTGCCGGAGTGCAGAAGCTGAAGACCGGTCCCGGACTGGAGCCGGGCGTCGACATCGGACCGCTCATCAATCAGCAGGCGCTGGACGCGGCTTTGGCGCAGATTGAAGAAGCCGCGGGCCGGGGCGGCAAGGTGCTGTGCGGCGGCAAGCGGATGGGGATCGAACGGCTATTTTCTGGAGCCGACGGTGATCGACGGAGTCGGCGCGTCGTCGCTGTGCATGCACGAAGAGACGTTTGCGCCGATGGCGCCCATCACGACATTTGAAACTGAGGATGAGGCCATCGAACTGGCGAACAGCAGCGAGTACGGGCTGAGCGCCTACGCCATGACGCGCGACATTGCGCGCATCTTCCGGCTGGCGGAGCGGATCGAGGCGGGAACGCTGGGCATCAACGACGGCGCGCCCACCACAAGCAACGCCCCCTTCGGCGGCGTAAAGCAAAGCGGATGGGGCCGCGAATTGGGCAGCGAAGGACTGGAAGCTTTCCTCGAGACGAAGCATGTCTCGTTTGGCGGAATGTGACATTTTCACGGAAGGATTATGAAGGAGCAAATACGATGATTCACTTTCTTGTTCACGATACAGCGGACACGGTTGGCGTGGCCGTCGTGGATATTGCGGCCGGAACGCAATTGACCGGCCGGGATCTCTCAACCAACAAACCACTGACGGCAAAGGCGGCGCAGGATATTCCGCTGGGCCACAAACTGGCGCTCAAGGATTTCGCCGTGGGCGATACGGTGATCAAGTATGGCAACGAAATTGGAAAAATCGTGCAGCCGGTCAAGGCCGGGCAACATGTGCACGTGCATAACCTGAAGACGAAGAGGTGGGCATAATGAAGGACCAGACAATTCATGCGTATCGGCGTGAAAACGGGCGCGTGGGCGTTCGCAATCACGTGATTATCCTGGCCGTGGACGACATTTCGAATGCCGCGACCGAGGCCGTGGCCAACAACATCAAGGGCACGCTGGGCCTGCCCCACGCCTATGGGCGCCTGCAGTTCGGCGAGGACCTCGAGCTGTTCTTCCGCACCATGATCGGCACCGGCTCGAATCCCAATGTGGCCGCGGCGATCGTGATTGGCATCGAGCCGGGCTGGACGCAGAAGATCGTGGACGGCATCGCGAAGACGGGCAAGCCGGTGGCCGGATTTTCCATCGAAGGCCAGGGCGATATCGCGTGCATCGCGCAAGCTTCAAGGAAGGCGAAGGAGTTTGTGCAGTGGGCGACGGAGCTGCAGCGCACGGAATGCAAGTTCAGCGAGCTCTACATCAGCGTGAAGTGCGGCGAGTCCGACACCACCACCGGCCTGGCAAGCTGCCCGACGGTCGGCAACGTGATTGACAAGCACTGCGCCAACGGCGGCATGGCCTCCTTCGGCGAAACCACGGAGCTGACCGGCGCCGAGCACATCGTGGCCGCCAAGGCCGCGAATGAAACGGTGCGCGCGCAGTTCCAGGCCATGTTTGACGACTATCAAAAACTCGTATTCGGCGAGAAGACCAACGATCTCTCCGAGTCGCAGCCGACCAAGGGCAACATTGCCGGCGGATTGACGACCATCGAAGAGAAGGCGCTGGGCAACGTGGAGAAGCTGGGCAAGCATACGAAGTTTGTCGGCTGCCTGAAGCCGGCAGAGATGCCCACGGACAAGGGCCTGTGGTTCATGGATACGTCGAGCGCCGCGGCAGAAGCTGTGACGCTGTGGGCGGCCTCGGGTGCGGTGGTGCACCTGTTCCCGACCGGGCAGGGCAACGTGATCGGCAATCCCATTGAGCCGGTGATCAAGCTCTCGGGAAATCCCAAGACCGCGAAGTTGATGGCCGATCATATCGACCTGGATGTGTCGCCGGTTCTGCAGGGCGAGATGACGCTCGACCAGGCAGGCGATGCGCTGATCGAGATGATCGTGCGCACCGCAAACGGCCGGAATACTGCGGCGGAAGCACTGGGCCATCGCGAGTTCGTGATGACCAAGCTCTATCGCAGCGCGTAGTTCGTCGATCGTCGAACAATCGTGGTTTCCCAGGTCTCAAGATCGAGACCTGGGAAACCCCAGGTTAGTGTAGGAACGAGCTATCAGAAATTTCGTGTGGCCTTTATGAATCGTTATTCCGAAAGAGGAACTCGTCAACGTCGTGACGCAACTGGCAGCCGGAATGGGTGTGCCTGTTGCCGATGCGGCGCTGTTTGCCGAGGTGCTGGTGGATGCCGACGTGAGCGGCGTGTCAACCCATGGCGTCTCACGGCTGAATATTTACCTGAAGCGCATCGAATTGGGACTCATCGATCCCAAGGCAACGCTCAAGATCGACCGGCAGGCGGGGAGCGTGCTGGTGCTCGACGCCGGAAACGGACTGGGCCAGATCCAGGCGCGCAAGGCTCTCGATCTGCTGATGCCGATGGCACGGCAGAACGGCGTGGCCGTCGCGACCATCCGCAACTCGCAGCACTTTGGCGCGCTTTCCTGGTACTCGAACTTTGCGGCCAGCCAGGGCATGATTTTGCTGGCCATGACAAACTGCGAGCCAGCCATGTCGCCTGAGGGCGGATACGAAGCTTTCTTCGGCACCAATCCTATCGCCGCTTCATTCCCGACGGGAAAAGGATTTCCTGTCAAAATCGATCTCGCGACTTCCGGGGTTGCGCGCGGCAATATCATCGCCGCACAAAAGAAGGGCCAGGCGATTCCGCTGGGCTGGGCGCTCGATCCCGATGGGAATCCGACGACCGATGCGTCGCAGGCGCTGCTGGGCACGGTGCTCACCATGGCCGGGCACAAGGGCTATGCGTTGGCGATGATGGTGGAGCTTTTCAGCGGCGTGCTTTCGGGTGCGGCGATCGGCCCTGACGTGGGCTCGATGTACAAGAATCTCGATCGCAAGCAGGATGTGGGCCATTTCTTCTGCCTGTTCGATGTGAAGGCGTTTCTCGATTACGGCGAATACTTGCAGCGCATCGACGAAACCATCGATCGTATCAAGAGTTCGAAAAAACGTCCCGGCGTGGAAGAAATTCTGGTTCCTGGTGAGCGTTCCTCGCGGAAGGCCGTCATCAATAACGCACAGGGCATTCCCGTCTCGCCCGAAACAGTCGCGGAGATCGAGCAGTGGTGCTCCCGCTTGAACGTCGCATTCAATTGCCATGAGGTGGTAGGCCAACCATGATCGATATCTTGATTTCCGAAAATATTCAGGGCGCTGCCGTCGATGCGCTCAGTTCGCGGTTTCGCGTCGCCTTTCAGCCGGATTTGTGGAAGGATCCGGCACAGCTTGCCGAAAAAGTGAAGAACTGCCGTGCGCTGATCGTGCGCAATCAGACCCCGGTAACGGCGTCGCTCATCGACGCGGCACAGGATCTGCTGGTGATCGGCAGGGCCGGGGTGGGCCTCGACAATGTTGACTACAAGCACGCCGAGAAGGCGGGCATTGTGGTTTCGTTTACGCCCGACCAGAATGCCATCAGCGTGGCCGAGATTGCGATCGGCATGATGCTGTCGCTGGCGCGATTTATTCCCGCCGCCGACGCGGACACGAAAAAAGGCAACTGGAACCGGCAGCGCTTTGTGGGCACGGAACTCTACGGCAAAACGCTGGGCATCGTCGGCGCAGGGAAGATCGGATACCTGACGGCGCGGCGCGCGATGGCGTTCGGCATGAAGGTTCTTGCCTACGATCCCTTTCTGAGCCGGGACAATATCCTGCTGAGCGAAGTGCAGGCCGAACTGGTGGAGCTAGACGAGTTACTGGCGCGCGCTGACGTGGTTTCGTGCCATTTGCCCGCTACGGCGCAGACCGTGGGGCTGTTGAATCGCGAGCGCTTCATGAGCATGAAGCCGGGCGCATTCTTCATCAACACTTCGCGCGGCAAAGTGGTTGTGGAAGAGGGTTTGGTGGAGGCGCTGAAGGCAGGAATCGTGGGCGGAGCGGCGCTCGATGTGCGCAGCAAAGAACCTCCGCAGGTGGGCGAGCTCGAGTCCATGCCGAACGTGATTCTCTTGCCGCACATCGCGGCGTTTACGCGCGAAGCGCAGGATCGAGTGACGGCGGCGATCTGCGAGGATGTGGCGCGTGTGCTGGAAGGAAAGCCGGCGATCAATGCGGTGAAACGGGCAACTCCGGCAGCGAGGCCGCTGCCGAGCGTTACTGCCTGATCTGAATCGGCTTCCGCCCGTCGGGTCTGGGGACGAAGATTTCTTGCCAGACGAGGCCGCACTCTTTCACCATCTGCATCGGATACTCGAGACGGCCGAGCTCCGCCTCGGCGTTATTGGTGCCGAAGGAGAATTTGCATCCGGCAGCCTTGGCCATTTTCAAAAACGCGGGGCTGGGAATTTTCCGGCGGTTATTGATTTCGATCGCCACATCGTTGCGCAGGGCAGCGTCGATCACGCGTTGCATTCGTTGCGGCGTCCACAGCTCGTCATAATCCGCGGCGATCTGGTCGGGAATATAGGTGGCGTTGGCGTAGATGTCGATGGGCTCGCGCATCACGCCTTCAATGCGGTTGACGAGCATCTCCATGAACGCCTGTTTGTCGGTGATGACGCCGATCTCCTCGGGAATCCAGATCCTCATGCGCTTGCCGTTGTCGTCAGTAAACGTCATCGCGTCCGTGAAGACGTAATCGAAGCGGGCGACGGATTCGGGCGAGACGAGAGTTCTCCATTCGCGTCCTTCTGCTTGCATGGCTACGTAGCAAGGCTGGCCCTTCATGTTTTCGAGATAGTCGCGAATGCTGGCGTCGTCATGCACCGGGAAACTTAGACCGCAATTAATGGCAATACCGTAGCCGATGCCGACGCGCCGCGAGTTGGCGAGGGCCTGATCGAGCGTGAGGCCGCCTTTCAGGTGCGCGTGGTAATCGACTACAGGAATATTTGCCGCGCCGAGGCGGATGATGTCGCAATAGACGTCGTCGACTTGCGGGCGCTCGTTGGAGAACTGCGGGGCAGCATCGGGAAGCGGGCGGACACGAAGGTTGCGCAAGAATATGCCGCCTAGCGGACTGAGAGCCTGCAACGCGAATGTGCCGTGGCCGATGCGACAGTCGAACTCCGGATTCGCTGAGAACGGTTCGGCTGGCTCGATGTGGTCGACGACGAGCATGCCATTGATGCGAACCTGCACCTGCTTCTGGCGAACGAGGATGCTCAGCGTGAACCAATCGTTGTCGCGGACAAATTGCTTCCAGACGTGGCGCAAACCATAGAGCGAGCCGGTCTTTCTGCGTTGGATGAAATCGTTCGGGCCACGCGCGTCGTTGGCCAACAGCACTTGAAAACCCGGGGCGGGCGAGGCCACGGACTGAGCTGTAGTGTGGAAGCAAAGGGCCGACTCCGCGCCCGGCTGCATCATCACTTCCGCGCTGAACTCGAAATTCTTGAAGTCGGCTTGACCGGAAGGACCGGCATAGAAGAGGCGCGCGCCTTCGCCGCGGACAGCTATCTGCCCGTTGGCTACGTTGAATGCGGTTGCGTGTCCCCGCACTCGCCATCCACGCAGTGAGGTGCCGTCAAAGAGCGAGAACCCCTCTGCGGATTGGGATTGGCCGGGAAGGGAATGAAGGCATGCAGGCGCGGCGAAAAGGAGCGCAATAGCATCGCGTCGCGTGAGAGTAGGCATCGAATCCTTTCGAGCGAGGACTATGCCGCGGCAACTGCCTGTTGATCGAGATGGCGATATTTGCGGCCGACGGCGAAGAGCGAAACCGTGCCGGCAAGAGGCATGAGCCCAACCAGCAGAAAGACCGGCGTGTAGGAGAAGTGGTCGATGAGAATGCCCGTGAGCAGCGGAAACAACGCGCCGCTCAAGTCTCCGGCGATGCCCATTAGCCCTGCGGCGCGGCCCACCTGGTTTTCGGGGAAGAGATCGGTGACGGCCGCGAACATATGCGCGGAGAGAAAATTGTCAGCTGCAATTGTCACGGAGAGCAGGGTCATGACCAGACCGATGCCGCGAAGAAAAGGCACACCCAGGCTGAGCAGGCAGACGAGGGCGCTGCCATACATCAGGGTCCGCCGCGTGTTGCGAACCGAGAATCCGTGGCGAATCATCGCGCCCGCCGCCCATCCTCCTGCGATGCCGCCGACGTCACCCATCAGAAACGGAATCCAGGCGACGATTCCAATCTGCACCATGGTCATGTGGCGCGCGCTGAAGAGATAGATGGGCGTCCAGTACCAGTAGAACTGCATGACAGGCCCGACGAAGAAGCGGCAGAGGATGACAGCCCATGTGGAAGAGTTGCCGAGGAGTTCGCGTGCTGAGATTGAAGGCTGGACAGCTGGCGCCGTCGATTTCGGCTCCTTGCCGTACATGAACCACCAGGTCGGAATCCAAAGGAACCCGGCAATCGCGGGCACAAGAAACGCGACGCGAAAGCCGTAATGCTGGAGGAGATAGACCATGACCGGCACAGCGAGAGTTGCGCCAATGACGCTGCCGCCGTTGAAGATGCCGATGGCGAGGGTTCGGTCTTTCTTTTCAAAAAGACGCGTGATGGTCTTGACTCCGCCGGTGTATGTGCCGCATTCACCAGTGCCTTTCCAGTATTGCGAGAGGCCGAGCGAAAGTCCGGAACCTGCGAGTGCAAACGAGGCGGTCGCAGTCGACCACCAGGCGATGGCGGCCGTGAGCCCGAGACGAGCGCCCAGGCGATCCATGAGATAGCCCATGGGGAATTCGCCCGTCATCATTCCGAAGCCGAGCGCGGAGACGATTCTTCCGTAGGCGGCGTTCGTGAGGTGAAATGTCGTGCGGAGCACAGGCGCCATGACCGAAAGCGCCAGGCGCGCGATGAACATGATGACGGTGAGAAAGAAAAGCAGGCAGAGAATCAGCCAGGGGCGCCCCCTGCTGGAACGCTCGAGTGCTTGCCCGCTCTCGGTCCGGCCGATCTCTTCAGCGTGCGGCAAACTTCCTCCAGGCCTACTGTCGTGCGGGATTCGAGCCGGCGCCAAGATTGCAGTCCTGTCAGGCAAGGGTTCTACACGATGCGGTCCTACCCTTGCATGCTGCGGGCCTCATGCCAAGGATACGCGGACTTGAGTATTTTGTTGATCTCTCTGACGTTGTTGAGACCCGTAGTGTTCAACCAGGCTTCAAGCGCGGATGCGCCGCCTTTGACGTAGACGGGAACACCGTCCTGCCACGTGGCGCGGCCCGCCAACACGCCGTGAAACTGCGCGCCGCTCTCAATTGCCAGCTCCAGCGTCTCAAGAAACACTTGGCTGCTCACTCCGGCGGAAAGGAAAATGATCGGCTTGTCAGTGAGCGCTGCTTCCGCGCGGATGAACTCCATGGCCTCTGCGCGCGTGTGGAGTTTCTGGCCCTTGAAGGCCCGGGTTCCTTCCACGTGGGCCATCTGCATGGGGACTTCGATCTTGAGCACGTCCGCGCCGTAGCGCTCCCGGGTGAACTCCTCCATGGACTTGAGGATGATCTCCGGCTTCCTGCGGGCATACTCGATGCTGCCTTCGCCTTCGCCGTGCACGTCATAGGGCAGGAACTCGAGGAAAAACGGAATGTCTACGGCTTTGCATTCGGCGCCGATCCGTTCGACCCATGCCTTCTTGCGATCGTTGACCCACTCTTTTTCAAACGGAGTGTAGTAGACGAGGATCTTGACGGCATTGGCACCCGCCTCCTTGATGCGCAAGGCCGACCAACCTTCAAACAGCGATGGCAGCCGCTCGGGCTTGTCGGGACTATATCCCGCATGTTCATAGGCGAGCAGCAGGCCTTTGCCATTGATGTGCTTTGTGGCCTCAAGGCCGTACTCGATATCGAGCAGAATGGACGAGGCCTCTTTGGTCAGGGTTTGCGCAACCAGGGTCTTGAACTCCGACACCATCTCGGCCGGCGGCTCACCGCCGCCCAGCTCTCTGGCCAGCATGTTCCGGAGCAGCCCACGTTGATCCATGGCCAACGCGGCGATTACTCCGCGATCATCGGAGACGGCTTTCAAGCCAGCGATCTTACCAGGCGTCAATTTGATTGGCATGTACTTCTCCCACTTGGAGATTCTCGGCACGTAGGACGCGCAGGAAACGGACGCAACGGGAAAGCGCAAGGAGCGCAGGGTTCAGGCCTGATCCGACGAGTCGCAAGAACTATATCGGACTGGGTTCGACAGTGTCAATCGATGATAAATGATAATCAATGATTTTACGTTGACATCTGCTGCTTTCGAGGGCTGAAAGGGGGCTTCTTGGCCGATCACCGAGAGGTCGCAGGTGTATTAAAAAGCAGGGGTTGCGCGGTTCTTGCGGAGTGAGCCAGATTGCGGTAACTGATGCGGTCATGAAGGGACACGCGAGCATGGGCTTGATGAAGACTGTGCCGAGGCAATGACCCAGCACCAAGCGCACTCATTACCGGGCGGGGACGAGAACCATGCCCATGAAATTTTCCACAATTCGGACGGACCCCAAGTCCATAAAGCATTATAGTTCATGTACTTATAAAAAATCTATTGAAATTGATTGACAGATGTTATTGTCTCTGCCTATACTTCGCCCCGAATCAGAGACCGTAGTTTTTTTGCCCAAGATCAGACTGCAAAACTTTTCGAGTTGGGATTAGCGCGACGATCTGCCCGCTTGATGCCGGTGGTTCTCGATACCGATTCGCAGACCTGAATTTTTGCGGGGTGACAACCCATTGCTATGAAGCAATCTGAGCAGAAGAACCGGCGGCGCTTGACAGGGTTGAACGTAGACCCTACATTAGCCATACCCGAACGGCGGCAAGATGAAGCTGTCCGCGAACGGGAAAACTTCTCAGGTTTTGAAAGCAATGATTTTCGGATTCACTCCCGCGCTGTGTATGTGTCGCTGCTGCTGCAGCGCAAAGCGGGCGTGTCTTCCGGTTTAATCACTGAAGAGAATTCAGGATCCCGGCAACCCACCCGCCATGAGGCGCGGTGGGTTTTTGCATTTGCGGGAGATTCTGTGATTCCCAATCATTTTGAGCAGATTGTGATGGCGGGCTGAGCGAGGAATTTTTCGCGCATCTCCCTGAACGAAGGAATTGGATGATGGCATTTCGGAAAGCGACGGAGCACAGGACGCGTAGGCAGGTTCTTCAGGCATTGGGAATGCTTGCGGCCAGTGGCGCGATCTCTTCGCTGGAATCGGCGCGCCTGTACGGGCAAGGCGGCCGGGTTCCGCCGGGGATCCGGTTCGGCGTGCAGTTGAATGCATTTCCTATCGACCCGAAACGATTCGAAACCTTCGAGGCCACGCTCGCGCAGGTGAAGCAGATCGGCTATCAGGGGTTCGAGGCGGGCTTCCGCTATTTGAGCGAGCAATTCGCCGCGCCGAAAATGGCGCGCCGCAGCATTGAGCAGACCGGCCTGACGTTTTTCGGCATTCATATCTTCCTGCCGACCTTTGAGATGTACGACCCCAATACGAGAATTGCGGCGCCCTCGATCTACCAGCCTGTGGCGCGCGGCGGTGCGGCGCTAAGCGCAAAGCATATGATTCTGAGCGGCGCGCCGGCGCAGAATGCGGATCAACTCAAAGCCAAGATTGATGGACTGAATGCCGCGGGCCGGTTCGCGCTGGCCTCCGGACTTACCGTTGCCTATCACAATCACTGGTGGGAATTCGAATCGAAGCTTGGCGAGATCGAAGCGCTCTACACGCAGACCGATCCAGGACTCGTGCATTTTGTGCTCGACGCAGGCCATGCCTATCACGGCGGCGCGGATGTTCCCGCATTTATTCGCGCGCATTCTCAGCGCATCATCGGATTCCATCTGCGCGATTTCAAGAACGGCGACTATGTTGAACTGGGCACTGGCGATTTTCCGCTCCATCAGGTCGCTGCCACCATCGAGCAGATCGGCTGGAAGGGGTGGGTGGAGAACGAAGAAGAGCGCGCCGACCATTCGCAGGGTGGCGAGAAAGTGATTGCGCCCGCTTACAAGGCCATGAGGGAGGCTTTTACATCGTGAACCGCCGTGAATTTCTTTATACGGGAACAGTAGCCGCCGCTGCCGCCGCGCGCAGCATGGATGCGCGAGCCTACGCTGCCATTCCCGGCGCCAACGATCGCGTGGGCCTGGGCGTGATCGGTCTGGGACGCCGCGGAACCATCGTTTGCGGTGGCTTTGTGCAGGATCCAAGGGTGCAGATTCGGGCGCTGGCCGACATTTACGACAAGCAGGCAGCGGATTTTCAGGCTCGGTTCAAAGAGCATGTGGCGCAGGCCGAGGTTTCGGTCGAGTACCAGAAGATGCTGGAACGCAAAGACGTGGATGCGGTGCTGGTTTCCACGCCGGATCACCTGCATGTCGAGATTGCCAAAGACACGTTGGGAGCGAACAAACACACTTATCTGGAAAAACCGACGCTGCATCGCTGGAGCGAGCGCGGGGCGCTGACGAAAGCCGCGGAGGCAAGCAAAGCCATCCTGCAATGCGGCATGCAGCAGCGCAGCGGCGCGCACTACATGCGCGTCAAGCAGGAGATCTTCGACACGGGCAAGCTGGGTCAGGTGATTTTTGCTCGCGCGGTGTGGAGCAATTTTTCCTGGCAGCGCCGCGTGATTCCCAATGTACCCAAGCCGGCGGGACTGCGCTGGGACCTGTTCCTCGGACCCGCGCCGAAGGTTCCATTTGAGTTGTCGCGGTACAGTTCCTGGCGATCCTATCACGACTACGGTAATGGGTTGCTCGCGGACATTCTGACGCACTGGGCGGATGTGGCGCAATGGATGCTGAGCGACGACAAGCCGGAAACTGCGGCCGCGCTCGGAGGCGACTTCCAACTCCGTGGCGATCTCACCAATCCCGACACCGTGAGCGCGGTGATCCGCTACAATAGCTGGAATCTCAATTTTGAGTCGTCGGTTCTCTCCATCCGCAATCCGCGGCCCTCTGTTTTCTTTGAAGGGACGGAAGGAACTCTGGACCTGAGCCGTGAAGGATACACGCTCACTCCCAACGGCGGCGCGGCAATCCAGTTCGATTCGACACAGGATCTGGAGCGCGCGCACACGGGAAACTTCATCGATGCCGTTGTGAATGGCACCAAGGTGAACGCACCGCTCGCAGCCGGAATGGCAGCCAGCGTGCCCGTCATGATGGCGCTCCAATCGTATTGGTCGCGCAAGCTTTCAACCGCAGCAGAACTTTCGTAGAGACCTGCATGGCTTTTGGAGCATGCGGAAATAACAACCTTCGAACCAAGACACGGAATTTGTTCATCGTCCGTGCCCGGAAGAAAGGAACCTATCCCCTGGAGATGTTTTTATGGCTAGCGTGAAGTGAAAGCGATGCGGTGAGTTGCCGGGAACGGCAAGGCAGACACCGGATCGCAGGTTCGCGGCAAAGAGGTCAAGGGTCCCACGCATACCTGCGAACTGAACGCGATCACAGAAAGCCTGAAAGCACAAACCATAACCGGCAGACGAGATGCGCTCTCACAAACGCTTCTCTCATGAAAGGACAGGATGAATAACACACTTCGCAAACTACTCTTCGCCAGCTTCGCATTACTGTTCGCGCTGGGCGCCGCCACACGCGCCTCTGCGCAATCCACAGGCAGCATCCGGGGCACGGTCACCGACCCGAGCGGCGCTGCCATTGCAAAGGCCGCAGTCACGGTGACGGACACGAACACCGGCATCAGCCGCGATACCGTGTCCAACGAAAGCGGCATCTTTGTGTTTCCGGATCTGCCCATCGGAGCCTACAAGCTGAAGATTTCCGCGCCAGGATTCCAAACGGAAAATCGTCCGGACCTTACGTTGCTGACGGGCCAGGTGATCGATCTGCCGATTGCAATGGCAGTCGGTTCGCAAACACAGCAGATTACCGTCACCTCGGAGTCTCAGCAGATTGAAACCAGTATTTCGACCGTGGAACAATCGGTCACCCAGCAACAGATGCGCGACTTGCCGCTGAACGGCCGCAATCCGCTGCAACTGACCACGCTAACGGCCGGCACGGTTCTGACCACGACCGGTACTGAGAGCGGCCAGGAAGATAACACGGGCCTCTCGGTGAACGGCCTGAGGGCCACGCAAAACACCTATACGCTCGATGGCACGATCTACGTCAACCGCTTCTTCGATTCCGTGCCGACCATGCCGAACCCCGACGCATTGCAGGAGTTCACGATCCAGTCTTCGGATTACAGCGCCGATCATGCGGGCGCGGGCGCCCTGGTGCAGCTCTCTACGCGCTCAGGAACCAACGAACTCCACGGGTCCGCATGGGAGTATTTGCGCAATACAAAGGTAAACGCGCGCAACTATTTCTGGCCGGCAACCAACCCGAATCCGCCTTTCAAATTGAACCAGTTCGGCGGCACCGTCGGCGGTCCGATCTTCAAGAGCAAGAAGGCATTCTTCTTCTTCTCGGCTGAAGATTTGCAACAGCGCTCTGCGCCGACACCCATCACCACCGAATACCCGACCACGGCAGAGCTTTCAGGCAACTTTTCGGCTTTCTTAGCCAAGGGTGTCGCACTCTACAACCCGGCCACAAACTGCGGCTTCGGCCAGACCTCAAGCCCCAATGGCAGCGGTGGCTTTAACTGCAGCGGTACCATCACCGACGATGTTTCTTCCACAGGCACAGGCGACAAGATCGCTATTTCCCCGCTGTCAAAAGCGGTGAACACGCAATATCTGGCTAGTGAGGAAGCGGCGGGTGCGCTGTCGAGTGACGGAACGTACTTGAAATTCGCTTCCACCACCAACAACAATATCGACAACACGCAATATCTCACCCGGCTCGACTACGCCCTTGGCCAGAACGATCATCTTAGCGGCCGTTACTTCTACAACCAGGACAATTTCCAGCGGCCCTTTACGGCGCCCCTGGGCTTTTTCGCTGCCAACCTCTTTCGCAACCAGTCTTTGACGTTGAGCGATGCCCACGTTTTCTCGAATACGCTTACGGGTGCAGTGTATTTTGGCTTCTACCGCGGAGCGCGTACACAGATTCCCGAAGCGCCGGGGCTGAAGACGCTGCAGGCCCTCGGGCAAAACGCTCCATTCGGCAGTCCCAACGAGAGCCTCGTGCCATTCCCGGGCGTGCGCGCACAAATCTCGGGCTATGTCGAGGCCTTTTCGGGTGGCGCCCTTACACAGGATGCAACCACGTTTGATTTCCACGCCCAGGCAGTGAAGCTATGGCGCAAGCATACGCTGGACATCGGCTTCGATCTGGAACGGTCGCGCATTGACATGGACGACTACTCCTACACGCCCGGCGACAGCACCTCGCCCGGCTTCAACGGCAAGCGCACGCAACCGGCCAACGGCGTTACGCCAAGTGGTTTCACGAGTACGGGCAACGCCATTGCCGACTTCTATACCGGCTACGAGCAGACCTATTACATGGACAACGGGCGCAAGGCATATCTGCGCGAGTGGCGTCCAGCCATATATTTGCAGGACGACTGGAAGGCGACGCCAAAGCTGACGCTGAATCTTGGGCTTGCGTTGGGATCCGTGGATGCCGCCGATCGACGCCAACGGAACGCTTGTGGGCTTTAATCTGGCCAACCCCAACTTCCAATCAACGATCGCTCCCGGAGCGCCAAAGGGCATGTGGTTTGTGGGCGATCCCGGGGTTTCAAACTCGGTCTTCAACAACAACTTCAAGGATCTCGCACCGCGCGCGGGCTTTGCCTATAACCTGTTTGGCAACGGCAAGACTGTGGTTCGCGGAGCCTACGGCATCTTCTACGGGTTCCCTGAGGGCCTGCTCTATCAACGCACCGATGCCATGCAGCCCGTTGACCTCTATCTCAACATCAACAACCCACCGCAGTGGGATGCACCCTTCGCCGGTTATCCGGGCGGCGATCCTTTCCCGCGCGGCCATGTCGGCCCCTCGCAATTCAAGACCTACACGTTCCTGACGCCTCTCGCAGGCGGTGTGCTGAATCCCGCTTCAAAAGTGGAGTACACGCAGGCCTACAACTTCACCATCGAGCAGGATATGGGACACGGTTTTGCCTTCAACGTGGGTTACGTGGGCAATCACGCCGAGCACGTGATGGCCTCGCGCCAGTTCAATCCATTCGTGCTCGCCGACCTCGGCCTCGACTATCGAAACTACCCGCACCTATCCGGGCCTTGGCGCGGTGGAGCTGGCCGACGCCTACGACTGGGAGAAAACCAACGCGGTGGAGTTCAACGTGACGCGCCGGTCGGCTCATGGTCTGACGCTGCTTTCCAACATCGTTTGGATGAAGACGATCGACGTTGGTTCGTCAGGGACCGAAGGGCAGGCCGGACCATCGAATCCCTACAATCTCGATTTCTATAAAGGTGTTGCCGACTTTGACCAGGCAATACGCATTACCGGTTCGGCAAACTATCCGTTCCCGAAATTCCACGTCAGCAACATCGCAGGCCAGTTCGTGAATGGCTGGCAGGTTAACGCGATCGTTACTTCGCAAAGCGGGTTGCCCATTACGATTACCAGCGGCGTGGACAATTCGGAGTCCAACATCGGCAATGACCTGGCCGTCTATAACCCAGGCGTCAGCATTACCCGGCCCGCCGGCGCGTCGAAGATCACGGAGTGGTTCAACCCCGCAGCCTTCGCAAAGAATCCAGTCCCCTCGGCTGCCAATAACTGGACGCAGTCGTTCGGCAATGTTCCGCGCAACTCTTTGCGCGGGCCTGCCTATGAGGACACGGACATTTCGCTCTTCAAGGACATCCTGAGCGAGCATCGCGTCCACGGCCAATTCCAGGCAGAGGCTTTTAATGCCTGGAATCACACCAACCTTGCCAATCCGGGCTCAAGCGTTTCCGGAGCCGCAACTTTCGGCGTGATCACTGCCACCAGCAGCAGCACGGGCAGCGTGAATACACCCTCAGCGGTGGGCACGCAGCGTGTGTGGCAGTTTGTGGCGAAGATTATTTTCTAACTGAAGTGCGCGGAGCCACCGGCTGCAAGCCCGCGAACGGATTGCGATCTCAGATCGAGATCGCAATCCGCGGGCTCGCAGTAGGTCTCCGGCTATATTTTTGTCGCTTGATATTTACAGATGAATCCAGCCGCCGCGGATGAGCGACAGCGACGCCACGGCCACAATGATCCAGAGCACGACGCCTTGCAGGAGCGGCCGCACACCAACCTGGCGGAGGGTCTTCATGGAAAGCCCGGTGCCAATCAGATAGAGCGTTACGGTAAGGCCAATCACGCCCAGATGCTTGAGGATCGGGTAAGCCGGTTGAAAGGTATGGATATACGTATTGCCGACGGCCGCAAAGCAGAAAAACAGGATGAACCACGGCCACTGAATGCGCGCGCTGCTTTTCCTGGCCATCGCGGTTCCCATGGAGATGGGCACAATCCAGAGTGCACGCGCCAGTTTTACCGTGGTGCCTACAGCAAGAGCCAGGGCGCCAAATTTAGCCGTTGCCCCGACCACCGAGCTTGTATCGTGAATGGCGAGCGCCGACCACAATCCAAACTGGGTTTGCGACATGTGCAGCATAGTTCCAATGAGTGGGAAGGTCAGCAGGGCGACCGAGTTGAGGGCAAAGACCGTGCCCAACGAGACGGCAATCTCTTCCTCGCCGGCATCGGTGATGGGCGCGATGGCGGCGATGGCGCTGCCGCCGCAGATGGCGGTGCCCGCACAGATCAGGAATGAAGTTCCGCGGCTCACTTTGAGAAACTTGCCGAGAGCCCATCCCAGCGACAAGGCAAAAGCAATGCTGATTGCCGTATAAACAAACCCGGAGCGGCCGGCGTGAATGACTTCGTGGAGATCCATGCCGAAGCCAAGGCCAATGACGGAGGCCTGCAAAAGGAATTTGGAGAGCCGCTTGGCTTCCAGGTTGTACGGGTGGGCGAATGTAAAGCCGAAGACAAGACCGCCGGCGAGCGCGACGGGCGGAGAAATCAGACCTGTGGCCGCGATGATCAGGCCGAGGAAGAATAGGCTCTTTAGGCACACTTTCAGTGTGCCGCTCCGATGAGGGTGCGCGTCCAAGCAGAACGAATGATGGGGCATTAGCCACGCTTATCGGCTGTGGACGCATTGACATGCGGGTCGAAGTTCTCAGGCTTTGACTGAGATTCGCTTCGCTCCGGCGCGCGCGGCAAGGAATCTGCGGAACTCCTGGGCCAAGACCTTGCGGCTCGGGGCCCTTCGCGGTGACGAGCAGAAAATCGCGGTGGATGCGCAGGCCTTTAATTTCAACGATCTTGAAGCTATGGCCCAGGCGCAGGTCCTTGGCAATTGCCCAGCGCGAGACGAACCCGACGCCGAGGCCTGCTTCCACTGCCGATTTGATCGCTTCGGTGGAGTCGAGCTCCATCACAACCTGAAGTGCGCGGCGCTTGATGCCTTGCCGCTCCAGCGCCATCTCTGTAATTCTGCGTGTGCCCGATCCGCGTTCTCGCAACAGCAGCGGCGATGCAACCAGATCGGCGCACGCGATGGAGGCCCGTTCTGTCCACTCGTGGGCGGCGGGCGCAATCAGTAAGATTCTCGTCGCGCAGAAAGGGTTCGGTGCGCACGTCGCGGGTTCGCGGCGGTCCTTCAATGAATCCGAGGGTAATTTTCTTATCCCTGACCGCGTCAACAATGTGTTCGGTATTGCCGCTGAGCAGCGTGGGGTAAACGCGGGGATGTTCCGCGCAAAACTCGCCGAGCAGACGCGGCAGAACGTACTGCGCAATCGTGGTGGAAGCGCCGAGAGTGAGGCTGCCGGCATGATCTCCGGTGAGCGCAGCAATTTCGTGCTCCGCACCCGCCACAAGCTGATGCACGCGCCGCGCGTACTTAAGCAGCACCGTACCCGCAGCCGTCAATCCGGCGTGCGTTCCGGAGCGGTCGAAGAGCTGAACGCCGAGTTCTTCTTCAAGTGCCTTGATCTGCAGGCTTACCGCAGGCTGCGTCAGGTAAAGCTCCTCGGCCGCCTTGCGAAAGCTTTGCTGTTCCGCGACCGTCCGGAAGACAACCAGACGGAAGTTTTCAAGACTTGCCATTGATCTATTAGAACATCAGCGAAGCTGGATTGGCGCGGCAACTTTCGCGATTGGCTTACGAAGGAACCGTTTGCAGCGCGTCGTGAGCCTCTTCGCGAAGGGCGAATTGATGAGCGGCAGTGAGAATGCCGGAAGCCCATTGCGGCGTGGCCGCAGCATGCAGATGCGTGTACGCCGCGAAAACGTTCTGCATTACGAGGCCATCGCGGCCGGCGAAGCATCCGGTGCCGCGGAGAACGGCGCATGCGGAGGTGACGGCTTCAGAACCGCTGATGATGCGCGAATAATGGAACTCGTGTCCGCGCAAAACAGCGCCTTGCGGGAAAAATGGATTCGGCGCGTCGACGCGAAATTCACTATAGCCGTGACCTTGCGGCGTGGCAAAGGCTTCAACGTCGATGGGAAACACGTTGGCCATGGGATAACGGACTCCTCGCCAGGTAAGGCTGCGCGCCAGAAGCATCAAGCCGCCGCACTCGGCGTAAACGGGAAGGCCGCTGGCGCATGCCTGGCGAAGCGATTCCAGAAAACTGGTGTTGGCGGAGAGCGCATGCGCGTGCGTTTCCGGAAATCCGCCTCCAATATAAAGAGCGTGCAGGCCGGTTGGGAGAGCGGTCGCATCGAGCGCTGAGATGGGCGCCAACTCGGCGCCCGCGCGCTCCAGTTCCTCAAGATTCTCCGGGTAGTAGAAACGTGAATGCCGAGTCTCGAAGATATCCAATCCTTGAGACCATGAGCATCTGGCAGAGGCGTGCGCTCGTCCGCGCGCGCTGCGAGCGGTGGAGCACTGCGAGCGATGGTCAGTAGCGCATCGAGGTCCACACGATTCTCCATCCATTCGACGAGATTGCGCTGCACGCTGCTCATGGTCTGGTGTTCGTCCGGAGGAACGAGACCCAGATGACGTTCGGGAAGGGGATTTTCCTGAAGGTGAGGTAACGCGCCGATGACCGGGATGGAGCAGACCGATTCGATGGCGCCGCGAAGAATGTGCTCATGCCGTCGGCCGTTGACCTGATTCAGCACCACGCCTCGAATCGAGATTCGAGGGTCGAGTTTCTGGCAGCCCAGAACCAGCGCGGCTGCCGTGCGTGTCATCTTGGCGGCGTCGAGCACAAGCACAATGGGTGCGGCAAGGAGTTCAGCGAGGTTTGCGCTCGAATAAGTGCCTTCGGCATCGAGTCCATCAAAGAGTCCACGGTTGCCCTCGATCACATTGATTCCGTCGGGAGTTCCGTGGCGCACAAAGGAGGCGCGCACCGCTTCGGCGCCCATCAGAAATGCGTCGAGATTACGAGCGGGATGCGCCGAGGCCCATGCGAGCCATGCGGGATCGATATAGTCCGGCCCCTTTTTGAAGGCGCGAACGTCGAGCCCCGCGCGGCGCAGCAACAGCAAAAGGCCCAGCGTGACAATGGTCTTGCCGGAGCCACCGGAGAGTCCAGCGACGAGCAAACGCGGCATGGAAGGTTTGGCGATCACAATCAAATGCGGCCTGCGCCGGCCTATTCCATCCCTTCCTTGGGAGGAAGCTGAATGTACGAGCCTCCGAGATAGCTGTAAATGCAGCGTCCAGAGTCGATGAGAATCCTGATCGCCTTTTTGCAGTCGTCCTTGCTGCAGGTTGCCTCGCCGTGCCGCGCGATCATCTCCTTAGTGAGGTCGCCCGCTTTCAGATTCTTCTTTCCGGCGCATTCGGCTACCAACTGATACATCTCTTCCGCCAATGTGTCAACGGGAACTGCGGCCATGTCTGTCATACCTCTACCTCTTTCTGCGTTGCATGCAAAGCCACCAATTGTTGCAGCCGTTCGCGAAGGCGAACCACCTCGCCGACAACGAGCGTTGCCGGTGGCTGAATGTTTGCGCGCCGCACCTCCGCGGCGATGTTTTCCAGAGTGCCGATGACGACGCGCTCACTTTCGGAATAGGCCATCTGGATCATTGCCGCCGGCGTGGAGGGTGAGCGCCCCGCGGCGAGCAAATTGTGAACAATCGCATCAATATTATGTACACCCATGAGAAACACCGACGTGTCGATCCGCGCCACGGCCTCCCAGTCTACGCGATTCTCGCGGCCGTCTGCGCTGTGTCCCGTCACAACGACGACCGAAGAGGACGACTCGCGATGGGTGACTGCGATGCCGGCGCTGAGCGGGGCTGAAAGGCACGATGAAATGCCGGGAACAACCTCGAATGGGATTCCGTGCTCGGCCAGATACTCCACCTCTTCTCCGCCGCGGCCAAAGAGAAACGGGTCGCCGCCTTTAAGACGAACAACCGTCTTGCCTTGCCGCGCCTTTTCGACAAGAAGAGCGTGAATGTCGTCCTGGCGCGTGTGATGGCCGGGCTCCTTGCCCATGTAGATGTTTTCCGCCGACGTTTTGGCCAGGGCGAGGGCTCTATCGTGGATGAGGCGGTCGTAGACGATGACATCGGCGGCACGAATGCGCTCGACCGCGCGCAAAGTGAGAAGGTCGGGGTCGCCGGGACCAGCGCCGACCAGAATCACTTTCCCGGGTCGATCGTTGCACGGAGGCGCGAGAGGAAATCCCAGTTTCGTTTCCGACGGTTGGTTTGCGAACGCCATTCAACCCTCTCCGCTCAGCCGAAAATCTGGCTAGCTTTCTACTTCTTCTCGTACCGAGAGCACAATCTTGAAAAACATCGTGATGAGTAACGCACCGACCGACCAGATTCCTGCAACGATGCTCCACTCCGGCAGAGTGGGCGCATAGTGTGCGACCAAGCCCAGCGGCGAGGGCTCAAAGCCGCCCACGATCAAGCCCAGGCCTTTCTCGAGCCAGAGCGAGATGAACACAAGGATGCACGCGAGAGGCAGTTGCGTCCGGCGTAAGCTGGGCGTGAACAGAATGATCAGCGCAGCAACCGCGAATATTGCTGAAACCCACATCCAGGGAGCAAGATTATGCCCGCCGCCGAGCAGATAAAGATATTCGAAGTGCGCGGTGTGTTCCGGAATCGCGGCGTAAAACACCGTGAACACCTCAACCAGCACGAAAAAGACATTGATGGCCATCGCATAGGTCATGATGACGGCGAGTTTGCGAATGGCGTCTTCTGCCACATCGTAACCGGCGGCTTTGCGCAACGCGAGGCAAAGCAGGATGAGCAGAGCTGGACCGGAAGAAAATGCAGAGGCCAGAAAGCGAGGCGCAAGAATTGCGGTGAGCCAGAAGGAACGGCCGGCAAGTCCACTGTAAAGAAATGCGGTGACGGTGTGGATGCTGATAGCCCAGGGGATTGAGAGGATCGCCAGTGGCTTGATCCATCCCGGCGCGGATGTTTCTTCGCGTTCAGCGCGAAGCGTGACGAAGGCAATGATCGCGTTCAGTAGCAGGTAACCGCTGAGAGAAATCATGTCCCAGAACATGAGCGAGCGAGGCGAGGGATAAAGAATGATATTGAGCACGCGAGCGGGCTGCCCGAGATCGACAAAGATGAAAAGGATGCACATGATCACGGACGCGATGGCGAGAAACTCGCCAAGAATCGTGATGCGCGCGAATTGCTTTTCGTCGTGCAGATAATAAGGCAGCACCACCATGACGGCCGAAGCCGCGACACCGACAAAGAACGTGAATTGCGCGATATAAAGTCCCCAGCTTACGTCGCGGCTGAGGCCGGTGATGCCCAGGCCCACATCCAGTTGCCGCAAATAAAAGCAGAAGCCGGCGGCAATGATGCACAGGAGGAAGAGCAGCCACATCCAGTAGCGGTGGCTTCCTTTGAGCGCTTTTTCGAGCATCAACATGGCATCAGACCAGGTAAAAAACCGACGGACCGGTTCCGAGTTCCGGTGCGCGCTGCACGGCAAACCCCGCGCGCAGCAGTTGGCGCAGCTCCGAGTTCGGGTCCTCAAGATTGCCGAAGGTGAAGACGTGCTGAGGGCAGGCATCGACGCAGGCCGGCTTGAGGCCGCGCGGCAATCGCTCCTCGCAGAAGTTGCACTTTTCTACCACACCTTTGGTGCGCGTGGGAAAATCGGGATTGATGCTGGCGATGCTGGGCCGCGGGTCTTCCCAATTAAAGCTGCGCGAGCCATAGGGGCAGGCGGCGATGCAATAGCGGCAGCCGATGCAGCGATGCCAATCCATCATCACAATGCCGTCGTCGCGTTTCCAGGTGGCCTGCGTAGGGCAGACGCGCGTGCAGGGCGGATCGGCACAGTGGTTGCACAAGAGCGGGACCGTCGTTTCCGCGTCACTCTGCGGAGCGTAGCCGGTTTGCGCAGAGGGAAAGACTGTGGCGTAGGGTTCGGTCCAAATCCATTTCACTTCGTGCGCGCGGTTGGCTATCTGCGGAATGTTGTGCGCGGTGTTGCAGGCATGGATGCAGGCGTTGCAGCCATCCTTCTCGCGACACTTCTTGAGATCGATTACCATTCCCCAGCGTGTGGTTTGCGCGGACGGAACACGCGCGCCCGATGCGGGCTGGGTGACGGATTGTGCTGCCTGCTTGCATCCGGCTGCAAGGAGCGAAAGGCCGGACAGGCGCAGAAAATCCTTGCGCGTAATTCTCATGGAATGCTCCTTGCGATCGATTGCGGATCACTGTGGCAGTTCCAGCAGTACGGAGTGGAGACACCGGAATATGTGTGGCAGCGGTCGCAGAAGTCTGTCTTGTTGTGGCAACCCAGGCAGGTGCGCGTGAGGCTCTTCTCGTAGACCTTGCCGTTGAACGCAACAAATCGGCGATCGCTGCGGCGCACCACGTCTTCGCGCCATTGGATCAGCATCTGCATGTGCGCGGCGCGCATGGTGCCTGCGGGCGCAACGCACTCTTTCTGATTCGCAGGCATCTCGAGATTGGGAGGCTGGCTCGATGCACGTCCGTGCGCGAGCGCATACCAGGCAGGGCAGGTGAGTGCCGCAACGAAAACGGCCAAACCGGCAATGATCCACACTCGGTCACGCATGACTGCACCCACTCGCGCTGATCGCCGGCGCCTCGGTTGGGAGCGGCTCGCCGCGCAAATCAACAACGCGTGCCTTTTCGCCAGTCATTACCAGCGCGTTGCCTACGAGCTCATGAACACCGGCAACCTCCACGCCCGGCACCCAATATTCCAGCAGCGTGGGCAACGTGGCTTTGTCGATGGCGCAGATGCAGGTGAGCAAATTGACGCCGTGCTTTTCCTTCACGTATTTCACGGCGTTGGCGCGCGGAAAGCCACCGCGCAGGCGCATTTCAAGGTTTTCGTCGGTGCCCAGGCCTGCGCCCGAGCCGCAACAGAAGGTCTGTTCGCGGATGGTGTTTTCTGGCATCTCATGAAAGTTGCGGCAAACGCTCCTGAGAATGGATCGCGGCTCTTCCAGCAGACCCATGGCGCGTGCCGGATTGCAGGAATCGTGATATGTTGCGATCCAGCGATCGTTGCGCCGCGGATCAAGCTTGAGCTTGCCGTGATGGATCAGGTCGGCCGTGAACTCGCAGATGTGCACCATTTTTGTGGAGCGGGCATTCGCGAAGACCGTGCCGGTAATGGGCGAGACGGGCGTTTCTAGGAAGTCGGCCGGTCCGTTCATCGTATCCATATACTGGTGCAGCACGCGCCACATGTGGCCGCACTCGCCGCCGAGGATCCATTTGACGCCGAGACGCTTGGCTTCCTCATAAATTTTGGCGTTGAGACGCTTCATCATCTCGTGCGAGGAGAAGAGTCCAAAGTTACCGCCTTCCGAGGCGTAGGCGCTGACGGTGTAGTCGAGGCCGATTTCGCGGAAGAGCATTAAGTAACCGAGCAACGTGTAGTAATGCGGTGTGCCGAAGTAATCGGCCGAGGGCATGACGAAAAGAACTTCGGCGCCTTTACAGTTGATGGGAACTTCGAAGTTGAGGCCGGTGATCTCCGCAGCCTCGTCGGCTGCAAAGTCGAGACTGTCTTTGAATCCATGCGGCTGTATGCCGAGGTGATTGCCGACGCGAAAGCAATTGGCCGCGGGCTCAAGCACCCAGTTGGTGTTGCAACCGATGAGATTGAGCAACTCGCGGCCCATCATGGTGATCTCTGCGGTGTCGATGCCATAAGGGCAGAAAACGGAGCAGCGACGGCACTCGGTGCACTGGTAGAAGTAGTAGAACCACTCCTTGATTAGATCTTCAGTGAGCTCGCGGCCGCCGGCCAGCTTGCCAAAAATGCGTCCGGCAAGCGTGAAGTAACGGCGGTAAATGGAACGCATCAGCTCCGCGCGCGCCACGGGCATGTTCTTTGGGTCGGAGGAGCCGAGATAGAAGTGACACTTGTCGGCGCAGGCGCCGCAGCGCACGCAGATGTCCATGAAGAGGCGGAACGAACGGTACTTTTGGAGGCGCTCTTTCATGCCGTCGATAATGATGCGCTTCCAGTCCGGCGGAAGCTTCCAGTCGTTGTCGAGTGGTTGCCAGACGCGCGGGTTGGGAAGGCCAAGAGCGGTGACGTTCTTCGGCGTAGCGCTGTAACAGATCGAGCCCTTGCGGAACTCGACGTGCGGGTCGCGCCAGTCGCCACGCGGCGGCTTTGGCTCAATTTGTACGAGTGTTTCCGTCATCTTCGGTCCCATTCTCAACATCGAGCGGAATTCCTGCCGCCTGCATTTTGTCGCGGAATTCCTCTTCCCACTCCGCATAGGTGTGCGTTTTGACTGGAGCATCCCACGGATTAATATGCCGCCGGCTGCGGCTGTTATTGGCCAGATTGCGGGTCGGGCTCAGGAACACGCCGCCCATGTGCATCAATTTGCTGAATGGGAGATAAGCCGCGAGCGTGCAAACCAAAAGGAGGTGGCAAAAAAAGAGGCTGCTGAGTGATTGTGTAGCGCTGGGCCGGAATGCGGCCAGGCTGAGCGCAAACTGCTTCACGCTGAGAATGTCGACACGCGCGAAGTAGCGCATCAGAATGCCAGTGACGGAGATGGCCAGGAGCAAGAAGAGTGCAAAGTAATCAGAGAATAGCGAAAGATAGCGCAGGGCAGGATCGCGAAAACGCCGGAATAGCAGCCATGCCAGCGCGGCCACGAAAATCACGTCAGAGAGATAGAGTGGCGGCGCGCCGATTTGGAAAAAGCTGTCGAGGCGATCGAGAGCGTTGACGAATGCCGGCACCGGCTCGAGGAACAGGCGCAGATGGCGGAGCAGGATCAGCAGCAATGCCCAATGAAAGGCCAAAGAACAGAGCCAGAGAGCCGCGCTCTCACCAAGAATCAGGCGTCCGCCAGAAAGGCGCGCGTGGTTGTTGCGAAAGAGCGAACGGAAAAGCAGAACTTCGGCGGCCATGCGGGAAACAACGCCCAATCCTGTAGAGGGGTTGTCGAACTTTGCGGGGCGAATCCAGGGGAGCGACTTTTGCTGGCCGCAGGTGACGGGAATATGGAAGGGAACCGGCGCTGACGCCCAACGCACCACGCGACAGCAGAAGCCAACGAGAAGTACGGCGAAAGCTGCATAGGGGACATACGTGAAAAAAACCATGCGCGCCGCTTCGCTCTGCCCGCACGCAATGCCAGCCAACACCAGGGCCAGCACCGCGAGCAGCGAATAGAGCGCATTCATGGTTGGTCCCTTCACTTGGCCGCGTGTTGCATGCGGAAGCGCAACTCTTTCTCGCGCAGACCGGCGATCTGATCGCGGCAGGCCACGTACTGGTCAAAGGCCATCAAAGCCAACGCGTCGATCCGGCTCTCAAGAGCTTCCGGGAGCGAGCCCGTGACCTCAATGACCACATCGCGGAGATCGAAGATGAAGCACAGTGCATCGGAGGGACGGAAATCCTGTACGGCGCGGAGACGGACGAGAGCGTCGAGTGCGGGCGCAATCGCTTTCTCATCCATCTCGCACAGCAACTCGCGGGCAAGCGTGGTCAGGCTCTCTTTGATAGCGAAGCCTGCAGGATTGCGGAAAGGATCTTTTTCATCGCGTAGAAGCGGAAGCGTCTCCGCGGGATAAGACGCAAGAGTCCGCTCGATCCAACGCTCTGCGACAATCTCCGCAATGGTCCCGCTCACGCTCATGGCAGCCTACACGCAGCCTGTGGGCTTGGGAAGTCCGGCGAGTTTGCAGGCGCCTTTGGCCGGGCCAGATGGAAAGAGCTGGTAAATTTCGCTCAGTTTGTATCCGGTCTCTTTGCAGACTTTGCGGACCATGGGCGCGATGCCAAACTGGACGTAATAATTGCGGATGTAGTTGATCACCTTCCAATGGCCTTCGGTCAGCGCATCGATCGACTCGGATTTGGCAAAGTCCCTTGCCACGTCCTCGCTCCAGCAATCGGGCTCCTGGAGGAAGCCATCCTCGTCGACATCGTATTTCTTGCCATCTACTTCAAACGTTGGCACCTTTCACCTCACGATCAGTTCATTGCGATATATCCGCACGGACACGATTCCGCGCATTTGCCGCAGCCATTGCAGAGCTCGAGCTTGATTCTGTAGTGCTCGCCTTTGGGCTGCTTGACGAAACAGTTTTTGCTGCAATACATCCAGCAGGTTTCACAGTCCATGCACATGCCGCATGACATGCAACGCGCGGCCTCAGCAAGCGCCTCGGCCTCGGTCATCGGAGCGCCTCCGTCGACGCGCTGCGCTGCCGGATACCAATCGAGCTTCAAGCTTTCAGAACGGATGACCGCAGGTGCGGAAGGCTGCGCTGCGCTGCGACCTTCGAGGTGCGCGGAGATGGCTTCTGCGACCGCGCGCCCCTGGGCAATCACGACGCTTACGGTATTCAGCACACGCGGGACGGTTTCAGTAGGTTCTTCCGCCGGAATCTCCGGCGGCTCTGCGAGCAACTCGCCGATGAGCGCTGCGGCACCATTGATCCCGACGCGAAGCTCTAATTGCGCGGCTTTTTGCAGGCCCATCGCGAAGAATACAACCTGGTAGTTTCGCTGCAATTCTTCGAGCGAAAGATTCCGGCCTACGATGCAGCCAGCGCGGAACTCAATTCCGAGATCAAGAATGTTGGCGATTTCCGCATTAAGAATTTCGGCGGGAATGATCGAGCGCGGGATGCGAGAGCGCATCATACCGCCGGGACGAGGCGCGGCGTCGATGACGGTGACCGCGTACCCTTTGCGCGCAAGGTGATAAGCGGCAGAGAGGCCGGCAGGACCTGTGCCGACCACGGCAATGCGCAGCGCGGTGTCACGGCGAAGTGAGGGCTTCTCCACGCGCAGTGCATTCGCAATAGCAAAATCGCCGACAAACTGCTCCAGTTTGTTCACGGCAAGCGGCGAGTCTTTTGCCTTGCGATTGCAATTCAGCTCACAGGGGTGCTGGCAAACGCGGCCGCAGATGGCAGGGAAGGGATTGTGCTCCATAATCTTACGCCAGGCGAGTTCAAAGGCTTGCGCAGGCGTGCGGCCATAGGCTTGATGCTGGGCCAGTGCGACGAGCCATCCGCGCACGTCAGTGCCACTGGGGCAACTATGGATGCAGGGAGCCGTTCTTGCCGCGTAGGCGGGACGATGAGATGGGCCACCGGCGCCGTCAACGACGCTGTGCTTGATCACCGGTTTCTTCACTTCTTTGAAGAGTCCCATAAGCAGCCTCAACAAGCCATTTGCAATGCCCCCATCAATAGCGGACGTGGGTCGAGCGCGCCAACGTCAAGTTCGCATGCTTGAAATCGTCGATGTGATAGCGCGTGAACTCGAAGCCGGTAAGCTCGAAGAAGCGCGGCCAGCCGATGCGGTCGATCCATTCGCCCACGCGCTCGTACTTGCGGGCGTCGCCGCGGTAGACATCGACGATCTTGACAACCGCCTCGACCACCTCAGGCCAGCGCGGCGGATTATTGGGCAAAAACGGAATGGCGAGACGCGAGAAGCGTGGAGCGCTGCGCGCATTGCTGACCTTTCCGCCGACCCAGATGGAGAGCCCGTCGTTTTCCGCATCGGCCATGCGCATGGCCGGGCACACACTGAAGCAGTTGCCGCAGTACATGCACTGCTCTTCGAGAACTTCGACGGATTGTTTGCCACCCACGCCGGGCACGGGACGAATGGCACCCGTGGGACACGAAGCAACGAGCGTCGGTACTTCGCAGGCCTTCGAGAGCAACTCGCTCTGCACCTTGGGCGGGCGGCGGTGTACACCCAGGATGGCAATGTCAGAGCAATGCACTGCGCCACACATGTTCAGGCAACACGCTACGGCGATGCGCAGCTTGGCGGGCAAATCCTCGTGCGTGAAGTGATCAATGAGAGCATCCATCACGCTCTTTACCAGGCCCGAAGCATCAGTGGCCGCGGCGTGGCAATGCACCCAGCCCTGCGTGTGCACAATGTTGCTGATGGCGTTGTTGGTGCCGCCGACGGGAATGCCCAGCAAAGCTAGCTCCTGCTTCAGCGGCTCAATAAGCGCCGGATCGACAAGGAGAAATTCAATGTTGTTGCGGCTGGTGAAGCGCAGATAACCGCCGCAATACTTGTCGGCGAGATCGGCATACTTGCGCAGGGTCTGAATGCTAAGCAGGCGCGGTGTGCCGGCACGTACGGTGTAGAGCCGGTCGCCCGATTCGGCAACATGGCACAGGACGCCGGGCGCCAGCGTCTCGTGGTATTTCCACTTGCCGTAGTTCTTGAGCACGATCGGCGGCAGATATTTGTCGTAGCGTGGCGGGCCGATGTCGGTAAGCCGTGGCTGCACGGGTGTAGTTGTCATGCCTCGTCCTCCTGCGCGGTCTGGTAGTAGATGTAGGGGTTGTCGCGCGGCGCCGAAATCATTTCCGGCGCGGGATCGAGCCCGATGCCATCGAGGAATGCAGGGAGCCCGATGCGCTGAATGAGTTCGCCGATGCGTTCGCGGTTGGTGCCGTACTCATCCCAGAAATCCCAGATGCGCTGGATCAGCTCCTTGATCGTGTCGAGCAGTTCATCTGCGGGGACAAAAGGAATCAAGACTGACGAGAGCAGCGCACCCTGCAGGATGGGCGCTTTGGCGCCGATCAGGATCACTGCGCCCTTCTCCACACCGGGCCGCAGCGCCTTGGGCATGGCGTTGATGCAGTGCATGCAGCGCACGCAGTCGCGGTTATTGATGCTGAGCTCCCTGCCATTCCAATCCATGCACTTGCTGGGGCAGTTGCCGCAGATGTCCTTCTGGATGTCTGTGCCGGCAGCAGCGCACTTCGCTACTTCTACATGGTCGATGCGAATGTCGTCTTTCCACGTGCCAATGACGGATAGATCGGCGCGGGCAATGGCGGCGACGCAGTCGTTGGGACAGGCCGCGCACTTGATTTTGAATTTGTAGGGAAGCGCGGGCCGATGCAACTCGTCCTGGTAGGCCATGGTGAGGTCGTAGCAGAGCTTCATGGCGTCGAAGCAGGCCCACTCGCAACGGGCCATTCCTGCGCAGCACGACGGCGTGCGTACCGCAGAGCCGGAACCGCCGAGATCGAATCCGGCGTGGGTGAGCTCCTGGAAGGTCGGTTCCAGTTGATCTGTCGTGGTGCCGAGCAGGATGATGTCGCCGGTTGAGCCGTGCATGTTGGTCAGGCCCGAGCCGTGACGCTCCCAGATGTCGCTGATGGTGCGCAGAGCCTCGCTGGTATAGAACCAACCGGCCGGCTGATTCACACGCAGGGTGTGAAAGTGCGCGACTTTGGGGAACTGCTCGCCCACATCGCTGTAACGGCCAATTACGCCGCCGCCATAACTCAGCACGCCCACGAGCCCGCCGTGCTTCCAATGGCTCACCTTGTCTTCGTAGGAGAGCTCAAGCTGACCGAGGAGATCGGCGGCGCTATCAGTGGCTCCGCTGGCCGACTTGATTTCGGTGACAAAGCTGGGCCACGGGCCCTTTTCCAGTTCGTCGAGCAGCTTGGTTGCGGGCTTGCCGTCTGCCGGTCTTGCGCCCTCGTCTTCATCTGCCATGGCCTTGCTCCTTTCGCCACAAAGCGCCGAGTTCTTCATCCGCACTCAACATCGATTTCGAGAAACTGCTCGATCAGCAAAGTGGGCCGAAAAGCAGCGGAGTACGGCCGGTTTCGTGCCGGCCAACCCGCACAGTTCCCCTACTCACGAAGAAAATCAATCATCATCGATTGAATACTTTGCATGATGGCGTTTACCGTGATGCGTGTCACAACGAGTAGCGAATAGGTGTGGGAATTTGATTCAAGCTGTCATGATTTGGTGGTGAGATTGACGCCCACAGGCCGCAAGATCGCGTTTTTCCCAATGCTGGTGAACCTGGCAGGGCGGAAGTGCGTCGTGGTGGGAGCCGGTTCGGTCGCCGCTGGCAAAATTGAGGGTCTGTTGCTCTGTGGCGCTGATGTGGTGGTCGTCAGTCCGCGCGCAGCACCGGCGATTCAGCGTCTCGCGCGGACTGGGAGGCTCGTTTGGCGGCGAAAAGCCTTCTCTCCAGGAGATGTGCAGGGGAAGTTTCTGGCCATTGCTGCCACCAGCTCGAGCAAGACCAACGAGGCTGTGTTTGGTGCCTGTGTGGCGCGCGGTGTTTTATGCAACTCCGTGGACGATCCGGAGCATTGCGACTTTATTTATCCTGCGGTGGCGCGGCGAGGGCCATTGCAAATTGCAATTTCAACAGGCGGACGCAGCCCCGCGCTCGCCGCCAGATTGCGACGGGAGCTGGAGCGGCAGTTCGGGCCGGAGTGGGGCGCGTGGGTGGAAGATCTCGGCAGACGCCGCGAAGAACTGCTCAAGGGAAAGATTCCCGAGAAGAGCCGCCGGCGTCGCCTGCAACAAATGGCAACGTCCACAGCGTTTCGCGACTTTCTACTTGATGCAGGCCAGAAGATTGCGCGAAAGAAGCGCGGTTGAGAGCGCCGGTCAGCGCCACTCCCACTCGATGAACCCCGGCTTCACGTCGGCCATGGCGTTCACAACCAGCTCCACAAGCCCACCATAGAGGATGCGGCTTTGCTGCCAGAGGCCGTAGTACGTAATCATGTCGCGGAACTGCCCTTTGCAATTGCTGCAGGGCGCGCACAGATATTTCGGCGTCTCCGGGTCGGGGCAATCGGCGAATGCGTTCAGAATTTGCTCGAGTTTTTTGCGCCCGGAGACGTGGAATCGCCAGTCGGAAAAATTGTTGCCGCTCATGAGAGCGAAGCCGCTGCCGCCGCCGCAGCAATAATTGTTCACGCCGTGCGGCTCCATCTCGCGAAACTGCGGGCAGAGAGCGCGGAGGATCTCTCGCTGCGGCTCGACCACGCCCATCAGCCGAACCATGTTGCAGGGATCGTGGAGGGTGACCGGAAAATCATTACGCGTGGGATCGAATTTGATTTTGCCGCTGAGAACAATGTCGCGCAGCAACGGAAGGTAACTTTCCCGAGGGATGTTGAGGTCGCCGGTCACCATTCGGTCGGCAATCACGCACAGAGCTTTGCTTGCGTGCCCGCATTCTCCAACGACGATGCGCTGCACACCCAGTCTTTTGGCCGCCTCCACTTGTTTCAGCGCCACGCGACCAAACTGGGCGTCGTCGTACCACAGCCCGTAGTTGATCGCGTCATAGGCTGCCAATTCGGAAGACATCGTCCAGTTAACGCCAGCCTGGGTGAGAATGAGCGCAAATGCGCCGGGGTTTTCAGGCCAGGCCATGATCTCTCCGGCGTTATGAATTAAAAGGACGTCGGCGCCTTCGACATCCCATGGCGTGCGGACTTCAATACCAGTGCGCTCGCTGATGTCCTCGTCGATGAAGGCGACATTGTCTTTCACGATCTCGGCCGTCATGCCTGTTGACGAGCCGGCTTTAAGTTGCAACATCGAGCCATTTTCGTGGATCTCGCGCGGCGCAAAGCCCATCTCCTGGCTGAACAGCTTGCGCAATTCGCGCGCGACCAACCCATTGTCGCAACCAATGGGGCAGGATTGCGCGCAGCGCCGGCAGAGATTGCAGCGGTACGCGAGTTCGATGAGCCGCGCCACCAGCGGCCAGTTTAATTCGATGTTTCCGTGCTGCCACGCCGAGAGAAGTCCACCGTTTTTCACATGCTTGAAGTAAAGGCGGCGCAGAATCTCGGAGCGGAAAGTTGGCCGGTAGAGCTCATTGCGGCCGCTGGCTTCGAAGATGTGGCAGGATTCCGCGCAGGTCTGGCAGCCGGTGCAGTGCTCCATGGTGAGCAGCAGGGGCTCGAGGAAGGTCCAGTTGTTTTCCTTGTCGAAGAGTTTGTCCAGACCCGAAAGAAACCGAGCGACAAGCTGCGCCTCCTCTTCATGCGTCTTCGGTTTGGGGATGTTGACAGCACAAGTGTCGTCGAGGCCGCATTCATAACGGGTCTTGCATTGCTCGGTCAGCGCAGCCCAGGCCCGATCCTTCTCCGGGCTTTCGAGCGGTGCGGGCAGCGGCATCAATTCGCCGTTCTCAAGGTGAATCAGCGGCTCGCCGTCAGGCCGCGAGACGTCGCGCAGATTGATGCCACCGCTCATTTCCGCGTCTCCTCGGTGGGATTGGTAGTTGCAATCTCAGCCCAACTGCGCCGGCCGTCAGCGCCCATGTGCGGCGCAGACCATGTGGGCCGGTAGCCAAGAGAAGCAGCCACTTTGCCTTCGATGACGCTTCCGCGCTCGTTGCGCCGGTCATCCCAACGAACCGCATGCCAGGTAAAGTATTTGGCGATGAAGTGCGTCATGTGCGTGAAAGGAATATACGCGACGAGCATTGAGGTCAGAATCAAGCCCGCGCCAAATGCGGGTCCGATTCTTACAGCGCGATCGAAGTGAATGACGCCGCGCGCTAATTGACCGAGCGATGCGGTTCCGGGCGCGCGCAACAGGTACCCGCCGATGAGAAGCGCACATACCGCAATGAAGAAGAGGAGGTTGAAGATGTCTCCGGCGTGGGTGGAATTCTTCAGATCTGGATCGGTGGTGCGGCGCATCAGTAGCCAGCAAGCTCCGGCGAAAATGAGAAGACCCCCGAGAACTCCGGTGATTGTGGCGACCGCAGCCAGCGCGTGAGTGGGTCCGGCGATTTGCGGCGCGGAGGAAAGCTGGCCGAACACCAGTGCCAGAGCCGCGCAGCTCATGGCGGCGATCACGAGATAGAGTCCGAAATGAAAAAGGAAGGACGGGAGCCACAAGCGGCGATTGAACTCGCGCAGGCTTTTGAGGAAGAGAACTTCCTCGATCATGACCCGCCATTCGCCGCGCCGATTCGCTACTTGCGGCTGACGCCACCATTCCTGGGTTTCGAAATACGATCCGCCATACGCCGCGCGATAGGGATGCTCATGCGGCAGTGGATAAAGCTCCCAGCGCAGGTGCAATGGCGTCCGCGCATAAACGAGAATGCGCCTGAGACATCCGGCCAGAAAAATCAAGAGGCCGGCATAGATCGCAAGATAAACCGCGGCGGTCAACTTTCCCCTCCGTGCAGCCGCTCCGATGCGACATGCTGATAGTGAATGCTACGGGGATTGTACGCCGAGGCCGAAAATCCATGATGTGCTCCGGCTCACTACCGGGCCGCGATCAGGAAACAGGCTTGGCGGACGCCAGCTTCACTTTGCAGAAGATAAATGGCGCGAAGAACATGCCTGCGACACTGGTCGCTACATAGCGGAGATAGTCGAGTGCCGAGCCAACGATCGACGCGTTGCCGGCAACCGAAGCGAATGCTGCATCGAGGAAGCGCACTACGGCGAGCATGATGGCGATTGAAAGAATGTAGCGAAGAAGCTTGGCTACCGTCCCGCCGCTGCGCGGGTCGAAGTTTACGACGCGCAACTCCAGCGGGCAGGCGATCACGATGCCGGTGAGCCAGCCGCAGTAAGTCGTCATTTCTCGCACCTGGTAGTCGATTTGCCAGCCGTTGAGAGCGAATACAAGCAGCCAGATCGTTGCGCTGCCGACAACAGTAATGGCGATTTGCAAACCGTGCGGGACTTCGCTCCACAGGTTTGCAAGCGTGCCCGTGTAACGGGATGCAGCGACGCCAAAGAGAAGGCCGATTGCCCAACCCAGCAAAACATCTTCAACGTAGTGCACGCCGAGATAAGGGCGCGAAACGCCAATGAGGACGATAAGAAGCACGATGCCCGCGCGGACGAAGCGGTTCCTGGTGAAAGCGAGGAGGTAGGAGTAGAAGGCGGCGGAGCCCATGGCGTGGCCCGACGGCGTGGAATACTCAAGAGCCAACGCTTTGGCTTCGGACGGAGAAACTGCCCATTTCTGCTTGTAGGTTCCGTCGGCCACGAAGGGCCGGGGATTCTTGATGAGAATCTTCAGCAGATCGTTGAAGGCCATGGTGAGCAAAACCACCACAATAAGGCGCACAGCCAGGCGCTTGTCCCACATCACATAGAGAAGGATGGTGAAGAAGACGTAGAAAGTGGCCGAGCCGAAAAAGCTTGCGGCGTGAAATAAGTGAGTGAGGACAATGTTTCTGTGGTCGGCCAGAAACTGCACCAGAGCCAGGTGAAAATGCGGATGGATCATCGTGCTGTCTTGATTCCCTCTGCGTGGGCCGGCTGGTTGCCATTGCATCCATTCGCAACGTCCCAATTGATGTAAATGGGGTTGCCGATGAGCCACAGTTTGCCGTCAGGCCCCGCGACTTGCGCGCGAAACCAATGGCGGCGTCCGTCGCTCGTCCACGGCAGCGTTTGCGTGGAGTTTGCAGTGGAGATGGCTGCTCCGTCTGCGGGCGCAACGTCCTGGCCATCCTCAGTCCAATGCATCGTTCCCCCTGCCGCAGCCGCCACGTGCGCGGAAAACTCAACTTGATCGCCCGTCGCAGCACTCAGCATGTCTCCCGCGCGGGCTGTGCGATCGCCCGCATGCGCCGTCACTTCGAGAAGCCGGTCGTGGGTTCCTGTCACATCGATGAAGACATGGCCGGCGCGGATACCGTCGAGAATCGCGGGCGTCGAGAGATCCGTTGCATACACAGCGGTCGTCGGACTGCCGATGGAGCCGATTTGATCGAGGGGTTGCAGGGGGCGGTGATTATCGCTGCCGCCGATTCCCGTGAGACGGCATCCGCGATCGAGCTCCCGATTCCAGAAGGGAAGGTCGGAGAGCCCGCTCCGCTCGCTGCCGCCGTTCACAGCCTCGACGCCGGTGAGCAAATGCATGTTGACCGGCGTGGAAGGCGTCCATCCGCAGCCGAGGCAGATTTCGCCACTCGGAGCCAGAGGGTGGTTGATCGATGTGATGGCGCCTACCCGTGCTGCGCTTTGCAGCAGTGTGTTGACGTCAGGGACGGTGTGGCCATCGAGACGGAAGTCGATGAAATCGGTGCTGCCAAGGAAGTTGATGTGGCCCTGAAAGGTTGTGATTTCGCGGCCGGGAATCAAGAGCAGCTTGTCGAAGTACGGTTGCAACTCGCGCATCGCATCATATTGCGAGCTGGCATTGTGATCAGTAATGGCGATGAAGTCGAGACCTCGGCGGGCGGCGGCATCCACGGTGAAGAAAAGCGGGCAGGGAACCATTTTCCCCGTCTGGCTGGGGCATTGACCGTCACTGTGCGCGGTATGCATGTGCAGGTCGCCGCGAAACCATGCGGGTCCGGTGCGTAGTGGCTCACGGAGGACCGGCGGCAGCGCTGCCACCGCCCCAGTGCGCGAGAGATAGACATGAATGGTGTAATGCGACTCGACGCCGGCGCGAATGTTGGGCACGCCGATCAACACATTCCAGGTACCTGATGGAATGGCGCCCGGTAAGCAAGATGGCGTGGCGTCCATAAGTCCGACAGTGAGCGTGGACTTGTTGCCGCCGCTCCAGCATCGCAGCCCAGCGGGATCGAGCAGTCCAAGATCGAGAGCCGTGTGCTGTTCCTTCTCGGTGTAGCTGAAGGTGATGGTCACGCGCTCCGTGCCGTCGGGTACTGCAAAAGGGACTTGCACATAGCTCTGGTTCTGGGAGCCGCGCACGACGCCCTGGAGGACGAAATCAGAGCCGGAAGAATCCGCGACGGGAGACACTTGCTGCGCGAAGGCGGCGACAGCGGCGAGAGATGAGAGCAGAAGGAGGCCGAATCGTGCTCCAAATCGGAATGGCGATCTTGCGTGACGCGACTGGTTTTTCTTCATAAAAGGCATTTCAGTAAGTCAGTGGCGCCTTACGGCGTACCCCGGAAATGGTATTGGCTATTATATTCAGCCTTGACGGAGGCCACAGCGCTGGGTAGTGAGTCAGTTTGAAAGAATCATCCCTCAGAGGCTAAAGCCCATTGGTATTGCGGGTTTTATCGGCACGACTGAAGTCGTGCCCTTTCACGACGGCTTTGCACTGACCCCTACCTGACATGGTCAGAAAGAAAGGCCCGCATCCGATGCGGTGTTCTGCGCCGGATGCGGGATTGAAGCTAAGACACCTTTGGGAGGCCCCTGTGCCTTAGAACGAAAGTTTGAGCGCGAGCTGAAGCGTGCGCGCGCCATTGTTCAAGTTGCTGTTCTTCGTAGCCGCGATGCTACTGAAGCCGCCGGCCTGGAAATTCAAACTGCCTGGCTGCACGAAGGGCGGCGTGTTGGTGGTGTTGAAAATTTCGGCGCGGAACTGCAGAATCGCCGATTCCGTGAAGTTGAAGTTCTTCAAGATTGACGAATCCAGGTTGTTGAAGTGCGGTCCGCGTGCCTGCTGGATGCCGCTCGTGCCGAGCGGCGAATAATCGACCTGTCCAACCTGGGTAGCCGTAGGCGGCTGAGCGAACGCGGTGTTGCTCAACCATTGCGTGTAGTTGTGTGGGCCGGCATAGAGATTCTGCCCAGGAATCACATTGGCTGAGCAGTTGAAGTCGGCCGTTGTGGCGACGGGGCAAGTGACCGTGAGCGGCTGCCCGCTCTGGAAGGTATAGAAGCCGTTGATCACCCACCCTCCCACGATGAGGTCCGCGGCTTTGTCCATCGAGCCTCCGAATTGGCGTCCGCGGCCAATCGGCAGTTCGTACGTGGCGGCAGCGTGCCACAGGTCGGTGGCGTCGGCATCGCACAGGCCGTAGTCTCCCTGGATGCCGAAGCCGGCGAGCCATTGAGCGCGGTAACCTGAGTTGAACTCCGAGTTCTGCGGCGCGTGCTGATCGCCCGTGCACCGGGACAAGGTGTAGTTGGCCAGCACCAAAAGCCCATAATTCATCTGGTGCTGATACGTGATCTGCATGGAGTTGTAGCTGGTGTTGGCGTTGGTGGTTTCGTAGGTGCCGTTCCGCGCCATGTACGGGTACGGAATATACAACTGGGTGTTTTGGCCTGGAGGCAAGATTATAGAGTTGCTGTTCGAGGTCCCCAGAATATCCAGGTGACGGCCCTGGGTGCCGACATATCCCACCTGGAGCGCGTCGTGGCTCGTGAATTGATCCTCGACGGTGAAGTTCTCAGTCTGTATCAGTGGCGTGTGGTAGTTGAATTGGCGGCCGTTGAGAGTCGCGCCCAGATAGTCGCTGCCGATGTATTGGCCTCCCACGCACTGGTTGAGGGGCAGAGTGGAGCAAGAGACCGGCGTCGTTGTGTACGGAGTCGGGCTTTGCAGCGTCGTCGCACTGGCGAAATTGTAGTTATTGAAGGTATTCTCCAGGGTCGCCGGCGCGTTCGAAGTACCGGCGAGCAGCGGATGGTTGGAGTCGGGAGAGGGGACGGTCTGCGTGTAGCCAAAGGGATAGTTCAATCCCAGCGTGCCGCCGTAACCGAGGTTGCCCAGCGCTCCATAGGCCGTGCCGAAGCCTCCGCGTGCCACCAGCGTAGGCCGCAGCTTGTAGGCGAATCCCACACGCGGCGCGAAGTTCGTCTTTTGATCATCGCCGAGTGCGGCGTTTCCAGAGCACACGATGTTGATATTGTTGAGGGCAGCCACGGTATTAAAGATGGTGGCCCGCGGCGTCTGGCATCCCTGGTTGGGAAGGTAGAAGTTTGCGGTGGGTCCGTTGCCACCCGCAGGAACGAAGTTGGACTGGTAGCCCCGGGTTTCTTGGTAGGGAGTGAAGAGATCCCAGCGCAGGCCGAGATTTAGGGTCAACTTGGGATTCACCTTCCAGTCGTCCTGGAAGTAGGCGCCGATGTACCAGCGATGGTCGTCGGTGACTGGAATGTTGGAGGCGGAAAAGCCGTTCTGGCCGCCGACCAGGTTCACGCCAGTGCCCACTCCGTATTCGTAATTCAAAGGCGTCACCAGCATGTCGCTGATGCCGTTCAAATTGGAGTTTTTGTTGGAAATGTCCGTGTACTGACCGTTGAAGCTCATGTCGCCACGGCCTTGCGGCGGCTGCGAGATGTTGCCTTCCAGGTCGTCCACCTGGATGCCCGTCTTGAAAGCGTGATTGCGCCAGACCTTGGTGACCCCGTCAACGCCTTCCAGGCTCCAAACATATTGCAGCGTGGGCGAGTAGTTGCCGATGCCGAGTCCCCTAAGCCCGTTGATGTTGATGATGGGCAGGCCTCCGTTGCCGGCCACCTGCGGAACGCCCTGGATGCCGTACTCGAGGGGGATATTGCACGAACCCGGACCCGGATTCACGGTTCCCGAACAAGCTGCGCTTCCGAAGTCGTTGCCCCAGACGGACACCTGAAGCTTGTCGCTGTGGACCATGCCTATGTGCATTTCATTGGTGAGCGTGGGAGTAAGGATGCGCGTGTAGCCGACTGCCCAGGCCCAGGCCGGCAGTTGGTTGACGCGTCCGCCGCTCTGGCCCGCGCCAACCCCCGGGAAATATGACGGCACGTCGGCGGTCAGGTAGCTCCGGTCATAGACGCCGAACAGGATGTCTTTGGGGCTGATATTGGCATCGATGCGAATGTCGTAGGTGTTGCTGTTCTTTTGTTCGCTGGGCACGTAGGTTTGGAAGTCGTTGGCCAATTTTCCTGGAGTGTCCGGCGCCGGATACAGGCCCAGCAGCTTGACTGCGTTCGGATCCTGGCGGCTGGTCGGGATGACGTTGAGGGCGGAGAGTAGAACGCCGCCCGCGTCCTGCGTGAAGTCGGTTCTGGTGACGCCGGTGAAGCTGGTGCAACCGCCGGCTGCTGTGCAGTTATAGAAAGGATCGCGCACGTAGGCGCCGGGCGTGCCTGTCATCCCGGTCACGGCGTCGTAGCCGGTTGTAGGGTCAAGCTGGCGAGTAGTAGCAGGATCCAATATGGTGCCGTTCGAGAAGAAGCGGCCCAGGGCGTCGGTGTGGCAACCGGTGGTGACGGTGGCGCTGCAGGTGCTCGAGGTGTTGTAGGTGATGTTGTCCTGCAGGTTGGTGAATTTGCTGGAGATCATATTGGCGGTGGGCACGGTTAAACCGCCGTCCGGTTCAGGCAGCACGTAGCGGCCGCCCTGGTAGTCGGCAAACCAGAAGAGCCGGTTCTTGCCATGGACGACGCCGGGAATGATAACCGGGCCGCCGGCGGTAAAGCCGAAGAGGTTCTGGTGATAGGAAGGAATCGGACCGGAGACGCAGCCTGTGGATGTGCAATTACTACGATTGAAGAAATAATTCGCGTTCAGATCGTTGTTGCGCACGTACTCCCAGAGGTCGCCGTGCACTCCGTTGGTGCCTGATTTGATGGACGCGTTGATGATGCCGCCGGTGGAGTGCCCGAATTCGGCGTTGAAATCTCCGCTCTGCAGCGTAAACTCCTGGATGGCGTCAGGCGGCGGGACGATGGCGGCGTTGGTCCCGGTATAGTTGCCGCCATAGAACTCGATGTTGTCGTTAATGCCGTTAAGGCGGAAGTCGTTTTGCCATTCGTCGACGCCATTCACCCTGAAATAAGCAGACGAAGAGCTGCCTGCGTCGGCGGTGCCGTTCCCGCCAGCGCCGGTTCCGGTCGCATCGGTATTGACGCCCGCGGAAAGTTGCGCCAGCGAGCCCCAGTCGCGAGTGACAAGAGGCAGATCGTTTACGGACTGATTGGTGATGGTCTGGCCGACCTGAGCGTTTTCCGCTTCGAGAAGCGGGGCTGCCGCAGTCACAGTAACATTCGTCTGCACGTCGCCGGTGGCGAGGTGAACGTCGATGGTTTCGACCTGCTGCACCTGCACGATTACGCCGTGCACGATGTATTTCTTGAACCCGGGAGCCTCAGCTTCAACCGTGTACTTGCCTGGGTTCACATCGTCGAATACATAGGTACCGGTAGCTGTGGACTTGGTTGTAATTTTTACAGTGGTGTCGTCGTTAATGAGCGCAATCGTGGCCTTTTGTACGACCGCTCCGGACGGATCTTCCACCGTTCCAGTCACCTCTCCTCGATCAAGCTGTGCTGCCAAGCGGCCCGGAAGGCACAGAGCAAGGAGCGAGACCACGAGGGTAAGCCATGGTCCGGCAATTCTGAATTGCTGTTTGATGTTCATGATGCCTTGCTACCTCCAATTTCAAGAATTTTTTACACGTTTGCACTCGACCACACTTCGCCGAGCAGCGCAACGATATTGCACTTACTATGCGCGCGGGAGTGTTTACCCTAAGTGCACGCAGGTGTATACACTAGTGTTCACAGTACTTAATTATTTGATTGAAAAGGACTTGTTGACTGTTTGAATTGTTGGTAAACTGTGGAAATTGTTCGACGGGAAGGCTCCTGTCTGCGTTGTTTATGTGAACACCGCATGAGTTTGAGGATGCAGCAAACGAATTGAAGTAATGGCATGCGTTGCAGGCAGTTTAGAAGCCCCAGTGAGAAGGTAGCTGCAAAGCGTTGCGAAATGGCCAGGCGAGGCTCGCTTGATGCGAGCGGTTGATAAGTTCCTCCTGGCTTGAACGGAATTGAAATTGCATTCAACTCTGCGCAATCTGCAGACGACTTTACGGGATCACCAGATGATTGAGTTAAGCCGTGCGTCCTTGCTTAACAGTTGAACCGGAGACCGCTCCCTGTCCTCGGGCGAAAGCCAGGAGATAAGGCTCATGGATCACTTTGCCGCCGTCCAATCCAAGACCAGGATGCCTCTTTCCGATGAGGCATGGCCGGCGAGTCTGCAGGAAGACCCGTATTGGGCATTGGCGCAGCGTGTGATCGCCGGGCCAAACTTCGCCCGCTCCCCCTTGCTCACCAGGTTCCTGCTTTTTGTGGTGGCCGAGACCCTGGAAGGGCGGGGAAACGAGATCACAGAGCACCAGATCGGCGTGCAGGTCTTCGACCGGCCGGCGGATTATCGCACGCTTGAGGACAACATCGTTCGCAGCTATGCGCGCCAATTGCGCAAGCGACTGGCAGAGCACTTTGCGGACCAGGGCAACTCGGAACCGGTGCGCATCGACATTCCGGTGGGCGCTTATGTTCCAGTGTTCCTTCCCGCTACTGAGGAGGTTACCCGGGAAGAAATACCGGGATCGCCGGCAGTGGCTCCGGGTCAGACACATCCGCATGCGCTGCCCGCGCGCACTGCAGAACCAGCGGCGGTGCAATCAAAGGCAATCCGCAGGGCACTGGGCGCAGTTCTGGTCGTGGTTTATAGCGCGGCGCTGATCGCCGCCACCTGGTATGCCGCCAGACGATCGCCGGCGCCGCCCGTTTCGCAAGAGCCGGCACACGTGCTGTGGGCCGAGCTGTTCAGCGGTCCGGAAAACAGCTATATCGTTCCGTCCGATGCAGGATTCAATCTTCTCGAAGACATTTCGCGCCGGCCTGCGCCATTGGCGGAATACATTTCGGGCAAGTACCAGGAATTGCCACTGTCCGGAGTGGATGCGCATAGCGCCTCGGATCTGCGTTCCCAGCAGTTGACTCCTTTCGTCGATCTGCAGATTGCGGCGGCGCTCGCTCACCTGACTGAGGACGATCCGCAACGGGTTTTCATCCGCTTTCCGCGCGATCTGCGGCTGGATGACCTCAAGAACGCCAACGCCGTCATCATCGGGTCGGTGGGCAGCAATCCCTGGGCCGCGATTGCCGAGAGCAACGCCAACTTCCGCATTGTCGACCGGCCCGGCATGAATGGCGCGCAGATCATTAATCTCAAGCCGCAACCGGGAGAATCCGCGAGCTATTCCAGCCACTGGAACGAGTCGGCGCACGAGACCTTCGCGCTCATCGATTTCCTCCCGAATTTAAGCGGCAGCGGTCACCTGCTGGTTCTGGAAGGACTGGATGTGGCCGGAACCCAGGCCGCAGCCGAGATGCTGCTGTACCCATCTGCCATCGATCCGATTCTGAAGCGAGCGACGCGCCCCGACAAATCCCTGCACAATTTCGAAGTGTTGCTGCGGTCCACGAGCATCGAGTCAAACGCCACCGGGACACAGGTGATCGCCAGCAGGATTTACTAGCAAGTCCTGTTAGCCGCAGTTCCACCGCTCCACCCACCCCACCGCCGGGCGCAGGATCGCATTGCCAGCCGCATCAGCTATAGTTTCCAAGGAACATCATCGCGACGGCTGAGGCCCCTCTACTGGAACGGGCCGAAGTCGGCGAGCCGCGAGAACCGCGCAAGCCGCAAGGCAGAGGGGTAAACCGTGAAACGAGCAGTTGGGGTGGTCGCAACTTTGATAGGAATGGCAATGGCGCTTACACCCATTGCACAGGGAGAGGTGAAGATGTCGATATGGGGTCATACCGCGGATGGAACCGCCGTCCCAATTTACACGTTAACCGGCGGGCAGATTGAAGTAAGAGTGACGGCGTACGGAGCGCACCTGGTGAACGTGAGAGCTCCGGACCGCACGGGTAAGATGGGGGATGTTGCGTTGGGCTACGACACCCTCGATACGTATCTAATCAAGCCCAGTCCATATATCGGCGCCGTGGTGGGGCGCTATGGCAATCGTATTGCTCTGGGCAAATTCACGCTGGATGGAAAAACCTACCAGATTCCCATCAATAACGGCCCCAACGCATTGCATGGCGGTCCTGTTGGGTTTGATCAGTATGTGTGGCAGGCGAAGGAAGTGCCGGACGGCGTCGAGTTTACGCATGTGAGCCCCGATGGCGACATGGGGTTTCCGGGGACAATGACTGCAACAGTGCGCTACACGCTCAAGGGCGATACGCTGCGCATTGACTACTCGGCCAAAACGGATAAGGACACGGTGGTGAACCTGACCAACCACTCGTACTTCAACCTGCACGGCGACGACCAGGGCAACATTCTCGACCTGAAGGTTGAGCTCAACGCCGACCGCTACACTCCAGTCGATGCGGGGTTGATTCCGACCGGAGAGTTGGCGCCGGTTGCCGGTACTCCGATGGATTTTCGAAAGCCAGAGACGATTGGCGCGCGGATCGATGCCGACAACGAGCAACTGAAGCGCGCGGGCGGGTACGATTTCAACTTCGTGCTGAATGGCAAAATGGGAACGCTGCACCTGGCGGCCATTGTGACCGACCCCGTGAGCGGACGCAAACTGACTGTCGAAACCACCGAGCCGGGAGTGCAGTTCTACTCCGGCAATTTTTTGGATGGCAGCTTCACAGGCAGGCATGGCGTGAAGTACACGAAGCACGCCGGATTCTGCCTCGAGACGCAGCACTTCCCGGATTCGCCGAACCATCCGGACTTCCCGACCACGGAGCTCAAGCCCGGTGAGACAATGCACTCGACCACGACGTTTACGTTTGGAGTTGAGAAGTAGAGCGATGGTGTAGCGCCGGTCTCCAGACCGGCTGTACTGGCGGCGTCCACGCCGCCAGACGCTTCGTAACTCGATTTCAAAAGTGCGGGCCGGGAGGCCCGCACGACAGCCGGTCAGGAGACCGGCGCTACGTAACTTTCCATTTCTTGAACCAGCCGAGACCGTCTGAAGTTCCCGCAGCTGGAATATATTCGCAGCCGATCCAGCCTTCGTAGCCGAGCCCATCGATTACATCGAAGAGATAGCCGTAGTTGACTTCGCCCGTGTCGGGCTCATGGCGTTCGGGCACGCCCGCAATTTGGATGTGACCTACGCGCGTCTTCTTCGGGTCCGCGAGATACTTGCGGATCCTGATGGCCAGATCACCCTCCTCCACCTGGCAATGGAAAAGGTCCATGAGGATTTTGAGATTGGGCGCGCCGATCTCCGCGACAATTGCGTGCGCTTCTTCCTGGCGATTCAGGAAAAATCCCGGCATGTTGCGCAAAGCGATAGGCTCGATGAGCAATTGGACGCCTGCAACCCGCGCTTGATCCGCCGCCCAGGCAAGATTGGCGGTATAAACGCCGAGCAGATGCGCGCGATCCACGCCCGGCGGAGAAATTCCGGCCATGGAATGGATGCGCGGACACTCCATCACCAGCGCGTACTCCAGCGCCTGCAGAAAACCGTCGCGAAATTCTTTTTCGCGACCCGGCAGCGCCGTGATGCCGCGCTCGCCTGCCTTCCAGTCGCCGGGGGGAGAGTTGAAGAGGACCTGGCGCAGTCCGTGCTCTTTGAGCAGAGCGGCCAGCGTGGCGGCCGGATGCTCGTAGGGGAACAGGTACTCGACCGCAGTGAATCCATCGCGCGCGGCCGCGGCAAAGCGGTCAAGGAATTTGTGCTCCTGATACATCATGGTCAGGTTGGCGGCGAAACGAGGCATGGCGGTTGCTCCAACATCAAACTGAAAGATCAGTGTAGCGACTACGAGACTTGTTGAAAAACAACCGCACCCACTTCGAGTGCGATTGCCGCACAAAACGAGGAAAACTCCGCTTTGGATGATGGCATCAGTTCTTTTCAAGGCGGAGGCGAAGCGAAGTTCCTTTGATGACGTTCTCTATCAGCTCGCGGCTCTCTGTGTAATGCAGCTCCAGGGCGCCTCCCGGCCCATTGACCTGGCACCAGATGCAAAACCTGCGGCTGGGCGGGTGCCGAGGGTCTTCGGTTTCAAACACCAGCGCGGAATCGAATGTCGCGGTCTCTCCAATGTCAAAGTCATTCCAGCTAGAATAGCTGCCACGCACTTCAATCGATGAGATTATCCTAGTGTCGTTGCGCCAGATCTTGCAGGGAGAGACGAGGGTCCCATCGGGTCGCACCTGAATGCCGCCGGGCGAGCTGTCTTGGGTTGCCCAGAGCTGCCAGTAGTCAAAATCTCGATTTCCGCGGGGACTTCCGTGAAGTTCGCAGCCAATCGTGATCCAGTCTGTGTCCGACCGTTTGAATGACAACGAGGGAGCCTGGAAGTGCTCGCCGGCGACCTGCAGACTTGGTGCCGAGATCGTGAAGGGGCGGGCGCCGATGAGGTGCTTTAACGCGCTGATGCTCTGTTCATCCAGCTGAGCTATAAAGTCATCAAAAGACATGGCTCAAACCAACCCTGGTTGCCCATTCTAATCCACACGGGAGCTGGCGGAGCAGCCGCAGATGCTTCGACTGCGGTCGCCCGTCCGCCGCGGCGGACGAACGACCTCCAGTCAGGATGACAGATCAGCTATTTTGCATGATTGCTGAGCTGGTCAAGCACGCGCTTCAGGTCGTCGAGCTTCTGGCCGGCCTCAGCCAGTTTACCCTCCGAAGTGAGGCGCTGATAATCGGAGAAGTCTCGACTGGCTTGTGCGATCAGCGCGTTGACATCGGTGGCAGGTTGCGGCGCGCCTGAGGGTGCAGCGGCTGATTGAGGCTGCGGAGATTCGGCGGCTGTCAGCAATGGGGTCTGCGCTCCGAAGAGCGACGCGAGCGCGGACTCGAAGGTCGGCCCATAGGCAAGACGATCCTGCAATGCCAGAACGACGAGCCGCAACTCCGGCATGGGACTCTGGTTGGCCTGCAGGTAAATCGGCTCCGCATAGAGCAGCGCCTGCCCGCAGGGAATCACCAGCAGACTGCCGCGAATCACCTTCGAGCCATTCTGATTCCAGAGCGTGAGCTGTCCGGAGAGCTCCCCGTTCTGATCGATGCGCGATTCAATTTGCTGCGGCCCGTCGACGAGGCGCGTCTTGGGGAAGTTGAACACCACGGCAGTTCCGTAATGCGCGCCGTCGCTGCGCGCCGCAATCCAGCCAATCATATTGTTGCGGCTGATGGGCGTGAAGGGCAGGATCTCGACAAACTCGAGCCCGCCCGATTCTCCAGGTAGTGCCATGAGCACGAAGTTGGGTTGCATGGGCTGCGCGGCCTGGTCGCCACTCTGGCTTGAACCATTTTCGGTAGCGACGGTCCACTGATCTCCGCGGTTGTAAAAAACCTCCGGGTTCGTCATGTGATAGAGGCCGTATACATCGGCCTGCAGGCTCAGCAGCGCTTCAGGATAGCGCACGTGGGCACGCAGCCACGCGGGCATGGCGGAGGCGTCCTTGAACAGTCCCGGATAGATGCCACGCCACGCGGCGAGGATGGGATCGGAGGAATCGAAGACGTAGAACGTGACGGTGCCATCGTAGGCATCCACCACCGCCTTCACGCTATTGCGCGCGTAATTGACCGATTGCCCATAGAGATCGGCCGGCGCGGAGTAAGGATAGGTGGATGAGGAAGTGTAGGCGTCAATGATCCAGGAGAGGCGTCCATCGTCGCCCACCACGATGTAAGGATCGTGATCGAAGGTGAGGAACGGGGCCAGGGCCGCAACGCGTGCCTGCACGTTGCGCCGCATCAGCAAGAGGCTGTCGGCTTTTATGTCGTCGCTGAAGGGAACCTTGGTCAGGTCGCCGCGATCGAAGGCCAGCAGTACGCGGCGCATAAAGCCGCCCATCACAATGCCGCCCGTGCCTTCGTAAGTGGAATAACTGTCGTTCTGGCCCTGCGAGTAATTGAATTCCTGTTGGCCGGTCTTGACGTAGACATCGGTGTCGGTCTTCTCGCCGAAGTAGATTTCCGGGCGCGTGACTTTGAGGCCGGGCACGGTGCTTTGCACGGGCATGTTCGAGAGATAAAGCGTGGGCAGGCCCTCGGTTGAAAATCCGTTGACGGGATTCATGGTGATGCCGTAGCCGTGGGTGTAGATCAGTTTGTCGCTGATCCAGTTGCGGCTGGTGTCGGGCAGTTTGTCCACGTCCAGTTCGCGAACCGCGAGCATCACCTCCCGTAACGATCCGTTGATCTGGTAGCGATCGATGTCGATGCCGGGGAATGCATAGTAGGTGCGAATTTCCTGCAACTGGGTTAACGTGGCCTGCAAGGCGCCTACGTCCCACAGGCGGATGTTTTCAAGCGTCGCCTGATTGTGTTCCGGATCGGCTGCGGCCACCGTGGTCTCAGCGGGAAATTCTTGCTGGGCAAATAGGTCAAGGCCATAGGCCTGGCGCGTGAGGGCGATGTTGTCTACGATATAAGGCCGCTCGCGGTCGAGCCGGTTGGGATTCACGATGAAAGTCAACGCGTACCATCCGGCCAAAGCGACGATGACGTAACAAACCACAGCGGGAGCAATGGCCCCTGCCAGCCAGCGCACGCGTAGCTTCAGCACGCCGCCGGCGAAAGCAATGACCGCGCCGATGGCGAGCGCCGTGGCGATAAAGGACATGCCGAGGATCGTGACGTGTGCGTCCGTCCAGGAGACTCCAGAAAAGATCGCGTGCTGATCGAAGAGGAGATCGAAACGGCCAACATACTCGCGAATGGCCAGCGTGAAAAGCAAAAAGCCCAAGGCGATAGAAACGCCGCGCCAGATTGAGGGAGCGCCGCTGCCGAAATGCCCGTCGCGCATTCGGCTGCCGCCTGCGGCGATAAGAAAGAGCACTGAGAGAACGCAGATCATCACAGCCAGCGTGAGCAACCATCCGGCGATCAGTTCCCAGGCAGGCAAGGTAAAGAGATAAAAGCCGAGCGGACGGCCCAGGATGGGGTCGGCGGAATTCGCGGCGGTGGCAGGCGCGTACCAATACAAGGCGAGCGTGGGCCACTGCGATTCCATCGCGAAGCCGGTGGCGATGGAGATGACCAGCGCGCCGACGGCGGAAATGGAACGCAGGAACTTTGCGATCGGCAGCTCGATGGGACGGCCGGCAAAGTAGATGGTATGCGTCTCAGGCAATTCGCCGCCGTGGGTGTGGCGGAAAGCGAGGAAGGCGCCGAAGAGGACCAGGAAGGTGAGCACCGCAAAGGCGGTGAAGGTCCCCCATTCGAGGCCAAAGGTCTTCCAGAAGACAGGAGCGTAGCCCAGCGAACCGTACCAGAGGAGGTCAACCCAATAGGAAATGGCAGCACGGCCGCCAATCAGGATGAGGATGACAATAGCGATTGGAATGTAGACAGCAAGTCTCAGGCGCCGCGGCTTTTGATGCATCGGCCAATCAATGGTATCGGGCATTTCTTGCTCCACTCAGGCGATTTGTGCGCACTGAGACACGCAAGAATTGTACAGCGTGAGTGTGAGGCAGTTCTGTCCAAACGGGACCACAATGGCCGCGTCGTTCAGAATCGGGTGGGCTCTAAATCAGTTCGGAGTGGCCGGTGACGCCCAGCTCCTTCACGATCTTGCCCACGTCCTGCGAGTGGTTGCGGTGGGCGATTAGCAGCGCGTCTTCCGTGTCGACGACGACCAGGTTCTTCACGCCCACGAGAGCCACAAATTTCCTGGGGCTGAAGATGTAGTTGTCGTTGGCCTCGATGGCCATGTGACCACCGGTGTCGGTCACATTGCCTTCGGCGTCGCCGCGCATGCGCGTCTCCAACTGGTACTCGTAGAGCGAGGCCCATGATCCGAGGTCGTTCCAACTGAACTCGGCGGGAATGCAATACAGATTCGAAAGGTGCTCGCCTTTGGCGGAGCGGGGCTCGAGCACCGCGTAGTCGACGGAGATGTTTTCGCACTTTGGATACGCGCTATGGAAAACCTCGTCGAACTGCGGCGTGCCCCAGGCCGCGGCAATGGATTCGAGCAGCGGAGCGGTTTCAGGCAAGTGTTCGCGGACAGCGTTGGCCAGCGTGCGAGCCGACCAAAGGAAGATACCGGAGTTCCAGTAGTAGTTGCCGGCGGCGACAAACTCCTCGGCGCGGTTCTGATTGGGCTTTTCGATGAAGCGGCGCACGTGCAGTGCGGAGTCGTCCTTGGTCAGATCGCCGGTTTCGATGTAGCCGTAGCCGGTCTCCGCGCGGGAAGGCTCGATGCCCAGCACCACAATGTTTTCGCCTGCGGCGGCCGCGGCAATGCCCTTTTGCAGGGCCTTGAGGAAACGCGGCTCGTCGCTGATGACATGGTCCGACGGAAAAACGCCCAGCACAGCGTCAGGGTTGTCGCGCTCAATGAGGAAGGCGGCGAGGCCGCAGGCCGGCGCGGTGTTGCGGGCCACCGGCTCCTGCACAATTTGCGCGGCGGGCATGCCGGGCAACTGGTCGGCAATTTCGTGGGCCAGAAATTCGTTGGTGATGATCCAGGTTTTTTCGAGCGTAGTAAGCGGCTTCAGGCGTTCCACGGTTTGCTGAATCATGGAGCGCTCGCCGTCGAGAGCGAGAACTTGCTTGGCGCGGGCGCGCCGGGAACGGGGCCAGAAACGGGTACCACTGCCCCCGGCCAGTATCACGGGACGGAAATCGATAGCGTTCAACATTGAAGAGCCATAGTACCCGACGAAGATAACGTTTGCACAGGGCAGAGCGAATTATTTTCAAGACCCGTAACCGCCGAGCGGCGCAGCCCGCCTAGAATGCAACTTTGCGAGAGCTGCATGCGACGATTGGCTGCAAACCGCGACGGGAAAATCGCAGAAGATTGAAGCTATTTCATTCCGGTCAGGAACTCGCCCATGCGGCGCGTGCCCTCGTCGATGTTCTGCTTGGTCACCGGGTAGGAGATGCGGATGTGCTCGCCAGTCCCGAAGGCCTCGCCGGGCACGGTGACGACGTGGGCTTCGTGGAGCAGGCGCGTGGCCAGTTCGGTGGCCGTCTTGATGCCGCCCTTACCCAGATACGCCGAAATGTTGGGGTACACGTAGAACGCCCCCTCCGGCTTGGTGCAGGTGACGCCGGGAATGGCCGTGATTTTGGCCAGCATGTAGTCGCGCAAGTCAATGAACTCAGCGCGAAACTCAGCCACGCACTCCTGCGAGCCGGTCAGCGCCGCGATGGCCCCCTTCTGCACAAAGCTGGTGGCATTCGAGGTGGATTGCGACTGCAGCTTGCTCAGGTTGGCGACGATGGGCTTTGAGGCCAGTACATAGCCCGCGCGCCAGCCGGTCATTGAATAAGTCTTTGAGAGTGACCCGAGAATGACCAGGTGCTCCTTGGCCCAGGTGAAGGACCCGCCCGAGACAGGTTTGCCTGCGTAGTTGAGATACACGTAGCACTCGTCCAGGAGCAGGAAAATACCGCGCTCGTGGGCGACGTGGACAATGCGCTCCAGATCCTCGGCCGAGACCACCGAACCCGCGGGATTCGACGGCGAGTTCAGGATGATGGCCTTGGTGCGCGGTGTGATAGCGCGCTCGATGGCGTCCGCGGTGATGCGAAAGCTCTCGGCCTCGCTGGTTTCGAGAAAAACCACCTTGCCGCCCGCGTACTGGATGATGTCCTTGAAACTGACCCAGTAGGGAACCGGCAGGATGACCTCGTCGCCGTGATCGACAAGGATCTGCAATGTATTGAACAGAGCGAGCTTGCCGCCGGACGTGAAAATGGCCTCGTCGGTCGAGTAGTCCGAGCCGAAGTCGCAGGCATGGCGCTCGACGATGGCTTTGCGCACGTCGGGAATGCCCGGAACCACGGTGTAGCGAGTGAAATTGGCCTCGATGGCGGCAATGGCGGCGTCCTTGATGTGCCGCGGAGTGGCAAAGTGAGGCTCGCCGGCCCCGAAATCCACCAGGTTGGCGCCCTGAGCGCGCAGTTTAGCCGCCTCGGCGGCCACAGCCATGGTCGCGGATACTTCGATCCGGCCAATGCGATCGGCAAAGACTTTAGCAGGAGCTGTAACAGTCATAACAGTTCTATCTTGACAGATTTTCGCGCCGTCGCAAAACCGCAGAATCGAGCATTAGGCCGACGGGGTCGTGTCTTGGTTCTCTCGCGTCTGCTTTGCCGTCTCGATGAGTTTTAGCATTACTTGGGTCGCGGCGGCGAAAGTCGGCCCACCCACGGGATCTTTGCTAAGCAGTTCAATTGGCCCTTCGCCAAAGTGAAGTCCGCTTGGGGTGAGAATATTCAGGCGCGTAATCCCTTTGCTTGGCGCCGCGCGCCGCGCCTTGTCCCAGGGCCCAATGCGTTGCACGAGAGCGGACGCGTTTTCTAGCAGGGTGTCGATGCGGGGGTCAAGTGATGAGTTCGGGTGCTCCCAAACCACGCCAGCGTTGCTGAAGTTCCAGTATCGTGCGCTGTGATCGGAATACGCTGCCAGCAAATCCAGCCCTTTCGGCATGCCGACCTCAACAACCACACCGAGCACAATTTTTGATTGTTCCTTCGGCGGAACTACTCCCAGCTTGCGCAGTAAATGCCATGCCTGCAGTCGCTGGCGGGATTCGAATTCGAGTGTCTCGGTGAATTGACGAAGAATTTGGAGGGCTTCGTCGAGTTTTTTCGCCTCGACGAGCTCTTTTGCCCGGAAAAATAAAGGCCACGGTCCAACTTCTCCCGCCGCCGCGCCCAGGGTTTCGGGCGGCCAGCCTTCTTGGTCGCCGAAAAGAGTGTCTCTCATGGTCGAGCTGACCGGCATTGAGGCTTTCTTGCCGAAATTAAACATTCAGGCGCTCCGCCAACTCACTGTCCGTTCTTGATGCGCGCCCGCAAGCGCTTCAGCACGTTGGGCGGTACCAGACCGCTTACATCGCCGCCGAAACTGAAGACTTCCTTGACCATTCTTGAACTGACAAAGGAGTAGCGGCCCGCCGGTTGCAGAAAGACGGTCTCGACCTCGGGAGCGAGGCGGCGATTCATGAGAGCCATCTGGAACTCGTGCTCGTAGTCGGAGATGGCGCGGATGCCGCGCAGCACAGCTGAAGCGCCCTTCTCGCGCGCGAAATCAACCATCATGCCGTCGAACGTGGCCACAGAAACATTGCCGATTCCGGCTGTAGCTTCAATGAGCATCTCCACGCGCTCCTCGACCGTGAAGAGAGGGTTCTTGACCGGATTCACGAGAATGGCGACGGTCAGGTGGTCAAAGAGCTTGGCCCCGCGCTGAATGAGGTTGACATGACCGTTGGTGGGCGGATCGAAGGTGCCGGGATAGAGGGCTCTGACGGGCATGGCGTCTCCAAGGGGATTCTACGGCATTTGCGGGTTCATCGGGGCCAGAAGGCGGGACGCCGAAGGAACGGAGTCGGTGCCCGCTTTGACTACTTGGCTTTTAACGTCATGCCGCTGATGGGAGCAGGAAGAGCGCAACCTGAGTTCCGCACACCGGTCAGGAACGATGCGATGGTTTGCGTCACCATCGGTTCCACCTTTTCGCTGCCGGGTCCATTGCCGGCGAAGTTCATGTGCGTGGCGCCGCTAATCAAGCCTTCCCACTGGCAGTGCGGCACTGTGCCGGGCAGATTGCTCCAGGGAACCAGGCGCGCCTTCGGGCCGCCCTTAAGCGACTGATCCCTGGTTCCTGTGAGGATCAGAATGGGCTTGCGGATGCCGTTCCAGGCGTTCTGTCCGAAGACTACGCCGGGGCCTTCAGGCGACAGCGCGACATAGGCGTCAAAACGATTCTGACCGGCAGGCGGCGACGTGACTCCAACGATATTCGTTGCGCCGGCTTCAAGCATGACGGTTTCCGCGCCCATGGAGTGGCCGAGCAGCACGCGAAAGGGAGCCTGGCACTGGCCATCGGCCCACTTGAGCGCCGCATCCACATCGAGCAGGCGGTCGCTCTCCGCGGTAGGGTCCTCGACAAGAGCGTCGAGACCGCGGATGAGGCCGTGCTGGCGCATGTCGCTGCGCAACGCCGATAAGCCGCTCTCCGCGTGCCCCATGACGATGGTAGTGAAGCCGAGTTGCGCCATCCCCTGGGCCAGATAGCGATAGCCGTCTTCGGAGCCGCCGGCGCCGTGCGAGATAACCGCCAGCGGCGCACAGCCAGAGCCCGCGCCCACGGCAGGGTAAAGCATCAGCGGCGTGGAGTGGCCGTCGGAGCGAGGCACCGTGAGGTGCTGTTGCGCGGTGAGAAAATTCGCCGCACAAAGAACCGCGAGCGACGGCAAGATCAGCCAATGAAGGGAAATGCGCATGAACGTCCTTACCTGCTGCGTACTGGTGAATTTGACACCAGTTGCGCGTCGATGTCGCGGTGGCGCAGATTCAGGTGCTGGCCGGCGCCTACCGCTGCACGCGATGCAACGCGATCTGCATGGGCCCCGGCGGGCGGAACAACGGGCTGCGCGAAGGATCCGAGCCATCGGGCGGCGGACCAACAGCCGGGCGCGAGGCTTCGGACTCTTGCGCTGGCCGCGGCGGACGCTGACCGAAGTTTGGCGTTCGCTGAAGCTCGATTGTGTCAGCGTTGATGCGGCCTGAATACGAGCCGTTGCCGGCCTTGAAACTGACGTTGGTCCCATCCACCTGGCCGTCTGTAATCGGCGTTGACGCGCCGCCGCCTCCCGCGCCTTCTACGGTTCCTGTCAGCGCGTTTCCGTCCTGAACCAAAACGAAGAGCTGCGTGCCGCCGTCCTGCACGGGTCTCCACAGGCCGGTGATGCCCGCGCCCCTGGGCACTTTGGGTTCCCACACGGCCACCTGTGGGCGCAGCTCGACTTTCCCCGCCCAAATCGTTGCCTGCGCCGGAGTCAGCCCTGGCGATGTGGCTTCCACCGTGATGCTATCTGCCGATTTCGCGGATTGAACGATGGCCATGCACAAGCCACTGAATGCCTTGCGCGACGTGCCCTTGTCGGATTCCTGGTCGGTAGGATCGCCGTTGCCCACGCCGATCAGCTTTCCCGCCCCGATGACCTTGAATGTGACCAGATTGTCGGTAATGGGCACAACGCGGCCCCGCGCATCGCGCACTTCCACTGCGAACATCGCGACATCCTCGCCATCGGCGGAAATCTCCGCACGGTCGGCGTAAATGGCGAGCGCGGCGGGAGCGCCTGTGGTTTCGCGCCGGGCTGTCATCACCAATTCGCCATCCTTGAAGCCGCGCGCTTCGATGGCTCCGGGCGCGTAAGGCACATTCCAGGCGAGGTGCGAGTCCTTTTTCATCTCCTTCGCGCCCAGGCTTTTGCCGTTCAGGAAAAGCTCGACCCTCTCGATGTTCGAATGCACCCAGACCGCGATCTCCTTGCCTTCCATGCCCGGCCAGTTCCAGTGCGGGAAGAGATGCAGCACCGGTCTCTCGGTCCACCACGCTTGGTAGTAGTAGAAGGTGTCCTTGGGAAATCCGCAGGTGTCGATGATGCCGTACTGCGAACTGATGTTGGGCCAGCCGTTCGGCGAGGGTTCGCCGCGATAGTCGAAGCCGGTCCACACAAAGCCGCCCGCCAGCCATGGGCGCGCGTCGCAAAAGCTCCACCAGCCCTCGGCCGAAGCGCGGCCGGTTGTGGTGTAGGGATCGTAGGAGCCGACGTAGCCCTTGTCGTAGTCGGTGACGTAGATGCCGCGCGTGCCCACGGCGCTCACCGTTTCCGTGCCGATGACGGGCTTGTCGGGATGCGCCTTGTGATACGCCTCGGCGCCGGGATCCGCGTAGTTGTAGCCGATGACATCGCAGACCGCGAGGCCGCCGGTGCCGATGGCGCCCGTGGGCGCGATGGAGACAGGGCGCGATCCATCGTGCCGCGTGGCAACATCCTTCATCGCTGTGAGAATGAGCACGCCCCTGTCGGTGTTGGCTACGCCTTCCTCGTTGCCCATCGACCACATGAAGACGCTGGGATGATTGCGATCGCGGCGGACCAGATTCTCGAATTGGCTCAGGCCGTCGGGATTCGACGACATCATGCGCGTCTCGTCAAACACCAATATGCCGAGCTCGTCGCAGGCATCGAGCAGCGCCGGCGTTGGCGGATTGTGCGACGTGCGCAATCCATTGGAGCCCATCTCCATGAGCTTCCGCATGCGGTAGGACTGCACCGCGTCGGGCAACGCCGCGCCCAGTCCCGCGTGGTCCTGGTGATTGCAGGTACCTTTCACCTTGACCGGCTTGCCGTTGAGCAGCAGGCCTTTCTGAGCATCGAACTTGATGGAGCGAATGCCGAAAATCGTTTCGTAGCGATCGACAACATCGCCGCCCACGCGCACTTCCGTGACCAGCAGGTACAGGTTCCGCTCTTCCAGCGACCAGAGCTGCGGATGGCCGACGGTCATCTTCTGCTCGTAGGTCTGCTCCGAGCCGGCGGGAATGGCAACCGTGGCCGTCACCATTTTGCCGACGGTCTTGCTTCTGGGATCGAGAACGGTGGAGACTACGCGCGCGCTGGCGCTGGAATGGCCGTGGTTGTTCACTTCCGTGCGGATGGAAAGTGTAGCCGCGCCTGACTTGATTTCAGACGCGACGAAAGTTCCCCATTGCTTCACGTGGACGGGATTGGTTTTGACGAGCCAAACGTGGCGATAGATTCCCGCGCCCTCGTAAAACCAGCCGTCGCTTTCCGTCGCGTCAACGCGAACCAGTAGAACATTGCGTCCGCCGGGATTGGCGAAGTCGGTGACATCGAAACGGAAAGGATCGTAGCCGCCGCTGTGCTGGCCGATGTAGAAACCGTTGAAGACCACCGTGGTTTCGCGGTAGGCGCCGTCGAACTCAAGAGAAATCCGCTTGCCCGCGTCCGCGGCGGGTATTTCGAAGACACGCCGGTACCAGCCGACGCTGGTGGATGGGTAATTGCGGCCGAGAGGATAGAAACCTTTATTGAGCAGCGCAGGATCGTTGGTGAAAGGGAGCTCGATGGCCCAATCGTGCGGCAGATCCGATCGCTTTCCAGTCGCTGTCGTCGAAGGCAAGGGAACTGGCAGCGAGAAAACCGCCCGTCTTTTGAAAGTTGCCGCCGCGGCCGCTGCCGAATCCGAAGTCCTTGGTCGCGTCGCAGGCGTCGCCGAGATGGAAGCGCCATCCGAAATCGAGCAGCAGGCGCTCACGCGCCGCATTGGGCTGCGCCGGTTTCTGCGCTGCGCCCGATTTGTCCGCCGGAAGAGGACCGGCAGTTTCCGTGGCAGCGTGCATCGCGGCTGCAACGGGGTTCATGCCACTGGCTGCGGCCGCAACGGCAGGCGCCAGCAGGCTACCTTTGAGCATTTCTCGGCGTGAAAGGGCTTTCATCCCACCCTCCTGAAATCACGTTTTCTTACCCACTGGCGATGCGCTCATCGATGCTTGCGCTATCCCATCCTTTGCGCAAAATACAAAGACGCGCCAAGGATATGACGTCCATCATCGTGCAGGACTCAAGAGTGGGGCACCCGGCAAATTTCGAATACTGCGACAACTATTGTGGCGGCAAGCAGAACTGCCCAAAATAAAACTGCGCTGAATCTCGTCCAATTTCTTGAAACTGGCGCGTGCTCCCAGCCGCCGGGATGTTCCGCCCGAGAAAATAACTCCTCAACACGCGACAAGTACTGGTGAGTAGATCGGAAAAACGCCTCATCAGAATAGGTTCGCAGAATTCCCAGCACGACGAACAAGCATGGCGCCAGCCATGCAAGCGAAGGGATTTCCCTGCGAACTTGATACAACCATGCCCAAGAAACACCCACCGCAATGACGACATTTCGTTCAGTCGAGCGATAATCGTTAATCGCTAATTCGACTTCCCGACGAAGAAACTCATATTCCTTTAGGTAAAACTCCTTCGCATGAGCCGATAACGGACCCTTTGTGCATGGCTCATTTCCGTCCGTTGGATCCTTAAGAGGTTTCTCTCCCATGATTCCCTCTTCGGTGCCTATGATCCTGGGCCGAATCCATTACCGAAGGCGGCGATTTAGGACCAGCCAGTCCGTAGGTCCCCACCCTAATGTTTTCCTCGCCCGATTATCGATTCAGTCCAAAGCAAGGATACGATAATCGGCGGAAGCCAAAAATAAAAAGCAGGCAGTTTGAAAAAGCCAAAATTCATCCAATTCGAGTACCAGTTTGCTTCGCCGCGAAACAGCCGCACTAACGCATCTGGATATGGTGTACGTAAAACAGAACTAAAAACAAAAAACAGAAAATCTTCAAGCTCCATTACCCCTAGGCCGCCAGCGACTATAAAAAGTATCCATGCAAGCCCTGTCGCAGGCGGGCGCTCGGCCCACCTTCTTAGCAGGAATATAGACGCCGCAAGTAGCCCTGGCACGACAACACAGAACATCACGAAATGGTATCTCGTGAACAGCAGAGGATCCACTAGGTTAAAAGGCACTTCTTTGAAAAGGGGCTTTCCCCATGATGTTTCAGGCGGCAAACTCTTGCCCCATCCGACCTTGTAATGCGCCATGCCCCATATCTCGAAGAGAGCTAGCGGGACCGCTACCGTCGTGATAACCAGCAGATAAAACCAACCTGTCTTCAAGAAATCCTCCTACGGTTGGGTGGCCTGGGTCCGCTCTTCGACATCCTGGCCCATCTACTTTAGCCAGACTGATAAAGCTCTAGGTTTCTACTTGGGGCTTTGGAATGTACGAATTTATGGTTCCGCTTCTTGTGGACGATCTCACATTCCGAGTTCTCCGCGAGACGTGGGCGCCAAATTTGTCCGCCGGTCAAGAGGTTGGCGCTACAATTTCCTACCCTTTGCGGCCGCGCACCGCTTCCTTGGCCTGGACTTCGCCGCCTGCGGGAACCTCGGGCACGTCGGCCTTGGCGACGCCGATGCCGAGCTGTTTGCGCAACTCCGCGTCCATCTTGGTGAAGACTTCCTTGTTTTCTTTTAGGAAGGTCCGGGTGTTTTCGCGGCCCTGGCCGATGCGTTCGCCGCTATAGCTGTACCATGCGCCGGACTTCTCCACGATGTTGTGGGTCACGGCCAGGTCGAGCACGTCGCCCTCCTTGCTGATGCCCTCGCCGTAGAGAATGTCGAACTCGGCCTCGCGGAACGGCGCGGCGACTTTGTTCTTCACGATCTTGACCTTGGTGTGCGAACCGACCACGACATCGCCTTCTTTGACGGCGGCAATGCGACGGATATCGATGCGCACCGAGGAGTAGAACTTGAGCGCGCGGCCGCCGGTAGTGGTCTCAGGGTTGCCGAACATCACGCCGATCTTCTCGCGGATCTGGTTAATAAAAATGAGTGCGGTACGCGACTTGGAAACTGTGCCGGTGAGCTTGCGCAGCGCCTGCGACATCAAGCGCGCCTGCAGGCCCATGTGGCTGTCACCCATCTCGCCGTCGAGCTCGGCCTTGGGAACCAGCGCGGCGACGGAATCGACGACGAGAACATCGATAGCTCCGGACCGGACCAGGGCTTCTGTAATTTCCAGAGCCTGTTCGCCCGAGTCGGGCTGCGAGACCAGCAGGTTGTTGACATCGACGCCGAGTTTCTTGGCGTAACCAGGATCGAGTGCGTGTTCCGCATCGACAAACGCGGCCAGACCGCCCGCACGCTGGGCCTCGGCGATGATCTGCAGGCAGATGGTTGTCTTGCCCGAGGACTCGGGACCGAAAACCTCTGATACCCGGCCCCGCGGAACGCCGCCGACGCCCAGCGCCGCGTCAAAACTGATGGAGCCGGTGGAGATTACGGCAATCGGCAGCAATGCCTCACGGGAGCCGAGCCGGACAATCGACCCCTTTCCGAACTGTTTTTCAATCTGTGCCAGGGCTAATTCTACGGCTTTGGCGCGGTCGTCAACGATGGCCATTGGGAGGGCTCCTCAAAAATGCTCGCCCTGCGCATCTCGTGCTTTCCCTGCAGGAAACGGCGAGGGGCTTAATTTGGATTTCGATGGGATTGTAGCAGGATGAGACACGGAAGAATAGGAGAAAGTGGCGAAGAAAGAGAGAATATTTCAGATCGCTCATTCTGTAGGAGCGATTCGCATCAAAAGTACCAGAACGCATCGCACGTTGTTATAGACATCAAAATATGATATATGCATCAAATTGAAAAATGATGTAAAATGATCCCATGAGAACCACGATCACACTCGACGACGAGACCCATGAATTCGCTGCCTACTATGCCCGTGCCAAGGGGCTAAGCCTGAGTGCTGCGATTAACGAATTGATCCGCAAAGCGGAGGCAGCGCCACCACCTCCTTTACCCGAGATCGAGTATTCGGACATTGGCCTACCAATGTTGCCTCGGACCGGGAGGACGATTACTTGCGAGATGGTGAAGAAGCTCGAGGAAGAAGAGTATGATCCGGCGAAATTTGCTTGACTTGAATGTACTGATCGCACTCACCGACCCTGAACACATTCACCGCCAGAAGGCAGAACGCTGGTTTCTCTCCGCAGGCAAAGACAATTGGGGCATTTGCCCGCTGACCGAAGCAGGGTTCATCCGCATTACGACAAATCCGGCGATGCTGGCATGCACAATCACGTTGGAGCGGGCCATAGCTATCCTTCAAGCGCTCAGAGCGCACCCAGGTTACTGTTATTGGCCGATCACTGACACGGAAAGCTGGGTTGCTGTGACTGCCCGCTTCGCGGCTCGCATCACCGGCCATCAGCAAATTACGGATGCGTACCTTTTGGGCCTGGCAATCAAAGCAGACGGCGTGCTGGTGACGTTCGATCGCGGTCTCAAATATTTGGCCGGCTCGGAGTTCAGCCGGAATATTTTAGTTCTCGAGTAACAGGCTGGCGGAGTATCAAACGGACTGCCGTATCCCGTCAGGCCGTGTAAGCCCCCACCCGCGTTTCCCGGCCGGTCAGGGCGTCGCACTGGCGGTCCAGAACCTCATACTCACTGTCGTGGTCCTTGCGGAAGGTGCGAAAAGCCTCCTCGCTGGTCCAGCGGTCAATGGTGAGATAACTGCCTGGAACATAAGCGTCCCGGAGCAATTCGGTGCCTTTATAGTCGGGCGACGTGTGGAAAAGCTTTGCCCAGGCGCCTTCGGGCCCATAAGCGGCCTCAAAACCGGCCACTCTATCCTCAGCAATCTCAAACTGCCAGACCACCACGAACATGCGAACCTCAATCCTGTGTGTATGGTAGCGCAACGGCGGCCGCAGCGAAAACCGGCGACTTTCCGCGTCGGGATCGGCCCCGATTCAGTACCATATAATGAAACATCGTCTCTATACTAGGCGCATACTTAGGATGGCTGTACGTGCGAGGAGTAACCTTCCCCTTAGGTCTCCCGATCGCCGCTCCGGCCGTTCTGCTTGCAATGCAATTCTTTGATAAGGGTTTTTGATCGGGCTGCTGACGCACGAGCAGACACGCACAGCACATCTTTCGGCGGGGAAACCGGATACGGATGCGAGGCACTCTCCAGCTCCGCGCTCCGGCGTACGCAACGAGTTCTTGAGACTTCGAAACACGGTTCATTGTGAGGGATCTATGAAGGCTGCTCGCTATCCTGGCATCCGCGTTACCGCCAACGGAAATCAACTGGTTGCGTACCACACCGAAACACGCGTTGCCGACGCTGGTGTGTTCTATCCCATCACGCCTTCTACCGAAGGCGGCGAGCTCTTCCAGCAGGCATATGCAGAAGGCAAACTGAACGTGTTCGGCGGCAACACGATTGCGATCGAGACGGAAGGCGAGCACGCGGCTCAGGGCGGCGCCATTGCGCACTCTGTGTGCGGCAAGCGCGTGGTCAATTTCACATCCGGCCAAGGCGTGGTCTACGGCGTGGAGCAGTACTACCACGCGCCGGGCAAAGGATCGACCATGGTGCTGGAGGTGGGCGCGCGCGCGTTGACCAAGCACGCGCTCAATGTGCACTGCGGCCACGACGATATTTATGGAGCCCTCGATACCGGCTGGATCATGCTCTTCGGCAAGGACGCGCAGCAAGCCGCCGACCAGGCGCTGATTTTGCGCCGCGTGACGGAACTTGCGCTCACGCCCGGAATGAACATCATGGACGGGTTTCTGACCACGCACCTGGAGCGCACCTTTTACAAGCACGAGTCCGAACTGATCCGCGAGTACCTCGGCGCGCCGGACGACATCATTGACTGCCCCACCGAAGCGCAGCGCGTTCTGTTCGGGGCCACGCGCCGTCGCGTTCCCAAGATGATGGATCTGACCAATCCCATCCTGCTGGGCCCGGTGCAGAACCAGGAACACTACATGCAGGGCGTGATCGCGCGGAGAAACAACTTCGCCGAGCCCATTTTGCAATTCCTGGAAGATGCCTACGAGAAGTTTGCGGAGCTCACGGGCCGGCGCTATGGACTCATCAGCGAATACAAGACCGCGGACGCCGACACCGTCTTCGTTTCGCTTGGCTCGGCGGCCAAGAACATCGAAGCTGCGGTCGATTATCTGCGCCAGACGCGTAATTCGAGCGTGGGATCGATTCACGTGAACGTGATTCGCCCCTTCCCCGAGGCTGCGCTGGTGAACGCGCTCAAGGGCAAGAAGAACGTCATCATTCTGGAGCGCACCGACGAAGCGCTGGCCGGCGACAATCCACTTGGCCGCGATATCCGCACCGCGTTTTCGAAGGCAGTGCAGGGAACGGATGGTTTGCCCAAGATTGAGCTGGCTGAAGTGCCGCGGTTCATTGGCGGCAGCTACGGTCTGGGTTCGCGCGACTTCCGCCCCGAACACATCATCGGCGCATTTGAGTATGCGACCGCGGGCCGCAAGCGCAAGGATGGCAAAAGCGCGGCAGAGGGCGCGAACTTCATCGTTCTCGGCATCGACCATCCCTACTCGGTGGTCGCCGACGAAATGCCATCGCTGCTGCCGGAAGGCGCAGTGGCCGTGCGTTTCCACTCCATTGGCGGATGGGGCGCGATTACTACCGGCAAAAATCTGGGCGCAATTCTCGGCGACCTGAACGATCTGCTTTTCGAGCGCGACCACGAAGTGGATGCGCTGGGCAATCCCAAGGAAGTGATTCACGTCAGCGCTAATCCGAAATATGGATCTGAAAAGAAAGGCGCGCCGACAAGTTACTTCATGGTTGCAGCCAAAGATCGTATTCGCGTCAACTGCGATCTGCGCCACGTGACCGTGGTGTTGTGCTGCGATCCCAAGGCCTTTACGCACACCAACCCGCTCGACGGCATGCAGGAGGGCGGCTGCCTGGTGTGGGAGTCGGACGTGGACGGCGAGCGCGCATGGCAGAATCTGCCTATCTGGGCGCGCAAGCAGATTATCGAAAAGAAGATTCGCGTCTTCACGCTGCCCGGATTCGACATTGCGCGCAAGGCTACAGACCGCGCCGATCTGCAACTGCGCATGCAGGGCAATGCATTCCTGGGCGCGTTTTTTGCGGTCAGCCCCATGTTGCAGGAGTTTGGCATCACGGCGGAGCAGTTCCGCGATGTCGTCTTTAAGCAGTACGTGAAGAAATTCGGCAAGTTGGGCGAAGCCGTTGTGAAGTCGAACATGGAAGTGATGACGCAGGGCTTCGAGCTCGTGAAGGAGATCGCGATCGGCGCCATTGCTGATGCCGATCACTCCAGCCTCCGCGGCCAGGCGCTGCTGCCGATCTTTGAAGAGGTTGCGATTCCGGAATTCGCCGAGGCTGCTTGCACCACCGGCGCCGGCTGCCGTTCGCATGCCGTGCCCGAAGGTCAAGGCCCCCGCACTCCAGTTTCCAGTGTCAGCACATTCGATGCGGAGTTCCGCTCGAGCTATGGCTATAACCAGCCGGCCACGCCGCTCTCCGCAATGGGCGTGATTGCTGCGGCCACCGGCGACACTGCGTCCAAGTACGTCGCGCGCCGCGAAACGCCGCTCTACATTCCCGAGAATTGCACGCAGTGCATGGAGTGCATCTCGGTATGCCCGGATACTGCACTGCCCAATTGCTCGCAGGACCTAGGCACGCTTCTTGGCACGGCGGTCACCCGCTACGTGGCCGATCCTGCCGAGCGCCGCAAGATGCTCGACAAGCTGCCAGAGATTGAGAAGCTCACGCGCCAGCGCATGCTCGCCGAAATCAAGACCGGAACGCCGCTGCCGCAGATCGTTCGCGAGGTCACCGAGTCCGTCGACGGATTCTCGGCCCAGGCCAAGGCGCAGTTCTTCAGCATCATCGATAAGGTGCCGATGGCCTACCAGAAGGTCAACGCCATCTTCTCATCGCCAGAGCGCAAGGCTCCCGGTTCGGGCGGCATCTTCTCGATTTTTGTGAGCGACCTGTGCAAGGGTTGCGCGGCTTGCGTCACGGCCTGTGGCGACCACCAGGCGCTCAAGATGGTTCAGGAAACTACAGACGTGAATGCCGAGCACGAAACCGGCACGGCTTTCCTGGATCTGCTGCCCGATACTTCGCAGAAGTACCTCGGGCTTTATAACGGTGCGAATCCCGCGGACTCAAAGACCGCGACCCTGCGCAACATGCTCATGGTGCGCACTAACTACGACGCACTGGTGGCCGGCGACGGCGCCTGCGCGGGCTGCGGCGAAAAGAGCGTGCTGCGCTCCATTGCTGCGGTCACCGAGGCGTACATGCGCCCGCTCTATCACGCCAAGAGCGAGCGTTTCGTTGCGAAAGCTGGCGAGCTGGAGAAAACCGGCGCTGCCAAATTGGCGGCACTGAAAGAGGCGAACGAAGAGGACTACACGCGCCTGCGCCAGGCCATCGCGCACATGATCATGGGCCTTGGCGGCGAAACCACTGCCGACACCAAGACGCGCATTGCGGCGTACGAGCAGGAGCACGGCACGATCACCGACGCACAACTCGTCGAAGCCATTGCCGCGGTCCTGCTGACCGAAGCCTTCAACCACAAGAACCTGCAGCCCATCGACGGACGCCTAGCCAACGGCATGAGCGTGATGGCGATGGCTGCGCACACCGGTTGCAACACGGTGTACGGCTCGACAGCACCCAACAATCCGCATCCTTATCCGTGGATGAACTCGCTCTTCCAGGACGGAGTTACGGTTGGCTGGCTCATGGGCGAGAGCTTCATGGTGGATCACGGCCGCCGCTCTGTCGTTCCTGAGCGCCTCGCTGACATCGTCCTCAAGTCCCAAGGCCTGTGCGAGGAAGATTACTACCGCTTCACGCACTTCACTGACGCGCTGATGACCGACGACGAGATCAAGGAACTGCCCAAGGTCTGGGTTGTCGGCGGCGACGGTGGCATGGGCGACATCGGCTATCAGAATATGTCGAAGGTGATCCTGCAGAACCGGCCCAACGTGAAGGCGTTGATGCTCGACACGCAGGTTTATTCAAATACCGGCGGCCAGAACTCCGACTCGACCCCGATGCTGGGCGGCAACGACATGAACGTCTTTGGCGCCGCGACGCAGGGCAAGAACACGGAGAAGAAGACGGTGGCGGAGACCTTCCTCGCCGGGCACGGATCGCCGTTTGTGGCACAGGTTTCCATGGCCAACGCGCCCAAGCTCTACCGGGCGATTCTCGACGGCCTGGAATATCGCGGCACTATGTTCCTGCAGTGCTTCACCACCTGCCAGCCGGAGCACGGCGTGGCCGACGACATGGCCCTGCACCAGGCGCAGCGCGTGCGCGACTCGCGCGGCGTGCCGGAGTTCGTCTTCAACCCGCGGCTGGGCGAGACCTACCAGGAAGCGCTCGACGTCAAGGGCAACCCGTCGATCGATTTGGATTGGTATGAGACCAAGTCGAAGGCGACGGGCGACACCTATCGCTACACCGTGGCGCACTGGTGCACCACCGAGGCGCGCTTCCGCAATCACCTGAAAAAGATCAAGCCTGAGCAGGCGGAGAAGATGATTCCGCTCGACAACATGCTGGTGCGCATCACGCAGCAGGATGTGGTCTACCGCTACTACTTGTTGCCCGAGCACCGCAGTTTTATTCCCGACTTTGGCGTGTACATTCAGATCGATCAAGACGGAAAGTCGGTCTACTACGCGCTGTCGCGGCAGCTCGTGATGTTCTGCACGGAGCGGCGCAAGGCGTGGCGCATGCTGCAGTCGAAGGCCGGCATCGTCAACCGCGAGTACCTGGCGCAAAAGGCAATTCTTGCCGATCTCGAAGCGGGCAAGATCGCGAAGGACGAGTTTTTCGCGCACGCCCACGAAATGATGGCGGAAAAGCTGGGAAAACCGGTGCTGGCGAAGGCGTAAGAGCGCTTCATCAAACAACCATTGCTGCAAAAGCGGCCCACAGTTTCCTTAAGAAACTGTGGGCTTCGCTTTTTGGCCGGGTTTCGTGCCCAGGCCTTAGTTATCCGTGCACAACGTGTCGTAGTAGTAATTGATCATGATCCGCTTGATGGGCGCGGCGAGCTTGGGCAATTGAAAATTCTGGTCGACGGTTTTGGGGCCGTGCGCGACGATCAGGCCCAGGCGCATGATTTTGCCATCGGTCAATTCCATGTAAAGCGGCACCACGTTCACGAATTGCGCATCCACGCCGGACTGCACCAGCTTGAAGTGAACCTTCCATCCGTCGCCGCTGGGCGCAAAGTCGCTTTCAAAGTGATACGCGGGCAGATCGGTGCCGTAGACGTACTCGCGGAAGAACCAATCCATGGTGTGCGTGCCTTCGAGGTCCATGCCGGGAAGCATGTGTTTTTCCACGATGGCCTTGAAGTCCTCCGTGGTAGCGGCCTGCAGAGTATAGGTCTTCACGAAGTCGTGCATCATGGCTTTGAAGGGCGCATCGCCATCCTTGGGTGTCCACATCATCATGCGCAGCATGTGCAAAATATAAGCGCCCTTGGGATAAACGAGATCCTGATAAATGTTCCAGCCGGCCTTCGGCGTGCTGAGGCGGACGCCCATCGTGACCGGGCCCACGTCGATGGGCCGGAAGCCGAATTCGTTCTTTTCGGTGATCAGTTGGCGCTGCAATTTCCAGAAGTGGATGAAGTCGTCGGGCTTGGGCCGCGTGAGTTGGAGGAAGATGGAAGCGGAGGTTTGCGCGAAGCCTTCGCTCATCCATTGATCGCGGTAGCTGCGAAAACCGACGGTATGTCCCCACCACTGGTGCGACACTTCGTGAGGCGTGACGACGTCCCAGTACGTGGCCGCTGTGAAGTCGCTGAGACCGAGAAAATGCCGCTGCGTGCTATCGAAGAAACCGCAGATGGGCAGGTAGACCAGCATGGGCCAGCTCTGGCCATAGTCGCAGGCCGATTGCTGCGTGAGAGCGATATGTGGGAAGGGAAGCGGGCCGAAGTAGTCGGTGTAGATTTGCGCGGCCACCTGTCCCTGGCTGAGTTCGTCGGCTAGCATGGGCGTGGTGTCAAGCGTGCCCAAGCCTTGATTAGCGTCGGAGAGTTGTTGCGCAAGATTTGCGATCGCGTCGGGGCGCTCCTTGTTGGCGTAGGCATCGATCGCTAATTGCCCGGTTAGAGGCGTTCCGATTTTGGTTTCCTTGCTGATGAAGTCGCCCAGGCTGAAACCGACCACGGGCAGCGGCGTCTCCGTTTTCCATTCGGTGGTGGTGATTTTGCCTTCGTTGCTCTCGTTCAGTTTGGTTCCCGTGGCGATAAGCTGCAGCCCTTTGGGCACATGAAAGAACATGTGGTAGGTCGCGTAGTCGCCAAATCCCTGGTTGGAGTTGGGGAACCAGTTTTCGCGGGCCACAGGATAGTAATTGCCACCGCCCATGCCGAGCACCACGTCTTTGCCGCCATAGGTAATCTTGATTGTGGTGGTTTCGCCTTTCTTGAGCGGCGCGGGAAGCACGACACCGAAATCGGGATCGAGATCCTTGCTCTCCTGCACCCAATCGAGGGCGTCGCCTTTGCCGGTAGTGACCTGGCTGACTCGCAGCGTGGGATAGAGATTGAGCGGGACCACGGCGACGCCATCCTCTTCCGCTTGCACTTCGGCAGTGGCCAGGCTGGTGAGGAAGCCGTTCTTCTCGATGGTCACGTCGAGATCTTGATGGAGAATTTTGTAGGCCGCGTTGTGCTCATTGCCGCTTGCGGTGCCGTTGACGTATTCCGCCGCGCGATGAAAAGCGAGAGGGATGGTCTCCGTCTCGTTCATTGAGTCCCAGCGGATGAGCGCGACCTCTTCCGGAGCCACCTCGTCGACGCCGTGCGGGTCAAGGATGAAGTAAAGATGGCCGTTCTTGCTGCCGTGCACGGCGGCCAGGAAATAGCCGCCGGGAGCGGGGCTGAGGACGTCTTCCAGCAGGCGCAGATCGACGTTGCCGTAGAGCTCCTTGAAGTAGTATGTGCCCCCCTGGCCGATATATGACCGCTCAGCGTGATGGCGCAGAAAGGTTTCGAGCTCCTGCGCAGCTCTCGCGTAGGAGCTGTCGGGCTGGCCAGCGCCGGTGGAAGCCTTGCGCAACTGGTCGGCGGTGGAATCGGTAAAGCGCAGCACCACTTCGTCAAAGTCCTCGTCGAACTGCTCCGTGTGCGTGAGGATGGAGAGATTGTGCCGCTCCTCAGGCGTGGGCGGCGTGATGTGGATGTGGCCCTCGCCGCGAAAAACCGCTCCCGTGACTTTGCCGTTGACCTGGCCGTAGAACGCGACACTGCCGCTGCGGAAGGTGAAGGTGGCGGCATCGCGCTGCAGCACGAAATCCTTGACGGTGATGACTTCGCCGCCCGGCAGCAAGCCGCGCAACTGCTGATAGTACGCGTTGGTGTTGGGCGCGCGTTGCGCCCTGAGCGGATGGATGTAGGCAACAGAAACCAGAAGAAGAACACAAAAAGACGGACGAAGACGAAAATTCATAGAGCGAGCCCCACGTGCGGAATTATGCTGTGCGACCAATATAGTGCAGAACCTGGATTTGCGCCGGAAGAAAATTGGCCTGCGTCATTACTATCGCAATCGTGCGAGCAGGTGCTAGGGAATGTAGAGGTTGACGTATTCGTTCACGGGCATGGATTCGAGGCGCGCGCGATCGAGCGAGGCAGCGAGGATGCGCTCCTGTTGCGGTTCAGGGAAGCGGCGGCGGAGGTTAGTTTTGAATTTCTCCACCAGCAGCGGCAGACTTTCACTGCGGCGACGGCGATGGCCGATGGGGTATTCGACGGTTTCTTCGAGGATTTCGCCGTTGTCCAGCTCCACGCGGAGTGAGTTGGCGATGGAACGCTTATCGGGATCGTGATAGTCGCGCGTGAATTGCGGCTCTTCGACGCATTCGATGCGGGCGCGTAGTTCGTCGATACGCGGATCGGATGCAACAGCGTCTTCGTAGTCAGCGGCGGTGAGGTGCCCGAAGATGAGCGGCACGGCGATCATGTATTGCACGCAATGGTCGCGATCGGCGGGGTTGGAGAGCGGGCCTTTCTTGTCGATGATGCGCAGGCAAGCTTCATGCGTACGCACTTTTATTTTGGTTTTGGACGAAAGTTTCGCTGGATCGAGTCGTGCGTGCAGCTTCATCGCGGCTTCGACAGCGGTCTGCGCGTGGAATTCGGCCGGGTAGCTGATTTTGAAGAGCACGTTCTCCATGACATACGAACCGTAAGGCCGCTGAAACTTGAACTCCTTCCCGCCAAACGACACATCGTAGAAGCCCCACGTCTTGGCGGTGAGCGCCGAGGGGTAGCCCATCTCGTCGGCTCGTGCCATTAATGCCAATCGCACTCCCCGGCTGGTGGCGTCGCCTGCGGCCCAGCTTTTGCGCGAGCCGGTGTTGGGCGCGTGGCGATAGGTGCGTAGGCTCTGCCCATCGACCCATGCGTTGGAGATGGCATTGATGGTCTGGTCGCGGGTGAGGCCGAGCAACTGACAGACAACCGCTGTGGAGGCGACTTTGACGAGGACGACGTGATCGAGGCCGACCTTGTTAAAGGAGTTTTCGAGCGCGATACACCCCTGGATCTCGTGGGCTTTGATCATGGCTGTCAATACGTCTCGCATCTTCACCGGAGGGCGGCCTTCGGCGATTGCCGAGCGCGAGAGCCAGTCTGCGACGGCCAGGATGGCGCCGAGATTGTCGGAGGGATGGCCCCATTCGGCAGCGAGCCAGGTGTCGTTGAAGTCGAGCCAGCGAATGATGGCGCCGATGTTGAAGGCAGCCTGCACTGGATCGAGCACGAAATTGGTGCCGGGAACGCGAGCGCCGTTGGGAACCACGGTGCCCGGCGCGATAGGCCCGAGGAGTTTGGTGCAGGCGGAATATTCGAGAGCTTCGAGTCCGCAGCCGAGCGTGTCGATGAGACAACGCTGCGCAGTGGTGTAGGCGAGATCGCTCTCGATCTTGAAGTTCAGCGCGTAGTCGGCGATGTCGGCAAGGACTTGGTCGGGCGCGGGGCGTTCATTGCTGATATGCGAGGACAAACGAACTCCTTGCGTTCTAGGTTCGCGCCTCAATCGGCACAAACTTCAAATTCTCTGGGCCAGTATAGACGGCGGAGGGGCGGATGATTTTGCCGTCCTGGCGCTGCTCGATGATGTGCGCAGCCCACCCGGCGGTTCGCGCCATCACGAAAATCGGCGTGAACAGTTCAATGGGAATGCCCATGAGGTGATAGGCGACGGCGGAGAACCAGTCGAGGTTGGGGAACATGCGCTTGGCGTCGTGCATTGTGGTCTCAATGCGCTCGGCGATAGAAAAGAGGCGCTGGCCTTCTGCGTCCACGGCCAGCGCGCGCGCCAGTTTCTTAATGACATCACTGCGCGGATCGCTGATGGTGTAAACGGGATGGCCGAAGCCGATGACGACTTCGCGCTGGTCGACGCGGCGGCGAATGTCTGCCTCAGCTTCGTCGGCAGTTTTGTAGCGCTGCTGGATGACGAGGGCAACTTCATTCGCGCCGCCGTGCTTGGGTCCCTTGAGCGCGCCGATGGCGCCGCAGATGCAGGAGTAGAGATCGGAGCCGGTGCCGGCGATGACGCGCGCGGTGAAGGTGGAGGCGTTGAACTCGTGCTCCGCGTAGAGGATGAGCGAAACCTGCATGGCGTGCGCCCACTCTTTGCTGGGCGGCCGGCCGTGCAGCAGATGGAGAAAATGCGCGGCCAGCGGTTCGCTGTCGGCATCCGTCGCGATGCGCTTGCCGTGGTGCGCAAAGTGGTGCCAGTAAAGAAGCATCGACGGTTGCGAGGCCAGTAGCGCATCGGCGATGTCGCGCGCACCCGCTTCGTTGTGGTCCTCGGCTTCAGGCCGTATGCAGCCCAGAACGGAGACGCCGGTGCGCAACACGTCCATGGGATGCGCGGTGGCGGGGAGTTGCTCAAGAGCGTGCTTCACTTCCGGCGGCAAGCTGCGCAGGCCGAGCAAGCGCGTCTTGTACGCGGCCAGCTCTGCGGCAGTGGGCAGCTTGCCGTGGATCAGCAAGTACGCCACTTCGGCAAACTCGCAGTGCTCGGCCAGGTCGGCAATGTCGTAGCCACGATAGTGCAGGTCGTTGCCGCTTTGGCCGACGGTGCAGACGGCGGTGTTGCCCGCGGGCGTGCCCGACAGCGCGACTGACTTCTTGGGCTTGAAAGCGGGCGCTTGGCTCGCCTCTTGCATGCTCATTTGAACCCCCGGGAAAGCACTAAATTAGCGGATAAAAGCAGGGAATGTCTACTCGGGTTTCTTGCCTTTGGCGAACAAGTTGTCGAGCTTCTGTTCATAGGCGAGGTAATCGAGATATTTGTACAGTTCGTCGCGGGTTTGCATCAGCGGCAGCACGCCTTTCTGCGTACCCTCCGTGCGGATGGTCTCGTACACCTTGAGCGCGGCGGCGTTCATGGCGCGGTAAGCGGCGCAGCAATACAAAATGATGTCGACGCCCGCGGCTGCGAGTTCTTCGCGCGTGAAGAGCGGGGTTTTGCCGAATTCGGTGATGTTGGCGAGGATCGGCACGCCGACGGCTTCGCGAAACTGCGTATACTGCGCGAGCTCGGTGACGGCTTCGGCAAAGATCATGTCGGCGCCGGCGGCCACGTAGGCCTGTGCGCGCTCGATCGCGCGAGCCAGGCCCTCACTGGCCAGCGCGTCGGTGCGCGCCATGATGACGAAGTCGGAATCGGTGCGCGCGTCAATTGCAGCTTTGATGCGATCGGCCATCTCTTCCGTGGGAACCAGCTCTTTGCCGGGACGGTGGCCGCAACGCTTGGCGCCCACCTGGTCTTCAATATGCACGGCCGCCGCACCGGCCTTGATCATCTGGCGAATGGTGCGCGCGATGTTGAAAGCTCCGCCCCAACCGGTATCGATGTCGACGAGTAAAGGCAGTGGGCAGGCATCGGTGATGCGACGGACGTCGGTGAGAACGTCCTCCATGGTGCTGATGCCCAGGTCGGGAATGCCGAGCGAGTTGGCAGCCACGCCTCCGCCGGAGAGATAAATGGCGCGAAAGCCCGTAGCCAGGGCGAGCCGCGCCGCGTAGGCGTTGATGGCGCCCACCACCTGCAGCGGCTTTTCTACCGTGAGCGCCGCGCGAAACCGCGCGCCGGGCGAATTGTGAGTGGGAGTGTCCGCCATCGTCTTTCCTTGGCGCATCATAACAGGGTTTTCATCTGTGCCGCTTTCGCAAGTAGGGCGCGTGATGCGACAATTCTTCCGTCGGGGCCATCCCTGAAAGAAACGGCTCTGCCCGGAGGAGAAGCATCGCATGAAACGTGTTTTGATCTTTACGGGATTGCTTTTTGCAGCAACCACGCTTCTGGCCCAGATGGCACCGCCAAAGAAGGCGCCGGCCAGCCCGCCAGCCACGTGCACGGCGACCATCGGCGGCAAGACCATCACAATCACTTACAGCTCGCCCCGCGTGAATGGTCGTGAGGGCAAAATCTTTACCAGCGACGGACTCATCGCAGAAGACCCACAAGTCTTACCCCGTTTGGCGAGCCGGAGCCAATTCAGCCACCACGCTCAAAACCGACGGCGACCTCATGATTGGCGATCTGATGGTTCCCGCAGGGACGTACACGTTGTTCGTCGATATCTCCAATCCGGCGAGTTGGGTGCTGATTGTGAGCAAGGCAACCGGCGAATGGGGACTGTCCTACGATCCCACGAAGGATCTGGGCAAGACGCCGATGATGACGTCGAAACCGCCGGCGATGGTGGAGGATTTGACCTACACTTTGACCGATGACGGCGGCGGCAAGGGCACACTGACGCTGGCGTGGGAAGACGTGAGCGCGTCGGTGCACATTATGGCGCACTGAGGACGGCTCCTTCTCGGAATCTCCGGCATTTAACGGGAGGGCGGCGATTGCTGAAAAATTGCCGCCTTCCCGATAGAATGGAAGAGTAGCGGGAGATTCCTGCCGAAGAGGTAAAGAGCTTGCCCTTATATCCGTATCGCTGCACGAAATGCGGCCACCATTTTGAAAAAATCCAGAAATTCGGCGCCAAGCAGGAAAAGGTGTGCCCCAAGTGCGGCGGCGCGCTGGAGCGCACGCTGACGGCGCCGAGCCTCAACTTCAAGGGCGCGGGATGGTACGTGAACGACTATGCGGCCAAGGGCAGTTCCTCAAAGGGCGGCAGCTCCGCGACGGAGTCCGCAGCGGCGGAAAAGAAGACCGGGAGCCGAAGCCAAGACCGAATCGAAGACCGAATCGAAGTCCGAGTCGAAGACGGCGAGCGGCGGTGAGTCTGGTTCGTCGAGTTCCACGGCATCCACTTCTGCGCCTGCTTCCGGTGCAACGACAAAATGACACGCGGCCGCGCCGCCATAGGATAATGGAGACCTTACACCGCAAGGCTCCGGCATGAATTCCAAACTTTCGCAAGAAACTGCAACGGCTCCCGGCAAAGTTGGGCCGGCGCGTGCCTTTCCGTTGGCGCTGCGTGTGCTTGCTGCGGCGGCCCTGGTGTTGTTTACGGCGGGCGTTGTGGCTGGCGCGCTTCACTTGCGCGCGGATGTTGCTGCAATCTTGCGCTGGGCCGGCCTCGCGCTTTTCATCCCAGTGGCCGTGAATCGCCGCTCACTGCTGGTGTGGACCTTCTTCGCCATGGTTGCCGGAGCGGAGCTCGGCGTGGACGCGCCGCATTTCGCCGTGCAAACCCGATTCCTGAGCGACATCTTTCTGCGCCTCATCCGCATGATCGTGGCGCCGCTCATCTTTGGCGGGCTGGTGACGGGAATCGCCGGCCACGGAGAACTGCGCGGAGTAGGCCGCGTGGCCGTCAAGGCGCTGATCTTTTTTGAGGTGGTCACCACGCTCGGCATCTTTCTTGGCGCCATTGCCATCAATCTTTCCGGAGCGGGATGGGGCGTTGTGCTGCCCGCGGCGGCACAGGCAGCTGCGGCGCCCGCGCATGCGCCGGGATGGCAGGACGTCGTGCTCAACGTATTTCCTGAGAACATTGCGCAGGCCGTGGCGCAGAACCAGGTGCTGCAGGTGGCGAGTTTTCGCGCTGCTCTTTGGCGTGGCGCTGGCCATGCTGCCCGAGCCGCGCCGCACACCGCTGGTCACGGTGCTGCAATCGCTCACCGACGTCATGTTCCGCATCACGAAGATCGTCATGCTGATGGCGCCGGTGGCGGCGGGAGCGGCGCTGGCCTACGCGGTGGGCAGCATGGGACTGCTGACGCTGGTGCCGCTGGCGAAGCTGGTGGGAACGTACTACACGGCGCTGGGTTTGTTCGTGCTCCTGGTGCTGGTGCCGATCATTTTTCTGGCGCGCATTCCTCTGGGCCGGTTCTGTGCGGCGGTGGGCGAGCCGGCAGCCATTGGATTTGCCACCACCACCTCAGAGGCCGCATTGCCGCTTGGCGATGGAGCGCATGGAAGAGTTTGGCGTGCCGCGCTGGATTGTTTCCTTCGTGATCCCGACCGGCTACAGCTTCAACATGACCGGGTCGAGCCTGTATCTCTCCATGGCCGCGATCTTTGCCGCGCAGGCCGCGGGCATGCACCTGAGCGTGGGCGAGCAACTGATCATGGTGTTCACGCTGATGCTTACCAGCAAAGGCGTGGCCGGCGTGCCGCGCTCGGTGCTGGTGATTCTGATGGGCACTGCGGCTTCGTTCCACATTCCGACGGCTGCGATCCTGCTGCTTCTCGGCGTGGATACGTTGATGGATATGGGCCGCACCGCGATGAATGTGATCGGCAACTGCATGGCCAGCGCGGTGGTGGCGCAGTGGGAAGGGCAGCTGCTAGAAGAGCAGGGAATAGGGAGTCGATATGCCGGAACACATTGGAATTGTCGCGTGCTCGGCTGAAGGCGCAGCCCTTTGCTACCGCACCATCTGCGCGGAAGGCGCGGAGATTCTCGGGCCGCACGCGCATCCTGAAATCACCATGCACACGCCTTCGTTCGCCGGATACATGGAACGCATCGAGCGCGGCGACTGGCAGGGTGTAGGCGAAATCATGCTTGCTTCGGCGCACATCCTGGCGCGAGCGGGGGCCGATTTCCTCATCTGTCCCGACAATACGATCCACCAGGCATTGCCATTCATTGAAAAGCGATCGCCGCTGCCGTGGCTGCACATTGCGGAGGTGGTTGCCGCGACGGCGGCCGAGCGCGGCTACCGGCGGCTGGCGATTACGGGAACGCGCTGGCTGGTTGAGAGCGAAGTCTATCCGGAAAAACTTGCGGCCCGCGGAATTGCATCTTTGCGCCCAAACGCCGCAGAGCGCGAAGAGATCAATCGCATCATTATGGATGAGCTGACGTACGGCATCGTGAAACCCGAAGCGGTTGCGGCGTTCCAGCGCATCATCGGTCGGATGAAGGCGGAGGGTTGTGACGCTGTGGTGCTGGGCTGCACAGAGATTCCGCTCCTCATGAACGACGCCAACTCGCCGCTGCCCACGCTCGACTCCACGCGGCTGCTGGCGCGCGCGGCGCTGCGCAGAGCCACGCAAGACGCGGCTACGCAAACTGCGCGGTGGCTGCATCGTACACACTCCACACTAGCCTGAACCGCTACCATAGTTCGTGAAGATGCTTCTAGATCCCATTCCGTCGCCGGTGGAACACGCCGATTATGCCGCTCTCGAGTGGGAGCCGCTGCTCGCGCTGGTTGCGGGGTACGCCGCGTCGCCGGTTGGCCGTGAAGCCATCCTCGTCTTGCAGCCTTCGACCGACGAGGAATGGATCGGCCGCCAGCATCGATTGGTGAGCGAGGTACGGCTGCTGCTGGAAGAACAAGTCTCGATTCCGCTCGGCGGCCTGCTCGATCCGACGCAACTAGCCGCCAAGGCGCAGATTGCCGGCGCGGCGCTGGAAGCGGCGGAGTTGCAAAGCGTGGCGCGGCTGGCCAACGACGTTGCCTCGTGGCAGGCGCTGCTTCGCGAGCCGCCTATGCGGCTTGTGGGCAAATTGCCGGGGCTGTCGGAATTGTCGGCAGGGCTGTCGACGAGTCTGCGTCCGCTCGCGGAGTCGATCGAGCGCACGATTCAACCCGACGGCTCGCTCGCCGACGACGCCTCGCCGGAATTGAGCCGCATCCGCCGCGAACAGGAGCGCCAGCGGAGATTGATTGAGGCCAGCCTGCGCGCGGCGCTGCGCAAGCTTACCGGCGAAGGCGCAACGCAGGAAGACCTGATTACCATTCGCGGCGAGCGCTTTGTGATTCCCGTGCGCGCGGAGCTCAAGCGGCGCGTGACGGGCGTGATTCATGGAGCCAGTTCCTCGGGTCAGACGGTTTATGTGGAACCGCTTGAGACCATCGAGCAGAACAACGAACTGGTGCGACTCATCGAGGAGGAGCAGGCAGAAATTCACCGTATTTTTGTTGCGCTCACGCGGCAGGTGGCCGGCTACGTGCACAGCCTGGTTGAGGGCGCTCGGGTGCTGGCTCTGGTGGATAGTTTGCTGGCGCGTGCGCGCTTCGCGCGCGACTTCCACTGTGTGGGGCCGACCTTTGGAGCAGAGTTGTTATCTATTCAGGAAGGCCGTCACCCACTTCTCGAGAAGCGATTGCGCGCAACGGGCGGCACCATTGTTCCGCTGGACCTGGAGCTGACGGCGGAAGAGCGGCAACTGATTATCAGCGGGCCGAATACCGGCGGCAAAACTGTGGCGCTCAAGACCACGGCGCTGCTGGCGATGATGGCGCAGGCGGGCATTCCGGTGCCGGCTGCAACTGCGAATTTTCCCGTGTTCACTGCGTTCCTGGCCGACATTGGCGATGCGCAGTCGATCGAAGCGGCGCTCTCGACATTTTCCGCGCACATTACGAATCTGGACCGGCTTTCGCGGCTAGCCGACGCGCGCTCGCTGGTGCTGTTCGATGAATTAGGCTCGGCGACCGATCCCGAGGAGGGTGCGGCGCTCGCGGTTGCCGTGGCGGCGTATTTTCTCGCGGCCGGTGTGTGGACGCTGATCTCCACGCATCACACTTCGCTCAAGGTCTACGCGGCGAATACGCCGGGTGTGCGCAATGCGGCGGCGGGCGTGGATGAGAAGACACTGATTCCGAATTACCAGTTTCAATTGGGCGTGCCGGGCGCATCGGCGGGCATCCAGACGGCGGAACGGCTGGGGTTGAATGCGGCCATCATTGTGGCAGCGCGGGAGCGCCTGGGTTCGCAGCAGGCCGACATTGCGCGCTTCCTCGACAAGCTGCATAACGAGTTGGCCACGCTTGAAGTGGAGCGCAAAGCGGCGCGGGAGCAGCAGTACGCGCTCAATCAGGAGCGGAAAAAGCTGGAGCGCGAGGGCGACGTGGAGTTGCGCAACCGCACGCGCGAGCTCGAGGGCAAGCTCGCCTCGCTGATGAAGGAGTTCGAGTACCAGATGCGCGAAAACGTGCGCGCGGTCGAGGACCGCGTGGCACAGCAGAAGCTATCGAAAGAAGCGGAGCGGCGCATCCAGCGGCTGCGGCGCGAGTTTCAGGAGAGCTTTAATCAGACCGTCGTCGCGCACCGCACCGGCGCGGATCAAGGCGACGCCAATGCGCAGCCGCATGTGCTGCGGCACATCGCGCCGGGCGATCGCGTGCTGATCAAGTCCATGAACAAGATCGGCGTAGTGCAGCGCGAAGTGGAGAAAGATGTATTTGAAGTGGCTCTTGGCCCGATCAAAATGCGCGCGAAGAGAGATGAGCTGGCCGACGCATCAGGCGCCGTTGCAGTGAAGGCCGATCCACTTGGCGCAGCGCGGAAACAAATCGGCGTGCATGTATCGGTAACCAGCGCGAACACAGACGCGATGCGGATGGAGATCAATCTAATTGGCCGCACCGTAGACGAGGCGACCGACGAACTCGAAAAGTATCTAGACCGCGCATTTCTTGCCGGATTGCCGAAAGTACGCGTGATTCACGGGCACGGCGCGGGGATTTTGCGCCGCGGCGTGCGCGAGTTCTTGAAGAATCATCCGCATGTGGCAGGAATCGAAGAGGCCCCGCAGAATGAGGGCGGGCAAGGGGCTACGCTGGTGGAGCTAAGGCAGTAGCGGAGCCACGCTGAACGGGATTGGCTAGGCGAAATGCTTCGCCCAGGCCAGGACCCATTCAGTGGTGAGTGTTTTCCATGGCGGCCAGAAATAGAGAAGAGCGACGACATACTCGGCGGCGAGTAGCGCTGCTGCTCCGATCACAAACGACCGCATGATCCGGCCGCGCCACCAGTCCCACGCCGCCATGAGAACGATCATCAGCACATTCCCGTAGAAGACGTAGAAGAACCATAGAATTACCGAGTGAGGTTCGGTAGGCCAAAGCCAACCGGCAAATCGATTGAAGCCGGGATCGGCAATGGAGACGGTAGCCAGCATCATCATCCGTTTGTGAGCAGCCGGGTTTTTTCTGAGAGCGATGCCGCAGGCGAGCAGAATGAGAAAGCCGCCGAGATCCACTATGTTGACGGAGAGGAAGGGCGGATCGTACTCCGGTCCGTGGAGATCCACTGCCTGCGATGCCATCGCAGCCCACGGGCCTAAAACAGCCATGAGGCAAGCCCAGCCTGCCAAAACCCAACCCAGTTTGCGATGCCATGCCACGCGATCGCGCAGGACAAGGAGCACCTGCGCGGTGAGCAGGAACAGCCACGTGCTGAAGACCACCGCGTGCACCCTGATCACGGTGGGCGCAGGAGGAGTTTCATGCAGGAAGCGGGGAAAATCGACGCCAAAGCCGGCGATGATCCCTACCCAGAAGATGCCGAGCCAGACGGCGGAGGGCGCGCGATCGTCACGCGTGCTCCAGTTGCCGCGAACATGCAACACACCTCTGCTGGATTGCGCTGTGGACGCAGTTGCCAAGGGGGCCTCCTGGGGATGCATTCAGGGTGACAGAGCGGCCAGGGCGAGTCAATAAAATTTTGCGGCGGGACGGTGGAAGGGTGCGGAGGAACTGGAATGACCGGGTGTGAGTTGGGTTCGTGCGATTCCATCCTAAGCGCGAAGAGCCGCGCCCAGGATGGAGCACCTGCCTCGGGGAAAAAACAGGCTCCGCGTTTGCGGAGCCTGTTCGCTGATCACTGACCACTGATCACTGACCACTGTACTTACGCCATGGCTTCGCGCCGCATGGGTTCAAACGTCAACTGATTCGACTTGCGGTCGACGTCGATCCTGACGTGCGCGCCGTGCAGGATTTCGCCGTCGAGGATCTTGATTGCCATCGGATCCTGGACCATACGCTGCAGCGCGCGCTTGAGCGGGCGCGCACCGTAAGCCGTGTCGGAGCCGGAAGCGAGGATCAACTGCCGCGCCGCTTCTGTCAGTTCGAGCGAGATGGCCCGGTCTTCGAGCAGTTTGCGCACGTCGTTCAGGCGCATGTCGAGAATCTTGCTCAACTGCGCGTTGCCCAGTTGGCGATAGATGACGATGTCGTCGACGCGGTTCAGGAACTCAGGCCGGAAGTGCTCGCGCAGGACGCGCATCACGCTTTCGCGCGCCATCTCGAAATCCTTCTCGGTCTTGAGTGTCTCGCCGGCAAGCATGGCCGCACCCAGGTTCGAGGTCATGATGAGCACCGTGTTCTTAAAATCAACTGTCCGGCCCTTGGCGTCGGTCAGTCGGCCGTCGTCCATCACCTGCAGCAGCACATTGAACACATCGGGGTGCGCCTTTTCGATTTCGTCGAAGAGAATCACCGCGTAAGGCCGGCGATGGATGGCCTCGGTCAACTGGCCGCCCTCGTCGTATCCCACGTAGCCCGGCGGTGCGCCGATCAAGCGAGCCACGGCATGTTTTTCCATGTACTCGCTCATGTCGAAGCGCACCAGGGCCTGCTCGTCATCGAAGAGGAATTCGGCCAGCGCGCGGGCGGTTTCCGTCTTACCCACTCCCGTCGGTCCCAAAAATATGAATGACCCGATGGGGCGCTTGGGATCGCTCAGACCCGCGCGCGAACGGCGAATGGCATTTGCCACCACGCTGAGTGCGGCATCCTGGCCGACCACGCGTTCGCGCATACGATCTTCCATACTGACGAGCTTCTTTACCTCGCCCTCCAACATGCGCGATACGGGAATGCCAGTCCATTTTGAAACAATTTTGGCGATGTCTTCCTCGTCGACCTCTTCCTTCAACATGCGCGCTGCGCCGGCCCCATCTTTGCCGGCTCCGTCCTGCGCGGCATTCAGCTTTTTCAGCTCGGCATCGAGTTTGGGCAGCTCGCCGTACTGGATCTGCGCGGCGCGCTCAAGCTGGCCCTTGCGGGTCTGCTCCTCTGCCTCGAAGCGCAGGGCTTCGATTTTCTTCTTTACGTCGCTGATGCGGGTGCTCGCCTCGCGCTCTTTGGTCAGGCGCGCCTGTAGTGCAGTGATCTCCTCCGTAAGCGTAGCTATTTCGCGCTCGACCTCGTTGCGCCGCTCGACACTGTTGGCGTCGGTCTCGCGCTTAAGCGCGGCACGTTCAATCTCCAGCGACGTCCTTGCGCGCTTCCGTTGATCGAGTTCCGTTGGGTCCGAGCTATTCTGAATCGCGAGCGACGCGGCGGCCTCATCAACCAAATCAATAGCCTTGTCGGGCAGGAAGCGGTCGCTGATGTAGCGGTGCGAAAGCGTAGCCGCGGCCACGATGGCGGCATCCTTGATGCGCACGTTGTGGTGCTGCTCGTAGCGGTCTTTCAGGCCGCGCAGGATGGCGATGGTGTCCTCGACGTTGGGCTCGCCCACGTAGACAATCTGGAAACGGCGCTCGAGAGCCGCGTCCTTCTCAATGTATTTGCGGTACTCGTTGAGCGTGGTAGCGCCAATAGCGCGCAGCTCGCCGCGCGCCAGAGCCGGCTTGAGCATGTTGCTGGCGTCGATGGCGCCTTCGGCCGCGCCCGCGCCGACCAGCGTGTGCAGCTCGTCGATGAAGAGCACAATCTGCCCGTTCGTTTCCTCGATTTCCTTGAGCACAGCCTTGAGCCGGTCTTCGAACTCGCCGCGGTACTTCGCGCCGGCGAGCATGGAACCGAGGTCGAGCGAGATCACGCGCTTGTCACGCAGGCTCTCAGGCACGTCGCCGGAGACGATGCGGCGGGCGAGGCCTTCGACAATGGCAGTCTTGCCCACGCCAGGCTCGCCAATGAGCACAGGATTATTTTTTGTGCGGCGGCTCAGCACCTGGATCACGCGGCGAATCTCCTCGTCGCGGCCGATGACGGGATCGAGCTTGCCGCGGCGGGCCAAGTCCGTCAGGTCTTTGGCGTATTTTTCCAGCGCCTGAAACTTGGCTTCGGGATTCTGGTCGGTCACGCGCTGCGAGCCGCGCACCGCGGTCAGCGCCTTCAGAATGGCGTCCCTGGTGGCGCCGACTGCGACCAGAGCATCACGCGCGGGATCGCTCTTGAGGCCGGCGATGCCGAGCAGCAGATGCTCCGTCGAGACGTACTCGTCTTTGAAGTTGGTGGCTTCCTTGAAGGCCTGCTCCAGCGCTTTGTTCAGCGACTGGCTCAGGCCTGGCTGCGCAGCCGCACCGGCGACGCGAGGCAGTTTTTCCTCGATGCCGCACAGATCGCTCTCGAGGCGCTCGGTTGGCACACCAATCTTTTCGAGGACGGCGGGGATCACGCCCTCGCGGTCCTCAATGAGCGCCAGCAACAGGTGCACGGGCTGCAACTCGGGGTTGCCCAGCTCGGCGGCGCGCGACTGCGCTTGCTGTATCGCCTGCTGCGCCTTCACGGTGAATTTGTCAAAACGAATGGCCATAAATACCTCAGTGAATAAGTGAACGAGTGAAAGAGTGAATCGTGGTCCGTAATCCGTGGGCAGCGGTCCGTTTCCGGCGCCGGCTCTTCACCGGGAACTGATCGCTCTTAGCTTTACGCTTCCAGCAGCCGGAGTCCAGACCGATTTTCAAAAAAACTTTGTGCTTCCCACAATAAAAGAGATGCGCCGGAGAAGGCTTCGTTGCCTTTCCGGCGCATCCAATCGCGGCCGCCGGCCTCACCGGGAAAAAGGTAGAGGCCAGAAGCTTGTTGCTGCCGTTACGCCGCCACGTTGACCTTGATCTGCTTGGGCTGGGCTTCGGGCTTCTTGGTCAGCTCCAGCTTGAGCACGCCGGCCTCGTATTTCGCGGCGACGTTCTCCGTGTCCACGGTAGAGGGCAGGGTGAAGGCGCGATAGAAGCTTCCATAGCGGCGCTCGATGCGATGGAAGTTCTCTTCCTTTTCTTCCTTCTCGAACTTGCGCTCACCCTTCACGGTCAGAGTGTTGTTTTCGACGCTGACATCCAGGTCCTTCTCTTCAATGCCCGGCACTTCGAGCTTGAGGACGACTTTCTTGTCGTCTTCGTAGACATCGACGGCGGGGATGAAGCTGGCCGTGGTCAAAGCGCTCTCGTTCTCGGTGTTCAGGTTGCCAAACAGGGTGTTCATGCGATTCTGCAGGGCAACAACTTCGCGGAAGGGGTCCCAACGGGTGATAGCCATGATGATTTCCTCCATGTAGATCGAAGATTTGTGGATGGGGCAGGAGCTTGGGCTCACCGCCGCTCAATCCATCTGATGAAACTATAGCACAAATGATTCATAAAATATGAGTGAGTTATGCTAATATTATGAAAAATATCCGCATCGTTATTTGAAATCAATAATTTATGGAGCATCAGGTTCTTGGTTTAAGGCCTGGACAGGCCTCAGAGCAGGACCTTTGGCCCTTCATCGGCCGCCACTATGCTGCAAAAGGGCCGGCCAGTTGACCACCACCGTAATGGGCTCGGGCTTGGCCTGGCCCTGGGGCATAAGTATCAGGAACCGCTGGCCGTCGGGCGAAGGAAAATAGATGTTCCTCCAATTCGAGAACGGAATCAGCGTTGGCTGAAAAAGCGGCTTGGGGATGCCAGCTTGGAAGGACGCCCCATCCGTGTTGACCGGGACAGCCATCAACTGGTTGTCGGGCGTGAGATAAAACAGTTCCTTGCCGTCGCGCCGCCAAATAGCCTCAAATCCGCCCGAGGGAGAGATCTGCCACTTGCCAGTCTGCTGCGGAAAGGTCTGGACGTAGGTTTCCATTTTTCCGGTCTCGTTGGAGTCGTAGGCCACGAATCGGCCGTTGGGCGAGAAGCGTGCGCTATGAGCGCCGAAGCCGCTGCCTTGGACGAAAGGGAAGGGTTTGCGGTCGCCGAAGAGCGGCAATGCCCACAACTCGGTTCCATTCGCGCCGGCTCCCGTGTCGTAGATGACATAACGGCCGTCGGCCGACACGTCGTCAACGTACTTGTTCTGATCTTTCGACTGAAAGACCGTCTCCGTGCTTCCCAGGCCGTTGGCGGACTGCTGGTAAATGTTGACCCGGCCGGCGCGATCCGATGAGAAGAAGATCCGGCTTCCATCCACCGACCACGCGGGGCCCGTGTCATCGGCGGGGTTGAAAGTGAGGCGCGAGGCGGTTCCGCGCTTCAGATCGTAGATCCAGATATCGCGGCTGCCATGCGGCCCCACGCCCACCGCGAGTCTCGAGCCATCGGGCGAGAGCGCCGGGTTCGTATAGAAACTGGGCTGGCCGAGCGTGCCCAGCTTTTGACCGGTGCGGCCGTACCAGGCCATTTGGTTAGCAGCTCCGCCTGGAACGGCCTGATAAGCCAGCACGCCTGCCGGAGAGACTGAAAAGAATCCGTATGCCGAGCCTATGTAAAACCCGACGTTCTGGGCCGCTGGAACGGCCGGCCCGGTAAAACTCAGGGCCTTGGCGTTGAACGGCCGCGCCATGAGCGTGCTGTAATCCAAATAGAACACGTATCCAGGCGCGGCATAGAGAGCTTCGGAGCCAACGGGGCCCAGATCCTCCACCTGTTTCGAGTCCAGTGAGCCGGCCTTGAGCGACAGCCGGTTGGAGATGGTCTCGACTGTCAGAAAAAGGAAGTGCCGGCCATCGGGAAGAAACTGGGGAAAGATAACAGCGGTTTCGTGCTGCGCCGGGTCGGGAGCGAACACGAGTGTAGGCGCACCGCCGGTGTCGGGCACGCGGTTAAGACTGCCGTGGCTCGAAAAGAGGATGACGCCCTCGCGGTTCCAGGTTGCACCGCCGCCACCTTCTTCGCACAGCACCTGCGGCGCACCACCCGTGACTGCAATTTTTTCGAGTTTCCCGCTTGCAACAAACCCGATCTGCTGACTGTCGGGCGACCAGAACGGCCCCCCTGCGCCTTCCGTTCCGGGAATCTGATGGGCCGTGAGGCTGTCGAGCGGACGCAACCAGAGAGTCTGGGGCATGCTCGCCCCGGCCGAGGTGACGAAGACCAGGTTGCGGCCGTCGGGTGAAACGCTCATCTCGCCGCCAGCAAGGAACTCCGCGTTTTCAGGCGGCGGGACGGGAAAGCGGACGACGCCGGGCTGCGGCCTGGGCTGAAGCAGAACCCACGCGGCGACGGCGGCAGATAAAACGGCGATGCCGCCCAGCACCCAGGGCAGGGCGCGGCGCAGGAGCGTTTTCTTGCCGCCCATGCCCGGCTGGCCCGCCGCGATTTCGCCGGATAAGCTAACCTCCGCGCCGCCAGCCAGCGTTTCTTCAATGGCAATGCGCGCGTCGCCGACGGCCTGCAGGCGTTGGCGCAGGTCCTTCTTGAGGCAGCGGCGAAGCAGGCGCTGGATGGAAGCCGGAGTGGAAGCTGGCAGAGCACTCCACTCGGGTTCGCTCATGATGACCGCGGCCAGAATGTCGGAAACGGTTTCGCCATCGAAGGCCTTTTGCCGGGTGAGCATCTCGAAGGCGACGCAGCCGAATGCCCAGATGTCGGCCCTGCGGTCCGCGGGCTTGGCCTTGGCCTGCTCCGGCGACATGTAGACGGCCGTGCCCAGCAGAAGGCCCGCCTCCGTCATAGCCAGGCTCAACGTGGGTGAGTTGGAAATGTTCCCTGACGCCTCATCGGGCGCCATCGCCTTGGCCAGCCCGAAGTCGAGGACTTTCACCTGGCCCTGGGGCGTGATCTTGATATTGGCTGGCTTCAGGTCGCGGTGCACGACGCCGCGTTCATGCGCGTATTCGAGCGCCTCGGCAATCTGGCGCAGGATGTGCAGCGCCTCGTCGATGGCGATCGGGTCCCCTGCGATAAGCTCGCCGAGCGTGGGGCCCTCCACCAGTTCCATCACCAGTGCGGGCGCGCCGTTTTCGGTGTTTTCTTCGATTCCGTAAATCGCCGCAATACCGGGATGATTGAGCGAAGCCAGCAGCTGGGCCTCACGCTTGAAGCGCGCCAGGCGGACGGGATCGCTGGTGAAGACCGGCGGCAACAGTTTGATGGCCACTTCGCGGCCCAGCTTGGTGTCGGTCGCCTGCCACACCTCGCCCATGCCGCCTTTGCCGATTGGGGCGGTTACGCGATAGTGGCCGATCGGTGGATGCGAAGCGGATGCCGGGGAATCCGCGGCGCCTTGCGTGACCTTGCTCGTCGATTGCATGACGGCTGCTCCTTGCGCAGCGAAACGATGAACGGCACTGCCGGATTCAGCAGCAAGCGGCTGGTGAAGCGTGCAAGCGAACAGGAAGCCCAGCCGTGCCCGGCGCGGTACATCAATTCATTGAGTTGTCCAGAAAAAAGGGAAGTCAAACTGCTTGAGAATGAAACCAGTAAGAATCGGCGGGCAAAGAGAGGCAGCACCAGTTTCTTCCATTTCTGCTGCAGTTTCAAGGGATTTTGGCAGAGCTGTAACGATCGCGAAGTTACGCATGCAACACCTCCGCCGGAGCAAACGTCAGAGTGAGGACGGTGATGTCGTCCTCTTGGCCATGGGCCTGGGCGGTCTGGGCGATCTTTTTGGCGGATTGGGTTGATATGGCGGCACTGCGCTCGAAGCCGAATAGTTCGCCCTGAGCATTGCGTGCTTCGACCACTCCATCGGAGAGCAACACGAGAGACTGGCCGGGCGCGAGCTTCACGGTCACTTCCTCGAACTGCGCATCTTGCGTGATGCCCAGCGGCAGCGAGGGCGGCACGGCCATCTCTTTGCCATCGATGTAGGGCGCAAGGTGGCCCGCGTTAGCCATGGTGCAGAGGCCGTCGCGATCGATGCGCACGCAGCATGCTGTGGTGAATCCCGCCTCGCCCTTCATAAACAGCGCCTGGTTCAGATTGCGGCGCAACACGCCGACGATCATAGCTACGCGCATAGCTGCGATGATGCCCTTGCCACTGACATCGCCGACAATCGCCATCAGCGATCCGTCAGCGGCTGGAGAGACGAGAAAGAAATCGCCGCCGACCTCGCTTGCCGGATAGTAGACGGTTTCAACCTTGAAGCCGGGCGTGGACTGCGAGGAGCGGGCGAGGAGCAACTGCTGCGTGGTGCGCGCGGCTTCCAGTTCGGCCGCGGCGTGGGCACGTTCGCGCGCGATGCTCACGGTGCGCAGCACCAGGAAAAGCAGCAAGGTGACGTAAAAGACAAAGTAGCCAATGTCGGCCGCGGTAAACGAGTAGGTCCCGACGGGCAGGGAAAAAAACGGCCACAGGGCATGAACCAGATGGATATAGAAAACCAGAGAACGAAGAAAGCCGTACCATTGGGCCACGCTGTAGACCACAATGGCCGGCAGCAGGATGCGTGCCTCGCGATTCCCCTCAATCCAGCCACGGACTAAAAGCACCAGCAGTAGGATATCGACGGTGAGGGTGGCCAAATAATAGGCAAAGAAACCAAGGTGAATGCTGTTGCCGATGCCGGAGACGGTACTGAGCGGTCCGAATGCCGCGAGAAAAGATGCGGCCTCAAGGAAGAGAAGAGTGCGCGAACGTGCGCGGCCAAGTACCAGCCTCACAAATTCAATGAGGGCCACGTTGGCCGTGCCGAAGGTGAGCAGATGACTGGTTGTCAAGGTATGCATAA
>CAVSQE010000033.1:0-98726 GCA_963729915.1 uncultured Acidobacteriota bacterium | reverse complement strand
GGCGACCGGCGAAACCAAGTCATTGCCGGTTGTGAGATTAACGGCATAGAGTTTATTATAGTACGTTCCACTCTCAAGGGATGACGACTCCACATAAAGGGCCCCGGCGGTCCGGTCGATGACCGGGGTGGCGGTAATGCCCACTTCAGGAACAAGGTCTTGACAGGAGAAAACGCTCGTCACGGGCGTGGGCAGCGTTCGGTGCCAAAAAGCGGCCGCGGCCGCGTTATCGGCGTCAAACGCGTAAATGCTGTTATGCTCCGTGCAAATAAAAACGACGTTATGGACGCCGCCGCCGATGGTAAAATTCTGGAGATAGAGCGGCTGGGCATAAACCTGCCCGTCGACTGGTTTCATAAAAAGTTTACCGAACGTCAAAGCGTTTACGTTATTCGGTGTTAAAACCGTCTCCGAAGTGTTCGCGCCGGTACAAGCGAGGTCGTATTGACACTTGGTAACATCAATGGCCCCTGTTTCCGAAAATACGGTAAAAAGCGCCGCAACCGTAATTAAATGCCGGTTAAATTTCATGGCTTATTCCACTCCTTTCTTGAGTAGGGTCTTGAATTTACCTTGAGCGTAAACCTCTAACCCTTGCAAATCGCGTGCCGAACTACGCGTATATAATTCAGATACAGAGACTAATACGCTCTTCCGTCTTTGATAATTATCCGGCTCAGATCAGGCAAGTCGCTAGTAGCGCTCCATAGATGAATGCTGTTCAACCCTGCCTTGAGCGGTATGGACGTCGAATCAAAATGTTCAAGACACCAGTTGGTGTTCGCGTAGCACGGCGTCTGAAATACGACTTTGTCGGAATCGCCGTTGATCACGAATTGTATCGGCCGACACCCAAGCCCGCCATTAGTGCCAAGCGTACCGCCGCAATTGGCATCGCCGTCATTGTCGCCGCCCGCGCACATATAGCTGAAGGTAATGAGGTAGGTGGAATCCTTTGGTGCGTAAATATTATTGAACGTTATCGCGCCGCAACAATTGCTGACGCCGTAACCGAGAAGTTCCCCCACTTTTTTCCCCGCATAAGCCGTGGGGCACGAGGAATTATTGGCCTGACCGAACAAAACATTCGGCGGGATGGCGGTGGCCGGATAACTCGTTCCTTGAAACTTATAGGTGCTGTCGTCTCCCGTGGCCGCAAGAAGGACCCATGCCTGCGCGTCCGCGGCGCTGGTGGCGTAATAATTGCGGGACGTATACCCGGTCTTACTTGCCGTGATGACCGGGAAGGAAGTCGCGGTCACTTTACGCAGCGCTTGCGGCTGGTCGACGTTTCCCACGGCGGATAAAGCGCCGGTCCCGCCCAGAACGATTTTCCAAGTAGCTTCCATGGGGCCGCACGAAAGTCGCAAAAGCAGCATGGTCGCGCCCAATCGCGCTGTCGGCGCATCAATGCGGTTTTCGCCCTGGAACAGGGAGACACTTTTGACAAGAGCCAATTTTACGCCGCTTGCGTCGAATAGTTCCAGCTTTCCGGTGAGAGCGCCGGGAGTATCCAGGAACAGTTTTCCATTGCGGACAGCCAAGGTGACGGCCTTGTCGGAAGGTTGCGCCGAGGGATCGAGCCGCACGCCCACGCTGTTACCGCTGATAGTGAACGTTCCGTTCGTCGCCGTGGTTACACAACCGGTGGCGCTTCCTTGAGGACAAACTTGCGCGCCGCCGATCGCGGTTCCATGAACGTCGGTCACCTTGCCGGACACTTGCCATGCGGCAGTCGTTTCGAGCGACGACCCAAATGCAAACGAGCAGCAAACTATGGCGATAAGCGCCATGTCACAAAAACTATCATTCAACGATTTTATCTTCATAGCCCCTCCCCTTACGATTAATGGTTACGATTTGCAAATCATTTTTATTGGCATCCTTTTTATTTATAAAATCCTACATAAAACAATTCAATAGTTATTTGTTTGCAATTAATATTTTTCCCATTGCCGTTGTAACGCCTTGCGTCAACCTGATAAAATTCATGCCGCTTGACAAACGGCTTTTAACGACGAATACATTAACCCCCGCGCAAGGATCTGAAATTACGGCCGAGCCGATAAGCGTTCCAAGCGCATTATAGCAAGCAATACGCACCGGAGAAACGGAGGCGGTCCGGAAATTCAGTTGAATGTCGCCGGACGCCAAACGTACGATTTTGCCAAGATTGTAACCGACCGACATTTTCGGCGAATTGCTTTTTTCGATATCGGGAGTGCTCATGATCGTGGCCACGCATCTAAAGCCGAGTTCTCTTATGTAACTTCCGGTGCCATTAGGCGTCCACTTAAAATGGTAGCGGATTCGCTCATGCGCCGAGGCGTCGCTACTAAAGGAGCCGCCGCCCGCGCACCGCGCGATCATGGGGGCGTTAACCGGACCGCAATCTTTCAATGTTCCATTCATCGGCCCGCGCGGATCGGTTTGGTCCTTGACCAGATAGGTTGAGTCCCAATCGCCGGCCCACTGGAAGCAATTGCCCGTCATATCGTATAATCCTAAAGAATTAGGTTTCTTTTGCGCCACCGGGTGCGTTTGCCCGCCGGAATTATCGGAATACCACGGCGTCGTACCACGTTTCCTGATCGACCGGAAGTCCTACCGTACCGCTTTTATTTCCCGATGGGTTAAAACCCATGAGCGCATTAAAATCCGTCTGCGTCACCAAAGTAGTGTCGATGTAAATATCATGCGTAAAGGTGACTTCATGCTGCCCCATGACGCATGACCATGAATTGTCCGCTCCCGTCGCGAACCCCATCAAATAATTCTGGCCCCCCGTGGCTATTTTTTTCATACCCGCGTATCGGGTTGCCGGGATTGCGGCGGTTTCTTTTGCAAGAATCCGCATCCCTCCGTTCGCCGAAGCGGCTGCAAGGGTTCCTTGCCGAGCAAATCCGGTTACACCTAAAAACGCCACTGCCGTTAAAACGAATACTTTTCTTTTCATAAAAAGGCCTTCGGGTTAAAATGTTTACAAATAATATAACATACATTATCGTTAAAGTAATGAGGAAAATGGTTGAGGTAAAAGTCCTTTTTCAGGTGATTGGTGGAGACTTTTACCAAATAACCGCCATGTTTTGATGTATTGGTGAATTTTTAACGCTTCCGGTCACATAATAAAACCCATTAGGAAGCTCAGACGCCTTTAGAGCGATCGCATCCGGGGCCATGCCGTTTTTCCGAAGCACGGTCCGCCCCATGGTATTAGCGATGTTGAGCGAATAGTTCCCGGCCCCGGTCAAGGCAAGCATCATGCCGTGAGCGGTTGTTCGTGAAATAGAAACCACTGGAGAGACTTCCCGTTGACTAAGAAAACCGCTTTTCGGCGTGACCGGCGTATGTCCGTTGATACCATACTTTCCCATCAAATAATTCGCGATGTTCTTGGCGGTCGTGGTATCGATTACCGAAGTGTAAATAAGAATTTCCGCGATGTCGCCCTGAAACGAACGGTCCGTCATGGTACGGTCGCGCCCTATGACGCTTGCCTGCACGCCGCACGATGCGAGAACGGTGAGGACTCCAAGGTGAAAAGGCATGAAGGTAAGCGCGGGTTGGGCTATTTTCGCTCCGCCATTAATCGTTACGAAACCGGTCTGGGCCACGCAGGGGGAAACTTCGCCCATGTCATTCCTGAAAATGAAGCAGCCGTGGTCCGCGTGAAAATTGGTCGTGCCATCGACGTCCCCCAGCCAAAATTTGGGTGAAATGGTGCAGCATGCTCCGGGCGTCTCATACGCACCGTTAATCTCGCATGAAGTCGAGTCCTTGAATAAAACCGCGAAAACCGATCTGATGCCCGTAATCCGGGTGAAGCCGAACCCGGTATAACTTCCCGAAAAATGCATAACCGCGTGACCGTTATACTTGTTCGCATTTTTAACGATGGTCGGAACGGTCATGACGATACCTTGATCGGTGCTATGGGTCGGCGAATTATTGTTCCCACTTAAATCGTAGAGTTTGGCCACTTCGGTTCCGCTCATTTGAACACTGTCGGCGCTTACCCAGAGCTTGAGCCCCGTGCGGGGAATGGTGTCCTGCGCATAGGCGCAAAAAAAGGTTGCACAGAGCAATACGTTAACAAATAATATTCTATTTGACCGATTATTTTGTTTCATAAAAACTCCTTAGGGACAAAGGGCTTAAAGTATTCAATAGTTTTTTACCGCTCCAGATCTCCCGGATTCTCGGGAACGCCTTCGTCGGGATCTAAAACCTGAAAATCGGTGCCGATACCCAAATTGAGCGTCGGTTTCCAAACGATCTTTCCGGTGGTGGGCCCGGTTTGATTGATCTCCATAATTCCGGGATTTCCTCCATTGGAACTGGCGATCGTATTGCCGTTTGACAGTCGGGAAACTTCCTGGATGTTTCCGGTGGAAGTAACGCCGGCAAGAGCGCTGATTTTGATGTCCATAACGAGCTGGTGCGTCCGGGTCAGTTCGCGCACCCATCCGCTGCCGTTGCCCCCAACCAGGATATTGCCGTTATGCAGCAACACGACCGACCAGGGATTGCCGCCAACGTTCGTCGAATCGGCCCATAAAAGCTTCATGGTCGACGTATCGTATTCGCATATCCTTCCCCAATCCATGTGCGCACAGAGCATGGTCCCGCTTTTTGTAATGCGGGCATGCCGAAAGTTCATGTGGATGGAGGTGTTCGTCGCCGGCCCACAAATAGTCATAGCGGGAATCGGTAAAATTTTCCTGCAGCTTTATCGCGAGTCCGGTTTGCGGGCCGGTAACGGTCCTGGAAACATCATAGTGCGCCAGCTTATGGAAATTAAGCACGGTGGTTGCCTTTACCGCCGAAAGCTTGGCAAGCGCGGGCGCGTTTAATCGGGAAGACGCTTGGATGTTAGCCATAGCGGGCCCGCAAACGTTCATGATCTTCACTACCGCGGTCCTCCCGCCAACGGTAACGGAGGCCATATAGATTCCCCTTGGTAAAGACGCCAGCGAAATGCGGGAATCGGCGCTTAAATTCCCCGACGAAAACTTCCCGACCACGGCGCCTTGCACGTTTCTGATTTGAACGCCGATTGCGCCCGAATTTCCCGTCACATAAAACGACCCCGAATTCGGCTCCCAGGAAACATGTTTCGCCGACTGCGCGTTGGGCCCCATAATGCCCACGCTTCCGTCGGTATTGAATGAAAAATTCCCCAGAGAATCCGTGTATACCTTATGCGTTGAATCCGTATAGACGCGCGCATGCGCCAAGGGCTTTCCGGTGGCCGAGTCCGTTACAACGCCCGAAATAATGTCCGCCGTGGCGGTAAATCGAGCACAACACAGAACAACACCAGCAAAGAACAATATTTTTTTCATCAAACCCGCCTCCTTTAAGTGGTTTATTATTCAATGACGATCCTGATAGACTGCTCGAAGTTATGGGACGCAGCCTTGACAACATAATTCCCCGGCAAGACCGCCGCCCCGTCGTTGTCCATGCCGTCCCATTTAAGATTATTAGCCCCGCCCCACAAAGACGACACTTTAAAGCCCCTGACGATTTTTCCCCGCATATCGTGGATCTTTACCTCTAAAGACTTTGCCGACCGGGGAAATAAAAACCTGACTGCGGCGGGCTTATGGCGAATGCTTATGAGCACCACTTCCAAAGAGTCCCAGAACCGGGCCGAATTTTCAAACACCCGCAGGCCGCCGGTTTCCTTTTGAACGCTCTTCATGTCGTCCCAAACATGGGCGGTAGCGACGTGTCCTTTATCGGCAAGAGGCGGGACCCAAAAAGCCTCGCTTTGTTTCTGCATGAGCATGTTCCTTTCTTCCGTTCTATTAACCCACAAGGTGGATAAGTCTCTGTATGCAGGAATTATCTACGTAAAAAACGTAGATAATTCAGCTACAGAACCTAACCTGCCTTAGGGCAGATAAGTCTCTGTATGCAGGAATTATCTACGTAAAAAACGTAGATAATTCAGCTACAGAGACTAAGGCCCAACGGTCACGAAGACGTCTTGGGGCTTCTGGTTCATATAACACAGCGTTATCCAATCCGCCGAAAGCGCGGTTTTATTGACGCGCGCTTCTTCTACGCAACCGATGAAATTGTAGTCGTTCTTGCCGTTTCCGTGTTTTCCAATGAGCGTATTCGCTCCAACGCCCGAATAGTTGATTCCCCCCACGCCAGCCGTCGGGCCATAGCGCGTTGCATCGATGTAGAGCGTCTGCATCAAGCCGGTATTGTTGAATGTCAACACGATATAGTGCCATCCGGTTTTCGCCAGGCTCACGCCCGAAGGAATGTTGCTGAATCCCGTATCGTTGTTATAGAGATGGAAACAACCTTCCACCCCAAAACCGGGCCGCGTATCGTCAATGCGAAACGACGCCGCATCGCCGATGGAAAGGACTTCCCCGCCGCTTCCGCCGTTGGAATCCATGCGCGCCCAGGCGCTTAAGCTGAGGTTTGCGGGCGAGCCCATTAATCCGGGAATTTGGATTGAATCGGACCCGTTAAATTTTCTTGAGTCCCCGATAATGCCGACCGTATCGACCGTGCCGTAATTGACGCCTGAATTATTATTTACCGTCGCATCGCTGAAGCCTTTATCGAGATGCCACACGCCCGCAAAACCTTTGGCGGTATCGAAAACGGACACACCGCTCGAATTCGGGGCCGCCTGGGGATTTCCCCAGCACATCGTGATGTATTGGGCGACTGAATTGCCGAAAATCGTATCGACGCCTACCCATATCTCTGCCCGGCCCGAAGTTATGTCCCATCCTTCTATTTCATAAGGAAGAAACGTATTATCGGATTTAAGAAACCGGACGTCCGCGCCGCCGCTTTGCGCCTGCGAAAAATCGAATATCGACTTCGTCAATCTAACCAACACGGGAAATCCGCAAATGTTCCCCGAAATATTCGCCCCCGAGCCCGTGGTGTTGAAATGAACTTTTATGGAATGCACCCATGGACCGCTGGAAAACGCGGCGCTGTCTCCCGGCTGGACCGCTATATCGGCGCCGATGCCGAAGGGCGCCGTGTTTCGCGCTCCATAATACACGGCGCTTACGGCGCCGGCCGGAACCGAATCGATTTCAATACACCCGCCGGCGTGGACGAAGGTTTTGATGTTTGAACCGGGAACGTATACATAGCCCGATTGCGGATCGATATTATCGGGCAGCATGATTTTAATGGCGCCGGGCTTTTGCAGGCGGGCGGCCGTAACGCCGGAGAAGCTGTCGGGGGACACCTTGATGTTTTCAATAAGAAGCCTTGTCCGGTCGATTATGCCCACGGCTTGCAGCGAATAACTCCCGGAGTCCAATTTGTTAAAACGATACGCTCCGTTTTTATCGGTCGTGTCGGAATATGTTTTAGACAGAAGCGAATCCGTCATGGGATTATACCCGGAAGGAAATAGGCGGACCTCAGTCCCGGCCGCCGGTAGGCCGCTTGAGGAGGTAATGACCCCCACAATGGCCCGTGCATTGACGTCTTCCGTGCCGCCCCCTGAAACCGACAGCCTGGAACAGCGAACTGCCGCAACGAGTAAAAGCGCCATACACCCGGAAGCGACGATTTTAAAAAGAACGGCGGATATTTTCATGGAAACCTACTTGTTTAATTTTCTTTGCCGAGGCGCTATCGGCGCGCTCAGCGGAAAAAGATGCAAGTTTACCCGGTATACCCGGTTGCCGTAAGGGTCCTTCTCCGCGATTTCCAAGAGCCGCTGCCTGCACCGCGCCAGTTCTTCCCGGACAATACGGAAACCTTCCGGCGAAATTCCGATGGAAACACCTGAAATATCGCGCTCCTGCGCCGCGACGCCGTCGATGGCGTCGGCGGCCAAATAGGCCATTTTCCGCTGTACGTTTTTCACCGCAAGCGCCTGCATCGAAATACCCGCGGTTGAAATGAATTGCCGCTTGACCGTAAGCGGCCCCTGCCCGTCCCATTCAATCAGACCGAGCCGCCGAAGGAGTTCCACCGACTCCTCGGCTTCCGAAACCTTGATGGAAGGGTATACCATGCCCGCCAAGGCAGCAAAGTCGCCGCTGAACTCGGCCACATCGAGCAATTCCTTGACCACCGCATGATACCATCGGCTGAAATACTCAAAATGTTCGTCTGTCAAGATATAGGATTTAAAGGTCGAGGTTGATTTTTTTAGTTTTTCGAGAAACTTCATCTTTTCGTCGATGTTTTTCGCTTGATCGAAAAAAACCAGGTTCTCGAAAAACGCCTTTTCGGTTTTAACCAGTCCCAAGGCCCGGGATAGTTTCACGATGCTCGAACTTCCGAGGTTCGACTTTCCCTCAATGACAAGCTTTATGAACACCGGCGAGGTGAACCCGGCCATCCTTGAAAATTCCCTGAAAGAAAACTTGGACGCCCGTTTCTTTTCAAGGTAATAATCTTTAAGGTAGAGCCGGTAATCGATGTATTCAAAAATGGGTTTCATGGTATAGCGAATAATATAATGAATTTTATTTTTAATGCCTATTATTTTTTTAATTATGATACTTAATATTTATTTTAATAATTTATAACATGTTTATATTGTTGTAGATATGAATATAATATAAACCAAAATATTTTTATTTAGTTTGAAGTTATGATACATTTAAATTGTTCGAATGATACGAGAGAAAAAAAGAGGGGAAACCTGCGGGAGAACCCGCGAGGAGAGGTGAGTTAAAACCGAAGCAACTTCGAGGAATTTAACTCAAAGATTTATCTGCCCTAAGGCAGGTTGGATTGGAAAATAACGAGGGCGTCTTGCTGCTTTTGATTCATGTAGCAAAGCTGTATCCAGTCCGAGGACCGGGCAACGTCGGAAATTTGTATTTCATCCAAAAACCCTTTGAAATACGTAACATTGGCCAGCACTTTGGCAAAACATAGCGAATCGGGCCCTGTCAGCGAGTTCGTAGTTCCGGTCTGAACACCCGCGCTTTTTCCGTCGACGAAAATCGTTTTAAGGCCGCTCGCTCTATTGCGCGTGACCGCGATATAATGCCATTTCGCATCGTTGACCGCGCTAGCGGCCTGCAAGGTCGTGTCGGCACAGCAGGTCCCGAACACGGGTTTATTATTGAGATAGGTTACGCCGAAATCGTCCTGCGGCTCACTAGCATTGACGTCGCCGTCAACCAAACCGTCGCCCTGCCACCACTGCGTTCCCACGGGACTTAGAGAATCCGCTTTCATCCAAAAACCTATTGAAAAATCGTCCTGGACCGGACGCTTTATGATCAAATACTCGCCGATGCCGTTGAAATGCATTGCTTTTCCGATAATGCCGTCAACGCTGTTTGCGGCATTCATACCTCCATTGGGAGAAGCGTTGAATTTATTGACCGTGCGGTCTAAAACCGAATTTTGACCTTGAGCGGGGTTTTCATTTAAATGCCAAACTCCCGAAAATTTATCGGCGGTGTCGAACACCGCCGCGCCGCCGGCAATGTCCGCGGTCGCCAGCGGGTTCCCCCAACACATCGTAATATACTGCGTAGCGTTATTGCCAAAAATCGTATCCACGTTTACCCACACAGCCGCTTGCCCATGCACCGAGTCCCAATTCTCTATTTCATAGTTGAGCAGTGAATTGTCCGATTTTATAAACCGAAGATCGCTTCCGCCGCTTTGGGCCTGCGAAAAATCGAATGCCGAAGCGGATTGCTCGAAGCGAATAAGAACGGGAAAACCAAAGACATTTCCGGCGATGTTGGCCCCCGAAGCCGACGTGTTAAGAATGAGTTTCATTGAATGCGCCCAAGGTCCGCTTGAAAAGGTCGCGCTGTCCCCCGATAATACCGTTATATTGGAGCAGATGCCGTAGGGAGCAATGTTGTGAGAGCCGTAATACAGCGCGCTTATTGTTCCGGCGGGCACCGAATCGATTTGCGCGAACCCGCTTTTATTTTGTACGAAACTTTTAATGTTTGTTCCGGGAATGTAAACGTAGCCGCCCTGAGAATCGGCGTTAACGGGAAGCAGAATTTTAATTGAACCGGGTTTTTGCAATTCGGCCGCGGAAAGGTTGGAAAAACTGTCCGAGGAAACGCGGATGTTTTCAATCAAGAGCCGCGTTCGATCGTGGTTTTGCACGGCTTGCAGCGAATAGGTCCCCGTGTCGAGTTTACCGAAACGGTACGCGCCTTTAATGTCGGTCGTATCGATCAACGCATCGGCAAAAAGCGAATCCGTCACCGGATTATAACGGGAATGAAAAAGCCGAACCGTGGTTTGGGGCGCTGGTTTTCCGATTGAAGACACTATAACCCCCGCGACGGTTTTGGCGTTGATGTCTTCGGTGCCGCCGCCGACCACCGATAATTTGCCGCAACCGACAACGACCGATAGCGCTACAACCGCGCAAACAAGGAAACTGATTGTAATCGTCGTTGCGTGTTTCATGGCAAAACCCGCTTACTGGAAACCCTGAGCTCGACCGGAATAACGGCGCTGAGGGGAAAAAGATGCAGATTCACCCGGTATACCCGGTCGCTGAGCGCGTCCTGCGAGGCGATTTCCAAAAGCCGCTGCCTGCACCGGGCCAGCTCTTCCCGAGCTTTGTTGAACCCTTCCTCCGAAATCCCGATCGAAACCCCCGATATGTCCCGCTCCTCGGGAGGCACCGAGTCGAGCGAATCGGCGGCAAGCTGCGCCATTCTTCGCTGCACGTTTTTCACGGCGAGCGCCTGCATCGAAATGCCCGCCGTCGAAATGAATTGCCGGGTGACCGTCAGCGGCCCCCGCCCGTCCCACTGCACCAGGCCGAGCCTCTTAAGAAGCGCCACCGACTCCTCGACCTCCGCCACCTTGACGGGCGGGTGGACCATGGCGGCAAGCGCGCCGAAATCTCCCGTAAATTCCATTGAGTTGAGCAATTCCTTGACAACCGCGTGATACCATTGGCTGAAGTACTCGAAATGCTCGTCGGTCAACGTATAGGATTTTAAGGTCGACGTGGATTTTTTGAGCTTTTCGAGATACTTCATTTTTTCGTCGATATTCTTGGCCTGCTCGAAAAACACTAAATTCTCAAAGAACGACTTTTCGGTCTTGACAAGCCCCATGGCCCGCGAAAGTTTGGCGATGCTTGAGCTTCTGAGGTTGGACTTTCCCTCGATAACAAGCTTTATGAACACCGGCGAAGTGAACCCCGCCATGCGGGAAAATTCCCGGAACGAAAATTTCGACGTCCGTTTCTTTTCAAGATAATAATCTTTAAGATACTGCCGGAAATCGAGGTATTCGAAAATAGGTTTCATAGAATACTCTTAATATAATGAATTTTCGGCCGATTACCGCATACTTTTTGCATGGAGTATATTGATACGACGACCGTTACCCCGTGGCCCATAAGGACGCCTTATCAATGGATTGCCGCCCCGGATGCGGCGCTTGCTGCATCGCCCCATCGCTTTCGTCGGCGGTTCCCGGAATGCCTTCGGGAAAACCCGCGGGTGAGCCGTGCGTCCAATTGACCCCCGATTTCACCTGCGCAATCTACCACTTGCCAAAGCGCCCTGCCGTTTGCGCGGGCCTGAAACCTTCCAAAGAAATGTGCGGAGAAAACAGGGAAGAGGCGCTGTCCTACCTTTTTATGCTTGAAAAGGCCACGGCGCCCTAACACCTTGGGTTTTAGGGCGGCCGTTATTCCTTTTCGTCGCCCTTCCAAACCAAGGAGCGTATTGAAAGCAAATTACCGCATTTTATCTTGCACGCGTACCTTCCCGCCGCCAGCGCCTTGCCTTTGTTGTCGGCGCCGTTCCACTTAAACGACCGCATGCCGCTCGCATGCGACCGGTCGAACACCGTACGTACGATCTTGCCGGTACTGTCGCTGACGTTGATTTCGGCGTCGGCGTGGCCGGGAAAGAAATATTGTATGGTCATTTGTCCGCTTGACTGGTCGGCGTTCGAGGAAACGGCGAACAGCACCACGTCGAGAACGATGTCCGTCGCGCCCGCCTGCCCCTTGGCGGCCGCGAGCTTGACCGATGAAGCTGGTAGGCACTGTTGCCGGGGTGGTTGGAGGTGGCGGCAGGGGCAACGAAATGATGACCGAACCGAGCACCGATGGGCCGGAAAAGGCAAGGCATGGCCCAACGGCACACTATGGAAGAATTCGGCGGAAAACGAAGAAAATGACGGTCGGGCGGGAGTTCCATAGGCGACCCATTGACCCGTACCGGTGAGGTGCACGATGAGGGATGCCAAAAGCTCCAAAGTCAGGGTTCACCACGGAAGGGGTCCGGCGAGGTGTGCGTCGATGCGGCTGGAAGTGCCGCCGGTGTCCCGGCGCGCGGGGTCTGGCTCGCCTTCACCGGATTCCGCCAGTGAGGGCACTGGCGGCACTGCGGATTCCGCCGATGACGGCACTGGCACCACGGGCACTGCCCGGAAGGGCTGGTGGGTGTGGAATAATCATTTACCTATGCGGAAGACCTCTGGAGCCAATCCTTCGACGATCCTGATGGCCGCGGCAGTGGCGGTCTGTACCGCCTGCTAGGACCAGGGGTCGGTGGCGATGGCGGCCGGGAGCGGCGATCCGCAGGGCGAGCCGCGCAGGGGGGTGTACGCGCCGATCCGGAACCTGATGGATCGGCTTAGCCAGGCGGTGCCGCAGGTAAGCTCTCCGAGTTTACGTGGCCGGTGGGTGCCGGAAGTGCGGCCCGGCCGTGGGTGCATGCGGGCGCGTGCCCTGTCCGGCGCCGGGATAATGCAGTTGATGGCGGTGCCCGGCGGCTGGGGCGGCGCGGCGTTGACGCTTTCGTACCGGCCGCGGATGGCGGCGGTGCGGGCACGTATTAACCGACCTTCCGCCCCCGGCAATTATCTAAGACACCGCTGCGGACTCCGCTAGCATTTATCAGGGCGCAGGTAGGCCAAACGGCCCGGATTTGTTTGATTGGCACAGCGCGTGGTGGAAGGCATTGGGCAGGCCAGGCCGATCGTTGGAGCGTACAAACAAGAAACGTGTATGAAGGAATTGTCGGGGCAGGCCCCGACCTACAAGAGTGTCCGGCCACGGCCGGATTCATAAAAGAGTGTTTCCCATGGTCATTGCAGCAATCAGCAAGACGGTTACCAAGGTTTTTGGGTCGGCGGCGAGGATGGTGAAGAGTTACCGGCACGGGTGGTGGGGATCAATGCCCTGGAAGAAACGATCCGCCCGTTGACGGATAGCCAGCTTGTGGCAAGGACGGCGGAGTTGCGCACAGCACGTGGCGGATCGCGCGAGCATTGTGGAGGTGCGTGCCGAGGCCCTGGCAGTGGCGCCACGAGGCGATGGACCGGTCGGTAGGCATTCGCAACATCTTCAATCCGGCGGAGCATTTCGACCCGGCCAAATTGCCGGCCCCGGTCCGCGAGTTCTGCCGCACCAGGCAGAGCATCAAACAACGGCGCCGGTCGAGGTCCCCGGTGGGGCCGAGCCGGTCCCCGGCTGGATGCAGGTGGAGGTGCCGGTGGCCATCTACCAGGCCGTGCACAACTGCATCCCGAAGAGCCGGCCGCCCTTCCGCGCCCGGCCGTTCGACGTGCAGCTCATCGGCGGCATGGTGCTCTACGAGGGCAAGATCGCCGAGATGGCCACCGGCGAAGGCAAGACCATCGTCGGCACCGCTGGCCGTGCTTACCTGGCCGTGCCTGGAGGGCATGCACTGCCACGTCGTCACGGTCAACGATTACCTGGTGCAGCGCGACGCCGAGTGGTGCGCCCGGCGTTCGAGCCTGCTGGGCATGACCGTCGGGCTTCATCCAGCCCAGACATGGACCAACGAGCAGCCGCAGGCAGGCCTACGAGTGCGACGTCGACCTACGGCACCAACAGCGAGTTCGGCTTCGACTACCTGCGCGACAACATGAAGCTCAGCGTGGCCGAGCAGGTGCAGGGCCCGCTGGACTTCGCCATCGTGGACGAGGTGGACTCATCCTGATCGACGAGGCCCGCACGCCGCTGATCATCTCCGGCCCGGCCCACGACGACGCGCCGCTACCGCAGGCCGACGCGGTGGCCCGCCACCTGATGCAGCGCAGCGCGACTGGGACGCCGCCGACGAGCGGTCGAGCAGACCATCACCCGCATCAAGGGTCTGGAGGGCGACATCCGCAACGCCCGCGACAAGGACGAAATTCCCGCCATGCGCGACGAGATGAAGAAGCTGCATGACAGCGCTGCCGGCGCTGGAGGAGGCCCGCGACAGAACACGCAGTATTACGAGGTGGAGCGCGACAAGAAGGCCTCGCACCTGACCCACGAGGGCATCGCCGAGGCCCAGAACCAGGCCGACATCGGCTCCTTCTACGTCGGCAGCAACATGGACTTCCCGCACCTGCTGGAAACGCCCTGCGCGCCCACGCGGTGTATCAGCGGGCATTAAAGCCTGCGCCGCCAGCCACGCGGCCCACCTCGCGGCCGTAGCCCAGATAGACGGTGATGGAATTATCGGGATGACCGGGAGCAACCATGACCGGCGCCTTGACGCGGCCGTTGCCCACGCTGATTTCGATAATGTCGTCTTCTTCGAGGTTCCACTTGCTGAGCGTGTCCCCGGATACGATGGCGGCATTATCCCAGCTCAGGCTCGTGACCGGCTTGGGCAGCTCCTGCAGCCAGCCCACGTTGGCCCAGCGCCCGTCGTAGACGTTCGGATCGGGACGGAAGATGACTTCGATTGAATCCTTGGGCGTGGGCGTGGGGATCATTCCGTGAAACGCGAAGTCGGGCTCTACCGGACGGGCCGCTACGAGCCGGGTCGCGTTGATTCCGTGTCTGGCAATCCAGCCATCGTGCAGCGCCTTGCGCCATCCGGTTTCGAAATCGCCCTTGATGGTCGTCTTCCATGTCTCGCGCACCGCATCGTACGGGCTCAGCATCGGCTCGTTGAGCAGCGTCTGGAAAACGTGATGCGCCGAGTGGCCACCGTAGAGCGGATCGATCATCGGCTGCACAACAGAAACCGTGCCGTCGTAAGCACGCGCGTCCGACCACAGCTCAAGATAATGCGCCGCGGGAATGTGCCAGTGCGACTGCTGGCCGGTCTCGTCGTAGTGCGAGCCCAAGTGCGCAACTATGTTGGCCTTGTTAAACGCGTCTGCGAAATTCAGATCGGCAGGCGCGTCGTAGAACGGGTTGGCGTTCAGAATAATGAGCCAATCAACCTTGCCCGCGTTGAGATCCGCAACCAGCGCCTTGAAATCGCCCAGCTGATCGCTGGGCAGCGGAATCGCCGGCTCGGAGCTGACAAAGACCGTCTTGCCCACGTTGCCAAGCGCGTTATTGATGGCCAGCGCCAGCATCGCAACCGACCCGTCCTGATACAAGCCAGGAAGCACCGCGCACTTGCCGGCGCTGCCTTTCAGGTCTTTCGCGAGCGCGGCGAGGAACTTTTGCTGATCGGCCGTCCACGCATACGCGGGCGCATTCACTCCCGGAACACCCAGAGCCTGAGCCAATGAGGCGGCAAACGCCGGAATCTCGCTGGCGCGCAGCCCGAGGCGATGCTCGGCTTTCATGCCGGTCGTTGTGGTCGTACTCTCGATCGAGTACAGCCGGTTCATGCCGTTTTCCGGCTGCTTGCGGCGCGTGGCGTAGTCGCGCACCAATTTGTGGAAGCCCGGATAGCTCGCACCGGAGAGAAAATCGGCGTCGAGCGAGACAATCACGTCGGCCTGGCTCAGGTCGTACTGAACATTCAGCCCTTTTTCAAGGAACGTCCCCGCAATCGCGGGATCGTACTGCACCAGCGTTGCTTTGGGATACGCCTTCTGCACTTCCTGCCACTGCCGCGCCAGCGTGGGCGAAGTGATCGTGGCGCTCAGAAAGTAGATGCCGCTTCCGTCCCTGGTCGAGACCACTTTGTCGCGGAAGGCTTCAGCAAACTCCTGCCACTCGCGGCCTTCGCCTTTATAGGTGACATGCTGCGAGCGGTCGGGATCGTACAAGATCAAGCAAAGTCCCTTGCGAATAGGGATCGGAGCCGCCGTGATTGTAGGCGTGCTCGGGGTTTCCATCAATTTTGATAGGACGGAACTCGTCGCTCTTGACCAGCAGCGGCACGGCGCCGGTCGCGAACGGATGCGCCGTGGCAAAATACATCGGCTTGCCGAGAACCAGATCCTCAGGCGCCCTCACGTACCCATAAATCGGCTCGTCGGGTTGCTTGGTGCAGCCGGCCAATCCCGCTAACGCCATCGACGCGCCCATCAGCTTCATGAAGCCGCGCCTGCGAAACAGGATCGACCCACTCCTGCGCTGCCGAAGGAAATTCGCGCTCCACCGCAGCCTGAAATTGCGGCGTATTAGCCAGCTCATCGAGCGAGCGCCAGTACTTCTTCCCCTTCGCGCCCTTCAACTCCGCGCGAACCTGATCGAGAGTCATTTTTTCTTTCATCTCGCTGCTCATCGGTGGCACACCTCGCAGCTGGTCAGGTCCTTCGGGGTGCGAATCTTGTAGTGAACCTCAAGGAAGTGGCCCATGTCCTCCTGGCTGGTGAACTTCTGGTAAGCCGGAGCAGCCGGTGGCAATGCGGCGGCAACGTCACCCGTCAGTCCCTTTGCGCCCGCGGGAGGCAGCATCATCGAGGCCATCTCGGAGCCAGCCGAACCCGGATCCTTTTGCGTGCAGCTCACGCTCTGCGCGGTGGGCACGCCCGATTTACCGTCAGCGGCCGCGCACCACACGGGCCGGTCTTCCGTCGGCCCTTCCCAGGCCATGTTGTAGATCTCGCTCGTGGGCCGCAGATTCTTGGCCGGATTGCGGTGACAATCCAGGCACCATTCCATTTGCAGGGTGTTCTGCGCGTACATCAGCGGCATCTCGTCCACGCGGCCGTGGCAGCTTTCGCAGCCGATGCCCTTGTTCACGTGAATCTCGTGGCTGAAGTAGACGAAGTCAGGAAGGTCGTGAACCTTGATCCAGGGGATCGACTGCCCTGTGGCCCAGCTCTGGCGCACGGGCTCGAGTAATTGCGCATTTGTCCAGATCTGCGCGTGGCAGTTCATGCAGGTGCGCGTGGGAGGAATGCCGGCGTAGCTCGACTTCTCCACTGTCGTGTGACAGTACTGGCATTGCAGGCCGAGGCCCTGGACGTGGTGCTTGTGACTGAAGGGAACCGGCTGCTCCGCACGCTGCCCTTGCCGCGTGACCCACGGCGAGCGCTGCAGTTGGTCGAGCGTGACCCCCAAAGCAATGACGATCAACCCCGTCAACACCAGGCTCATGCGAGCCAGTGCATTGGAGCTGCGGTCGAAGATTTGCGCCATGAACGAATCCCGGTTTGACTGTCGTTGTGCATGCGCCGCGTGTGCTGGCGGTCACATGGGTGGTGTACAAGAAACGCTCTTCGATAAAGCTCTACTGGAGGGGCGGGGAAGCCCGAAATTTCAATATAGCGCACGTGGGCCGCTCGCAACACAGGAGTTGCGCAAAAAATACGAAAAAAATGCGTGGGAAACTGCAACGCAATCAGCTGAAAAGAAAACCGCTTGTGACAAATGCGATTCGGGAGAAACCACCACCGTGCTCCTGGCGCTTGTGTACCAGAAGTTGGGATGTTCACGAAAAAAATATCACGTCGCGGCACGGTCACGCCAGAAGATTTGCGAGGTGATGCATCAGACGCCGCACCAGAGGGCCGGGACACCTCACACCGTTTGCCAATGCTCCGGCGAAAGCGTGACGGTAGCGCAGCCGAAGGAGTAGTTGTACCAGGCATGCTCCGTGTTGGGTGTGGCGAAGAAGCCTTCGAGGTTCAACCCGGCGGCAACGCGCGCCACGAAGGAGCGGGTGCCGTAGAAGAGCGTGAAGAAACTGTCCCAATCGACCGTAAAGAGGAAGGAATGGTCGGGGGCGAGGAGGGTTCCGCGCGCGGGAAACGGAACCTCTTGGTCGCGCAGGCCAGCAAGGGACAGCCGCACCACTGGATCGGAATTTGGAAATTCAGGGACGAAGATCAGCTCTTCCGCTCCGGCCTCCGCGAAAATGTGCAGCAAGTCGGGCTGGAGAAGCGGCTCGAAGCGGCCTTCGACAGGCATCCAGATGGGCTGCGATTCGAGGAAGCGCTGCAATTCGCCGCTGCCGGCGGGGTCGGCAACGTGGTCGGCGAGCGAACCGATGGATGTGAGCAGCGCCTGGTTGATGCGCGCGCAGGATTTCAGGCTGGTTTGGGCCGCGACTTCGGTCCACGGAACCTTCTCGCCTCGCGCTGCGATCTCGGCGTCGCCCGGATACTCGTGCGTGGCGCTCCAGGCCAGCTCCGCGGGAACGCGCACAAACGGATGCAGTACCACAAAGACGCACTCGAACGCGCCTTCATAGGCCTCCATCAGCGGCTCGCTGGTTGGCGGATAAGTAAATTGTTCCGGTTGCATTGAGGAGATTTTAGCGCAGACGGGGCGAACCATCACAGCAGGCGCACCCGCAACTGCACCGATGTGTGCCGCTCCCGTAGCAGTCATCAAGTAAGCTCTCGTTCGACCCTGCTGGCCAGCCCGCGATCACAAAAAATACATCCAGAACAAATAGCCCGATGGCAATGTCGTTGAAAAGCGATGCCTGGGGAAGGCTTGGCCAGAACTGATTCGCCGCCCAGAAAAGAAAGGCCGCCGCCAGCAGGATGGTCTTGACCAGCTCCGCCAGAGGGCGACGATGCAGCAACTGAAAAACCATGTAAGCGAGGGCGATCATCGCCAGGGAAAACGCGGCGAGAACCTCGTGACTCCCCGCAGGAAGCAGCCGCGGAGCAGCATCCTGAACCAAGAGCAGCGCCACGCCGGCCAGCGTAACAATGCCGAAAATCAGCGGAACCAGCCTGCGAGCGCGGTCAGTAGCAATCTGCACATTCCATTATTTTCCGCCGCATGAAAGGAATTTATAAAGGCCCGCCCGTTGCTCCCACAGTGTGAATCGGCGCAACCGCCGCAACCGCCGCGGCAGCCTCGCGCAACGGGTCATTTAGAATTCAGACGGGTAGAATTCATGAGAGTGTAACCATCGCTCTCAGCAAAATCTCACTGCGCGGGACTCGCGTTTCGGCCCTGGTGGGTTTTTGCCATCAAGGCGGCCAGCACAGCACCCGCGTAAGGCCCTTCAGGGAAGAGGAAGCACATGAAGTATGCCGGATTGCTGGTGATGCCAGCCGGATTCCTACTCACGCTCGCCGCGTTGGTGCTGTTTCCCGATCCCACGCGGCGGTTGGCGTTTGTGATGTGCGGCCTGGCTGTGGAGGCAATGGGCCTGGTAGTAGCGGTGCGCGGCCACATGCCCGCCCGCGGAGCCAGCCGCCCATGAACCCCATGGTTCCCATGACATCCGCGCCTGTGCCCGCGATGAGCGAAGCCGTTTTTGCGCTCACCCTGGCACTTTTGCTGCTTGCGCCGCTGGCTATTGCCGGCGTGGCGCTCGTCAATACCGGACTGGCACGGTCACGCTCGACGGCGCAGGCGCTTTTGGGCTATCTGGCTCTCTGGGCGGTGACCGCGATCGTGTTCGCGCTCGTGGGCGCAACGTTTGCCGGAACGCTGGGAACGGCGGAGATCGCGGTTCACGCGGCCGGAAAAACCTGGGGCGTGCTGGGGCTCGGGCCTTTTCTGATGCATGGACTCGGATCGGCCGCTCCGCAGGCGCAACTGGCGCTGCTCTTCGAATTCATGGCGGTGGCCATGGCAGCCATGATTCCGTGGGGTTCGGGCGCGGATCGTTGGCGGCTCCCGGGCGGATGCGCGGCGGCGGCAGTGCTGGCCGGCTTCGTGTTTCCTCTTACCGCGCACTGGATCTGGGGCGGCGGATGGCTCGCCGCGTTGGGCGCGAACTTCGGACTGGGCGCGGGATTCCTGGATGGCGGGGGCGCGGCCAGCCGCGCACGTTTTCGGAGGCCTCGCCGCATTGGCCCTGGTGTGGATCGCCGGACCGCGCAGAGGCAAATTTCCGCGCGAGGGCCTGTCAACCGCGATACCCGGCCACAATGCTGTCTATGTTCTGTTCGGCTGCCTGTTGGCGCTGGTGGGCTGGCTGGCGTGGAACGCGGCCGGCGCGGTCATCTGGCTGCACGCTCCACTCGCGGCGCTGCCGGGCACGGCCATCAATACCTTGCTCTCGGCTGCGGCGGCGCTAGTAGCCACTTACTCCGTTACGCGAGTCCGCTTTGGCAAGCCGGACGCAAGTCTTTGCGCCAACGGCTGGCTGGCTGGGCTCGTCACTTCCACCGCTTGCGCGGCGCTGGCCACGCCGGCGGAAGCCATCTTCGCCGGAGCCGTGGCCGGCTTCTTTACGCCGCTGCTGGTGGAAGTGCTGGAGCTGGCGATCTCCATCGACGACCCGTCGGGCGCGATTGCCGTGCACGGCGCATCGGGGCTGTGGGGACTGGTAGCCGCGGGCTTCTTTGCGCCCGCAGGCCGGGCAGCTCACGGCGCAACTGGTGGGCATTGCCGCGTTGCTGGGCATCGTGCTGCCTCTCATCTATCTGCTCTTTGCCGTGCTCAACCGCGTGGTCGCGTTCCGCGTCGATCCTGACGGCGAGCGCATCGGCATGGACCTCCACGAACTGGGCGGCGGCGCGTATCCCGAGTTCGTGATTCACCGCGACGAGTCGTACCGGTAAGGCGCAGACTTCCCAGTCTTATCTCGCATCGACAGCGAAGCTACGGCTTCTGCGCCTGATTCGCGGGCTGGTTCGCGGGCTGGCTCGCGGGCTGGCTCGGATACGCTTTCTCGACGGCGTTCCTGAATTGCTCAAAGAGCATCACCTTCGGACCGTCGAGGCCGCCGGGAAACGTGCGGATCCATAACGGAGTGCTCAACGTGCCGTCGGTGTTGAGCTGGCAGATCTCGAAGAGATCATCCGGCGTGCCCACCTCGCCGCCTGCAACGACTCCCACCCCTGTCCCTGCTTGCCCGCGCGGCTGCCCGGACGACGGGTTTCCCTGCGGGCCAGAGCTGGAGCCAACGACGACGCCTGCCTTGGCCACCACGACCCGCCCTTTGCGCACCACGATTACGATGTCGGCGTCCTCGCGGCGCGTGGTTAGCGAGTAACGGTTCCATTGCTGCAGCGCGGCCTGCACGTCCGCAATGGCCTGCCGGTCTTCCGGTAACAGCGCCGGATCGAACTCCTGTCCGTCAATCGCTTCCACGTAGACGTATTGCGCGTGATTGAAGATCGCAGGAACAATGGGCTTCTTGGTCTTGTGTTGCGCCGGAGCCAGTGCCGGAAGCAGAACCAGAAGCAGGACCGCGATTCGAGAGGGCGTCATGTGCACCTCCGATAGCGAGAAGCGAAGGAGCGTTTGCAGCTACTCCTCGGCAAAAGGCTACGCCCCGCCACCCGCCACGGTAAGGCGGATTGCCGCGAGTATAAATCCGGCAATACAAACCCGGCCAGAAGAAATTGGGCAGGAAAAAAGGGGCGCAGCTACTTGCGCGCCAGCAGCAGCATCACCACGAACAATGCGATGGGAACCAGCACGATGCCCGCATAAATCGCCAGCCTGGGGCCGTTCAGAGAAAGCCGGCTGCGCAGGGAGGGCCGGCGCTCATGATCGTCCACGCCCACCAGTTCCTGGTGCTCCAGCTCCCAGGCCATCTCGGCGGCTGTCCAATAACGGTGGCGCGGATCGCGCTCCAGAGCGCGCGCCAGGATCTCCTGCAACTGCGGGGAAATCGCTGGGTTCAGCTCGCGAGCCGGCTGGGGATCGGTGAGCACGCGCTCGTTCAGGACCACCAGCGGATTCTGCCCCGTGAAGGGCGGCTGGCCGGTGAGCATCTCGTACAGCATTGCGCCCAGCGCATAGATGTCGCTGCGCTGATCGCCGCGCTGCCCCTTCACCTGCTCCGGCGAAATGTAATCGGGCGTGCCCAGCGCGGGCGTCAGCGACGTCTGCGTGATGCGGCGCGCGTCTTCCTTCAGGGCAATGCCGAAATCGATGATCTTGATGCGGTCGTCGCCCAACACCATGATGTTCTCGGGCTTCAAATCGCGGTGCACCACGCCGTGCTTGTGCAGGTTGTCGAGGGCATCGCAGATCGAAATAGCCAGCGCCACGGCGCGATCGATGGGCAGCTTCCGCTCCTCATTGAGGATGTCGCGCAGCAGGCGGCCCTCTACCCACTCGATGACCATGTAGGGGCGGCTGCGCTCTTCGCCAGCGTAGGTTTTCACCACTCCGGGGTGGTCGATCTCCTGGCCGATCTCCTCCTCGCGGCGGAAGCGCTCGAGCAGAACGGGATCGGCTTCCATCTCCGGGTGCGGCACCTTCACGGCTACGGTCCGGCCGGTGCGCACGTCGGTGGCGCGGAACAGCGTGGACATGCCGCTGCGGGCAACCTCCGCGTCCAGAAGGTAGTGATCCAGAGTTTCTCCGGCTTCAGGTGTGGTCATGACTGCTGTCAGCATCGCAATTTCGAGTGTTTCATGCAAAACATAAGAATTTCGCAAAGATCGGCGGGAGGGCCGGGAAATCGAAATCGGGTCTGTGCGAGCCGGGGGGATTCCGCGCCGGGCGCCGCAAAATCCCGGCATCTTGCCGGGATTCATCGCTATGATGGAGTTCGACATGCGCGGCCTATTCCAAATTCCGTTTGCCTGCGCGGTGATGGCCTGCATGATATGGCCCGCCGCGGGCCGCGCTTTGCCGGAAAAGCCGCGCCAATCGAAACCGGAGGCCAAACCGGAGGCGCCGCAGGATACGGGATTCCTGAATCGCCGCATCGAGCTGCACGGCATCACCTACCGCTTTCAGGTGTATCTGCCTGAAGATTGGCGGCGCGACGACGGCAGGAAATGGCCCATCATTCTCAGCTTGCACGGGGTGGGCGCGCGCGGCTCCGAGGGCATGTGGCAAACGCAGAGCGGCGTTGCCGAGGCGGTGCGCAACCATCCTGACCGCTGGCCGTTTGTAATTGTGATGCCACAGTGCCCGTTGAGCGCGCACTGGACCGATCCCGCCATGATGGAGATGGCCATGGCCGCGCTCGACCAGGAGTCGGCCGAATTCCATGGCGACCCGGCGCGGACCTACCTCACCGGCCTTTCCATGGGCGGTTACGGCGCATGGGAGCTGGCCAAAGCGCATCCGCATCGCTGGGCGGCCATCGCCATTGCCGCCAGCGGCGTGTTCTGGAGCTACGAGCCGGATCGTTGGCAACAGGCCGCAACATTGCCTGCCGAATACGCGCGCGCGGTGGGCCACACGCCGGTGTGGATCTTCCACGGCAGCCTGGATACGACCGTCCTGCCGCGCGAGAGCGAGCTCATGTTCGACAGCCTTCAAAGCAGCCGGCGGCAACATCCGCTTCTGGCTTTACCAGGGCATGTTGCACGATTGCTGGACGCGCGCCTACGACGAGCCCGATCTGCCGCGCTGGCTGCTGGCGCAGCACACGCCTGAGGCTCCTGAAACCCTGGCAGAATTTCTCATGATTCCGCTGCACCCACCCACCATCAAGCTCAGCGCGGCGCAACTCGACAGCCTGGCCGGGCAGTATCGCGAGCCGGACGCGCACGGCGTGACTACGATCTACAGGTCAGGCGACCAGCTCTTCGAGAAAACTTCCGGCGGCGAGGTGATTGGCCTCGAAGCCGAAGCCATCGACTCGTTCTACCGCCCCGGCGACTCGACCGGCACGCGCACCGTGCATCTGACCTTCGAACGGGACGCCCAAGGGCGCGTGACCGCGTACGTGCTGCACGACAACCGTCACGAGGAGCGATGGGTGAAGGTGCCCGGCGGCGGGAATGGCAAATAGAGCTTCGTGCGAGCTGTTCTCGTCACTTCCCCACGAATTGGCTATCCGATTCTCGTCCCACGAAAAACTGTGACCGCGGATCCTTCGGCCAGGAACGCCGAATCAGGCATGCGCCTCAGGACCTTCCCAAAGGCAGCCCCGTAAAAATGCGCTGCGTCACCCGCAAAGCTCGCTTGACTGGCATCGCTCACCATCCAGCGCGGGTGCTGAACCTCGTATTCCGTGCAGCCGCCATCCGACTGCGCCGCATAGCCCCAATAGTGCTCGGTAATGAACTGGCTCAGGGAGCCGTCGGAGGGGAGGTAGTTCTCACCGGTGGTATTCATTCGCATCGCACATCGTTGCGGCCCGGAGCCCCACGAGTATTCGGCTTCGACGGCGGTTTTTCCCGGCTCCACGCAAATCCGATGGGCCATGGGCACGCGGGAGTACTTCTCCCCATAAAAAAGCCGCGCGGTAGCCGCAATCGCAAGCTTTGGAACCAATTCGCGAATGAAGACGACACCGCGTTTTTCCGAGCGCCGCACGTAAAAGCGCAGGTTGACCTCTTCAAAGGAGCGGTGAAACGGAATCGCGAAACCGGCGACGCGCGTGTCGTTGAACTGAAAACCCACGAGGCTCACATAGGTCTGGCCTTCGAAACTGTCGAGTTCCGTGCCCGAGGGGCAGAAAGGCTGCAGCAGGGCCGAATCGACCGAGTAATTTAACATCAGCAACTGCTTCCATTCCGCGGTTAAGAACACCCGAGGCTGGGTCATGCGTCTCCCTTGTCCCCAGCATACCTTTGGTCGGCGGACCCAAACATAAGAACCTGTGACGGCCGACTAAAGCCTGAAAGCTGACCAAGGTTCACTCCTTTCACTCCCTCACTTCTTGGAACTATTCGCGCTCACCTTGCGTATCCCCTCTCGAAAGATTGAGGAGGCGCTATGTTTTGCAGCGGATGTGGTCGCGTGCTTGAAACGGGCCAGGGATTTTGCCCGCAGTGTGGCCGGGTGGCAGCCCCGCTCACGCCGCCGGCTGCCCCGGCGCCCGGATTTGAGTTTGAATTGGAGCGTTATTCCGGCAAAATTCGTGTGCTCGGCATCTTGTGGCTGGTCTGGGCGGGACTCTCGCTCCTCATGGGCTTCGTCGGGATTCACTTTCTGCATGCCTTCTTCTCCGGCGATTTTGGCCCATGGGCGCAAAATAACCACATGTTCCCGGACTGGTTCGGGTCCGCGTTGATTCACTTCGCCATGCTGATCGTGATCCTTCGCGCGGTGGTGTGCGCCGTGGCCGGATGGGGTTTGCTCGAACGCACGCAGTGGGGACGCATCATGGCCATCATCGCCGCCATCATCTGCCTGATCAAAATCCCGTTCGGAACCGCGCTCGGCGTGGCATCGCTGGTGATTCTACTCGGCTACAGAAACTCCACGCTCTACGACAGTCTGTGAAAACAGTTTTCAGGTTTCAGGGGTCAGGTTTCAGACGGAACGTGCAGGCCCGCACCGCGGCCTGATCTCCGACGCCCGACACCTGAAACCTGTCCTACAATCAAAGGCATGAGCTTTCCTGAAATGCGCATGCGGCGGATGCGGCGCAACCAACCGCTACGAGACCTTGTCCGCGAGACCAGTCTCGAGCCCGGCGACTTCATCTATCCGCTTTTTATTTGTCCCGGCAAGGGCGTGCGCAACCCCATTAGTTCCATGCCCGGCGTCTTCAACCTTTCCGTGGATGAAGCCGTGCGCGAGGCCGAGGAAGCCGCGCAATTGGGCATCGGCGGATTGCTTCTCTTCGGTTTGCCTGAAACCAAGGACGAGCAAGGCACCGGCGCGTGGGAAGAGAACGGCATTGTCCAGCGGGCGCTGCGAGCACTCAAGGAGTCGCCGGCGGCGAAGAAGCTGGTGCTCATCGCCGACGTCTGCCTGTGCGAGTACACCAGCCACGGCCATTGCGGCGTGGTGGTCAAATCGGGCGACGCATTTGATGTGGACAACGATCCGACGCTCGAATTATTGGCCCGCACAGCGGTGAGCCAGGCCAAAGCCGGCGCCGACGTCGTGGCTCCCAGCGACATGATGGACGGTCGCGTCGCCGCGATCCGCAAGGCGCTCGACGCCGCGGGCCTCAAGCAAACGCCCATCCTCAGCTATGCGTCGAAGTTTGCTTCGGCGTTTTACGGGCCCTTCCGCGAGGCTGCCGATTCCGCGCCGCAGTTCGGCGACCGCCGCAGCTACCAGATGGACGGCGCAAATCTCCGCGAAGCCATGCGCGAGATCGATCTGGACATCGAAGAGGGCGCGGACATGATTCTGATGAAGCCCGCCATGCCCTACCTCGACGTGGTGCGCGCGGCGCGCGAGCGCGTGGACGTGCCCATCGGCGCCTACCAGGTCTCCGGCGAATACTCGATGCTGCACGCAGCCTTTCAAAAAGGCTGGCTCGACCAGAACCGCGCCATGCTGGAGTCGCTCCTCGGCATCCGCCGCGCCGGCGCCGATTTCATCGTCACCTATTTCGCGAAAGACGCCGCCAAACTGCTCTAACACGGCAGAATCTTATTCCTGCGCACGCCCTGTCCGGGGTATACTTCCTGCAATCTACCGCCCATCCCCGCACGAGGTAATCGAGATGAAGTTCCGGTCCATGCCAATCGCAGCTTCCCTGGTTCTGCTTTCCGCCGCCCTGTTTGCTGCGGCTCCGCCGCTCCAAGCCCAAACCGTCACCGAAAAGGCGGATAAACTGGTTGCCCTCATGAAGGCAGACAACCTCAGCTACGGCGCCACGACCTCACCAACGGTCTTCACCATTCATTTCACCGGCACAAACCTGAAGGACATCAAAGTCGTCCTGGCTGTCGGAGGCGACGAGGACAGCGATCTGGTCGTCTTTGTCACGGTGACCCCGAAGGCGACGATGCCTCGCGACGGCCGATTTCCGCTACATCCTGCTCAAGGCCGATCACGAATACGACCAGGTGAAGGTGGGCTTCGACGGCGATGACGACCTGTCGGTGCGCATCGACGGCTCGCTGCGCGTGGCCGACGCCACCTATCTGCTCAATATCGTCAACCAGGTGAAGAACTCCTCGGACGAGATTTACGGCAAGATCCAGCCCTACCTGATTCACTGAGCACAGGTGCAGACTTGATCCTTACCTGCTTCGCCAGTAACGCCGCGAGGTTGCTCGTTTACCACCGTGCGGCCGGCAACCGATTCTGATTGACGCCGATGAAGGGCTGTGAAAACCTTGCACAATCGGCCCCGGCCCCATCACCCTCCCCGTCGCTTGAACTGTCGCTCTTATTCTGAACAATTCAATCTGGGAGGTTGGGCATGCAGTCTCGAAGGGGAATTGTGGCGTTTGTCGCGTTGAGTTCTCTCCTGTTGTGTGGGGCAACCTCACCCAGCGGCTGCAATAGCAGTCAAGATCAAATCGGCCCAAGCAAGGGTGAGGTGGACGGAATAGCCGTCGGCATCGTCGCCGTTATTGTGGTTGGCACGGTGGTACTGGTCGAGGTCAATAAGTCCCATCACAACCTCAAGGGCTGCGTCACCGCCGGACCAGACGGCCTGACCTTGCACACAGATGGGAACAGCAAAGTCTACGCTCTCACGGGCGCGACGGCGAATGTGAAGGTGGGCGACGTGATCAAAGTCCACGGATCGAAGTCAAAGGGCAAAAAAGACAGCGCGGGCGACCAGGACTTCGCGGTAGAAAAGATGAGCAGGGATTACGGCCCGTGCAAGGCTCTCCTGGCGCCTCCGGCAGGGATGGCAGCCCGGTCCGCGGCCCCTTAAATCGGCCGCGCCCTCCCGCTTATTCGCACCAAGAACCGCATCGCGCATTAATCGCTTTGCATCTAGGCCGCAGTGTGTTTTGCTAGCTAGAACCTGCGTATGCTGAAGCGACTCGAAGCCTACTTTGAATTTGCCCGTTTGGGAACCAATTGGCGCACCGAGATTCTGGCCGGCGTCACTACCTTCCTGACCATGGCCTACATCGTGCTGGTGAATCCCTCCATCCTGGCCCGCGCCGGAGTTCCGTTGTCAGCGGCGACCGCAGCCACCTGCCTATCCGCGGCCTTCGCCTCCATCTTGATGGGAATCATTGCGCGCTACCCCATCGCCCTCGCCCCCGGCATGGGTCTGAACGCCTACTTCACCTACACGGTTTGCCTCAAGATGCACATCGCCTGGCAGACCGCTCTGGGCGCGGTCTTTCTCTCCGGCGTCATCTTCCTCGCGCTCACCATGGGCGGCATCCGGCAGATGATTTTGCGCGCCATTCCGCACCAGCTTTACGCGGCGGTTGCAGGCGGCATCGGCCTGTTCATCGCATTCATAGGCTTCCGCAATGCGGGCTTGGTCATTGCCGACCCCGCAACCCTCGTTGCCCTTGGCGACATCCGGTTTCCCACCGCCGCCCTCACTTTGCTCGGTCTCATCCTCATGGTCGCCCTTGAAGTGAGGAAGGTTCGCGGCTCCATCCTCATCGGGGTCCTTGCCACCACTGCCCTTGCCTGGGCATTGGCCTTTGCAATCCTGCACAGTGGAACTCCGTTGCGCCACGCGCCCGCGGCCTCCCCGCAGGGCTGGGCGCAGGACCTGACGAATTGGCACTCATCCGCCGGAGGCCTGGCGGATACCGCCTTCAAACTGAACATTCGCGGCGCCCTCAGCAAGGGACTGCTCGAAATCATCTTCGTCTTCTTCTTCGTGGACCTGTTCGACAACCTGGGCACTCTGGTGGCCGTCACAAAGCGCGCCGGACTCATTGCTCCCGACCACTCCATTCCCCGCTTGAATCGGATCTTATTTGCCGACGCCACGGCCACGGTCTTCGGCTCGCTGGTCGGAACTTCCACCGTCACCAGCTACGTGGAGTCAACGGCGGGCGTGGCGGCGGGCGGACGCTCGGGCGTGACGGCCATCGTCACCGGCTTGTTATTTTTGTGCGCCGTCGTCGCTGCACCATTTATCGGCATCGTGCCTCAGGCGGCCACCGCGCCGGCGCTCATTCTTGTCGGATCGTTGATGCTGGCCGCGATTACTGAAATCCAGTGGAACGACCCGCTGGCCGCCGTTCCCGCATTTCTCACCCTGGTGCTCATCCCTTTCACCTATTCGATCGCCAACGGCCTCGGCTTCGGCATCATCGCCTGGGCAGTCCTGCACCTGTTTGCCGGCAAGGCCCGCCTCCGGGACTGGCTGCTTTACCTCATGGCTGCGTTGTTTCTGGCGCGCTTCATCTATTTGGGTGCGAGTTAGAGCCTGCTACCATGTTGCTCGTTGAACCGAGCGGAGCCACAATGCACTGGTACGACTTTCTCGCTTACTTCTTTGGCGGCGCGTTCTTTGCTAATGCCCTGCCCCATCTGATGAACGGCATCTCGGGACGCAGCTTCCAGTCTCCTTTTGCCAAGCCTCCGGGCAAGGGTTTGTCCTCGCCGACCGTGAATGTACTGTGGGGCTTTTTCAACCTCGCAGTGGCCTATTGCCTCATCGTTCACATCGGCACGTTCAGCATCCACAATCTCTGGCATGTCGCTACGGTAGGCGCGGGAATTCTTGTCATGTCTCTCATATGTGCGAGCATCTTCGGCCGTTTCCACAGTGGAAGGTAGGCCTGCCGGCGGCGTGGCTCGTTGCCCCATCCTGAACGCGTTTTGTGCGTTTAGTGTGGGAAAGCACGGTCTCAATCAATCGTGTCGGATAATCCGCACCAAGTTTTCCACGCGGCCACGGCACCAGCCTCGATTGCGCCGGCTCACCATGACGAAAAAGTCGTAAACTCATTTCAATCCTTGGCTGTACCATGGGAACGTGTTTGAAGCGAAGCAGATGAAGACCACCATCCTGATGGGCCGGATGCAAGGCTCACCGCGACCGGCCTGGCTCAGGTTGTGCGTGGTAGCGGCCGCTTCGCTAGCCGTGGCCCTGGCGCTCTCCGCCTGCGAAAACGTGGCCACCTACGTGCAGCCCAGCCTGGTCCGCGTCATTGACGCTTCCTACATCGCACCCGCCATCAACGTGAACGTGGAAGGCGACCTGCTGGCAGCGAACATCGGCCAGGGCACGATCACTCCCTACGGCACCCTCCCGGCCAACATCGCCGCGCCCATCGACATCACTGCCGCTACCGGCGGCGTCACGATCGTCGATACCAGCGGCACTCTGTTGCCCGGCCATCAGCACTCGGTATTTCTCACCGACAACGGCGCAGCGCCCAACGGATACCTCGTGACCATCCTCGAGGATCAGCAGATTGTGGCGGCGCAGGGCCACTCGGCCTTCCGCTTTCTCAACCAGGCAGCCAAGACCGGCGCTGTGGACGTGTACATGGTGCCGGCCGGATCCACTTTGGCCAACAGCATCCCCATCGTCACCGATCTGCCCGTGGGCGCAACCGCCGGATACATCAGCTTTGCTTCGCAGACCGTGACCATGGTGATTACGCCCACCGGCGTGACCACGCCGCAGTACGCGTACACTCCCATGGCGTTGACCGGCGGCGAAGTGCGCACCGTATTGCTCATGGATACCCAGCTCACCAGCAATCCGGCAGTGGAATTCACCGTCGCCATCGACGCCGGACCGACCAACTAGACCGCACCCACCGTATTGACACCGCCCATGCATCTCTCTTCTCTCCGTCGCGCTCTCGTATTCCTCGCCCTCGCAGCCGCTTTCGCCCGCGCCGACGATTCCTATCGCATCGTCCACACCTATCCGCACGATCCCCGGGCCTACACCCAGGGCCTGATTTATATGGACGGGCATTTGTACGAGAGCACAGGTCTCAACGGCCGTTCCTCGCTGCGCATGGACGATCTTGCGACCGGGCGCGTGCTGCAATCGGCGCCGGTGCCGCAGCAATATTTTGCTGAAGGCCTTGCCGCGCGGGGCAGCACGCTGGTGCAGCTCACCTGGCAATCGCACATTGCCTTCGTCTACGACCGCTTCAGCTTCCGCCTGCTGCGTACGTTGCACTACGACTGCGATGGCTGGGGGCTGACCGCGGACGGCAAAAACCTGATCCTCAGCGACGGCACGGCGGAGATTCGCTTCTTTGACCCCGCCACATTCCGCGAAGTGCGGCATATTTACGTGAGCGATCACGGGCAGCCGGTGACCAACCTGAACGAGCTCGAATACATTCACGGGCAGATCTACGCCAACGTGTGGCACACCGACCGCATTGTGCGCATCTCGCCCGCCACCGGCCGCGTGCTGGGTTGGATCAATCTCGCCGGCCTGCTTCAGCCCGGCGAGGTCTCCGATCCCGAAGCGGTGTTGAACGGCATCGCCTACGACCCTGTGCACGACCGTCTCTTCGTCACCGGCAAGCTGTGGCCCAAGCTTTTTGAGATCCAGGTGGTTCCGGCGCAAGCCAAAGCCGTTCCCGTTCATCACGCGCAATAATGTACCGCCAAGAATGTACCGCCGGTCTCCGCAACGTACCGCGGGGCTCCAGACCGGCTATGGCGGGGGTCTCCCGACCTCCGCGGGCCCACTGCCATTTCTGAAACGCCATTCGCAAATCGGAACTGCCCACTGTTATCCCCCCGCCGTCACCGCACGCCCACGCTCCGCGCGGGTATACTTCTCCGCGAAGGGTTGGCTCTGCCATGGATGATGCGTCCTTCTTCATGCCGAATTCTCTACAAAACGCGGCGGTCTTCACCATCGTGCTGGCGTTTGCCGGCTACCTGGTCACTTTCTGGAGCAACCGCGTGATGGCGCGGCGCGCCGACCGGCTGCGCCTCGTGAATCAGCGCCTCAACGAGTTCTACGGCCCGCTCTACGTGGCCACCGTGGCCGGCAACATCGCCTACAAGGCGCTGCTCGCCAAGCAGGGCAAAACCCAGTGCCATCCCATCCGCGACGAGGACCTGAAGGAGTGGGTGCTGTGGATGAAGTCCATCTTCATGCCGCTAAACGACGTGCGCGAGAAGATCATCATCGAGAACGCGCACCTGATCGTCGAAGAGGAGATGCCGCAGTGCCTGCTCGACTTCGTGACCCACGTGGTGGGTTACAAGGCGCTGCTCCAGAAATGGGCGGAAGACGATTACAGCGAGCGGCGTTCGATGATCGGCTGGCCGCCGGAGTTCGACGTCTACGTCGAGCGCTCCTACCGCGCGCTCAAAGCCAAGCAAACGCGCTTGCTGCATAACGCGCTCTGGCGGTTGTGGCATCGCGCCAACGGACGCAAGAATCCATAAGCCCTCACGCCGTCAGCGCCGGGTTCAGCGAAGTCACATGCGCCACAGCCTTGGTCAGCCGCGCTTCGCAGGGGCACGCACCTTTGTACTCTGCTGGCGTGTAAATGTGTTCGATCGATTCCACAAGGTAGGCGCCGGGCAGAAACTTCCCGCCTTCGCGCAGGCCATCGCCGGGTAGCATCAGCACGTCGCCCTCGCGCGGCAGCGAGTGCAGGGTTTCCAGCGGCACCAGGTTAATGCAGGTTCCGTCGCCGGTCACGAACTCCAGGCAATTGCGGCTTTGCAGCGTTCCCTCGCGCTCGTGCCGGGCCTCCTGCCGCACCTTGAGCGACTCATAGTAGGCGCCCCACATAATGGGCAGGCCGATCATGAATCCGACAACACTGCTGTACTCCGCAATCAGCGACAACCAATGATGAGTCATCCGGTCTCCGTCTCCCACGCAAAGGTTAACAGTTGGCGAACAGCCCGAATCTCCGGGAAGCAAACCCACCACGAAAAAGGGTGCCCTGGATCCGGGGTCGCCATGGACACCGGGGTCCCCGGCGAGCGATCTTTGCTCGCTGGGGTAGGGATAGGTCCACGTCCACGGGGTGGGGGATCTCGCTCTTGAGATCCGGGAAGCACGCACGGCCCGCGTTCCCGTCCCCTGCTATTGCCCAACCGACCCGTTCCGGTGCTCCCGCTCACCTTGAAAGAAACGATGATGCACCATGCTCAGTCCGAGGAGCAGAACGAGGACAAAGAAAACCATGACGAATAGAATTTTGAGGAATCCCAGCGACCGAGGCTTTTGCTCCGGGCGGGTCGCCAGGTTCACGTCCTTATCCATGAGGGTCGCCTCCTTTCCAGCCCAGGCGTCGAACTCTAGTCCGAAAACTGCCGTGCGGATTCCTGGCACTCACGCACCGCCGGGACATTTCCAGATTTCGCGTGCTCGCCGACCTCGTGCCCGGTCGCCTTGAGCGAAAAAGTTGTTCGCTCGGGATAGGGACCGTTTCGGGCGCTGCAGTCACAGCACCCTTTGCACACCTGATCATACCGCCGACCTTGCCGCTGCGCATTGCTTTTCCGGCGGACTCTCGTATCGAGTCTGGCTCAGGCTACGCGGATGGCGCCAGGCCAAGATTCTTCCACAGCCGCGTCGCGGGGCCGGCCTGGTTGATGGTGTAGAAGTGCAGTCCCGGCGCGCCGCCGCGCAGCAGGGTTTCGCACAGGCGCGTCACCACGCCGATGCCGAAGTCGACCAGCGCCGGCTTGTCGCCGTCCAGCTCTTCCAGGCGCAGCCGGACCCATCGCGGAAGATCGGCGCCGCAGCCATTGCAAAAGCGCATGGTGTTGGCGTAGCTCGTGATGGGCATGACGCCGGGCACGATGGGGATCGTGATGCCGGCCTTCGCCGAGCGCTCCACAAAGTCGAAGTATGCATCGGCGTTGTAGAAGAGTTGGGTAAGCGCAGCGTCGGCCCCAGCTTCCACCTTGCGGCGGAAGTGTTCGAAGTCCTCAGCGGGGCTCGCGGCCTGAGGATGCATCTCAGGGTAAGCGGCGACTTCGATCTTAAAGGCGTCGCCATGCTCCGCGCGGATGAAGCTGACCAACTCGTTCGCGTAGTGGAATTCGCCGGGCGCAGCGGGACTGAGCGCCGTAGCCGGCAGATCGCCGCGCAGCGCCACGATGCGCTTGACGCCCGCTTCGCGGTAGCGCGCAAGCTGCGCCGCAACGTGGGCGCGCGTCGAGCCAACGCACGTGAGGTGCGGCGCGGTCTCCACGCCGCAATGTTCCACCACGGTCAGCAGGGTTTCGTACGTGCCTTCCTGGTCAGACCCGCCCGCGCCGTGCGTCACGGAGAAGTAGTCGGGACGTAGCGCCGCCAACTGGCCGATCACGGCTGGCAGCTTGGCCACGCCCTCCGGCGTACGCGGAGGAAACAGCTCGAACGAGAATGTACGGGGCGAGTTCATAGTGTTGGGTTAATCGGTCACAGATGGATTTGTGGTTTCCCAGGTCTCAAAATCGAGACCTGGGGCACCCACATGTTTCTGCTGATCCCTGATCCCTGGCACCTGAAACCTAGTATCGGTAGTGGTCCGCCTTGAACGGCCCTTCCACCGGCACGCCGATGTAGTCGGCCTGCTTCTGGCAGAGCTCGGTCAGCTTGACGCCGATCTTCTCAAGGTGCAACCGCGCAACTTCTTCGTCCAGCTTCTTGGGCAGCACGTAGACCTGCGGCTTGTAGCTGTCGCGGTTCTTCCACAGGTCGAGTTGCGCCAGCGTCTGGTTAGCGAAGCTGTTCGACATCACGAAGCTCGGATGGCCGGTGGCGCAGCCCAGATTCACCAGGCGTCCCTCGGCCAGCATGAAGATCGAGTGCCCGTCGGGGAACGTGTACTTGTCCACTTGCGGTTTGATGTTGATCCGCGTCACGCCCTTGGCCTCGTTCAGCCGGTCGATCTGAATCTCGTTGTCGAAGTGGCCGATATTGCAGACGATGGCCTGGTCCTTCATCTTCTCCATGTGCTCGAAGGTGATGATGTCGGTGTTGCCGGTGCAGGTAACGTAGATGTCGCCGCGGCCCAGCGTGTCTTCGAGCGTCGTCACTTCGAAGCCCTCCATCGCCGCCTGCAGCGCGTTGATGGGGTCGATCTCCGTCACCACCACGCGCGCGCCCATGCCGCGAAGGGAATGAGATGACCCCTTGCCCACGTCCCCGTAGCCGCAGATGACCGCGACCTTGCCCGCCACCATCACGTCGGTGGCGCGCTTGATTCCGTCGGCCAGCGATTCGCGGCAGCCGTAGAGATTGTCGAACTTCGATTTGGTGACGGAGTCATTGACATTGATGGCCGGAACCAGCAGCTTGCCCTGTTCCATCATCTTGTAGAGCCGATGCACGCCCGTGGTGGTCTCTTCCGAAACGCCGCGCCAATCGGCGACGACTTTGTGCCAATGCTTTGGATCTTCGGCGAAAACTTTCTTGAGCAGATCCTTGATCACTTGCTCCTCGTGATTGCCTGAAGCGGTGTCGACCCAGCGATCGCCGTTCTCGAGCTCATAGCCCTTGTGGATGAGCAGCGTCGCATCGCCGCCATCGTCGACGATGAGCTGCGGGCCGAGGCCGCCCTTGTGCGTGAGCGCGCGATACGTGCACTCCCAGTAGTCTTCGAGGCTCTCGCCCTTCCAGGCGAAGACGGGCACGCCCGCGGCAGCAATCGCGGCGGCGGCGTGATCCTGCGTGGAGAAGATGTTGCAGCTGGCCCAGCGCACTTCCGCGCCCAGGCTCACCAGCGTCTCAATCAGTACCGCCGTCTGAATGGTCATGTGCAGCGAGCCGGTGACGCGCACGCCGGCCAATGGCTTTTCCGCCGCATATTTGTTGCGAATCGCCATCAGGCCCGGCATCTCCTGCTCGGCGATGATGATCTCTTTGCGGCCCCAATCGGCCAGGCCGAGGTCGGCCACTTTAAAGTCGGGGCCAAGCGTGCCGGTTTTCGTGCCTTCCAGGGTTGCAGTTGCCATTCTCTTCTCCTTTTATCGTCGTATCGTGATATGTTGATATGTAGCAGAATTCTCCGATGCCGTCAATCGTCAAAACGTTAAAGGTCGTCGCCGATCCCAACCGGCTGCGTATCCTATTGCTTTTAAAGGGCGAAGAACTCTCTGTCGCCGAGCTGCAGGAGATCCTCGCGCATGGGCCAGAGCACCATCTCCACGCATCTTTCGCAGCTCAAGCAGGCCGGGCTGGTGGAAGACCGGCGCACGGGCAAGAGCAATCTCTACCGCCCCACCACTGCGTGGGGCAGCCTTTTGGATGAGATTCTTGCTGATGCTGAGAGGGAGATTCCGGAGTTCGCGTCCGATCAGGCCGCCATGCGCCGCGTGCTCAAGAAAGCGCCAGGACAAGATGCGCGCGTTTTTCGACAGCGTGGCCGGGCGGCTGGGCAAGGACTATGTGCCGGGCAAGTCGTGGAAGAGCATGGCCGAGACGCTGCTGCGCCTGATGCCGCCGCTCACCATCGCCGACCTGGGCGCCGGCGAGGGCAGCTTCGCTCTTTTACTTTCCCAGAGAGCCGTGCGCGTGATTGCGGTCGACACTTCGGCACGCATGATCGAGGTGGGCCGCGAACAGGCCGCGCGCCACGGCGTGAAAAATGTGGAGTACCGGCTCGGCGACATGGAAGAGGTTCCCATCGGCGCGGGCGAGGTCGATCTCGTGTTCTTCTCGCAGTCGCTGCACCATGCGCTACATCCCGAGCGCGCCCTCGCCGAAGCGGCGCGAATTCTCGCTCCCGGCGGCCGCATCGTTGTGCTCGATCTGCTCAAGCACCGCTTTGAAGAGGCGCGCGAAATGTACGCCGACGAGTGGCTGGGATTCAGCGAGGCGGAACTGGAAGCCTTGCTGGAAAACGCGGGCTTCGCCAACGTGGAGACCGCGATTGTGGACAAGGATGCGGATGCGCCGCAGTTTCAGACGCTGCTGGCCATTGCCGACAAAGCGCGTTAGTCGCGCGGGATCCTCTCTGCCCAGTCATTCCAATTTGCCGATTTGCGCGTCGCAAGGAACTGCGCGTTTGCGACGATCAATACCAGAACTTCAGCCTCGCCCAATCTTCTGCGAACGGACGCTTGCGGCCGCGCAGCCAGAAATAGTGCTTGTGCTCATAGTTCATCGTCCATTGCGCGTCAAACGGACCCAGATCAATTACCTCGGCGTAATCGTTCGTGTATTCCTCTCGACTGCTGCCGAGGGTGAGCGCCGAGTCGCCGGTATAGCCGCCCCATCCCCAGTAGAAGTAGTTATTGTGGCCACTGATCGCGGTGGGCAGGCCATATTTGCTGCCAAGAATATTCACGGCACTTGCCTCGCCGTAGTTATCGCAGAAGATGGCCGTATGCGCGCGAACGTCCGGAGGCAGAGCGTTGTATCGGGCGGCAAAGCCCTCGACCATCTGCGGCCAACCGAAGCGATCGGAGAGAATCTGCGGCAGCGGGCTCAAGAACTTTTCCATCCTCACCGAATCGGGCGCGAAGGGCGCGGTGTAGGCGTTGTATATGTCGGGCGGAAGGATGGTGAGGGTGATCGGGCCAGTAGCAAAGATCAGAGGCAGAGCGAGGACAATCGTGTACGTGTTCACCGGCCATGAGCGGCGGACGAGCTGCGCAAAGCCGGCGGCGCCTCCCGCGAACAGGACGGGGTAAATGGGCGCGAGGTAATAATGCTTGCCGTGCATGGCCATCATCATCGCGAGGAAGACCAGGTAGGTGAGGGGCACGAAGCGCCAGGCGCGGGTCTTGGCTGAGAGACCGAGCCAGACGAGTCCGCCGACCCACAGCGGGGCAGTTGAGTAAAGCAGCACCTGGACCTGTTGAAAAAGAAAGACCAATGGCGAATGCTGGAGGTATTTGTCAGTGTGCTCGACAGTGTTGAGAAACTCATATGTGGGAAAGTGATGGACCCACTCCCACACAAAGTTTGGAAGGGCTACAAGAATAAGGACGGCAACGCCGCCGGCGCAGGCACGGGACCGGAGGATGCGGCGTTGTGGGCTGAGCAACAATCCGGCCAGGAGCGCGATGAGGAAGAAGACGGTCGAGTGTTTGTTCTCTATACCCAGCCCTGCCAGCAGCCCGAAGAGCAGCCAGACGCGCGGACGGGCGGAACCATCGGCCGCGCGCAGGACGAAGAAAAGCGCACCCATCCAGAAGCATGGCTCAAACGAATTCATTGAGAGGTAATTCGAGGTCCCCAGGAAGACTGGAGCAGCCAGCACGCCGGTCATGGCAAGGATCTGCGCGGGCCGCCGGCCGCCAAACTGCCATGTAAGTAGCCCGGTCAGCCCGACAGTGACGCCGCCTGCCAGGAAGCTGAAGACGCGGTCGCCGGTAGGCGAGATGCCGAAGAGCAACTCGGCCAGCCGGGCCTGCAGCGCAACCATCGGCGGCTGATCGACGTAACCCCACGCGAGATGATGGCCGCAGACGAGGAAATAGAGTTCATCGCGAAAAAAACCGTAGCCGAGATGCGCGCCCCACAGCGAGCTTCCCAGGTGGACAAGAAAAGTGAGCGCGGCGAAAACGCCGGCAAGGGCCAAAGCAGCGCGAAGCGGCATTCCATCGCGATTCCGCGCTTGATTTCGCGGCAAAACGACTGCTTCTCCGACTGTCGCCAACGTGTTGGCCTCCCCGACTGTATTTTATGGCTTCTTCGCAAAAGGGTCGTGAACGATCGTCAATTCGGTCTGACGTGAGGCGCCGGGAATTGGCAATACCTCCGTCAAACCCATATTCTTAATAAGGTTCTCACTTGGCGATGTGGAACTGGAAGCGATGCTGGAAAACGCCGGCTTCTCCAACGTGGAGACCGCCGTGGTGGACGAGGAAGCGCCGCCGTCCCAGCCCCTTCTCGCCGTCGCCGAAAAGCTGCCCTACTGAGGTTTTTCTGACCTTTGCTGCGGATGCAATGCAGCTCCCACATGCGTTGCGGTTGCGCCGAGCGCATGCACGGTGTTCTTGTAGGTCTTTCCGAGTGCGTTCCCTGTATCCTGCTGCGTAACCGAAATCGCCACGCCCGTTGAACTCCCGGCATTCGAGAGCAATGACGTTGTTTGCCCGGCGCCGTCGGCAATCGCCTGTCCGGTGGCGCTGCTGTTGGCGATAATCCCCTGCGCTGGATGCTTGCCTGCGTTGAACCATGCGATGTCCCTATCCGGCATTTGATTTAACCGGGCGATCGCCTCCGGCGGAAAATTCGTGCCGCTCATCTTCTCTTGAAGCGGCCATTCGCTCGATGCGATAAAAACGGAGCCATTCATAGGCTGGCCGGGCTCGCCGAGATTGATAATCCTTCCCGGGCGAAGCTCCACCACATCGGCGCACTTGTCAACGTTGCAACCCGCATGGCAGAGCTTTTCGTTCAGGTGGGAAGCGTGTTTGCCCAGCGAGATCCAAACCCTGGCGCCGCTCTCCTCCGCACCGAGCGTTGAAGCGCGCGTAATCCGGCTCACATCGCACACTGTGTTCTCGTGGGCCGCCGCATACCAATAAACGGCTTTCCATTGTGCCAAATCGAGATTGCTGTCCGATGCCATCACGAGCACCGCAACGTGCTCCGTATCGAGGTGATGCCCGTGAGGCCCGCAGTCGCGTCCCCAGAGATGATAGAAGTGAATCTCCACCATAGGCCGACCGTCGCCCGATGGCTTTGCCGGAAACACCTGGCCATAGATGGTCCCGACTTCCGTTTCTACTGTGGGAGTGTCGATATTGGGCGCAAACCGCGCGGGCAGCCCCGCGCAGTCGTGCCGGCCCACCATAAATCTGGGCTCGAACCGAACCAGCAAAGCCTGCTCTAGCGCATCGCTCATCCCGTCATGGTCAGAATCGAGCTCAACCTTCTTCTCAGGCACCTGGGCAGTTGCACTGCACATCGCTATGCCGCCAAGCAATACGGCGAGAAAGAAGCGCGAAGCGGAGAGCCTGGGAATTCTCATTGCGCGATGAGCCCTCGGGTGTACCGAGCACAGTGTATCCGGCGCGCGAGGCATGCGTCTTGCGCTTCTCCGTTCCAGCATCCATTACTAAGTGCCCCAGGTCCCGATTTTGGGACCCGGGATAGCGCTAAGCTCAAACACCAGCCATCCATCTTGAGATCTTCCGTCTCCACCACTCCCGCATTCCAACCGCGCTCCCGTATCATCCAATCAACGGAGCGCCAAAATGACCGTGACTACACGAGAGAAAACGTCGCAAAAAGCCGTCCGCCTCACCCGCGCGCGCCAGACTGCCATCTTCAAGGCGCTGGCCGATCCGCACCGGTTTGAGTTGTTGCTGCAGATTGCCAAGGCGAGATGCCCGTTGGGCTGCTCGCAGGCGCTGTCCGCTCTGCCGATTTCTGCGGCTACGCTTTCGCACCATATCAAGGAGCTTGAATCGGCCGGCCTCATTGACATTCGCCGCGAAGGCAAATTCGCGTATCTCTCACTGCGGCCTGGAGTTCTGGATTCCGTGGCGGCGAGTTTGCAGGCTCTCGAGGCGACGAACTGGGGGGGCGCTGACCCTTCACCCAAGCATTTTCCACAATCCCCTTGAATCCTTTTCCCGGTCCGGTTAATCAATTCGACAGTTATCGAAATGTCGAACGGGTGACATTGGATACCGGGAGATGAGAAATGAAGAACCTTCAAGGCAAAGTGGCGCTTGTAACCGGCGCATCGAAGGGCATTGGCGCGGCCATTGCTCGTGAATTGGCGGCGCGCGGCGCGGCTGTGGCAGTCAACTACTCAGGCAGTAAGGCGGGCGCGGAAAAAGTGGTTGCGGAGATCAAGGCCGCCGGCGGCAAGACCATTGCGGTGCAGGCCGATCTCTCGAATCCCGATGCTATCGGGCCGTTCGTCAAAACCGTCGCCGACCAGCTCGGCCCCATCGACATCCTGGTGAACAATGCCGGTGTCTATGAGTTCGGGCCGCTGGAGCAGATTTCGCCCGCGCACTTCAACAAAATGTTCAATCTGAACGTGCTGGGGCTGCTTCTGACGACCAAGGAAGCAGTGGCGCACTTCAATCCCAATGGCGGCAGCGTAATCAACATCAGCTCCGTTGCGGCGGATGGAATCGGCGGCGGTGCGGTGTACAGCGCCACCAAGGGCGCAGTGGACTCAGCGAGCGCAGCGCTGGCGCAGGAGCTTGGCCCGAAAAAGATTCGCGTAAACTCGCTCAGTCCGGGCATGATCGTGACGGAAGGTGTTCAGACCGCGGGCTTCATCGGCAGCGACTTCGAGAAAGAAGCCGTGCAGCGCACGCCGCTCGGCCGCATCGGCCAGCCCCAGGACGTCGCTACGATCGCAGCGTTCCTGGCTTCGGACGAATCAACCTGGGTGAACGGCCAGACAATTCACGCGGCGGGTGGATTGCGCTTGTAATCCGGTCTGGTCCCATCCTTTCGCTGGACTTTGCGCGGAAAGATGGGGAGAGCCGGCTTTCAACCACGCTCGGCATCGAGAATTTGCTGTTTGCGCTCCACGCCCCAGCGGTAGCCGGTGAGCGAGCCGCTGGCGCCTACCACGCGATGGCACGGAACCACGATGGCCACACGATTGACGGCGCAGGCGCGAGCCACAGCGCGAGTCGATTTCGGAATGCCCATCTCTCGCGCTAACTGGCTGTAGGTGCGCGTTTCGCCGCGGGGAATTTGCTTGAGCGCCTGCCACACGCGGAGCTGAAAGACGGTGCCGCGGAGATCGACGCGCTGCACCTGCGGTGCGGCAGCCCCTCGGACCAGATCCGTGCCTTCACGAACGCTCTGTATCGCGGCATCGATCCAACGCGCAAGTTTCGGATCCTTGCGCAGATTGGCCAGAGGAAATTCGGCGCGGAGAGTTTTATCAGCTTCGGTTTTGGTTTCCGCAAGCGAGAGCCAGCAGAGGCCGCGATCTGTTGCGCCAACAATCATCCAGCCAAACGGCGTGCGCGCCGACGCGTGCCCAATCTGTTCGCCCTTGCCGCCCTGGGCAAAGCGTTGCGGCGTCATGCCGAGCTGGTTCGCTTCATAGGCGCGGCTGCTGGAGCTGAAGCCCGCGTCGTAAATGGCATCGGTCACGGTGCCTCCTTGCTTGAGCGCGCGGCGCATTCGCGATGCACGCAGTGCGCGCTGGTACGCGAGCGGGCTGACGCCCATCTCGCGCTTGAAGAGCCGCTGCACGGTGAACGGGCTCAAGTGGGCCACGCGGCCCAGCTCTTCAAGACGCACGCGGCGGTCGAGATGCGCCTCAATGTAGCGACGAATCTCGTCCAAAGAGCTAACCCACGCAGTGGCGCTCGACGCCGTCGAAGGACGGCAGCGCTTGCAGGCGCGAAAGCCGGCGGCCTCTGCCTCGGCCGCGGTGCGGAAGAAGCGCACATTGGCACGCAGCGGGCGGCGGCTCGAGCAAGAGGGCCGGCAGAAGACGCCCGTGGTCGCCACTGCGTAGAAGAAGTGCGCCTGCGGGTCGCGTGCGGCGAGTTGTTTCCACGCGAAGTCTGCCCACGCAGCATCAACCTCGGAGTGCGCGGGATTGACGGACGCGGGTTTTGCGGGCTGCGGCATGACGATCCTGGGCATCGTGGAAACGGTGGCGAATTGGGTTGCGATTTCGGAAGCAGTGCTCATGAGAATGATAGTCGCCGATCGCCGTTTCGCGCGCACTCCGATTCTTGCGCGCAATTCCGTTTTCGCCGGGAGTCCGCGATCGCGGCAAAGCTTTGTTCGACCACTGGTTTGCATCTGGCATTGACACAATGAGCGGACCCCACCGTGTATCCTCGTTCTGCACAGGAAATCGTGCTTCGCCGGGGCCCGAAAACAACTCTTATTGCCAGGCGTTAAGCAGAGACAATTGACGGAGGAATTACCGTGTCACACCACCCGATCGCCACCGCGGCACTCGCCGCCCTTTTCGCAGTTTCCGCTCTGGCCTGCGCCCAGGCCAACGGCCCATATAAGGTGCAGAAGATCCAGCTCGTCGGCGGCGACGGCGGATTCGACTACGTGACGGCCGACTCCGACGGCCGCAATCTGTATGTGGCGCGCTCCGGGCAGGGCGGCCATATCGGCGTCTTCAATCTGGACACGCTGGCCCAGGTCGGCGACCTCCCCGGCGTGAGCGGGCACGGCGGGGCGGTGGACACAGTTACGGGCCATGGCTTCGCGACCTCGAAGCCGGTGACGATGTTTGACGCAAAGACCTTCGCGATCATCAAGAAGATCGACGTGCAGGGCAATCCCGACGGCTACCTGAACGACCCCTACAATCACCACTTCTATATCCTGAGCCACTCGGCGCCCAACATCACGGTGCTTGACGACAAAGACGGATCGATACTCGGCACCATCGACATCGGGGGCGCGCCGGAAGAGGCCGCAACGGACGGCCACGGCAAAATCTACGTCGACATTGAAGACAAGGCCGCGATCGCAGTGATTGACGTTGACACGATGAAGATGGTAGGCCGCTACGATCTCTCGAGCCGAGGCGGCGGATGCGCGGGTTTGGCGCTGGATGCGAAGAACGGCATCCTGTTTGCCGCCTGCCGCGAAAAGAGCAACATGATCATTTTGTCGGCTGCGGATGGGCACATTATTACTGACTTACCGACGGGCGTGGGCTGCGATGGCGTCACGTTCAATCCCGAGACGATGGAAGCGTTCAGTTCGCAGGGCGATGGCACGCTCACGGTGGTCAAGGAGAACTCGCCGACTGACTTCGCCGTGGAGCAGACTGTCTTTACACCGCTGCGCGCCAAGACGATTACGCTCGACACCAAGACGGGCAATCTTTTTCTGATCACCGCCGAATACGGCCCAACGCCGCCTGCACCGCCAGCAGGTGCAGCGCCCCCCGCCGGCGGACCGCCTGCATTCATGCGCGGGCCTCGTCCGCCGATGATTCCGCATTCCTTCCAGATCCTGGAGGTTGGCAAGGATTAAACAATGACCCTGGACTGGAGCTGCGGGGCGCTGGCGGAAGGGCTGCAACGTTACAAGGGCGAGGAGTTTTTTCTCGCACATGAGCATTGGGAAGGCGTCTGGCTGAAGTGCGAGGAGCCGGACAAAACATTTTTGCAGGCGCTGATTCAAATTACGGCAGCCTTTCATCATCTCCAGCGCAAGAATTTCATTGGCACCGCGTCGCTACTACGCGCGGCATTGCGACGGCTCGACGCGTTCCCCGCTGCTTATGGAGGGATCGAGGTCGAAGACCTTCGCGCGAGCGTGCGCGCATGGCTGCGGGCACTGGATCAGGAAGAACCATCGCTGCGGCCCTCGATCCCGCGCATACGATGAACGCGAAGGAACCCTTCGCAGTTATCAGTTTCCGAATGGTTTCTTAAGCAGAGCTTCGGCGCGGACCAAATCTTCTTCCGTATCCACGCCAATCGTGTCGCGTGGCGCGTCGGCAACGTAGATCGCGATGCCGTTTTCGAGAAGCCGCAACTGCTCCAGTCGCTCCAACTTTTCAAGCGGCGAGGGCGGCAGAGAAGCGAAGCGCTCGAGCGCGGACTTGCGATAGGCGTAAATGCCCAGATGCTTGCGGTAGCCGTTGAAGCCAACCTGATCCCGATCGAACGGAATCGTCGCACGAGAGAAGTAAAGAGCGCGGCCGTCGAGGGCCGTGACCACTTTGACGGCATTGGGATTCGTGAACTCTTCGGACGGGCAGTGCACGGAGAGTGTGGTCACTTCCACTTCAGGCCGATCAAATAGCCCCAGCAGCGGCGGGAAAAAGTCTGTCGTGAGTGTAGGCTCGTCGCCCTGGATGTTCACGTAAATGTCGGCGTCGATTTGCCGAGAGACTTCCCTCACACGGTCGCTGCCGCTGGGGCAAGCAGCCGAAGTCATCACCACAGGAATGGAGCGCGCGCGGCAGACCTCGGCGACTTCCTCGGCGTCGGTGGCAACCACCACGGGATCCATGAGGCCGCTGGCGCTGGCGGCGCGCCACACCCACTCCACCATGGGCCGGCTGGCGATGGGACGCAGCACCTTGCGCGCCATGCGCGTGGATTGGAGCCGCGCCGGAATAACGGCTGCGATGCGCAGGGAACTCATGCAGTCGAGTGTACATGGACGCCGCGCGGCATTGGTCAGCCGGCGAGAGCGGCTAGCGCGCTTTCGGCGCGGGCCAGACTTTGTGCCGCGGCTTCGGAATCGCTGCTTTGGTGTTCGGCGTAAATAAAATCGATCTGCGTGAGGCCGATAACGCCGAGAATTTTGCGCAGATACGGCTCCTGCTGGTCCAAATCGCAAGGCGGCGTGCCCGCGGGATACGCTCCTCCGCGCGCGGAGAAGACGTAGACCCGTTTCCCCGGCGGCACCAGCGGGGCCACGCCCTGCGCAGTAAAGGCAAAGGTGCGCCCTTCGCGCACGATCAGATCGATCCATGCTTTGAGCGAGGCGGGAATGGAAAGGTTCCACATGGGCGCGCCCAGAACCACCACGTCCGCGGCGAGCAACTCGTCCACCAGTTGATCGGAGAATGCGAGAGCCAGTTTCTGCGCCGCGGTCCGCTCCACAGCCGGCGTGAAAAACGCATCGATAGCGGCTTCATCCAGATACGGGAAGCGCTCAAGCGAGGTGTTGTGGTGGACGACAGCGCCGCCGGGATTTTGCCGCTTCCATTTTTCAACGAAGGACGCGGCAAGGCGGCTTGAAACCGATGCGGCGCGAGGACTGGAGTCGATGTGGAGCAGTGCGGGCATTTGCGTTCTCCGGCAATAAGCAAAAGACACCGCAAGCATTGTCGCAGGATGGGCCGGCTTGCTGAGTTGCGGGTCGAAGTGTCGGGGGGAATCTGGAGAATCGGTGGGCTGGGAGGCTGGTGGCGGGAGGCGGGATCGAACCGCCGACCTACGGGTTATGAATCCGTCGCTCTAACCATCTGAGCTACCCCGCCATAAGAGCACAACCGCCCAACTAGGCACGTCATGCCGTCAAATCTGATGATACGGACGCAAGGAAGGCAGGTCAATTGTTCCGATCGGACGCAACCCGGCGCAAGTGCACAACTCTTAAGGATTTGCACGAGCCCTAAGGGGGTTGCATGCGGAGACGATTGATTGCTTTTGGCTGCCCCCCAGGGATTCGAACCCCGATATGCTGATCCAGAGTCAGCTGTCCTGCCGTTGAACGAGGGGGCAACAAGCGCACGTGGCGACGTCTTGCAGCCGTGTGGCCTGGCCCCGACGAAGGGTGCACAACGCCAACTCTTTCATCTTAAGGGGCATTTGCAGGCGCGGTCAACGGCACGGGGCACCATGAGGAACAGACGCCTCCGAAAGCGCGTAACGGAGCGGTCTTCGGTGGCTCCGCACATCACAAACTGAGAAAAAGCTCAATGTTTATCTATCCTTTAGGGGATCTCAACCCGCGCCTTATGGATTGCCGTCCAACCGGGCAGGCACAGGGGGTTATCTTTTGACATTTTGGACAATCTCTTGACCATCATGCCTCATGTAGAATTGGCTCTGGGAATGGAGCTAACCCTTAATCTCGGTTGGGCGTTGGTGACCATGTGGATGTTGTGCGCATGGGTGCGCACAGCACCGCGCAGAGCAACGGATCGTCGCATCCAGCTAGTGGCCCTCGCGGTAGTGATCCTCATCCTGCTGCCGGCCATCTCCATGACCGACGACCTGGTGGCGGCGCAAAACCCCGCAGAGATCGATTGCTGCGTCCGCCGCAATCACGACCACGGCATTAGCCCGCATTCCATCGCACCGGCATCCCCGGCCATTCCACTACCCAGCTTTACCGGCATCTCGCTCGCTTTTGTGGGCATGGCCGCGCCCAGCGAATTCCCTTCTCCTTTTGTGGAGAACCCCTGCCTGGCATCGATCCAGAACCGGCCGCCTCCGGCCGCCTGATCGCCTTTCGCCGCTCAGTCTTCATCGTGAAATTCCCCTTTTTTCGTGTCCGCCGTGCAGACCACGGCGCAAAGGTTTTGTATGAAGCGGATCTTCCCTTCCGTTGCCGTTGGGGCGATGGGTGTGATTCTCGCTCTGGCGCCAAGTTCGACTCCTGCTCAACAGGCGCTTTCGTGGGACCAGGTCAAGGCCAGGTTTGAGGCCGCCAATCCCGCGTTGAAGGCCGACGCCGACAACGTGGACGAGATGCGCGCCGAGGAGATCACGGCTTTTCTACGTCCTAATCCGCAGATCGGCCTGTCCAGCGACGGATTGCAGATCGCGCCGCACACGACGAACGGCTTGGGAACACACTGGCTGCCGTTAACCGGCAACCAGCTTGTGCCCAGCATCAGCTACCTGCACGAGCGCGATCATAAGCGGGAGTTGCGGCTGGAAAGCGCCCAGCAAGGCACGCGCATCACGCAATCGCAGCATGAGGACCTGGAGCGGAACATGGTCTTTGCGCTGCGCACAGCGTTCGTCTCGACGTTGCAGGCCAAGTTTGTGCTGGACCTGGCGAAAGCCGACCTCAACTACTACGACAAGATCATCGAGATGAGCCGCGCGCGGCTCAAGACCGGCGACATTGCGCAGATCGATTTTGATCGCATCAAGCTGCTGCGGGTGCAGTACGAATCGGAGCTACAGACGGCGATCGTAAACCTTCGCACCGCCAAGATTCAGCTTCTGCAACTGATGGACGATCGCACGCCACTGGATCAGTTCGACGTGACCGGGACGTTCGATTTCTCTGAGGCGCTCGATCCTCTCGACAGCTTCCGCCAGGCGGCACTGGCGGCGCGGCCGGATCTGCAGGCGGCCCTGCAGACGATTCAGCAATCCGAGACCAACCACAAGTTGGCCATTTCCAATGGCTCGACCGACCCGACTTACAGCACGTGGTACTCGTACAACCCCGCATTCAACAACCCTTTTGGGCGTTACACACTGGGCGCCAGCGTGAACATTCCGCTGCGCGTTTTCGACCGCAATCAGGGCGAGAAACAGCGCACCCAGATCGATATCGATCGTGCGCAGCAGGCGAGCGAAGCCACGAAAGCGCAGGTCTTCAGCGATGTGGACACGGCGTATGAGCTGGTGCACAGCAATGTTGAGCTGCTCAAACCGTACAAGGCCGAGTACAACGATGAGGCGCTGAGGGTGCGCGATACCGTGAGCTACTCCTATTTCCACGGCGGCGCTTCGCTGATGGATTTCCTGAATGCCCAGAGCGACTACCGCCAGGTGCAGCTGGCCTACGCGCAGTTGATCGGCGCTTATCTTACATCCGCAGCACAACTGAATCTTGCCGTAGGGCGCGAGGTAATTCCATGACGAAGACTTCCCTTTTTCGAAGCGCGTGCTTCCTGGCCGCGTGGCTGGCGCTGGCGGGCTGCAAAAAGAATTTCGACCCGGCCAGCGGAGCGGCATCTCCGGCGCAGGTGGTGGAGACCGGCAACGCGGGACTGGTGACCGTGGACCATCCGGACCAATATCCCACGGTAGCGGCGAGCCGAGTTGACGAGCCGGACAAGCTGGACGTGACGGGCTCGGTGTTTCCCGACATCTCGCGCGAGATTCCCGTGATCTCCATGGCCAATGGCCGCGTGGTTGACATCCGCGCGCGGCTGGACGACAACGTGAAGAAGGGCCAGTTGCTCTTCAGCGTGCAGAGCCCCGACATCAGCGGCGCATTCGACACGTATGTAAAGGCCGCGAACGACGAGCAACTCGCCAACAAGGCATATCTGCGCGCGCAGGACCTGTATCAGCACGGAGCCATTTCGCAGTCGATGCTGGAGCAGGCGGAAGACACAGAGAAAGACGCCAAAGCCGATCTGACAGCGGCCGATGAGCAATTGAAGATCTTCGGCGTGGACAAGGAACATCCCAGCCCCATCGTGAAGGTGTACGCGCCAACTTCCGGCGTCATTGTGTCCCAGAACATCACTGAATCCGCCGCCACGGGTGTTGCGCTATCGGGCACGGCAACGGCTTTCACTATTGCCGATCTTAGCTCGGTGTGGATTCTCTGCGACGTGTACGAAAACGATCTGCCCAAAGTGACGCTGGGACAGGAAGCGCAGATCAAGCTCACCGCGTATCCCGACAGGATTCTTACCGGCCGCGTGAACGATATCGGTCCAGTGCTCGATCCCACCATCCGCACCGCCAAGGTGCGCATTGAAGTGGCGAACCCCGGCATTCTGCGCCTGGGAATGTTTGTCACGGCGACGTTGTTGAGCCGCACCACTGTGACGCGCGCCTCGGTACCGGCCAGCGCCATCCTGCACCTGCACGATCGCGAATGGGTGTTTGTCCCGGCGGGTCAAGGACAATTCAAGCGCGTGGAAGTAACCGGCGGATCGATGCTACCGGGAGGCGACCAGGAGATTCTGTCGGGCATTACGGCCGGACAGCAAGTCGTGAAGGATGCATTGCATCTTCAGGCCACTGTGGAGGCGCAATGATTCGCAGGCTGGTCGACTTCGCGCTGCAAAACCGCTTTCTCGTCCTGGCCATCGGGATCATGCTTTTTGCCTGGGGGATTGTGTCGTTTCACCGGCTTCCGGTGGAGGCCTATCCGGACGTCGCCAACAACTACGTCGATATCATCGCGCAGTGGCCGGGAATCTCCGCCGAGCAGATCGAGCAGCAGGTAACGATTCCGATCGAAACCACGATGAACGGCATCCCGGGCATCGCGCATGTGCGTTCGTGGTCCATCTTCGGGCTCTCTACGGTGGAGATCGTCTTCGGCGAGGAGACAACAGACTTCGAAAACCGCGAGCGCGTGATGGAGCGGCTTGCACAGGTCACGCTGCCCAGCGGGGTGATTCCGCAAATGGGCACCGACTGGAGTCCCGTAGGCCAGATTTATTTCTATACGCTGCGCAGTACCAACCCCGAATATGACGTGATGAACCTGAAGACGATCGAGACATGGGTGGTCGAGAAAAATCTCAAGTCTGTGCCGGGCGTGGTCGATACCAATCCCTTCGGAGGGCCGATGCGCGAGTACCAGGTGCGCCTCGACCCCGACAAGCTCATCGATTATGGACTGAGCATCGCCCAGGTGGAGCAGCAGCTGACCAACAACAACGCCAACGGCGGCGGCAGCTTCATCCAGGAGGGCTTGCAGCAAGTGAACGTGCGCGAAGTCGGCCTGGTGCGCGACGTTCAGGACATCGCAAACACCGTGATCACAACCAAAAATGGCACTGCGATTCGCGTCCGGGACATCGGCGTTGTCGAACAGGGCCCGATGATCCGCCTTGGCCAGTTCGGCGAAGCATTTCACATGAAGGATGGTAGGTTGGCCGACAACGACGACGTGGTGTCAGGCATTGTGGCGCTGCAAAAGGGCGCCAATGCGCAGCCCACGCTCGACGGGGTGAACAAAAAAGTAAAGCAACTGAATGCGCAGATTCTGCCCAAGGGCGTGACGCTGCAGGCGTTCATCGACCGCAGCGACCTGCTGCACTTTACCACGCACACGGTGCTGCACAACCTGACTGAGGGCATGATTCTGGTCGCCATCATTCTGTTTGCTTTCCTCGGCAACGTGCGCGGCGCAATCATTGTGGTGCTGACGATTCCATTTTCGCTGCTTTTTGCGGCTACCTGCCTCGACCTGAGTCATATACCCGCCAACCTGCTTTCGCTGGGCGCGCTCGACTTCGGCATGGTGGTCGATGGCGCGGTGGTGATGGTGGAAAACATCGTCCGCCATCTGTCAAAAAACGACAACACCCGCACGCCTCCGCGAAAGATCCGCGACGCCGCTCACGAAGTGCAGCGCCCGGTGTTCTTCGCCATCGCCATCATCATCACCGCGTATCTGCCCATCTTCACGCTACAGTCCGTGGAAGGTAGGCTATTCCATCCCATGGCGTGGACGGTGGCGTTCGCGCTGCTGGGCGCGCTCACGTTTTCCATCATCCTGGCTCCCGTTTTGGCCAGCATGTTGCTAAGCAAGGGCGCCAAGGAATGGAGAAACCCGGTGATGGAATTCCTGAGGGAACGCTATCGCACCGGCGTGACCTGGGCCATTCACCATCACCGCTTCGTAATTAGTTGCGGTGTCTGCGCGCTGATCCTGGCCGCTTTCATGGCGTTCAGCGGCGCCATCGGCTCCGAGTTCCTGCCCCACCTGGACGAAGGCTCGCTGTGGGTGCGTGGCACCCTGGAGCAGAGCGTTGGCCCTGACGAAAGCATCCGCGTCGCCAATCAGGCCCGCATCCTACTATGCTCGTTTCCCGAAACCACCGAATGCACCAGCCAGACGGGACGCCCCGACGACGGAACCGATCATACCGGATTTTTCAATACCGAATACTTTGTGGGCCTCAAACCGAAGGAACAGTGGCGGCCAGTCTTCCACGAGAACAAGGACAACCTGATCGCCTCCATGCAGGACGCGCTCGATGAGCAGTTTCCGGGCGTGATCTGGGGCTTCTCGCAGCCGATTGAAGACAACATGGAAGAGGCTGTGAGCGGCGTGAAAGGCGAGCTGGCGACCAAGGTCTATGGCAGCGACTTGCATACGCTGGAAGATTTGGCCAGCCAGATTGCCGGCGTGATGGGCCGCGTGCGAGGCATCACGGACCTGGGCGTGTTCCAGGTGACCGGCCAGCCCGATCTGGATGTGACGGTGGATCGCGCGAAAGCCGCGCGCTGGCAGATCAACGTAGCCGATGTGCAGGATGCCATTCAGACCGCGGTGGGCGGCAACACCCTGACGCAGGTGCTGCGCGGCGAGGAGTCATACAACCTTACGCTCCGCTATCTGCCCCAATACAGGAATACGCGCGAGGCCATTGAGAATATCCGATTGCTGTCGCCCTCAGGCGAGCGCGTTTCCCTGGCCCAGCTTTGCGATGTGCGCGAGGCCGACGAGGGCTCGGAGATCTATCGCGAGAACAACGAGCGCTACGTAGCCATCAAGTACAGTGTGCGCGACCGCGCGCTGGGCGACGCTGTCCGCGAAGCCATCCAGAAAGTGAACAACCAGGTGAACCTGCCGCGCGGCTATCACCTTGGCTGGGAGGGCGAGTACCAGAGCGAGCTGCGTGCCGAAGCGCGCATGGCCATCATTGTGCCGCTCACCGTGCTGCTGATCTTCATCATTCTCTACACCATGTACAGTTCGCTCAAATGGGCGTTGCTGATTCTGGCCACGGTGGCCATGGCCAGCCTGGGCGGACTGCTGGTGCTGTTCTTAACGCGCACCAACTTCAGCGTCTCGTCGGAGGTGGGCTTCCTGGCGCTCTTCGGCGTTTCGGTGCAGACCGGCGTGATTATGCTGGAGTACATCAACCAGTTGCGCGCACGCGGCAACACCATTGAGACGGCAGCCGTGGAAGGCGCGATCCTGCGCCTGCGCCCCATCATGATGACCATGCTGGTGGCGACGCTGGGCCTGTTACCGGCCGCTGTCTCGCACGGCATCGGCTCCGATTCGCAGCGGCCGTTTGCGATTGTGATCGTCGGCGGACTGATGATGAACCTGCTGATGAGCATCTTCCTGCTACCGACACTCTATGTTTGGGTGGCGCGCAAGGACGATGTTCTGCCCGATGTTGATACGACGGAGGAGATCTAAAGACAGGGAGCAGCGAGTAGTAAGTAGGGAGTGTTGGCTTTTCCTATTTCCTACTCACCATTAGCTATTCCCTGCTTTATTCCTCCCGCAGCACTTCGAGGGGGCGCAAACCGAGGATGCGGTAGCTGGCGATCCATCCCGTGGCTGTGGCCAGCGCCGCGGTTCCGGCGAGCGCGACGACCATTGCGATCCAGTCGAGTTGAAAATCCACTTCGAGCCGGCGCAGCAGAATGCGCGTGAGCAGGTTGGCGAAGACGATGCCGACCGCGCCGGCGAGCAGCCCCAGCACACTGAATTCCACGCTGAAGGTGCGCACGATGCGCATGCGCGTGGCGCCGAGAGTCTTGAGCACCACCGCCTCCTGCATGCGCCGGAAGCGCGTACTGGCAATGCTCGAAGCCAGAATCGTCAGGCCGGCGAGAATTGAAAACCCGGCCAGCAAGCGGACTACGAGCGTGATCTGATCGACGACATTTTCGATGCGCTGCAATACGTCCGCAATGTTGATAACGGTGATAGTGGGATAGACGGCGAAGAAGGCGCGCTCCATCGCGGCCACCTGTTTGGGATCGATGTGCGCGCCGCCGTACCACGTCGATGGCTGATCGGCGATCTGCCCTGATGGCAAAACGAATTGCACGCGCGCGCCCAGGTGCTGTCCGTCGGAGGCGTAGATGGCCGCGACGGTGAGCGCATGCGTGACGCCGCCGGTCTCAAGTTCCATCGAAGAGCCCACGCCGAGATGCAGGCGCTTGGCCACGCCGTCACTGACAGCGATCTGCGCGGCGCTGCTGCTGGTCCACCACGCGCCGGCCGTCACCTTGTCGCCCTCGGGCGGCGCATCGGCCCAACTTAGCTCGGCACTTTCCAGCATGCGGCGCGGATAATGCTGGTCCTTCATCTGATCCACCGCCTGGCCGTTGATGGAAGTGAAACGGCCCATGATCACGGGAATCAGAGTGAGCTGTTGGCTGATGCCCGGTTGCTGCGCGAAAAATGCTTTCACGCCCGGGACCTCGGCCGTGCGCACATCGACCAGGAAGACGTTGGGCAATTTGGGCGAAGCTGTCTCATGCAGGTCGCGCAAGAGACCTCTCTGCATGAGATAAACCGCGAGGATGAGCATGACTCCCGTGCCCAGCGCCGCCAGCACTGCGGCCGATTGATTGCCGGGCCGGTAGAGATTCGCCAACCCGTGCCGTAGCGACGACGGCAGGTGCAGGCGCGTGCGATTGAGAAAGAAGCGGAGCGCGCGCAGAGCTACCATGGCCAGCACCAACAAAACCAGAAGCGCCAGCGTGAACAGCAGAGCAAACCACGCGCCGACTTTGGGTGAATCGGTAAGCGCCCAGGCGATGCCGCCGAGCGCGGCCACCACTACGGCTGCGATCCCCAGTTGCAGGCGGCGCGCCCACCAGCGCGCAAACCAGCCGCCGATGCCGGTCGGGCCTTGTTCCACAAGTCTGCGCAGCACCAACACGGGACGCACTGCGCGCACATCGAGCAGCGGCGGCAAACAGAAGAGCAACGTGGTCAGCAGGCCAGTTCCCAAGCCAGCCAGCGCCGATTGCCAGGGAAATGCGAATTGCAAATTCATGGTGAGCAGCGGCCCGAAAGCTGCCGGCAGCGCCACCATCACGCCGACGCCGGCAGCCACGCCCAGCAATCCTCCGGCGAGGCCGAGACTCATGGTTTGAAGCAGAAAGATGCGCAGCAGATCCGCGGAATCCGCACCGAGCGCCTTGAGAATCGCCAGCGTGTCCATGTGCTGCTCGAGATGCGCATGCATGGCCATGGCGACACCGATGGCGCCGAGCACCAGGGCGACGAGGCAGATGAGGCTCAGGATGGAAGTGGCATTATCGAGACCGCGCGTGAGTGAGGGATTGCCTTCGCGGAAGTCCATCACTTGCGCGTCGGGCAGCGCCGCTTCCAATTGCGCGCGCACTGCCGTGGCTTGCGCGTCCGCGGTCAGGCCGCGTGGCGGCGTCGCGGGAAACTTGAGCAGCAGGCGGCGGGTTGCGCGACTGCCGGGGGCCAGCAACTGGGTGCTCTCGAGTGATGCCTGCGAGATCATGACGCGCGGGCCCATCCCCATCGTCTCGCTGATGCGGTCGGGTTCCTGCTTCAGCACCGCCGTAATGCGAAAGTTGCGTCCGCCCAGGCGCAGCGTATCGCCTACGTGCGCATTGAGCCGGATAAGAAATTCGTCAGCCACGATCGCCGAGTCGCCCTGGAGCGCCTGCGCAAGCGACATCGATGGCTCCAGATCGGCGGTTCCATAGAAGGGATACTCGGCCGGGTCGACGGCCTTGAGCGATACGAGAATGGGCACAGGCTCCGACGGCACCGAAGCCATTGAAATCGTGTCGGTGACCCACGTGGTGCGGATGCCGCTGTTCGGCCCGGCAATCGCGGCGATTTTGCTCGACTCCTCAGGCGTCAGCGAGCGAAACATGCGCGCGCTCAGGTCGCCGGCGAGCAACGCGCGCGCCTCGGTGTTCAAGGTCTGGCGAAAACTGTCGCTCAATCCGCGCACACCCACCAGAGCAGCGACGCCGACGGCGACCGAGAGAACCACAAAGCCAAACTTGCCGGGAGCAGATCGTAGGTCGCGCCAACCGATGGCCGCCGCGCGCTTCCAGCTCAATGCGCGCTTAGCCATTTTTCTCCCTATTTTGGACGAGAGTGTCTTCAACCACGAGGCCGTCTTTGAGCACGATCTTGCGATCTGCGCGGCTGGCGATTTCAGCGTCATGCGTCACCAGCACCAGCGTGATTCCAGCTTTGCGATTCCGTTCGAGGAGCAGATCGAGAACCAACTTTCCATTCACCGAGTCGAGATTGCCGGTGGGCTCGTCGGCCATGACGATGGGCGGTGCGGCCACAAAGGCTCGCGCCAGCGCCACGCGTTGCTGCTCGCCGCCGGAAAGCTGCACGGGATAGTGATCCATGCGCTCCGCGAGTCCAACCTCGCCGAGCAATTGCCGCGCCTGCTTGAGGCCGCTGCCTTCCACATTCAATTCGTAAGGCAGCAGCACATTTTCGAGAGCGGTGAGCGTCTGGATGAGCTGGTAGGACTGAAAGACGAAGCCGATCTTGCGCCCGCGCACCGCGGCCAGTTCGGATTCGGCCAGATTGTGGATGGGCACGCCGTCCAGCCAGATTTCGCCTTCGCTGGGTGTGTCGAGGCCGGCAAGCAGGCCCAGAAGCGTGCTCTTGCCGCTGCCACTGGCGCCCAGGATGGCCAAAAACTGCCCTGCCGGAATGTCCAACGAGATCCCACGTAGAATCTCAACGCGCCGCGCGCCGTTCTGGATCCACTTTTTTGCGTTCTTAACTTGTATCAATGCGATTTCCTGCCTGTCGTTAGTGTAGCCGTGGCTGCTCCGACAGATTCTTCCCGATCCCGGCTACACTCTATTACGTGGACGTTCGACGACTGGTTCCTGCCGCACTCTTTCTCGCGATATTTTGCGTTGCGACGCTTTCTGCCATGGCGCCGACCGATATTGCCCGGCCGGTCCTTGTTTGCTACGGCGACAGCATCACCGCCGGACGCGGTCTGGCCAACGGTGAGGCGTACCCCGATTTTCTGCAGAAGAAGCTGGACGCGCAGGGCTACCGGTACAAAGTGGTCAACCAGGGAACGAGCGGCGCGACGACCAAGGATGCGCTGGCCGGGTTGCCGTTCATTCTGCGTCTGCATCCGGCCGTCGTGATTGTGGAGTTCGGTGGCAACGACGGCTTGCGCGGCGTGCCTGTGGAGGAGTCGCGCAGCAATCTCGACCAGGTGCTCACGGCGCTTGAGAAGGCTCGAGTAAAGATTCTGCTGGCCGGCATCACGCTGCCGCCGGATTACGGGCCCGATTACATCCGTTCCTTCAACCAGATGTTTCGCGATCTGGCCGCGCGGCACCACGTGGCGTTTGTGCCCATGCTCTACGTGAACCTGGTGCACGTGCCCGGGACCATCCAGGACGATGGCATCCATCCCACTGCGAAGGGTTCGGCGATCATCGCCGACACGTTGCTTCCGGTGCTCAAGCCGCTGCTGCGCAAAGGTCCGTAACAAACCTGGACACACAAAAATAAACAGCCGGGATCGCTCCCGGCTGCTCAACTTCTGCTCTGTCCATTTGCCGCCGAAAACTACTTCTTCTTGGTCTTGGCGGGGGCGGCGGCCGTGGTGGCCAGAATCTTGAGGCGTGCGTTCAAACGGCTCTTGTAACGGGAAACCGTGTTGGAGTGCAGAACACCCTTTTGCACGCTCTTGTCGAGGCTTGAGACCGTGGCGCGGTACTGCGCCTGCGCGGCCTTCACATCGCCCTTGGCCAGCGCCTCGCGCAACGCCCGAAGGCTGGAGCGCACGCGGCTGCGGTTAGAGCGGTTTACTTCGGTGCGAGTTACGGTCTGGCGGGCGCGCTTGAGCGCCGATACGTGATTTGCCATGGTTTTGCTTCAATCTCCAAAGCCTGAATTTCAGGGGTGGTCTTCTAGAATGATGCGGGTGGAAGGCCGTCCCGGCCGCATCCCTCGCAATTTCTTAGTCTACGGGAATTCGGGGGGTGGGTCAATCGCCGCAAAACGCCCCTGACGGGCTAATTCGAGTTCGGCGTTCTGCCCATCGTGAAGAACAAAAGAAACGCTACGACTGCGATTACGATCAAGGACCACGGATTAAGCAGGATGCCCATGGAAAATCGCTCCTGTCGGTAGCTCAGCGCTTTGGCCACCGGCTCGAACGTCACGATTATACCGTTTTCAATCTTGACCACAACCGCAGGGCGCGCGGGGCGCATCGCAGGACCGCGGAATGCGTCTAAGTCGGTTGGGCAAAAGCCGTTGCGCAGCGGGGGTTGCCCGTTTGACCCGGTTTCGGCGGCCCGGTATACTCGAATCTGCGTCAAGCGGGAGTAGCTCAGTGGTAGAGCATCGCCTTGCCAAGGCGAGGGTCGCGAGTTCAAGTCTCGTCTCCCGCTCCATTCCGCACCGCCCCGGCAGAAACTGTCGCGGTGAATCGCGGAGTGGGACGATCCTGGCCCAAGGCGCGGTACCCAAGTGGTAAGGGAGAGGTCTGCAAAACCTTTATGCGCCGGTTCGATCCCGGCCCGCGCCTCCAACTCCTTCAAACGACCGCACCTCCTTCAACTTCCCCCAGTTCATGCAGAAGAATCCCAGGGCCGCGGTTTGCCCTGATGGAATGAGGAAGCACCGTGTCTGAAATTGCCGAAAAGGATTTGCACCAGCAGTTTGCCAGCGACAACTACGCGGGAATCTGCCCGGAAGCATGGCAGGCGATGGAAGCCGCCAACCGCGGGCACGTCACATCGTATGGCGACGATCCGTGGACGGCCAAAGCCGCCGATGCCTTCCGCACCCTGTTTGAGAAGGACTGCGAGGTGTACTTCGTCTTCAACGGCACCGCGGCCAATTCACTGGCGCTGGCGTCGCTCTGCCAGTCCTATCACAGCGTCATCTGCTCCGACCAGTCGCACGTGGAGACGGACGAGTGCGGCGCGCCCGAGTTCTTTTCCAACGGCTCCAAGCTGCTGGCGGCGACCAGCGCCGACGGCAAGTTGACGCCCGCGTCGATTCGCGAGCTGGCCACCAAGCGCCACGACATTCACTATCCCAAGCCGCGCGCGGTGACCATTACGCAGTCGACTGAGACGGGGCGCGTATACACGCTCAGGGAGCTGGGCGCGATTGCCGAGGAGTGCAAGGCGCTGGGGCTCTCGCTGCACATGGATGGCGCGCGTTTTGCCAATGCCTGCGCCAGCCTGGGCTGCTCGCCGGCAGAGATGACGTGGAAGCGCGGCGTGGATGTGCTTTGCTTTGGCGGCGCCAAGAACGGCATGGCGCTGGGAGAAGCGGTGCTGTTTTTCGATCGCGCGCTGGCCACGGATTTCGATTACCGGTGCAAGCAGGCCGGTCAACTGGCGTCGAAGATGCGGTTTCTCTCGGCACCGTGGGTGGGAATGCTGGAGAGCGGCGCGTGGCTGCGCAACGCCGAGCACGCCAACCGCTGTGCGCAGCAGTTTGCTTTGCTGATTGATTCCATCCCTGGCATCAAGCTGGCGCAGCCGGTTGAGGCCAACGCGGTTTTTATTTTGGCTTCAGAGGATATCCTCACTGCGCTGCGGAGCCGGGGCTGGAGTTTCTACACTTTCATCGGCGGCGCGGCGCGCTTCATGTTCGCGTGGGACACCGATCCCCGGCGCATGGAGACTCTGAGCCGTGATCTGTTCGAGTGCGCTACGGCGGCCAAGCCGGCGTGATGTGCGATCCCACCCTTCCGGCAAAGAACGCCGGAAGGATGGGGCACGGATGCGATTTTATTGCTGCACCAATTCCCACTGGCCTGAATTTCCGGAGCGGAAGATGGCTTCAATGACGGCCATGTTGGCGATGGAATCTTCAAGCGTAACCGGAACCTCGGTGTTTTCGAGAACCGCGCGCGCGAATGCGTCGCCTTGCAGCGTGTACTGATCCGCTGTGGGGAAAGTCTCCGTGGCGATGCCGTTGAAACTAAGGTCGCCGGTGGCGTCGATAAAGAGGCGCGTGGGCCGGTCGTTGGGCGCGTTGAAGGGAATCTCCAGTTCGATGCGGCCGCGCGTGCCCAGAAAATGCACTCCCTGGTACGGAATCAATTGCGTGCTGCAGGTAAAGATGGCCTGGCCGGAGGGAAAGTCGAGAATCGCAGACGCAAGTCGGTCGGTGCCCAACTGCGGATCGCGATCGACGAGCGCTACCACGCGCCGCGGCTCTTCTTTGAAGGCAAAGCGCGAAGCCTGGATGCAATAGCAGCCGATGTCGTACACGCCGCCGCCGCCCGTCTCCACCTGGTTGCGGATGTTTGCGGGGTTTACGTTGTGGTAGCTGAAATGCGCGTTGACCGCGCGCAGCTCGCCGATGCGGCCCTCGTCGAGAAGCTGGCGCACGCGCAGCCATTGTTGCGCGCTGCGAATCATGAAGGCCTCGCAGATTTTCACGCCGGTGCGTTCGCGCACGCCGAGCAGAGTTTTGGCTTCGGCCACGGTCATACTGAGCGGTTTTTCGCACAACACATGCTTGCCTGCCTCTGCGGCCTTCACGGTCAAAGGCACGTGCAGTTGATTGGGCAGCGGATTGTAGATGGCGTCGATGTTGGGATCGGCGAGTAATTCTTCATACGAACCGTAAGCCGTGGGAATGCCCAGCGCAGCGGCTGCCTCGCGCGCTTTCGCAAGATCGCGTGAAGCAATGGCGGCAACCGTGGTGAGTTCTCCCTGCTGCATGGCAGGAATCACTTTTTTCAGGCCGATGTTGGCGGTGCTGAGCACGCCGAAGCGAAGCTTTTTTGACATAGGGGCATGATACCGCGCAGGGGCTGCGGGGATCAGGCTTGGGCAGCCATGGCGAGTGCATTGGCTGCGTTCGGGGCCACGCGCATCAGATCGCGATTGCGTGCTTCGATGAAGCCACTGGCCACGGCGGTATCGAGAAAAGCCAGCAGGCCGTCCCAGTAGTTGGCCGTGTTGATGAGGATAATGGGCTTGGCAATCAGGCCGATCTGCGCCCAGGTCACGGCTTCCATCAGCTCGTCGAGCGTGCCGTATCCGCCGGGCAACACCAGGATGGCATCGGAAAGCTCGTGAATGCGGGCTTTGCGCTCGTGCATGGTGAGCACCACTTCGAGCGAAGTAAGGCGCGTGTGCCCGATCTCGCGGCCGTTGAGCGCCTCGGGCAGCACGCCGATCACTTCAGCACCCTCGGCCAGGGCCGCATCGGCGAGCACACCCATCAGCCCGCGACTGGCTCCGCCATAGACGAGGCTCATGCCGGCCTTGGCGATGGCGACGCCGAGCGCCGAGGCTTCCGCACGAAAGGCTGGGTTCGATCCAAAGGCCGATCCGCAAAATACGGCCACGCGGCGAAGAGGGCGGTATGCATGGGTCATGATGTTTCAAGAATAGCGGTGCCGGGCCGAAGGTACGGCGGTGGGAAAGTGGGCGCGTTTCGCGATTCGGCGCTTATGCGCGGCGATGCGCGTGCAGGAATGTCATCCGGTTGAGCGTTTACTCCAACTCCGAGTCGCCTGCTATGATCGTCAACCGAGTGGTACTTCGTTCCCGAAAACAGCCTGCACTTGAGGACGCGATGAAGAAAATTTGGGCTATCTGCACGTTTGCATTCCTGGTTTTGTCCGCGTCGGTCCACGCCGACGTCACACCGAATGCGCTTTTCAGCGATCACGCCGTGCTCCAGAGCGGCATGCCTGTACCCCTTTGGGGCACGGCCACTCCGGGAGAAAAAATCACAGTCAAAATCGGAAAGCAGACCAAATCCACTACGGCGGACGCGGACGGACGCTGGATGGTACGTCTCGGAAAGTTGAAGCCGGGCGGTCCGTACGCGATGACGATTGCGGGCAAGAACACCGTTACCGTGAACGACGTACTTGTGGGAGAAGACTGGGTTGGATCCGGCCAATCCAATATGGCGTTCACGATCTCGGTGAAGGCGGCGCGCTATGCGGGCATGCTCAATGAGGATCAGGAGATTGCCGCTGCCAATTATCCGCAGTTGCGGATTTTCATGGCGGAAACGAAGAAGGCTTACGAACCGCAGGACGAGATCAAGGGATCGTGGAAGATTGCTACGCCGGAGAACGCGCCGGCTTTCTCGGCTGTGGCCTATCTGTTTGGAAGAGACCTGAATCAGGCCCTGCACGAACCGGTCGGAATGGTAGTCGTGGCATACGGAGCGAGTACCGCGGAGGCTTGGATTTCTCGTGGCGTTGTCGCGAACGATCCGCAAATGAGTCCGATGCTGAACCGTTTCGATGAACTCTACAAGTTTTTCAACGCACAACCCGGCGCTACCACGGACCAGGCTCCTCCAAGCCCGCAAACCATCAATGCGCGCCCGGCCAAGCCGGGGCCATTGCGCGATCCCGTGCAGGATCAGCACCAGCCGACCGTCCTTTACAACGGGATGATCCACCCGATTCTCCCGTTCGCCATGCGCGGCGTGATCTGGTACCAGGGAGAGTCGATCGTTGGAGGCAAAGCAGGTGTCGCTTTGTATCCACACGTGATGGAGTCGCTCGTGACGGATTGGCGCGCGGAATGGGGCGAGGGCGATTTTCCTTTCTATTGCGTGCAGTTGCCGCCGCTTAAAAATGTCAGTAACAACCCCGCCGTGCGCGAGGCGCAATCGAGAATCCTTTCTTTGCCCAACACCGGAATGGCTGTGACCCTGGACGTGGGTGATCCGACGAACGTGCATCCGAAAGATAAGGAGCCCGTTGGAGATCGCCTGAGCCGCATCGCGCTTGCGAATGTGTACCACCGGAAGATCGAGTACTCGGGGCCGGTTTACGCCGGCATGAAAGTTCAAGGACAGAGCATTGTCATCCGCTTTACTCACGCTGACGGCCTCACGAGCAAAGGAGGGCCGCTGGTGTGGTTCCAGATCGCTGGCGCCGACGGCAAGTATGTCGATGCGGCAGCCACCATTGTGGGCAAGACGGTGGTCGTACACAGCGACCAGATCACCGAACCCGTCTCCGTTCGTTATGCCTGGGATAACTATCCGCAGGGGGCAAACCTGGTGAACGGCGCTGGGCTTCCTGCCGCGCCGTTCCGCACCGATGCACTGGATGCGTTGACGCCTATCGCGAGTGAGTTCACCGCAAAATGAAATCGTCGGACCGCCGGGCACACCCTCCTTGCAGCACTGCGGAGCAAACCGGCGATTCTTTCGCGTTTTGGTTTCAAGCCGCCGACTGACGGCGTGTGTGCATCAATTCTGCTCGGTTTGCAGGCCTCCGTTCGGAACCAACACCACCTCGCACGTTGTCCCCATGGAGCAGCTGATGACTGCACTGCGCAGCAAATGCGCCTTCGAATCGGGAGGCAGAAGTTCAGGGAACTTCATTGCGTCCACCACAGGCTTGATCGCGGCCAGGCGCTGTTCACCCGACATCTGTTGCGATTCCACGACGCCCGCCGTCGAAATCTCGAGCCGGAAGGCGCCCCATCCGCTGACGCCGGCAGGGCGCTTGATCTTGTAGGTGCGCAGATCCTGCAGCGCCTGCGTTGGATTTTCCGGGCCCGGCTTTGCTCCTGCGGCTTTGAGGCGAGCAATGCTTTCCACGATGTGTCTGCGAACCGCCGGCGGCGTGTTTTTGTTCGTCGCAGCCAGCGCAAGCGCATAGTCCGCGGCAGCCTCGTCCTTGTGGCCTGCAGCTTCGTCGATCTGTCCAAGGTGATCGCCATTTTCCGCTTCGAGTGCGGCGTGCCAGGCGGCGTTGATCCACGGCCGGGACTGCTCGACCTTGTCCTCGCGGAACAGTACCCAGCCCAGGGTGTCCCATGAAGCAAGAAGCAATTCAGCCTCGTAGAAGGCGTTCGAATTGGCCGTCTCCGTTGTGATCGTGACGGATTTCTCTTCGTGTTTGGCGATGCTCCTGCGCGCAGCGTCTTCGGCAATGGGCAGGTCCCTGTCGGCTTCGCAGAGCGTATATGCGGCGTTGTTCAGCACCATCGGGTCGTCCGTGCCATCGAGCGCGCTTCTCGCCGCCGCTGCCGCTTCGTCCATGCGGTTCAAATCCACCAGCACCTGGCTCATCTGCACGCGAATGTTGCGGTCATCGGGGCTGTGGTCGGCCGCAGTCTCCAGGGTCTTGAGCGCGCCCGCATTATCGTTGGCATTCGACTGCAATGTTGCAAGATTCATGGCCAGCATCGCGTTGTCGGGATGGCGCTCGAAATACTCCTGCATCGATCGACGGGCACCGGACGCGTCTCCGCTCCGGGTCTGCGCATCGGCAAGCATCCCCACGGCCCTTCCGTTGTCGGGGTGCGCAGCAAGCTCCTTGCGAAAGTCCTCGATCGCTTGCTGATAATTCAACCCCTCCAACTCCGCCAAAGCCCCATAGGCGCTCCACAGATTTTCCTCACTGGGATTCTTGGCTTTCACTTGATCGAGCAGCCGCCTGGCGCCGTCCCAATCTCGGGCTTGGAACTTTTCCTGAACCATCTTCATCAGCTCCTCGGCGGGTGTGCCGGGCTGGCTCGCTGCGGATTCCTCTGGCTGGAGCTGAATCGTGACGGTTCCGTCGTCGGACTTTTTAACAATGGGCGGTTTCCCGGGTTTCATCACGATGCTGGGGACGGGTTTCGCGGGAGCCAGGAGCTGAATCCAGTTTTCACCTTCCAAACTGATATCTTTTGTGAACTTCTTGTATTGCTCCCAGTCGGCTTTCGCAACCTTGTTTTTCAGCACCACGATGTCGCGCTCGACGATAATCTCGTTGCCTTCGAAGCGATAGGTCTTGTCGAAGGTGGCGAAATCGGTCTTCACGTGAATGGGATCGGGCAAATCGGGACGGTAGCCTTCGGGGAGGCGAATATTTGAGATTGCTGCAAGCGTGCGCGGAGCGCCGAGTTGAATGTCGTCCTGGGGCGCAGTGCTGTCGTTATCGAGAGCGGTAAACTCCAGCGCGGGAAACAAGGGAACGATGCGGTGATTATCCCAGTCACCGAAGGGGTGGCGGGAATAATCGTAGGTGAGCACGATGGGCTGCGAAGCATCGTTTTGATTCATGAACTGTGTGTCGCTCGTCGTCCCGCCAAAGCCGGTGTTTGACGAGATGTACTGGGAAACCTTGTCCCAATCCGCGGGAGCCACGCCGCGAGCCAGGGCACGTACCAGAACCTCGTCGTCGTCGCGGTAGGTCGCCTTCATCTTTGCAGTAAGCTTTCCATCGGAATCGAGCGCTCCAGTCCCTTCAAACCGGGCCGTAAATGCATAGGGCGCATCCTTGGGCGTAGCCTCCAGCGCAGCCGAGCCGTCGGCGGGAACGATCAAGGCCTTCTGGTCGCGAATCACCGCACTCAGGTACCGGTAAGGCGCTGCCAGCGGTGTGCTGTCGAGCCAGATGCGTCCGAGGGGCAGATTCACCGTGGTGATCACGTGATTGAATACGGCGGGCGAAGGAACTTCAGGAACCGGCGCGACGCCGACTCCCACCAGCGCCGGCGCAGTGGAGAAACCTTTGGCGCGCAGTAATGCTTCAAGCAGTGTGTCCTTGTCTTTGCAGTCGCCGTATTGGTTGGCGAGGACCTCGGCAGCGGTATGCGGCTGATAGCGCCCGATGCCGAAGTCGATGCCTACATAGCGCGTATGCGTGGAAACGAAATCGTAGAGCGCGCGCACCTGGTCTTCCGGCGTTTTGGCATTCTGCGTAATCTCATCGGCGCGAGCCCGCAACATGTCGGTGGGATCGGATTGCTTGAGAGCCAGGCTGCGGTACCAATCGCCCACTTCAGTCCAACTGTGGAAGGTGGTCCAAGCCACCGATGGCAGCTTGCGTCCGTCAGCGTCCTCGTCTGAATCGCGCGGAGGCGTGGGCTTGGCGGTTTCATCGCCGGAACTTTTGGGCGCGGTGACCAGTTGCGCCACGTTCCAGGTGTAGGTCTTCAAACCGTCGTGCTCCGTGACGTCGGGCTTGTGGTTCGGGCTCCAGACCTGGACATATTTCTCCGACGGCACCTCAAGGGCGAGGATCTCGGCAAGTACGATAATCGTTCCGGGCGCGGTGAAGTGGTCAGCGCCCCAGAATTGGCCGGGAGCCTCCGCTTTGTTGATGGTCGTGTCCACTTCGTATTCCAGCGTGTCGCCGGCGGAAAGCGAGCGCACGGGAATGTGCTTCTCCTTGAGATCGCTGTAGAGCGGCGCTTCCCGCGTGACTTCGGTCGGCATGTCCATAGCGTCCGTGGCGGGCGAATCGACGATGGAGCCGTCGGGTTTGTGGACACGCACCAGCTTGATCATCGGCGATTCATTGGCTGAAGCGTAAGGAAACGAGAGGACGCCGAACTGCTGTGCCGCTCCGTCGGATTGAATTCGAATGTTGACGTGGAGGTCACGCTCGCCTGTGCCGTCGGCATGCATACGGTACGTGGTTTCAGAGCGCTCAATGACGATGGTCTCGTTCCGGTAGAGATCGTGGTCCGGCGGTTTCGCCGCAACCTGCGCCTCAATACCGGGAGGAATGGCCCCTAAAAAGAATGCCAGTAACAAAGCTGTGCGAAGCATATGGGGATAGTAATACGAATTGAAGTAGGGCTGGGAATTCCCCGTAGGCAGCACGTTCAACCCCCTATCGGCCCATTTTCCCTGTAAACCGCTCAAAACAAGCCGCAAATCCGGTCTGTCGATTTGCACATAATTATGCCGATTGGCGCACAATCGTTCTATGAGCTGCCTCCGAAACAAGACGATCTGTTCGCGCTCTCAGTTTCTCTACTCTCCATTGGCTATTTACTACTCCTTAACTCCCCCCTCCCCCCTCCCCGGTGCTGGCACCTGACTTCGGACGCGCCGGTTACGCCACCGAAAAACGAGTTGTGAAACTGTGAGGCTTATAAATAGCAGCAAAATAAACACTTACACGGAAAAATCTCGCAGCCTCACAGTTTGCGTGATTCTGCGAAACTGTGAGGCCCGGCCATCTTCCGTCTCCCCGGAACAGACCATGTGATAAGGTCCCGCCATGACGACATGGATTGAACGGACTGCGCGACAGAAGGCGGTGAGCACCGTTGTGCTGTTTTGCGTGGTCACGGCTATCGTGGTTTGGATCTACGCTGAAAACAGCGCCTACGTAAAAGTGTTCTTCAAGGGACCTCCAGCGGCGACGGCGGCGGATCTGGATGCGGCGCAAAATGCAGATAGCAGCAATCAGCCGATTGCCACTCCGTATGTGACCATCACCGGCGACAAGGTGCTGAACACCGGCGTCGAGGAGGTGACGACTTACGAGGGCGTCATCAAGAACGTGTCGGCGGGCTACTACGCGTTGCAGGTCGGCGACCGCATTCTGATTGTGAAGAGCGCGCAGACGCCTTCGACCACAGTGAGCGGGGCGCTGGGATCGATGCCCTACGACTTGAAGTCGAATCTGTTTCCACCGGGCACGGACGAAGCCGAAGAGGCGGTGTTTTATCCCCTGCTGCTGGATACGAACTATCGCGAATCAGGATACGTGGGAGCTTTCTGGACGCTGCTGGTGGAGGCGCTCTTCGGGTTCTTCGCCTGGCGGGCGTGGCGGCGGCTCTCAGGGCGGGTCGAGCATCGGGCCGTGGCTCGCGCCAAGGCGTGGGGCGACCTGGGGGTGATCTCAGCCGAAGTGGAGCGGGAGCTGCAGATGGCCGTGAAAACCAAGCGCGGCATCTGGACGCTGACGCAGAACTACGCGGTGAGGAACCAGCGGTTGGCCTTCGACCTTTTCCGGCTGGACAACCTGGTGTGGATCTACAAGAAGACGGTCAAGCGCCGCATCTACGGCGTGATTCCCATGGGAACGTCGTATGCCGCGGAGCTGAACTTCAGCGATGGCGTGGCTGAGGTGGCGGGCAGCCAGAAAAACGTGGATGAACTGCTGGCGCTGGCGGGCGAGAGAGCGCCATGGGCGGTGAAAGGGTATACCGACGACCTGGCAAAGTTCTGGAAGAGCTCGCGGGCCGGATTTGTGGCTGAAGTGATGAAGCGGAAGAGCGGGGGTTAGGGTTGTGGTTTCCCCGGGTCCCATTTTTTGTGATGGGTTGAAAGATGCCGGGTTGGGGTTCGTGGTTTCCCACCTTAACCGATTCGCGTTTTTCGCGAATCGGCGAAGGTGGGGCACCCCCTGTTCGTGCTGGGTTGAATTCGCTTGTTGGGCTTTTCAGGGGCGGGCGTCTGTGTCATGCTAGCTGCATGGGAAGCAAAGATAAAGGCAGAAAAGAAGCGAAGAAGGCTCCGAAGCCGAAGCCGAAACCGGAACCCACGAGACGCGAGATTTTCACGCCTCCGCCGCCCAAGTAGGCATCGGCGAAAACGCATTGGGGTGGCACGGCATCGCGTGCCTTCATGGGGCACGACGGACGCGGTGTCGATTGCGCCGCGGAACTTAAGTTCTCCGTCAGTTGATCCCTGTGTACAGTGTCTGCGGAAAATCGCGTCTTCGCGAGAGGAAAATCCCTCAGGGGCTAAAGCCCGCATATTCTTGCGACATTTGCGGCACGACTAAAGTCGTGCCCTGGCACTTCGTGCCTCACGAGGCATTCTTCAGCGAGCACGCATTTTTCAGCGAGCTTCATGGGCAAGCAACAAAAAGGCCATCCCGCGGGATGGCCTTTTCAACATCAAGAGCCTGCGCTTCAGGGCTGCACGGGAACGCCCTGGGGTTCGGTGTTGCGCGCCTGGGCTTTTTCTGCCAGAACCTTGTGGGCGTTTTCTTCGAGAGCTTGCGCCTCGGGAATGTAGGTGAGCGCCTTCTGGATCTCGGGATCCCAGTCGGCAACGACGCGCTGGCCGGCGAGCTGGCCGAACTGAATGGTCACAATGTCCTTCTTGATGCGCGCCTTGATCCAGTCAGAGGCGCTGCTGATGTCGGCTTCGGTCCAGTCAACACCCTGAGCGGTGAGGTACTTCTTGAATTCGGCCATCGTCGCATCGTCAACCTGAAAGTTCTTGTCAACGGTGTGCGTAGCCACGTAGACGGGCGCGAAGCTTCCGGAGCCGGCGCTGGGGGCGAGAATGTTCTTATAGAGCAGCTCCTCCTGGAATTTGTTGGTCTTGGGCGTCTCGATTTTCTCGTCGGGCGTGATGCCGCCGCCGCCATAGACGGTGCGGCCTGAGTCGGTCAGCTTGACTTCGCGGTTGGAGGAGTCAGGCGCGAGCGCGCCGGCGTGGTTGTAGTAGTCGTAGAGCGAAACGCCCGCGTAGTTGCGCTGAATGAGGCGGCCGGAGGGCGTGTAGTAGTGATAGGTCGTGAGCGCGAGGCCGCTGCTTTCGCTGAGGTTATAGACGGTCTGCACGAGGCCCTTGCCGAAGGTGGTTTCGCCCACGATGAGGGCGCGGTCGTGATCCTGCAACGCGCCGGAGACGATCTCGGCGGCCGATGCGGTGTCGCGATTGACGATGACCACGATGGGGAAGGTTTTGCCGCCGTTGCCGTGGGTCGCGGTGTAATTCACATCGGAGTAGGCGCGGCCGCGCTGCGTAACGATGGTCTGGCCCTTGGCCAGCAGGTGATCGCAAACGTCGACTGCCTGGTTCAGCAGGCCGCCCGGGTTCTCGCGCAAATCGAGCACCAGGCCCTTGAGGTTGCCGAAGCCGTTGATGGCGTCCTCCATCTCGTCGCCAGTGGTTTCCTGGAACTGCGTTAGATGGATGTAGCCGATGCCGGGACGAATTTCATACTTGAGATCGATGGAGGGATGGGGAATTTCGTCGCGAATGAGATTGAAGACCAGCGGCTTGGATTGTCCGTAGCGCAGCGTAGTGACTTCGACCTGGGTTCCCTTGGGGCCCTTGAGCGCCTTCGCTACCTGGTCCGAGGTCCAGCCGTCGGTGGATTTGCCGTCGACCGCGACGATCTGGTCGCCGGGATGAATGCCGGCGCGGAAGGAGGGCGTGTCTTCATAGGGCGTAACCACGAAGACTTTGGTCTTGCCGTCATCGTTCTGCTGCTGGATGACCATGCCCACGCCGTAGTAGTGGCCGCGCTGATCTTCGCGGAGGCGGGCATAGGACTTGGGATCGTAGAAGTGCGAGTGCGGATCGAGCACTTGCAACATGCCGGGAATGGCGCCGTCGTAGATGGCGTCATCGGCTTTGTCGCCGGTGATGGGTTCGGCGTAGTTCTGCTCTACCAGAGCGTACACATCGGTAAAGGTCTTGAGGCTGTCGCGGAGCTGGCTCTCGTCCTGCGAGGACTGCGCGCCGACGCGGCGTTCCAGGATGGTGCCGGCAACGGCACAGACGATGAAAAACACGGTGAGAGCGAAGAGCGCGCGACTGGCGCGGGGGGTCATTGACAAACCGAACCTCCAGACAGCGGATGCGGCAGGCGCGGGAGTAAGCTCGCATCTATCGAGAGCGAATCCTGCAAGTTACAGGATAGCCGCCCGATAAAAATTGACCTTGCCCGTTTCCGGCAAGGCCAAGGAGATGCAAGAACCGCTCACGGAACGCCCGCAGAGCCGTCCTGGGCTAAAGTATAGCACCGCCTTGTTAGACGCGCACGGAGGGCAGTCCGGTAGCGGCGAGGGCAGCGGAGTTGGCGGGATTAGCAGCGTTGACCGGGATGTTTTTCCTTTCCCCGGTCCCCGAAAGCGAGGGACCGAGGGGCACCGATTGTTTGCGCTGGATTGAGAGAGGCGGGTTGGGGGGCGTGCTTTCCCACATCTCAAAATCGAGATGTGGGGCACCCGATTTTTGCGCTGGGCTGAGAAAGGCGGGTTGGGGTTGGCGGTTTCCCACCCTTCCGGCAAAGAACGCCGGAAGGATGGGGCACGGGCGAAAATCGCGTTTCTGCTGCCCTGGCATTTACAATGGCGTCTATGCATCAGGTGGCAAAAAACTGTAAACCAGCCGCCCAGCCGGTTGCCCAAACTATGACTCCAAGACTTCTTCGCACATTCGCAGCTTTCGCGCTCGGCACGATATTGGTCGCGGGGCTGCTCGCGGGTAACACTCTGGCACACGCCCAGTCCAGTGAACCGGCCAGTCCTTATGGCGGAACGGTGGCTGAAGACATTATTGCCCGCGTGAACGATCAGATCATCACCAAATCGGACTACGACCGGGCCCTAGCCGATCTGGACCAGGAGGGCCGGCAGCATCAACAAACGATGCAGGAGATGTCGGCGGCGCGCAAGGACCTGCTGCGCAACCTGATCGACCAGCAGCTGTGGCTCTCCAAAGGCAAGGAACTGGGCGTTACCGGCGAAACCGAGCTCGTCAAAAAGCTTGACGAGATCCGCAAGCAAAACAACCTGGAGTCCATCGACGACCTGGAGAAGGCAGCCAGGGAGCAGGGGGTCTCGTTCGAGGACTGGAAAGCCCAAATTCGTGACCAGATCATCACCCAGGAGGTGATGCGGCAGGAGGTTGGCGAACATATCCAGATGACGCCGGGCGAGGTGGAGCGCTACTACGAGGCGCACAAGCAGGATTACGCGCAGCCGGAGAGCGAGCGTCTGAGCGAGATCCTGATTTCCACCGGGACGGGCGCCGACGATCCCGCCAAAGTGGCTGCGGCCAAGGCCAAAGCCGACGATATCGAAGCCCGGCTGCACGCCGGCGGCGACTTTGCGCAACTGGCGCGCAGCTTCAGTGACGGTCCGACCGCGTCAGAAGGCGGCGACCTGGGCCAATACAAGCGCGGGCAGCTGGGCAAGCTGCTCGAGGATCAGACCTTTGTCCTGAAATCCGGACAGTACACCGATCCCATCCTCACGCGGCAGGGCTACATCATCCTGAAAGTCGTGCAGCACACGGCGGGCGGACCGCAACCGTTCAAAGATGTGACACAGGACGTGGAAGAGGCCTATTACATGAGCCGGATGGAACCGGCGATCCGCGATTATCTGAGCAAGATGCGCGATGAAGATTTCATTTACATCAAGCAGGGTTACACCGACAGCGCGGCGACCTACCTGGAATTGCATCCGAGCATCAGCTTCAGCGCGTATGTGCCTCCTGCACCCAAGAAGAAGGCCAAGGTAGAACGGACGCGGTTCCGCGAGAGCACGCACAGCTACCGGCAGAAATCGGGAGCGGCAGGGCCAGCGCCGGCCACGGATGAAAATGCGGTGCCCGCAACCACGCCCGCAACCACGCCAGCGACAACGACGGCTTCAACAAAAGGCAAGAAGGGCAAGCAAGGCACGGAAAAGCCCGGCAAGAAAGAGAAGATTCGTTACGGCATGGCGCCGCGCGAAACGCTGCCCACGGCAACGACGAATTCGTCCACGGAAAATGCCGGTGCGCTGCCGGAGACGGCTTCCACCGAGGAGCAACCAGCGAATCCGCTGGAACCCACAGCGCCGACCAAAAAGACGCGATTCAGCGCACGCGCGCGCGAACCCAAGGGCGCCAAGACGAGTGGCGCGCGGGGCGATGCGATGGCGCCGGCGCCGCCGGATGCGGCCGAAGTGGCCGACCGGCAGACGCAGTCGGCTCCTTTGGAGCAGAACGGGACCACGGCTCCCAAGAAGAAGAAAAAGTCCTCCGAGACGACTGCCGAGAAAACCCGCATGTCGCAGCAAAAGAAAAATCAGGGCGACACCATGCCGAAGCCGGCGCAGCAACCTACGCCGATTCCGCCGGTGCCGGGAGCTCCCGCTCCCGCTTCCACGCAGGATGCGCCGCAGCCGGCACCGCAACCGTAACATTAGCGGGTCAGCAAGCCAGCACGCGTTCCAGGGCATAGGCCGGGCCGGGATTTCGATCCCTGGCCCGGTTTGTTTTATACGGTTGGTCCTTTTATTTGGACTCGCGTTTGAAGAGCTCGAGGTCCTTCAGGATTCCCGCGCGAAGGGGGACATGAACTTCGGCATCTTCCCACGGGGAGACGTCTTGTATGTCGTAAATGCGCCACTGGCCTTGCTCGGAGACAAGGGTGTAGCGCATGTTTCGCAGGTCGATAGCATCGCGGTGCTCAGGGGCCTCGATGTCGAAGGATGCGGTAACGATGGCCCGCCCCGGTTTTAGGATCTTGACGCCGATCCTGTGGACCCAGATTCCCTCCCACTCCTGGCAGTCGCATACGATGTCGGCGTCGAGTGGTCCTGGTGCCTCGTGAGCTGCCTCAGCGGCTTTGAGATCGGCGTGGATAAGCGCAAGTAGTGAGGAGTGAATGAAGCGGGGGCTGTAAGGAGTTCCGCTACCGCCCTTGGAATAGAGCTGAAAAACTGAGCTGATGAAGGCTCTTGCCGAGGCTGCGTCCTGAGCATAAGCAATGCGAGGCGCGGGCCAGAAAAACGCCCCGCCCGCCGCGATCAGAACTATCCGACGAAGGCGCATACACTTCACCTCGCTCATTCGCATTCTGTAGGTGTCGTTCAGAATTTTACCCCGGAACCGCGGGCCTCCGGAGAACGGGCAGATGAAACGTAGCTGAGCAAAGGAGAATATTGTATGCTTGCGGGCAGAATGAAAGACATTTATGTTTCCGATCTCATGGGCTTCGACGAGGGAAAGCTCTTCGACGGCTTCTTCCTGGTTCTGGCCAAGCAGCAGCGGACGACCAAGCAAAACAAGGCGTACCTGAACCTGACGCTCGGCGACAAAACCGGCCCCATCGAGGCGCGCGTGTGGGAGCTGACGGATCCCCGCATTTCTAAGGATTTCAATCGTGGCGACATGGTCAAGGTGCGCGGCAGCATCTCGCGCTACGACGACCGCGCACAGATGAAGGTGGATCAACTGCGCAAGGCGCAGGCCGGCGAGGCCGACAAACTGGACATGCTGCCCGCCACCAGCCAGGACGTGGGCGTTTTATGGCGCCAGCTTGAGGCCAGCGTCGAGAGCCTGACGAATACGGACCTGAAGCGGCTGCTCCATGCGCTGCTAGCCGACACCGAACTTGCGCAGGCGTATCGCGAGGCCCCGGCGGCGCGGCAACTGCACCATGCGTGGCTGGGCGGGCTGCTGGAGCACGTGATCAGCCTGCTGGGACTGGCCGACCGCGTGGCCGCGCACTATCCGCTGCTCGACCGCGATTTGCTCGTGACCGGCGTGATTCTGCACGATATTGGAAAAATCCGTGAGCTGGAGTGGGAGACCGGCTTCGACTACACCGTCGAGGGCGTGCTGCTGGGCCATATTCAAATGGGAATTGACCTGGTGGAGAAAACCATCGCCGCGTTGCCCGATTTTCCCGATCGGCTGCGTACCCTGGTGCTGCACATGATCCTGTCGCATCACGGCAAGCTCGAATTCGGCTCGCCCAAGCTGCCCATGATTCCCGAGGCGCTGGTGCTCAACTTCCTCGACGATCTGGACGCCAAGATGATGGCCATGGCGCAGGAGTTCGAGAAGTCCGCGCGCGAAGGCAGAGCGCCTGACGAGCTCACCGGCAAGGTGTGGAGTCTGGACCAGCGGCAACTGCTGAACACGAAGGCGTGGCTGAAGGGCGGGGAGTAGGGAGTGGGGAACGAGGATCAACGGGCGAAGTTTTCGCAGAAAGGATGACGAATGGCGAACAACCTCAGCCTCACCGCATCAAGCGGAAACCTGGGCATTTTCGAATGCCCGGTGTGCAAGCAAACGATTGATGCCTCGGCGGAGAAATGCCGATACTGTTCCGCGACGATTGATCCCGTGGCCGCAGAGGCCGCGGCAGAGAAAATGTCGAAGATCAACCAGGCTTGCAGCGATGCCAGCTTCTTGAGAACGGCAGCAATTTCAGTTCTGGCTTTTATCGGATTCATGTTCATTCCGTTTTTCGGCTTGCTTGGAATCGTCGGATATTATTTCTTGCTGGTTGCAGTGCCGTTTCTCGCGATTCGCTGGTGGGTGAAATTTGGCAGAATTCAGGCCGATGACAGTGATTTCCGGCGCGCGCGAGTCACCGTCAGCGTCATCGGAGTGCTGATCATAATTCCAATCGCCTTTTCCATCGTCAGCCACCTCTGACTCGCTTAGCCCTCTTCGAATCTGAGAGAATCCGCCGTGCACCTACGGATAGAACTGGCCAGGAGTGGTCTGATGACGCCGGAAACCATCTTTCACGAATCGCAAGGTTTCCGAGTTTTGGAATATCAAGACAATGGCCCGCCACTCGGCAACGCCTCTTCTGCGTTGGAGATGATTGGCGTCGCGCGTAGCCAGGAGGCCGAGTGGATCGCCGTTCCAATTGAGCGATTGGGAGACGAGTTCTTCCAACTACGGAATGGAATCGCCGGCGAGGTATTGCAGAAATTCGCGACCTATCGCATACGCATCGCCATGGTGGGCGACTTTACGTCTCTCAGCGCCGCCAGCAAAGCGCTCCACGATTTTGTGGTCGAGTGCAATCGTGGATCGGCTGTGTGGTTCGTGCGCAACCTGGAAGAGTTGAAGGACCGCTTGCGCCGAATCCCTTAGGCCACGAACCATTCCCACTGCTCTTTGGTGAGCGGGACCACGGAGAGGCGGCCGATGGTGAGCAGCGGCGAGGTCTTGAAGGCCTTCTCGGCTTTTATCTCTTGGAGCGATTTGGGGTGTCTCAGGCGCTTGCCCGCCTTGACGCGGACGATGGGCACCTTGGGATCGGTTGCGTTGACGCTCACGACGGTTCCCGTTCCGACCGCGGTGCGCTCGTCGCCGGTGTGATAGAAAATCCATTTCGCCCCCGGCTTCATCTCGCGCAGATTCTTGACGGCGGTCGGATTCGTCACGCCGTCCCAGACGGTTTCGTCGTCGCGCACGAGATTGTCGAAGGAGTAGACGCCGGGCTCGGATTTGAAGAGGTAGTAGGTCATATCCAGGTGTAAGGTGTCAGGTTTCAGGGGTCAGTTCGTAACTCACAATTCGTGATTCGCAGTTGTTAGCGGTCAGTTTACCCCATTGAGCGGTTCGACCGGCCCTACGGGACGCAGCAAGCGCGGGCGTGGACGCCCGCACGACAGCCGGTCTGGAGACCGGCGCTACATTGTTTTTTATTCCCTGCCCTTCTTGCGGATCTCGATATTCAGGCGCTTGATCTTCTGGTTGAGGGTAGAGAGCGGAATGCGGAACTGCTCGGCGGCGTCGGTCTGGTTCCAGTTGCAGCGCTCCAACTTCTCGATGATGATGCGGCGTTCGATGACCTCGAGAATGTCGAACAGCGAGGAGTTGGGGTTGTGCTCGAGGAGCGCGTCCTGAAAGCTGCGGCCGGTGATGTGGCCGGGGAGCAGGTCGGCGCCGATGACCGGGCCGGACGAAAGCACGACACCGCGCTCGATGGCGTTCTCCAGCTCGCGGACGTTGCCCGGCCAGTCGTAATCAATGAGCGCGCGCATGGCGTCCGTGGAGAGCTTGCGCGGCACGAAACTGTTTTCGCTGGAGTAGAGGTCGAGGAAGTGCTGGGCGAGCAGGGGAATGTCTTCGCGGCGCGCGCGCAACGGCGGCAGATCGATGGTGATGACATTGAGGCGGTAAAACAGGTCTTCGCGGAAATGGCCATCGCGCACCGCCTGGCGCAGATCGATGTTGGTGGCGGCGAGGATGCGCACGTCCACCTGAATCTCCTGGATGCCCCCGAGGTGCATGAAGCGGCGATCCTGCAGCACGCGCAAAATCTTGGCCTGCGTGTCCATGCCCATGGTCGCGATCTCGTCGAGGAAGAGCGTGCCGCCGTTGGCCACTTCAAACAAGCCCTTCTTGGACGCGACGGCCGAGGTAAACGCGCCTTTTACGTGGCCAAAAAGCGTGGACTCGAGCAGCTCCGACGGCATGGCGCCGGTGTTGATGGGCACGAAAGGCCTGTCGCGGCGCGGGGAGTTGGCATGGATCGCCTTGGCAATGACCTCCTTGCCCGTGCCGCTCTCGCCCTGAATCAGAATCGTCAACCGGCTGGGCGCGACCTGCGCCACGAGGTCGAAGACGCGCAGCATGCACTCGCTCTTGCCCACGATGTTCGAGAAGCTGTAGCGCTGCTTGAGGGTGCGCTTGAGCTGAAGATTTTCTTCCTCGGCGCGGTGGCGGGCGACGGCCGAGCGAATGTCGGCAAGCAGTTTCTCGTTGTCCCAGGGCTTCTGGATGAAGTTTTCCGCGCCGGCGCGAATGGCCTCGACCACGTTGTTGACGGTGCCGTAGGCCGTGATCATGATGATGGGCAAATCGGGCTGGCGCTCCTTGAATTGCGGCAGCAACTCGATGCCGCTCTGGCCGGGCAACGCCAGATCGAGGAGCACGAGATCGAAGCTCTCGCGATCGAGGAGTTGCAGTCCCTCCTCGCCGTTGCCGGCAGTTTTCACGGCATAGTTTTCAAAACCGAGCAGCACCTCCAGCGACTCACGAATGCTGGCCTCGTCGTTGACCACAAGGATCGAAGCCACGGGAGCATTACCGTTGATGGCCGCTGCGGAATCGGATGCGCTCAAGGTCAGTTCTTCCTCGGTATCGTGGTGAGGGCCTGTCATCATATTCTCCGGACGTAGCGTTGCGAGCGAAAATCGGGCCAGACGAAGCCGAGCCCGAAGGCTGTGGCGGGCCCACCGTCGAGGGCGAGAATGAAGTATGGCCCGATTTGCGTCGCAACCCGAAGGGACGGGGCCGATTTTTCCGACTTTGTTGTCGCTCGTCGCTCCAGTAGTTGACTACAGTTCGTTCCTCGCTCCGAAAACTCGAAAAAATCGGCTCCCGTCGCTATCGCCCGGAGAATATGATGACAAGCCCTATGCATGAACAGAATTCCTCAGCAGGGGAAACTCAAGATGAAAGGTGGTGCCGGCGCCGACCGAGCTTTCCACGTGAATTTTTCCGGCGTGCTCCTGGATGATGCCGTAGCTGACCGCGAGACCCAGACCGGTGCCGCGCTTGTCGCCGGGTATGTTCTTGGTGGTGAAGAAGGGATCGTAGATGCGCTTGAGGTGCTCGGGCGCAATGCCGGATCCGGAATCGGCAACCACTGCCTCCACGTGGCCGTTGAGCAGCGTGGCCACGCGCAGGCGGCCGCCGCCGGGCATGGCTTCCTTGGCGTTGAGAAGCAGGTTCAGGAAGACCTGTTGCAATTTACCGGGGTTGCCGTTGATGGACGGAAGTTCCCCTGCAAGATCGAGATCGACCAGAATCTGCGCGGTCTTGAACTGATGTTCGAGCAGCGAGAGGGTGTCGCGAATGACTTGATTGAGGTCAGTGGCGCGGAACTCCGTTGTGGAGGTGCGCGAAAAGTTCAGCAACCCGTTGGCGATTTCCGCGGCGCGGAAGCTCTGCTGCGTGATCTTGTCGAGCACGGGGCCCAGTCGATCGTCGGCGTGAGGGTCGTTGCGCAGTTGCTTGGAGAGCATCTGCGCATAGGAAGAGATGACAGCCAAAGGAGTGTTGATCTCATGCGCCACGCCGGCGGCGAGCAGGCCGATGGAGCTGAGTTTGTCGGCTTGCGTGAGCTGGGTTTCCAGAGCCACGCGCTCCGTGATGTCGTCGACGAGCACGATGCGGCCCACGGGCACGAAGTCACGAGAGAGCAGCGGCGCAATGGCGATGTTGGCCGTGCGCAACTCGCCGGCGCGCGTGGTCAGGCGGAACTTGTAGAGGTGATGCACGCCCGGATCGTTGCGGAACTCGTCCAATGACTCAATGAACTCCGAAGGAAATACGGCACGAAGTGCCTGGCCGAGAGCCTCGCCGCGGCTGAGCGCAAACATGGCCTCCATCTGCGCGTTCCAGCTTTCGATGCGGTCGCCCAGATCGATGGCGAAGATGCCGACGTTGATGGATTCAACGATGTTCTCGTTGAACTCCTTGAGGCGCTCGAACTCGAGAATCTTTTCCTCGAGGCGCGCGTAGAGGCTGGCGTTTTGCAGAGCGATGCCGATGTAGCTGGCCAGGGATTCCAGCAGTTCCACATCTTCGCTCGACAGGAAGTCGCCGCCCAGGGTGCGGCCGAGGCCGATGACCGCGATGGTGCGGCCCGCGGCGCCGCCGTTGGGCTGTGCATTCTTCCGGAGGCCAGAAGCGCGGAGCGCGCCGTTGCCTTCGCCGGAGGAGGACTCGGCTACGCGGCAGGGCAGATAGTAGTTCAGGTCGAGAAGCGCCGCGGCGCTCTGCTGTTCCGCGGGCAGATGCACAGCCTGCTGCGCGTTTTCGAAGAAGATGTGCGAGTGATCGGTGGCCCCGTCGAAGTGGAGGAAGCCGAGGTCGAGGGGGTGCTCCGCACTTTGGGGGTTTTGGTTGAATTCTTCAGGCAAGCCGTGGGAGGCCGCGAGGTGCAAGCTGCCTGATTCACCGGACAGGAAGATGGCCACGCGGGCCACAAGCAGCGTGCGCGGCAACTGCTCCACAATTGCATTGAGCAGCGCAGCCAGATCTGTTTCCGAGCTCAAACCGCGGCCGAATTCGACGAGGGCCTTGCGGTAGTCGTAGCGATGGCGGTCGAAGGCGCGATCCACCCAGCCCTGAACGCGGCGCTTGAGAGGATCAAAGACCGCGGCCGTGGTGAGAATGGCCAGCACCAGGCCCCACTCGCGCACCGCCTCCGGCATGGCGTTGTGTACCAGGACGGAGATGAGCGCGATGACGCCGAAGTAGCCGCCGACAAGCAGCGCCGTAGCCAACGTATACGCCACGCCGCGCTTGAAGATCAGGTCCGTGTCCATCAGGCGGTAGCGGACGATGGCCCAGGCGAACGTAAGCGGCAAGAACACCAGCGAGAGGCCGGCAAGATTGGTAAGCAGTTGCGGAGGATTCAACTGCAGCAGGTAAGGAATCGCGTAAAAGAGCGTGAAGGGAAGAACCGCGAGCAGGGTTCCGCGCGTGACCCACTTCAACTGCTGGCGCAGCAGCGGCGTGGTGGCGCGGCTGTAGCTGCGCATGAACAGCAGTGCGGCCAGGATGTAGAACAAGGCCAGATAGCCGGTCGCGATTTGGTCCAGGCGGTCGAGCAGCAGCTTGGTCGCTTCGCGTGTGCCAATCGACCAGAGCCACAGTGCCAGCAGTCCCGCGCCGGGCGCGTATACCAGAGGCAACAGCCAGCGGCGGCGAAGGTTCTTGAATCGTTCCTCGGGAAAGCTGAGCGCGAAATGGAGAAACAGCGCCGGCTGTAGAGCTTCGGCAACGACGTTGGTCCAGAAAACGGTCCAATCGAGCAGATCGAATTTTGCCGTGTACTTGAGAGCGTAGAGCGCGAACGAGACCAGGCAGAAGAGATAAAAGTGCGTGGAACGGGGCGCGCCCCAGCGCCGGAAGAGAACGTAGAAGCCGATAACGAGATAGATGAGTCCGATGATGCGCAGGCCGAGTTGCAGGCTGTGGTCCGCGGGCACGGGAATCACCTGCACCGGCGTGTCGAGAGGAATGCCGTCGCGGGTGATGCTGTAGCGAACCGTAACGTAGGGGCCGGCCGCGTAGAGGGCGCGCTCCAGATCGGCCACCCGCGTTACGCCGGTGACGTCCTCGTTCGGCGATTCGCTCACTCCCGTCAGCAGATCGCCGGCCTGGATGTGAGCGCGCTGGCCGGGAGAATCGGGCAGCACACGATCGGCGGTCAACCCCCCGTGCACCTCGTGCCACCACACGCCGTCGGTAGGCTGCGGAAATTCGCGCTCCTGCTGGAGATTGAAGACAGCGAGCACGAACAAAGCCGCAGTCGCCAGAGCCAGCAACGTAGCCTGCACGCGGTTGAGAAGGCTCTTGTCCATAGGAGGGAGGTTTCCTATACCGATGTTGTACCTTGCACGTGAGTTGCCACGCAGGGGAGGTGCGCCGATGGCTCGGTTACCGTTGGCCAATCGTTTGAAAATACGCACGATATCGACGTAAGGTTCCGGGAAAGGTCATAGGAAATGTGAAGTACGTCACCGCATCGAGTTGAGAAATCGGAAAGCAGCATCCAAAGAAGAGTATATATCTATGGGAATTGGTAGATCATTCATCCGCAGCAGGTTAATGTGCGTTTACAGATGAAAATATGCGATTTGAGAAGCGTTCTCGTTGGAATTACAGCGAAATTCCTCGCACGGAGCGCACTGTAACTGGGGTCGAGACGGCGAGTTTCAGGCGCGGATTGAGGGGATGATCTATCGGCTTAGCGTTGGCCGTAGGTAGCCTTCGGACCGTGCTTGCGCAGGTAGTGGTGTTCTTTCACGTAGTGGGGAATGCCGGCCTCGGGAGCTCCCAGCAGCACACTGCGGAAAGCCAGCCGGGCGATGTACTCCAGGACGTCGGCGTGTTCCACGGCTTCGGCGGGAGTCTTGCCCCATGCAAAGGGCGCGTGGCCGGCAACCAGTACGCCGGGAATCGCGACGGGATCGAGATTTTCTACGCGAAAGAGCCGGACGATGACTGCACCGGTGTTCTGCACGTAGGCTTCAGAAACTTCCTCGGCGGTAAGGGGTGGGGTGACGGGAACGGGGCCGTAGAAGTAATCGGCATGCGTGGTGCCGAGACAGGGGATGGCGCGACCGGCCTGCGCCCACGCAGTGGCGAACTCAGAGTGGGTGTGCACGATGCCGCCGATTTGGGGAAACTCGCGGTAGAGCAAAGTGTGCGTGTCGAGGTCGCTCGATGGGCGCAGCGAGCCCTCCACGATGTTGCCGTAGAGATCGGTGACCACGAGGTCGGCGGGTTTGAGGCTGGCGTAATCCACGCCGCTGGGTTTGATGACCATGAGGGGCTTGTCGCCAGACCGGTTGACACCGCTAGCGTTGCCGAAGGTGTGGGGCGCAAGGCCGCGGCGGGCGATTTCCTGGTTGGCGTGGAGTACTTGTTCGCGAAGCGATTCGAGGAGCATGGCGTGTCTGCAAATAGAGTAAATCGTTGGCCCGGCGTCGAAGGCGCGCTGGAATGTTGACGAAAGAATGACTGCCGGTTAGCCGGTCAACCGACCGGAACGCGAAAAAGGGCGCCCGGGCACGATCCCAAGGAACGCTCGGTGAGTGACTCGAGGATTTGGCTTAAACCGAGAGCACCGGACTGATCAAACTGGATAGATCAATTCATCCGCCTGATTCGAGAGCAGATCGCTATTTTGGCGAGCCGCAGGTTGACAACAGCAGCGCATAAGCCTAGCGTCGTAATTGAGCAAGCTACCTCTTCTTACTCGTTCAGGTTCCCTGAACTAAGTCAGCCCATCTGAAGCATTCCCCTCTTAGATTTCCCAATTGAGGAGTAGTGTTATGACCCTATTGACCCGTTGGGAGCCTTTGCGTGAGTTTTCCGCCATGCAAGACCGCATCAACCGCATGAACCGTCTTTTCCGTGAGTCATATAGCCCCGAAGTCCCGGAAGAGGCATTAACTACCACCAACTACGCACCGCCGGTGGACATCTACGAAGACGAGCACAACATTACGTTGAAGCTTGAAGTTCCGGGCATCGATGAAAAAGACATTGATGTCCGTATCGAGAACACCACCCTCACCGTCCATGGCGAGCGCAAGATCGAGAAGGAAGAGAAAGAGGAGAACTTCCGTCGCGTCGAGCGGCAGTACGGAGAGTTCACCCGGTCGTTCACGCTGCCCAGCACCGTGGATCTCGGTCAGGTGAGCGCAAACTACGACAAGGGCGTGCTGAAGATTAACCTTCCCAAGAAGGCCGAAGCCACGCCGAAGCAGATCAAGGTGAATGTTGGCACCGACACTCCCCTCGAAGCCAAGGTTCTCAGCAAGGTCGCATAGAAACCAGCGCCCGATCGTCAGTGGCGAATGGTCAGCAAGAGAAATGGGAGGAGGCTTATCACCGCCTCCCATCATCGGCACGTTGGCTGGGGTGGGTGTTTGCTCGAAATAGTAAGCAATCTCTCCTTCTCGCCTTCCGCATTCAAGGCTTTGCCCCAGACGAGCGACGTGCGAGAGCGCAACCGAACGACGGGAGCTGCGATGAGCCTCCTCAAGAAATGCGATGCAAAGAATCGTCTATCTGCGAGTCGGAGCAAGAGCCTGCATTCGTTGATGCCAGCAGGGCAAGCCGATAGAGCCCATCCTTCAGAGATCAAGCGGGCCGAACCAGGGGCGAGCAAACGGACCTTTGTCGAAGACTTCACGCGGGAACATTCTCTCCCTGGCGTGCACATCGCTTCGATCGAGATTTCAGGAAGTTTTTGAACCACGACCGCATCTAAGCTACGGTTGGTCCGGCGGAACGCCGGAGAGGCGTAGGTATGGAATGCCCAATCTGTAGGGACCTAAAGCGAGCTTATGAGACTGGGCTAAGTGAGTACATGGAAGCTCGTTCCTCGGCTTGCTATCAGGTCAGCAAGAGGCTTGCGGCCTTCAAGAATGTCGAGATGGAGCGCGCCAAGAGCGACCTGGAAGAGCACCAGCTTGTGTGCGTCTCCGCCATCAGGGTGCTTGCACTCTTGCCGGAGCGGGACGTGTCTACGGGTTTGAGACAACTGGCGGCATAATTTCGTGTACCCGCTTTGGTCGGTGCATGGAGTCTGTGCGTTCCACGTGGATGGCCGCCAACCCGGAAGTTACCCTTTAGCTAGCCCGCTCACGTCTGAGGGAAATGGGCAAATCCGTCCGAAATTCGGATCTTGCCCAAGAAATCGGGATCCTGCCCAAAAACTCCGCGTCTTATCCAAATAGTCGGAGTTTCCAGACGAAGCCCCCGCAGGGGTTAAAACCCCTCCGTTTTGTTGCGCTTTTCGGCACGACTAAAGTCATGCCCTGACACTTCGTGCCTCGCGACGCACCTTTTCACCGAAATGTGAGGCCGTACCCTTTCACGAAACGATTTATCCAACGCGGTCTATTGAGTCTGAGGGCCACCGAAAAACAACCGCAGGTCCTTCGACTCCGTTTGCCGCCCCAACCACCCCGCGGACGAAGACCTGTCCGTGGGGGCCCCGGTCGCGCGGCAAACTCCGCTCCGGATGACAGTTCGGTTGTGATGCGAACTTCGGGTCCAGGACTCTACGCGCGCAGCCAGTAGGGCTTCGGCACTACGGCGGCCAGCTCGGCAAACTCCGCGTCGGTAAGCTGGAAAGCGGCCGCGCTCACGTTCTCTTCGAGGTGCTTTACGTTGCTGGTGCCGGGGATGAGCAAAACCACCGGCGAACGGCGCAAGAGCCACGCCAGAGAAACTACGGCTGTCGAGACCTGGCGCGCGGCCGCGATTTTTTCTACCACTTCATTGGCTTTGCGGCCCTGCGCCATGGGGCCCCAGGGCAGGAAGGCGATGCCGTTGGCCGCGCAGTAATCGAGCACAAAATCCCACTCTCGATCGGAGAAGCTGTAGCGGTTCTGCACGCTCACGATGGGAACGATTCTTTGTGCCCTTTGGATGTGCTCCAGCGTCACATTCGAAAGCGCCACGTGGCGGATCTTGCCTTGCTGCTGGAGCCGCGCCAAGGCTTCGACGGAGGCATCGAAGTTGACGGCCGGATCGGGGACGTGGAGCTGGTACACATCGATGCGCTCCAGGCGCAGTCGTTTCAGGCTGCCTTCGACGGCCTCCTGGATGTGCCCCGGGGCAGCGTTGTGCTGCCAGATGAGCGGACCGTGGCGTACCCAGCCGGCCTTGGTGGTGATCACGAGGCCCGCCGGATAAGGATAGAGAGCCTCGGCGATGAGTTCCTCGGAAACATTGGGACCGTAGGAGTCGGCAGTGTCGATGAAGTTGACGCCCAGTTCCACGGCGCGGCGCAGCGTGGCAAGGGCGCCGGGAACGTCGGCGGGAAGGCCCCAGATGCCTTTGCCGGTGATGCGCATGGCACCGAAGCCCATGCGGTTCACCGTCAAGTCGCCGCCGATGGTTACGGTTCCGGCTTGCGCGGCGGGGGGTTGGTTGGTTGCGGCTTGCATGGTGTCTCTCCCGAGCTTTCGGCTCTTAGCTCTCTGGTCGCGCGGGTCTGCTCCAGTGAGGTGGTTCTTGCTATCCCACCCTTTTCGCACAATACGCGAAAAGGATGGGGCACGGGACATTATCGAATTCGCGGCAGGTTGAGCGCGGGATGTTGGGGTTCGTGGTTTCCCGGGTCCCCAAATGCGAGGGACCCGGGGCACCCAAGTTCTTGCTGAGTCAAAGGCGGAAAAAGACAACCGCAGATCCTTCGACTCGTCCCGGCCTGCCGGTACTCCGCTCAGGATGACCGTTTGGGAATCTGCAATTCCTAAACGGTCACTTCCCAGCCCTTTTCATATGTCCGGGCCCAGTACTTCATGGCTTCGGGATCGTCGAGGATGTGCGCAGTTTCAGGTGCGATGCGCAGCCTGCGATTGACGAACCAGGCGATGTTCGAGAGCAGAAGCATGGTGACGGTGACGTTGGCGACCGGGATGGGCGAGTTGAGCTTTTCCTGGCCGCGTATGGCCGCAATGAAGTTGGCGAAGTGGGCGTCGGTCATGTTATCGGCGCCAACGGTGTCCGTGGTCGCAGTGTGGCTGCCGGTGCGGTACTGGTCGATCTGCTTGCCCTTCCAGTCGTAGACATCGTAGCCGGCGCGGTCAATGACCACCGATCCCTTGGTTCCCATAATCACCGACCCGCGATCGCGATCGTAAACCCGCATGCCCTGGCGGCTGCGGCCCTCCCAGGAGAGGGTTTTGCCCTCGTATTCGAAGTTGGTGATGAGGGTGTCGTAGAACTCCCAATCGTCCTTGAAGTTGTAGTTGCCGCCGGAAGCGGTAACAGCGTGGGGGAACTCGGCTTGGAGCGCCCAGCGGCAGACATCCACTTCATGGGTTCCATTGTTGAGGGTTTCGCCGGTGCCGTAGCGGCGCAGCCAGTGCCAGTTGTAGGGATGGATGTTTTCCCGGTATTCGCTGCGCGGCGCAGGGCCCTGCCACAGATCCCAATTGAGCGTGGCGGGAGCGGGACCGGGCTTGCCGTAGAACGTGGCGCCTCGCGTGTTGGCGTACCAGGCCTTGGCTAGGTAGGTCTCGCCGATGTAGCCATCGTGAATCTTCTGGATCATTTTGATGGTGTAGTCGGCAGAGCGCTGCTGATCGCCGACCTGGACCATCTTGCCGTATTTCTTCTGCGCGGCCACCAGCAACTCGCCCTCGCGGCAATTCTGGCTGGATGGTTTTTCCACGTACACGTGCTTGCCGGCCTTGAGGCCGAGCACGGCCATGGGCGTGTGCCAGTGGTCGGGCGTGGCTACGGTGATGGCGTTGACGTCTTTGGACTCGAGGATGCGGCGGAAATCGCCTTCAGCTTTGGGCGCGTAGCCGAGCACCTGCTCCGCCTTGGCGGCAAATTTGGCTAGGATGTCGGAGTCCACGTCGCAGACGTAGGCCACGCGGGCGGTCTTGCTGTTCGCCTTGAGCGACGCAAGATGCGCGCCGGCGCGGCCCTTGATGCCGTTGCCGTGAATGGCGAAGTTCAGGCGGTCGTTGGCGCCGAGAATCTGCGCGTAACTCTTGGCTGAAGAGGCAAATGCCGTGCCTGCCACACCCGCGGCCAGGTCGTTCATGAAGCTTCGGCGCGAAATCATCAGGATCTCCGTTTCTTTATCTAAGTGCTTTACTTGTCGCCCGAATTATATCGTTACCGTCGGCAGGCGTGCCGCAGGTGGCCGGGGGCGCCCATGCTCTGCGGTGAAGCCGTGCTTTTGAGCACGACCAATCGGCCTTTCCGCGCCTATACTTGCCGCTGTAACAACGCGAAAATGAATAGGGAGGGCTGTAAACTTGCGCCGCATGGGGGCGTCTACCAAAGTGATGGCAGCCGGCACAGCAATGAGGCCAATGACCGTGGAAGTGGCGGAAGACATTGCTGCGCAGGAATTTGCCAGGATCGTCGAGAGTCACCGGCCGCAAATTTTCCGATTTCTGCTGGCGTCCCTGCGCGACATGGACCTGGCAGAGACGCTTACCCAGGAATGCTTCCTGAAGGCGCATCGGAACTGGAGCCGATTCCGCGGCGACTCGAGCGCGATGACCTGGCTGATGCGGATCGCCATCAACCTGCAGAAGGACTACTGGCGCAATCGCCGGATTCAATTCTGGCGGCAGACTCGGACCAACGCCGTAGATCTGGACGAGGCCAGCGAATGGCTGCCCAACGGGGAACGTAATGCGGAGCAGCAGATGCTGGCGCGGGAGCAGGTGGCGCAGGTTTGGCAGGCGGTAAAAGGCCTGAGCGAGCGGCAGCGAACGGTGTTTTTGCTGCGCTACGTGGAAGAGCGGGAGTTGAGCGAAATCGCGGCAGCTACGGGACTGAGCGAGGGCACGGTGAAAGCGCACCTTTCACGGGCCCTGGGCCGAGTGCGCGCGGAGTTGAGAGGAACACGATGAACTGGGAACAGGATTTGGCGGGAGAAAAACCGGAGCTCGAGCAGGCGCTGAAGCACTTCAAAGCCAGCGTGGATGCGTGGAGCGACGCGGCCTATCACCGGCCCCGGACAGCGGCAAAGTTGGCCGTGCGGCACAGCTGGCGGATGGCGGCAGGCTGGGCTCTGGGATGTTTGCTGGCCGTGGGCAGCCTGGCCGGCGCAGCGCATGAAATTTATCAGCGGCAGGAAGCGGCGAAGATTGCAGCGCAAAAGGCCGCGCAGCAGACGGCCCAGGAGCGGGCGGCGCAAGAACGCGAGGCAGCCGCACGGGCAGCCGCATCTCATGCCAGCACACAGGTAGTGAAACGTGCGCCGGTAGTTGCCGGCGCGACGGATGACGCCAGCGCGCAGGATGAGGATCTGCTGGCCACCGTGGATAACGATGTTTCGCGCGGGGTTCCGGCGGCGATGGAGCCGCTTGCGCAATTGATGGACGACAACGGGACACAGTAAAAAGACGGAGCACGCGAAAGAGAAGGCGAGAGAGAAATCCTTTGCGATGCAAGGGGAGGGGAAAACGATGAACGGGTGGAAAACTGCACGATTGGTTTTAGCGGTAGCGGGAGTTCTGATGGCTGGAGGTCTGGCCAGCGCGCAAGGGCCAGGCGGACAAGGGATGGGACCCGGCGGGTTCGGGCAGCATCGGCCTCCCATGGAGGGTGCGTTTGGCGGAGCCGGCGCACATGGACAATGGTGGAACAATCCCAACGTCGTAAAGCAGCTGAACCTGACTGACGACCAGCGCAAGGCGATGGACGGGATTGTGCAGGATCACAAGATGAAGCTGATCGACCTTCATGCCAATCTCGAAAAGGCCGAGGTCGCGATGGGTCCAATGATGAAAGCCGATATGCCCGACCAGAAGGCCATTGAAGCGCAGATCGACAAGGTCGTGATGGCGCGAGCAGAACTGGAAAAGGCGAATGCGCGTTTTCTGCTGGACATCCGGATGCAATTGAAGCCGGACCAGTGGAAGCAATTGCAGACCCTGCGCATGAACCGGATGGACCACGAGGGCATGGGCGAACGCGGCCGCGGCGCATGGGGACATGACGGCCAGGGACCGGGTGGCCAGTATCGTGGTCAGGGCGGTCAGTTCCACAGGCCGCAGGGCGGCCAGCCGCCAGCCAACGCGCCGCAGTCGGCTCCAGCGCCGCCTCCGGCACCGGGTGCGGGTTCGGGAGAAGTCCAGTGATCACGCTGCGCCCTCCCAGGACGGTAGCGGCCCGGCATGGCTGAGCCGCCTTTGTCCTTAATTGCTAGGCGCAGAACAACGGGGTTTTCGAGAGAGAACACGCACGTTTGACAGGCTGATCGCGGCAGGGGAGATTCTCCTGCCGCCCTTTTTGTTGAGGAGGTATGTAATTTGCGCAATCCGGGTAGTGGAGACCGCAGGAAACGATGGATCAGTCTGGATCCAAAGCCTTCAATTTTCTTTTGCGCATGTGGTAGACGAGCATACCGACGATACTCACGGCCGACCACAGGCACAGCATCCAGACATGAAGTGATGTGTGTTTCCAGAGATACAAGCCCGCCCATATTACGGTGAAGAGTAACGCTATTTTCACGGTCGCCAAATTCACATCGAGCGCGTGACGAATCTTTGTTGCGTCACTCATGTTTCCCATGGCCGCCATTCTACTTCTATTCAGGCCAGATCGTCGCTGGTTTCTCCATCATTTTTGTGCGCACACCGCGTGGCTTGAGCGATTACGGGCTCTGTCTCGAACCGGTTCTGTAACATCAGGGAGGAAGGAATTTTTCTGTGCCCATTCTTGCCTCCGCTGACTGGCTGATCCTGTTGATTTACTGCTTCTTTGTGCTGTCGGCGGGCATGTCGCTCGCGCCGGCCATGACGGGCAGCCGCGAGTATCTGCAGGCTGGGCGCAAGTTGCCGGGCTGGTTGTGCGGGCTGGCTCTCGTCAGCGCCAGCATGGGCTCGCTGGAGGTGCTCGGCATGGGCGCTGCAGGAGCCAAATACGGCCTGGCGAGCATGGGCTTCTTTGCGCTGGGTTCCATTCCTGCCATGCTCTTCGCGGCCCTGGTTCTGATGCCCGTGTTCTATGGCGCGGTATCGGCGCCGGGCGCGCCCGTGCGATCGATTCCCGAGTATTTGGGGCTGCGCTTCGACCAGAAAACGCGAGCGCTTAATGCCGTTTTGTTCACGGCGATGGCGTTGTTCAGCGCAGGGATTTCGCTCTACGCCATGGCGCGCGTCGTCGCTGCTCTGCACGTCTTCGATACCGTGGCCGACCGGTTGAATCTGCCGCCCACGGGAGCTCTGCTGCTCACGATGGCGCTGCCCGCGGCGATGGTGCTTGCGTATGCGCTGCTTGGGGGCATGGCGGCCGTCATGTACAACCAACTGCTGCAATTTTGCGTGATGGTGGCCGGGCTGCTGCCCGTGGTGCTGCTGGGATTGAAGCGGGTTGGCGGATGGAGTGGGCTGAAGGCCGCGGATTCTTTGACAGGCGCGGCACACACGGGCACGCACTCTCTTGGAATGGTGGGATTGGTGGTGGGCGTGGGCCTGGTGCTGGGCGGCGGCACGTGGTGCACGGATTTTCGGCTGTTGCAGACAGCCATGGCGGCGAAAAATGCGGCTGCGGCGCGCAGAGCCCCGCTGGTAGCCGCATCCCTGCGCATCTTTGTGCCGCTACTGCTCGTTCTGCCGGGATTGCTGGCCCTGGGACTGCCTACGCCGCACACCACCATCGTGATCCACAACGAGAACGGCGCGATCTATCACGAGATCACCGTGGTGCCGCCAGCCGTGGAAGCGGGCCAGGGAATGGTTCCCGCCAAAGCCGATGCCGCCGGCCAGCCGGTGAAAGGCGCGGACGGAAAATCGGTGCTGGACTACGCGATGGCCACGCCCAACATGCTGCCGCAGTTTTTGCCCACGGGACTTTTGGGGCTCGGCTTAGCCGCGCTGCTCGCCTGCCTGATGAGCGGCGTCGCGGCCAGCTTGACGGCGTCGAACACGGTGTTTGCCTGCGACATCTACCAGGCGTTTCTGAAGAGAGACGCGAGCGACAAGCAGATTTTGAAGGCTGGCCGTTGGGCAGCGCTTGGCGGAATGCTGCTGGCCTTTGGCGCGGGCTATGCTGCCATGCGCGTGAACGACTTGCTCGATGCCGTGGTTCTGATCTTCGCGGTGGTGAATGCGCCTTTGTTCGCTACCCTGCTGCTGGGCGCACTTTGGAAGCGCGCCACCGGGCACGGCGCGTTTGCGGGACTGATCGCGGGAATTGTCGCGGCGCTCCTGCACCACGGCACGGCGCTGCCGCAGGGCGAGCAGCCGGGCATTCACGGCGGATGGATCAAAGTGCTGCATCATCCCGCAAGCGACATGGCTCTGGGTTTGGGAACCGCGGTTCTGGCCTTCGCCGTGAGCTTGCTGGTGACCGCGGCGGTGAGCGTGTGCACCGCGCCGCGCGATCCGGCAGAACTGGCCGGGCTGGTGCGCGCGCCAGAAACTTCGAAAGTCGCATGGTGGAAGCGGCCCGAGACCGTTGCCGCCGCTGTGATTCTGCTGGCGGCTATTGCCGTCAATGTGATGTTTCTGTGAGAGGAGGAGTTATGAGGTTTCCCGCCCTTTCGCACACAGTTTCAAGAATCGCGTTCTTCGATTCGATCCGTTCGCTCAGAAGGATGGAGCACGGGAGTATGCGCGGGGTTGAAGGCGCGGAAAACAAATGCAGGTCCTTCGGCTCGCTCGCTTCGCGAACTCGCTCAGGATGACCGAGTTTTGTTTGGGTTCGTGCTTTTCCCGGGTCCCCAAATGCGAGGGACCCGGGGCACCCACTTTTCATGCGGGGTCGAGATTGGCAGGTTGAGGGGGAATCATGGCGAAGAAGGCAAAGACAGAGATTGCAGTTAAATCAGCAGTCAGCCCAACCATTGATATCGACGCGCGCATTGCCGTCGGAATGTTCTTCACGCTCACGGGAACCATTCTCGCGGCGTTCGGCCTCTCCACGCGCACCCAGATCGATGTGTATGCCAAGAGCCTGGGAATCGATGCCAACCTGTGGTGGGGATTGCTGCTGCTTGCCTTCGGAATTGTGATGCTGGCCTTCGGCCGCCGCGGCCAGATCAAGTTGGATAAAACAGGGAGTAGGCAGTAGCGCTCGGAATACGCAATAGGAAGTTGTAAGCGTACTCAATCATGCGTTCGAAATGGATGAAGCGAGTGGTTCTCGCGCTGTTGTTCATGACTACGGCGGTGCTTCTCATGGTCGGCCTTTGGGTTGCGACCTACCCGGATGCCGGCGACCCAACAAATATCAAGTATGTCCTCTGGACACACGGGCTCAACAAAAACATGAACCTTGAGGACGCGCTCGGAGCGATGACCCACGACCATCGGCCCGAGAGGCTCGTGCTGGGACTGTCTGAAGCGCAACTGGCGAGCCGCTTCGGATATGTGAAACAGATGAAGGAGGAGACGCCGTATTACCAACGCTGCTACACAGAGTATTCAGGTTACCGGGGCGGCACGGGCGCTGGGGAGAGGGCGATATTCTTGCGCGATAGCCCGTGGATGGTCGTTCTGAAAAATGGCGTCGCGGTAAATCTTGTACTTTGCAAGGGCTACTGATTAATTCGAATCGCCTGACCTGCTCTGCTCCCTGTTGGCGACTCCCTGTTCCCTGCTTCATCATTCGCCCACGGCCCTGAATCGCATGGTGCGGTAGTCGAAGGTGTAGCTCTTGAGCTGGCCGAGAGCGTCAACGCCGAGAACGCCGTACACGTCGTCGAGAGCGCTGGAGCCGAGAGGCTGCGTGAGCACGCGAATGTAGTGCAGATCGATGGTGGCTTTGCCCACACCCAGCGGGACCGTCTCGGCGATGTAGGAGGGCTGCGACTCGGACGACTGGCCGGAAGACGCGTAGGGAACCACCTTCATGTTGTTGAAGTCGGCAGCATGTTCTTCGAAGTAGCGCGAGGTGAGGTAAGTCTGCTGTCCACCGGCGTCGATGACGTACATGCGCTGATCGTTGGGATTGGAGGTGGGACCGGAGGAGGAACCGGACCCGGCGGCGTCGAGCGCGGCGGCATCGCCGGATGGCTGAACGCGCCTGAGCGCCACGATGACCTGGTCGCCATCCAAATAGAATGGCGTGCCGTCGGTCAGAAGGTCGTCTTTTTCCGGAGTTCCGATCTGCTTTACCGGACGCACCTGGATGATGTCGTCGGAGGTGATGGTGAGGCTGCCAATGGCGGCGAGCGCCGGATAGCCGAGCACACCTTCGACCTGGTAGCCGGAGCGCGGGAAGGCATAGTCCGCGTCGTCGAAGACGAAGGCCGTCATATTGTGAAGCGTCAGACGGCCACCGATGGTGAAACGCGGAACCACGGTAACGTGAACCTGGATGGGCCGCCCGGTGAGGGTGTGAATCGTCGCCATCTCGTCAGAGATTTTGAGGCCGACCTCTTTTGCCGTGGAGCGCGCAATGAGATTGAAAGGCAGCGTGGGATCAAGCATCCAACTGCGCGATCGCGCATCGACAAAGACAGGAATATCGACGAGGCCCAGAGGATCGGTGGCGACCTGAAGCCGGAAAGGGTCACAGGGATCGATGGTCGTGGGCGGGTTGTCCTTGGCCAGCGGCAGCATCTTGAGCGGCATCTCGATCTCGTCCTGCTCGTCGGGCGTCAGCTTGGCATGGAGGCGGGCATCGAGCGATTGATAGGCCGCGGCGGCCTTGGCCCAGTCGCCCAGGCGCAGGTAGTCCTGGGCCAGCGCCGTGCGCAGCAACTTTTCGTGCGCCGTGTCGCCGCTAGCCGTCACCGCGTTGACAAGCGGCTCCAACAGTTGCACAGACTGCTTAAGATCGTTGGCGCGGTTGGCCAACACGCCGCGATATAACTGCGCCTCCTGGGGTGGAAGCTGATCGAGTTGCGCGGCTACGCGCGCGTACTGGTGATCGGCAAGGAGATTCTCCATGCGCGTGTCGAGAGTGAGACCGCTCGAAGTTCCAGTCTGCACTTGCGTTCCAGCACCGGGCTGCTGCGGTTGAGGGGACGAAGGTTGCGTGGCGGGAACTGACGATTGCGGCGCCGATTGCGGCGGTGCCTGCGGGGTTGTCTGCGGCCCCGGCTGCGGTGTTGCCTGCTGCGTAGTTTGCGGCGTGGGCGTGGTGGGGCTTGGCTGGGCTTGGTGCTGTGCGGCGAGAGGAGACACCAGGAGGACGAGCGCAAACGCGAAGGCCGTGCCTCTAACCGGCAGTTCGACTGGTGAATGGATTGTCATGCACGGGCTGCCTGTTACCGCGAGTCGATACGCGAGTCCACGAGCGGGGATCATCGTCACTTCGACGTTAACAGATTCGACCGACGAACGCGGCGGGTTGTTATTCGCGGTCATTTAAGACCATCTTTACGCGATGGCCGGTAGACTTGAGGGAAGCGATGAAGCGCAAGACCATTGCACATTACGAGATTCTGCGACGGCTGGGCGCCGGCGGCAGCGGCGTGGTTTACGCGGCCAACGACACCCTGTTGCAGCGGCCAGTGGTGTTGAAGATGCTGCACACCGGCACGTTGACGGCCGAGCAGATGCGCACCACGGTGCTGCGCGAGGCGCGGCTGGCGTCGGCCATCGAGCATCCCAATGTATGCGGCATCTACGAGGTGGGCGAGAGCGGCGACGAGGCTTACATCGCCATGCAGTATGTGCCCGGCCAGCCGCTGGACAAACTGATCGAACGCGGTCCTGCGAGCGTGCAACTGGTGCTCTCGGTGGGCATCCAGATTGCGGACGGGCTGCAGGCGGCGCATACGCTGGGCATTTTTCATCGCGACCTGAAGCCGCAGAACGTGATGCTGACCGACGGCGGACTGGTGAAGATTCTGGACTTCGGGCTGGCGCGAAGACTTCCTCCAGAAGACGCGCGCTTCGATCCGGAGCGGCCGGCGCTGGCCAAGGATGCCTCGGTGGCGGCGACCTACACGGCGCGCGGCGGGACCATCCGTTACATGGCGCCGGAGCAGTTTGTTACCGGGCACTCCAGCGTGCAGTCGGACGTGTGGGCGCTGGGCGTGATTCTCTACGAGCTGGCGAGCGGCAGGCATCCGTTTGCACGACCCGATGCCGAGGATTTCCAGGCCATTCGCGCCATCCAGTTTCTGGATCCGCCGGATTTGAGCGAAATCGTCCCGGGAATTTCGCCGGAGCTGAAGAGCGTGATCATGGCTTGCCTGGAAAAGAATCCGGGTGCGCGCACGGCATCGGCGGCGGAAGTGCGCGAAGGGCTCAAGACCATTATGAAGGCGTTGCGCATCGAGACGGGCACTATTCCCGGCGAAGCGGCGGCCAACTTGCCGGCCACGGGCGCGGAGGCGGAGAAGCGCACTACGGGATTGCTTTCAATGCTGGCAGAGCGGTTTCGCGAGTCAGCGGGTGAGCGCGCGGCGCAGAATTCGCTGGTGGTGCTACCGTTTGCCAATCTCGGCGCCGCGGAAGCAGCTCCGTTGTATGGTTACGCGCTGGCCGATGCCATTGCGGCGCGTCTGGCGCGCATTCCCTCGCTCGTGGTGCGGCCCTCCAGCGCGCTCATGCAATTGCCCATTGCGCAACTGGATCCCCTGGCTGTGGGACAAAAGCTGCTGGTCAAATTCGTGCTCGCCGGCAGCTTTGTGCGCTCGGAAAGCGGATTCGACCTGAGCTGGCAGTTGCTCGACGTGGCTTCGCAGAGCGTGCGCTCGGGCGGGTCGATTCGCGTTTCTTCGCTGGACTTGATCGCGGTGCAGACCGAGATTTCAAACGAGGTCTTCGCCACGCTGCAGGGCATGGGCGCGGCGGAAGGCATTGAATCCGTGCAGGGCGGGCCGGGAAACGGCGCGGCGCGCGGCACTCCGCGCGACGGCTCGCTGCCGGGGCCGGTGAGCGAAAAGTATTTGCAGGCGCGGGCGCAGCTCAGTTCGTTCATGGTGCGCACCGGCGCGCGCGCCGACCTGGATCGCGCGCACGCGCTGTTCTCCAGCGTCACCGCGACCGATGCCGCGTTTGCAGCGGGATGGACCGGGCTGGGCATTGCCGAACTGCAATACGCGCGACACGGCTTTGGCGGACAGATTCACGTGATGCGCGCGCGGCGCGCCTTCGACGAGGCGTTGAAGCTGGATCCGGCATCGACCGAGGCCAATCTCTACCGCATTTACATGCTGCTGTCGCGCGGCGAAAAGGAGTCGGCGCGGCACGGCATTGCCGGCCTGCTCACCGGCGCGGCTAACGATTGGAACGTGCACATGGTGGCCGGAATTGCTCTGCGCGGCGACGGCATGTACGAAGAAGCGCTTGATGAGTTCAGCCGCGCGCTCAAGCTGAACCCGGCGAATGCGGCGATTCTCTACAACCATCGCGCCCGCGTGTATCACTATCAGAACCAGATCGAGCTGGCCGGCGACGAGTTGGACAAGGGCCTGGCGCTGGAGCCACGCCATCCGCTGCTGCGCACATCAGCCGGTTATCAGCAAATGCGAGTGGGCAATCTGAATGCGGCCATCGCGATTCTGGAACGCGTGATCGCCGACGATGCTTCACTGCGCATCGCCGTGCCCACGCTGGCCATCTGCTATGTGCAGGCCGGCGCGCGGGGTCGTGCCGCGGCGCTGCTGAAGGACGACACACTGGCCGCGGCCGAGGCCGACAGCGAGATGGCTTACCGGCTGGCAACCTACTTTGCCGTGGAAGGCGACGCCAGCGAAGCGTTGCATTGGCTGCGCCGCGCCATCTATCTCGGCAACGAAAACTATCCGTGGTTCCAGAAGAATCCCGCGTGGAATAATCTGCGCACCAACGCCGACTTCGAGCGCATCCTCGAGGATCTGAAAAAGAGCTTCCGCAAAAACCAGAAGACGTGGAAGCGATTGCTTGAGGAAGTGCCCGCGGAAAAGTAAGGCACACTTTGCGCTGCGCGCCGGTTACGCTTCCCATGGATTGAGAACTTTGACGCCGCACGACGCAAAATGGGAGACGTTGCGCGTGACGACGGTCATGCCGTGCACGAGTGCAGTGGCGGCGATGAGGGAGTCGCGGTCATCCTTGGGGTCAGGCACGTGCAAGGTGGCGCAACGCTGCGCCACTAGCAAGTTGACCGAGAGGATCCGACCCTCGAATTGCGGGAGAATGCGATTCTCCAGCCATGCGCGGAGCATCGCTCCCTGCCGCGAATCGCGGCGTTCCATTAGAAGAGTACCTTGCTCGAGCTCGAGAACAGTGATGACCGAGAGGAACGCAGCCTCCGCGTCCAAAGCATCCGACCATGCCTTAACATTTGGATCGGCAGTCCCGACGTCCACCTTTCGCAATTCGGACGCGACGTTTGTGTCGAGCAGATACATCACGAGAAGTCGGCCGGGCGAAAGAGTTTGCCGCTGAGGCGGGGGGGCTCAAAGTCAACTTGGTCCGCGTTCGGCATGGCAAGCGCCTCCGAGAGGGTCATTTTCTTCTTTCCCCCGGAAATCGCTCGATACTCTTCGATGGTCAAAAACACATGCGCCGGGCGGCCGCGGTCGGTGATAAACACAGGGCCCTTTTTGGCGGCGCGCTTGGCGCGGCTCGTGTTCTGATTGAATTCCCGGCTGGAAAGCGTAGTAATGGCCACGGCGCACCTCGATGTAGCAACGTAGCTACATTCTAGCACGGGAACCGATGATTCGAACTGTGTGCCGGCGGAAAAGTAAGGCGGGGCCGGCTAGAAACCACCGATGCGTTCGTAATCCCGGTAAACCGGATCCCACACATATGCGCGCAGTTCGTCCGCAAGGCTCGCCTCATCAATGGCTTCGGCCACTCCGTCGGCGATGGCCTGCATGCCCACGGCTTCGGCTACCGCGAGGCTGGTTTTGCGCGCTTCGGCGATGGGCGGCAGCGATGGCGCGCTTTTGTCGGTGCGTGCCGGCGACAGTGCGGCCAACGCTTTGGCGGCAGCCATAATCATGCCGTCGCTCACGCGCTTGGCGCGGGAGACGAGAATGCCGAGGGCAAGACCGGGGAAAATATAGGAGTTGTTGACCTGGGCGATGCGGATGGATTTGCCGTCGATTTCGACCGGAGCAAAGGGGCTGCCGGTGCCTACCAACGCGCGGCCGTCGGTCCAGCGCAACAGATCGGCGGGTGCGGCTTCCGATTGCGACGTGGGATTCGACAACGGGAAGATCACCGGGTGCGGAGTGTGGCGCGCCATCTCGCGCACAATCTCTTCAGTAAACGCGCCCGGCTGAGCGCTGACGCCGGCCAATACCGTGATCCCCGCATTGCGCGCCACGTCGAGCAGCGAGATTCCTCCGCTGCCGGAGCTTGACGGCGAGAGCTTCCATCCCGCGATGTCCTCGCGCTTGCGAGCCAGCGCTTGCTGCTCGGGACGAATTCCTTTGCCGCCTTCCACAATCAGGCCGTAACGATTGAAAGCATAGATACGCTTGCGCGCCTGCTCCTCGCTCAACCCTTCTTCTTTCATGGCGGCGATGAGTAGATTGACGATGCCAATGCCCGCCGAACCGGAGCCGAACATGGCGATGATGTGTTCCCGGAGCGGAATTCCGGTGGCGTTAACGCCTGCGAGGAGAGTTGCGGTCGTCACCGCCGCGGTGCCTTGAATGTCGTCGTTGAATGTGCACAGGCGATCGCGATAACGCTCCAGCAGCCGCGACGCGTTGGCGCCGGAGAAATCTTCCCACTGCAGAAGGATGTGCGGCCAGCGGCGCTCGACAGCGCTCACGAAGGTCTCGACAAAATCGTCGTACTCCTGTCCGCGGACGCGCTGGTGCCGCCAGCCGATATAGATGGGATTATCAAGCAGCGCTTCGTTGTCAGTGCCCACGTCGAGCAGGATGGGCAAGCAATGTTCGGGCGGAATGCCGCCCAGCGCCGTATAGAGCGCCATTTTGCCGATGGGGATGCCCATGCCGCCCGCGCCTTGATCGCCCAGGCCGAGAATGCGTTCCCCATCGCTGACCACAATGCACCGCACCGCATCGTAGCGGGGGTTGGCAAGGATTTGTTCCACGCGATCGCGGTCGGGATAGCTGAGAAAAAGGCCGCGCGGCTTGCGCCAGATTTCCGAAAAACGCTGGCACCCTTCGCCCACCGTCGGCGTGTAGACGATCGGCAGCAACTCCTCGATGTGCCGGGCGATCAGCGAATAGAACAGCGTCTCATTGCTGTCCTGCAGGTCGCGCATATTGCTGTACTTGTCGAAGGCAGTGGGATGGCTGTCGAGCGCGCGCTTGCGGCGCTCGCACTGATCTTCCAGCGTGCCGAGGTGCGGCGGCAACAGGCCGTGCAACGCGAAATCGTCGCGCTCCGCCTCCGTGAACGCCGTCCCCTTGTTGAGGCGCGGATTCATGAGCAGATCGAGTCCCGTGAGGTTGGTGCGAACCACGGATCGGCCGGGGCGGCCCGGCGAAGGAGTTGTCGAGCTCAAGACAGTCTTCTCCATTGACGGTTTGAGAATAGGATACGCAATCCCTAGGCGAATGTGATGAAAACCACTTCCGGGCGGGTTCCGGCGCGCAAGGGAGGGCCCCAGGTTCCGGCGCCGGTCGAAGTGTACACCTGAAGCGCGCCGAAACGGTGCAGACCGCTGGTGAATCGGCCGTAGACGCCGCTCGTGATCCAGGTGAACGGCAGAAACTGCCCGCCGTGGGTGTGGCCAGAGAGTTGGAAGTTGAAGCCGGCCTGCTCCACCGTGGGCAGGCGCGTGGGTGCGTGGTTCAGCAGGATCGAAGGCCGTTCGCGGTCGAGATGCATGCCGTCGAGCGCGGCTTTCATGCGCAGCGGGGAGGACGAGCTGTGATAGAACACGCCCGCCACTTGCACGCCGTCCACGGTCACAAGTTCGTTGGCGAGAACGCGAATTCCGGCGCGGGCGATCGCCTCGATGTAATGCGAGGGATCGGTAAACTCCTCGTGGTTGCCCGTGGAAAAGTAGACGCCAAGCGGCGGCGTAAGCTGCTTGAACGGCGCCACCAGCCGGTCGAGATCGCCCTTGGTGCCGTCATAGACATCGCCGGGAAGAAAGACCACGTCGGGCTGGAAGGACTGGGCTTTGGCCACAAGGCGCTGGCAGAATTGCACGCCATTGATGGCTCCGAGATGCAGATCGCTCAGCAGCACCGCGCGCCGCCCGCGCCAGGACGCGGGAAGGTTCGGCAACTGCACCGCGATGCGGCGGATGCGAACCATGCGCGCGTTGAAGAGACCGTAGACGCCAACCAGGGCCGCGATCGCATAAAGGATGCCGGCGACAAGCGGGCGTGCCGAAGCGGCGTGGGCCGGAGAAAGCGCGAGCCGCAGTGGAACCCAAACCATCCAGGCCAGCAACGACGCCCAGAAAAAGAAGTTGAGAAAGCCGAGCCAGACGGCGGTCAGCCAGTAAATGAATCGGACGGCAACATTCGAAAAGCGAAACGAAAGCAGCGAGGCGACGACGAAGCTGAAGGCCAGCACCAGCATGGCCGCATGGAGTTCGGCCACGGCAGCGGGAGCAAGGCCGGGCCAGAAGGCGATCCAGGTGGAGAAAACCAACCAGTGCGCGGCAAAGATAATGACCTGAATGACGCAGATTGCCAAAGCTGGCCAGGCTTTCAAGCGGATCTCCTTGTTTCTATGATTGCATGAGGGGACGCCCGGGCTGTTTCCGATTATGAGGTACGCGCGGACGGAGGGTACGCGATTTGGGTTTTCCCACCCCTTTTCGCACAAAACGCGAAAGGATGGGGCACGGGGAATTGTGCGGCGTTGAGAGCGCGAAAAGCAGATGCAGGTCCTTCGACTCGCTCGTCCGCCGCGGCGGACGAACTCGCTCAGGATGACCGAGTTTTTTTGAGGTTCGTGCTATCCCACCTTAACCGATTCGCGAAAACGCGAATCGGCGAAGGTGGGGCACCCGCTTTTTGTGCTGGGCTAAGAGAGAGACGAGTTGGGTTCCGTGCCGTCCTACCTTTTCGCCAACAGTTCCAACAAGCAGGTTCTTCGACTC
>CAVSQE010000032.1:0-45196 GCA_963729915.1 uncultured Acidobacteriota bacterium | reverse complement strand
AGGGAGACGGGCAAGGTCAGGACTTGATAGAGTATGCGTTGCTATTGAGCTTGATTTCGCTGTCGTTGATCTCTGCTATCAACGGAATCGCCTCTGCAGTGAACACCACGTTCACGAATATCAGCACGTCGCTCGCGTAACCAGGTGCACCGTGCAATGCTCACGGGATTCCCGGAGCGGCGGGCGGGACTGAGCGACAAACCGGAACCATTCGGGCCCCATTTTCTTCTCTATGGTCAGGTTCCCTGAAGCCTGAAGAACATCGCAATCCAGGGAGGCGCGAACGGAAAGAGCCTTCCTGGGATGATCTTTGCGCTTTTCTGCGGATCGTCATTGCTGTGACGACCGTTTTCACGCACTTGAGCTCATCGCTTCCATAGTTCGAAGCGGGACTTATCTTAAAAGCGCGCCTTAGAACGTATCGCACGAATTCGGACCTGGACCGGGCTATAAATCTTCATTAGATCTTGGTTTCAAGAGAGGCTGGATGCAGGCGGGTTTCCCGCAGGTTTCCAGCCTTTCCTGCATCTGGAGCATGATCCCCAAATGCGCCATGATTCCAAGGTGACGAGAGGGGTTCGGACGGCTGAATCCAGGGTCGGCGAGCGTATGTCGATGCCGTAGAATCTCCGTGATCCCCCTCAAGTTTCGCCGAAATCTTCTGGGATGGAGCCGGACCGAAATGCTGCTGCCTACCGCCCATCAAACCAACCCGACGCTCCTGATTCTTGAATGCGGCATGACCGCAATGGCAGCGGCGTTGTCTTTCGCGTTTCCGCGCCTGGGCGGCACATGGTTTGCGCGCGCGGAGCGGATGTTTGCACGGCTGGCACAAAGGCAGGGGCTTGTCGTTGCGATCGTAGGTCTGAGCGTGATTGTGCTGCGCCTGGCGATTCTGCCGCTTTTTCCCGTGCCCCTGCCATTTGTTCCTGACGACTTCAGTTTTCTGCTGGCGGCGGACACGTTCGTTCATGGCCGGCTGACGAACCCCACGCCAGCGATGTGGACGCATTTCGAAAGCATCCATATCACCATGCTGCCGACGTACCAGTCGATGTATTTTCCCGGGCAGGGGCTGCTGTTGGCGGCCGGCAAGGTGCTCCTGGGAAATCCCTGGATCGCGTTGCTGGTTATGAGCGCGTTGATGTGCGCGGCGCTCTGCTGGATGTTGCAAGCTTGGCTGCCGCCGAGCTGGGCGCTATTGGGCGGAGCCATTGCCGTGCTGCGCCTGGGCGTGTTCAGTTACTGGACCAATACGTATCATGCGGGCGGATCGCTGGGCGCACTGGGCGGTGCGCTGATTCTGGGAGCATTGCCGCGACTGATGCGGACCGCGCGCATGCGGTACGCAGTCCTGATCGGCATCGGCATTGCGATTCTGGTCCTGACGCGTCCTTACGAAGGCATTCTGATGTGCCTGCCCGTGGGATTCGTGCTGGTGCGGTGGATGGTCAAGGGCAAGCACCGGCCGAGCGCCGCCGCTATGGCGCGGCTCGCCGCAGTGCCGCTTCTCTTTGGCATCGCCGCTGTGGCGTGGATGGGCTACTACGACTATCGCGCCTTCGGCAATCCGCTCACTCCGCCGTATACCGTGAACCGCAACACCTACGCGATTGCTCCATATTATGTGTGGCAAAAGGCCCGGCCCGAGCCGCACTACCGCTACAAGGAAATGCAGGTTTTCTATCACAAAGGCGAACTGGATTATTACAAGGGGATCCATTCCTTGACGGGCTTTGTGCCGCAGTCGCTGGGCAAGATCGGATTCATGTTTCTGTTTTTCTCGGGGTTTGCACTGTTGCCTCCGCTGTTAATGGTGCGGCACGTTTTTCGCGATCGGCGCATCCGATTTTTGCTGATATGCGTGCTGGTGCTGGCAGCGGGGATGGCGATTGAGATCTATCTCCTGCCGCACTACGTGGCTCCTTTTACCGGAGCGTTTTATGCCATTGGATTGCAGATGATGCGCCACCTGCGGCATTGGAAACCGGAGAAGAAGCCCGTGGGTCTGACTCTGGCGCGGCTCACGGTGACGATCTGCGTGGTGATGGCGGGGCTGCGCATTTTTGCCGATCCGCTGCATATTGCGCAAAGCGAGTTTCCGCCCAGCAACTGGAACTTCAACTGGTTCGGCCCGGGGCATTATGGAACCGAGCGGGCGCAGATGGAGACGTGGCTGAATCATCAACCGGGGCAGCAACTGGTGATCGTTCGCTATTGGGGGAATCACGATCCATTCGACGAGTGGGTCTACAACGCGGCGGATATCAATCATTCCCAGGTCATCTGGGCGAGAGACGGAGATCCATCCGGCAATGGGGAACTGATCCGCTACTACGCAGGGCGCAAGGTGTGGCTTGCGGAGCCGGATGCAACGCCGGCACGGATTTCGCCGTACCCGATGGGCGCGAGCGGCGGCGCGGAAAAGTAAATGCGGCGGGGCCGCAGCCGGGTAGAGGCAGCCGAGAAAGCGTGAAGCTGCTGCGAAACTCGGCTACTCTGCGCCAATGAAACGAAGATGGCATTCGTAGGAATCGAATTCGGCTTGATGGCGATCGCGATGGCATGCGCGTTCGCCTGGCCCGGCCTGGGCGCCGGAGGTTTCGCGCGCGTGGAGCGGACCTTCGCGCGGTTGGCGCGCCGCAAGGGATGGGCCGCGGCGACGGTTGGTGTGAGCGCGATCGTGCTGCGGCTGGCATTGCTGCCGCTGTTCCCCATTCCACTGCCCTTTGTGCCCGACGACTTCAGCTTTCTTCTCGCCTGCGACACCTTTGTTCATGGACGGCTCAGCAATCCCACGCCCGCCATGTGGACGCACTTTGAGAGCATCCACATCACCATGCAGCCGACCTATCAATCGATGTACTTTCCCGGGCAGGGACTGCTGCTGGCAGCGGGCCAGGCGCTTTTGGGGCATCCGTGGTTTGGATTGCTGGTGGCGGCGGGTGTTTTTTGCGGCGTGCTTACGTGGATGCTGCAGGCATGGCTGCCGCCGAACTGGGCGCTGCTGGGAGGGATCATCGCGGTGATCCGCCTGGGGCTCTTCAGCGACTGGATCAACACCTACCATACGGCGGGAACGCTTGCCGCGCTGGGTGGAGCGCTGGTGCTGGGCGCGTTGCCGCGCCTGATGAAGGCGGCGCGCTTCCAGTACGGCCTGCTGCTGAGCATCGGAATTGTGCAGGTGGCGTGCACGCGACCCTACGAAGGCGTGCTGCTGTGCCTTCCGGTTGCGGTGATGCTGGGCCATTGGATGTGGAAGGGAAAAAACCGGCCGCGCGCCAAGGTGCTGGCCAGACGCGCCGCACTGCCCGTAGTGCTGCTGGTGTGCGCCGCCGCATGGATGGGCTACTACGATCTGAAAGCATTCGGCAAAGCCACCACGCTGCCTTACACCGTCGACCGCGCAACCTACGCCGTGGTTCCGTACTACTTCTGGCAGCATCTGCGCCCGGCTCCGGTGTACCGGTCAGAGGATATGCGCATCTTTTATGAAAAAGAGGAGATGGATTTCTACAACAAGATCCACTCGGTGAAGGGATTCTTGCCGTTCACATTGGCCAAAGTAGGAATGGCGCTGCTGTTTTACGCCGGGCCCTTGCTGCTGCCTCCGCTGATCATGATGCGCCGCCTGTTTCTGGACCGGAGGATGCGTTTTCTGGTTTTGTGCACGCTGGTGCTCGCGGCCGGGATGGTCATCGAAATCTATCTGATGCCCTACTATGTGGCTCCGTTTACAGCGGCCTTTTATGTCCTTGGCTTGCAGGCGATGCGGCACATGAGGGTCTGGAAGCCAGAAGGAAAGCCGGACGGGCCTCGCGGCAGTGCGCTTTCTCGTGTCCCTGTGTGTGGCGCTCTGCGGCGTGCGGATTTTTGCGCAGCCCCTGCATGTGGCTCCGCCGGAATGGCCGCCCAGCAACTGGAATTTGTCGTGGATTGGGCCGGAGCATTTTGGAGTGGAGCGGGCGCAGGTGGAGTCTGAACTGAGCAAGCAGCCCGGCGGGCAACTGGCGATTGTGCGCTATGGCGCGGATCACCACCCCATCGATGAGTGGGTATACAACCGCGCCGATATCGATCATGCAAAGGTGATTTGGGCAAGAGACATGGGAGCTGCCGGAAATCTGGAACTGATCCGGTACTATCGGGACAGAAGCGTGTGGCTGGTCGAGCCAGACGAGACCGGCGCGGGCGCCACAATGCCGGCGCGGATCTTCGCGAGTATGTCCGTTTGAGGCAGGCTTTCAGAGTGAACCATGATCAACGGCAAGCGGGTTGCAGTGGTGATGCCGGCGTACAACGCCGAGAAGACGCTGGAACAAACCGTGCGCGAATTGTCGGACGTGGTGGACATCAAGATCCTGGTGGACGACTCCAGCAAAGACAAGACCGCGGAGCTTTCACGCCAGCTGGGCGTGCTGACATTCGTCCATGACGCCAATTACGGCTACGGGCGCAACCAGCAGACCTGCTATCGCGAGGCGCTGGCGGCGGGCGCGGACATCGTGGTGATGGTGCATCCCGATTACCAGTACACGCCGCTGCTGGTTCCGGCGATGGCGGGGATGGTGGCCAGCGGCGTCTACGATATGGTTCTGGCATCGCGAATCCTGGGCGGCGGCGCGCTCAAAGGCGGCATGCCGCTCTACAAATACGTTGCGAACCGGCTGCTGACGGCGTTTCAAAATCTTTTTCTGGGCGTGAAGCTGTCGGAGTACCACACCGGGTTTCGGGCTTTTTCGCGAGAATTGCTGGAGAAGCTGCCGCTGCTCGAGAACTCCGACGATTTTGTCTTCGACAACCAGATGATCGCGCAGGCCGTGATGTTCGGTTTCCGCATCGGCGAAATTTCCTGCCCGACGAAATACTTCGAGGAAGCATCTTCGATCAATTTCAAGCGCAGCGTGCAGTACGGGTTGGGTGTGCTGGCGACGACGGCGAGTTTTGTTGCGCACAAGATGGGCATTCGCCGCGCGGCGCGCTTTGGCGCCTCTGGCAGAAAGCTAACGCGGGAATACTACTCGCAAATCCGGTAGGAACACTAGGCCGGCAGGTGCAACGGGTGCGAGCCGCGGGTCGTGAATGCGCGCACCGAGAGTCAATCGTTATCGTCCAGTCCATTTGCTGCCCTGATTCTCTGCAGACTCGGTGAACTGAGCGCCGGCGCTATACTGGCGGCGAGGCGGAACGCGCGATGCCGTTTCCGATGAGTCTTCATGCCGTATGCTGAACGCGCGTGGCGGGCCGTGCCGGGCCTGCTTCTCTGGCTCTGTGCCGCGGTGGCATGCGGGCAGACGCAGGCGGTGCGCGCGCCGGTGACTGTATCTGTTGTGGATGAAAATGGCGTCGCCGTCAGCGGCGCGCAGGTAACGGTGACGGAGCCGAGACAGGAACTTGCGCACTTGCGCACAGATTTCGCGGGAGTTTGCAGCTTCACGCTGCGGCAACAGAGTCCCTATCAACTGCACGTGGAGAAGCCCGGCTTTTATGCGACAGACGCAAGCGGGATTGAAGCGGGCCAGACCAGCGTGAAGGTGGTGCTGGCGCACGAACAGATCGTGCACGAGCAGGTGAACGTGACGTCGTCGCCGCCGGGGATCGACACCCAGGAGATTCCCAACCAGACGGCGATGAACACGCCGGAGATCGTCAACATTCCCTTTCAAACTTCGCGCGACATCCGCTACCTGCTGCCGTCTTTACCCGGCGTGGTGCAGGATACGACAGAACAGGTGCACATGGCCGGCTCCGAGAGCTGGGAAACTCTGTACACAATCGACGGCTTCGATGTGCGCTCGCCGGCCGAGGGCACGCTGGATATGCGTGTGAGCACGGATGCGGTGCGGTCCATTGATTCGGAAACCACGCGGTATCCGGTGGAGTATGGCCGCGCCACGGGAGGCGTGCTGGCATTCTCGACCGGAATGGGCGACAACAAATTCCGCTTCAACGCGACGAACTTCATACCGTCCTTCCGCGAACTGAACGGAATCCGCTTCGACAAATTCGTGCCGCGGTTCACGTTCTCCGGGCCGCTTCGGCGCGATCGGGCGTGGTGGTACGACGGCGTGGAGACGGAGTACGACAACATCTATATCTCCGAGCTGCCGGCCAACGCCGATACCGATCCGCTGATACGGGGCAGCAACCTGGCGAAGGCGCAGATCAATTTGTCGCAGCGCGACATTCTCACCGCCGGACTGCTCTTCAACGATTACCACTCGCCGTACGACGGCATCTCGTCGCTCACGCCGCAGCAGAGCACGACCAACCGCGACATCATCGCGTGGCTGCCGTACCTGCGCAACCAATGGAGCCTTGCCGGCGGCGGGCTTTTGGATTTGGGCGTGGGGTACGTAAGATTCCGCGACGGGCACGAGCCGCGCGGAAGCGCTCCCTATGAGATCACGCCGGAGATGGCGGAGGGCAGTTATTTCGAGAATCTAACCGGGCGCGCGGAGCGGTTGGAAGGCACCGCGGCATTGTATCTGCCGCCGCGGCACTGGGTCGGGCAGCACGACGTGAAGATGGGCCTGGACCTCGACCATATCGGTTACAACCAGGATCAGACGCGGACGGCGGTGAGTTATTTGCGCGAAGATGGAACGCTGGACCGCGAGAGCGTGTTTGGAACGGCGCCGCCGTTCACGATGCACAACGCCGAGATCGGCGGATACATGCAGGACCGCTGGCAGCCGGCCAAGGGATGGCTTGTTGAGCCGGGACTGCGCTTCGACTGGGACGAGGTTGTGCGCCGTGCGCTGGTCGCTCCGCGATTAGCGGCGGTTTATGCACCACCCGGCGACAAAGACAAAACCAAAATTTCGGCGGGGATCGGGCTTTATTACGAGCACACGCAACTGGAATACCTGGCGCAAACCTTCGCCGGGGTGCGCGGCGACACGTATTACCAGACGAATGGCGTGACGCCAACGGGGCCGGCCGAGACGACGGAGTTTACGGCGAACCGGGGTGCACTGCGCGCGCCGCGGGCGCTCAACTGGAGCGTAGGCGTGGAGCGAGCGTTGCCGTGGTCGATCATAGCCAGCGCGAATTGCATGCAGAAGCGCACGACAGACGTGCTCACGTTTGCGAACCAGAACGGAGCGGCAGCGCTGGCTGGCGATTATCTACTGACAAATGGGCGCGAAGATCGCTACAGCTCAGAGGAATTCGATGCGCGGCGGCTGTTTGCGAACGGATATACGGTGTATGTATCGTACACGCATTCTTCGGCGCGGACGAATGCTGCGCTCGACTATCTGCCGACGCCCTCGCCACTGGGAGCGCAACAAAGCGGACCGCTGCCGTGGGACACGCCGAATCGCACCATCTCCTGGGGATGGCTGCCGGTTCCGCTGGCGATGCTGAAAAAGCAGTGGGATCTGGTGTATTTGCTCGACTGGCACAATGGCTATCCATTCACGGCGGTGAATGCGGCGCAACAGGTGGTGGGCGCGGTGGGAGCGCAACGCTTTCCGGAATATGTGAACTTCAGTCCCGGCGTGGAGTGGAAATTTCATTTTCGCGGACAGTATTGGGGACTGCGCGGCGTGATCGAGAATGCGACGGGCAGCGAGAATCCCGCGGTGGTGAACAACGTGGTGGATTCGCCGGAGTATGGAACCTTTAGCGAGTTTCAGGGGCGGGCGTTCACGGCGCGCATCCGGCTGATCGGGACGAAGTAAGAAAGACATGGAGGCAACGATCCTCGCAAGCGATCGATGAGACGCGGATTTCGTCCAAACGCAGCGATGCCGCCCGCAGGCGGCATCGCGAGAGACAAACATGACTGCAGCGTCTTAGATGCCGACGCCGAATTCTCCCGGCTGCTGCTCGCCGGCGTTCGAGTAGAAGTCGTAGGGCGTGCGCTTCTTGAAGCGGTAACGGCTGCGCAACTCAGCGCCGACGAAAATGCCGAGCGCGGCAACTGCCATTCCCACGGAGAACCACGTAATCACCTTCAACGCAGTGGATCCCGGCTTTTCCTCGACGGGAGTCTCTTCAACGGGTATGAGGGTATCGACTTCCATGGACATCGAGAACAGCCTCCTGACACACCATAATACCGCAGATTATGCTCCGTTGGCAGGCGGGAGCGATGCGGAAAACGGGGGTGGTAATTACCCAATAGTGTTAATTTGGGCCAACCATGAGGCTTTTTCGGATTCGGGAAGAAAGCTGGCCTGAATGGAATTGGCGGCCAGCCGGCGCAGTTCCTCGCGGGTAAAGCCTTGCTGGGTGTGGGCCAAAAGGAACTCGTTGGCCAGATCGGAGCCGAAGAAGGCGGGATCGTCGGAGTTGAGCGTGACCAAAAGGCCCTGATCGAAGTATTTGCGGAGAGGGTGGTCGGCGAAGGAGGGACAGACGCCGGTGCGGACGTTGGAGGTGGGGTTCAATTCCAGTGCGGCGCTCCGCGTCTTGAGCTCTTGGAGTAATTTCTCGTCTTGAATAGCGGAAACGGCGTGGCCGATGCGCTCGGAGCCAATGGCAAGCGCTTCCCAGATGGCCTCGGGGCCGGTGGTTTCGCCGGCGTGGTTGGTCAGGCGCAGACCGGCCCGTGCCGCTTCAGCGTAAAGAGCTTGAAATGGCGCGGAGCCGGTGCGCCGCTCGTCGCCGCCCAGGCCGATGCCGACGATGGAAGGGTAGTGCGGGCGCAACTCGGCGGCCTTGCGGAAGACGCGCTCCGCTTCTTCCACAGTGAAGTGGCGGACGGCGTCGAAGATCCAGTAAAGCGAGAGTTTCAGCTCGCGGGCGGCGCGCTCGCGGGCGCGTTCCAGGGCTTCGAAGATGGGCTCAAAGGCGCGCGGATCGAAGTTGCGCCACATATAGATGACGCCGACGGAAATGTAGACCTCGGCGTGGACCACGCCCTGGGCGTGCAGGCGCTGCATCATGCGCCATGCCGCCAGTTCGTAATCTTCGGGATCTTTCAGGCGTCGCGTAACGGCCTTGAAGCACTCAATGAACTCGGTAAAGTCCGTGAAGCGATAGAGTGATTTGGCTTCGCGGAGCGTCAAGGGCTTCGCATCATGGTGCGCGCTGAGTTCAACCAGCGTTGCAGGCAGAATCGTCCCCTCGAGGTGCAGATGCAGCTCGGCCTTGGGAAGGCGGCGGATGAATGCCTGAATCGAGGTCACATGAGTAGTTTACGAGGCGGGCTTCGAGTCGTTTCTGGAAATGAAGGCAAAAGCTGGGTCCATCAAGTAGATCTGTATGCAGGCTAGAATGATGCGGCCCACGGGATGGCGGTCAGCGGCCGAAGTGGTCCGAGCCTTAAGAATTGTTAAGCATGTAGCCGATGCGTTGATCTATGCGAGACTTAAAATCGATGTGGATTGCTTGGTAGTGTCCGGCTCCGAGGCAGTGTGGATGGAGACTGCGGAAGATCAAAAACAACTATCGCTGCTGTTGGTTGACGACGACGTTGAGCTCTGCGGGATGATGAAGGAGTTCTTTGCCGAGGCCGGCCATCATCTGGATTGTGCATACGATGGCCGGGATGGCCTGGCCAGGGCATCAAACGGCGCATATGACCTCATGATTCTCGACGTAATGCTGCCCGTCTTCGATGGCCTGACGGTGCTGCAGCAGTTGCGGCGGCGAAAAGACCTGCCTGTGATCATGTTGACCGCGCGAGTTCAGCAGCATGACAGGATCCTGGGCCTGAATACGGGAGCCGACGATTATCTTCCCAAGCCTTTCGATCCCGATGAACTGCTGGCGCGGATCAGGGCCGTACTGCGCCGGACCGATACCGCGAGCGGGAAGGGCCACGCCGTTTTGACCATCGGCAATATTCAGCTCAATCCCGGCACACGCGAGGCGACGGTTGCGGGCTCGCCGGTGGAGTTGACTCCGGTCGAATTCGACCTGCTGGAGATGCTGATGCGTTCCGCGGGTCGTATTGTCTCACGCGACGAAATCACCCAAGCTCTTTTCGAGCGCGAAGCGACGCCGTACGATCGCTTTCTCGATGTGCACATTAGCCATTTGCGCAAAAAGCTCGAAGGTGGGCGAAATCTTATCCGCGCAGTGAGGGGAATTGGGTATGTATTTACCGGAACGGCTTAAGTCATACCCCATAAAGTCCCTCTATTCCGGCGTTCTGCTGGCGATGGTGATCACGCTGTCACTTTCTTTCCTCGTCTTTCACGCCATCGCGAATCGCGTGCAGAGGAACTCCATCGACCCCGCCTTCGAACGCATCGACGAGTCGGAGCTGGAGAGTGCGCGCGGAGCATTGGCGAGCGGCGGCCCGCAGGCGCTGAAAGCCTATTTGATCCGCCTGGATCGCGTCTTTGTAGGATCGACGCATTATTTACTCGACGCACACGGCGCAGATGTCCTAACCGGTGAAAATCGGGCCGCGTTTTTGCCTCCCGCTCCACGCACGGAATGGCGCACCCACGCGAACGGCCATTACATCAAAGCTCAGCGGTCGCCGGACGGGCAGTATTGGATCGTCAACACGGGGCTGTCTGAAGGGCGGCCGTATCTCTGGACGTTTCTTCCGTATTATTTTCTTGTCATCGGCGCCACGCTTCTCTTGTGCTGGCTGGCTTCAGTGGGTGTGATATCGCCCATTCGCAGAATTGCGGCTTCCATTGCGCTCTTCGGGCAGGGCAATCTTTCGGTTCGCGCCAACACCAGGCGGCGGGATGAAATCGGCCAGTTGGGCCGCTCCTTCAATCAAATGGCCGAACGCCTCGAACGCCTGATTGTGAGCGAGAGAAGGCTGCTGGGAGACATCTCGCACGAGCTTCGATCGCCGCTTGCCCGGCTGAAATTTGCCATCAAACTGGCCAGAACATCCGCAGATAGCAAGTCGGCGCTTGATCGCATCGAGAGGGACGTTGACCGGATCGCCTCACTGGTTGCCGGCATTGTGGAAATCAACTTCATAGCATGTGGCCCTGTCGTCAACGGCGCCTGCGTTGTGCGCGCTGCGGACATCATGGATGAAGTGATTCGCGATTGCCGCGTGGAAGCAGAGATGCGCGGCTGCCGCATCGCGGTGAATGGTCATCTCTCCGGCCAGGTTATGGGCAATCGTGAACTGCTGCGGCGCGCCGTGGAAAATGTGCTGCGCAATGCGATTCGCTATGCACCGGAGCATTCCACCATCGATGTTTCCGTTGCCGAGGACTCCCTCGCCGCTGCCATTGCGGTCCGCGATTATGGCCCGGGCGTTCCCGAGGACGCGCTCACGCGAATCTTCGATCCATTTTTCCGCGTTGATGAGGCACGCGACGCGATGAGTGGCGGATCGGGGCTCGGCTTGTCCATCGCAAAACAGGCCGTGCAGGTGCATCACGGTACGATTACCGCAGAGAACGCATCACCCGGCCTCCGCGTAAAAATCATGATCCCACTTTGCACGGCGCCCGTGCCCAAATGATGCGACGCGGTCTTTTCAGTTTCGGCAGCTTCGCAACTTTTTGGAACTGTGACGGTTCGACGCCAGCCTGCTTCTTAAGAATTCTTAAGGTTCAAAATCAGCGCATCGTACTGTAATCGTCTTAATGCCTCATGCGGCGAAAAGAATACGCGAGGCAATTGAGGAGATTCAAATGAAGCGTTCATTCGGTTTTGCATTGATGCTCGTTCTCTTTGCTGTGCCGGCATTTGCCGGAAACAGAACCCCAACCGTAGATATTCCGCAGAATGTGCAGGTCGGATCGACGCAGCTTCCTGCCGGCCAGTACCAACTGACATGGACAGGTTCCGGATCGAACGTTCAGGCGTCGCTGTTGCAGAACAAAAAGACCGTTGTCACGTTTTCGGCAAAGATGGTTGAAGGCAAGAACAACGCCGGAGTGGAGACAAACAGTCAGGGTGGGGCCACGATCCTGAACGTCATTAACACCAGCAAGTTCAGCCTGATATTGGGCGGCGCGTCACAGTCCGGACAATAAGGCGAGTTTTATACTCACCCTGGTCGATTCCCAAGGTGGCCTTGTCTGCCGGGGCTATGGACTCTTGATGTTCGTGGCCCTGTTGTCCACGAAGGTGATGGTCCAGCTCTTGCCGGCCTGATCGTAGGTAACGGTGCGGTTGCCTTCCGAGGAGCCATCCGATTGTGTTTTCTGGCCGATGGACATGCGCGTCTGCAACTCGCTCATGTCGGGAAGAACCTGGTGCGCGTCGATGGCGGCCCACACATTCCTGGGCCAGTTGTCGTAGATGGTGTGGGGATCGTCGTAGAAGAAGAGGATGTCGCTGAAGTACTCTTCCTGACTGCCGTCGATGGTGCCGATCGCAGTGGCGTAGAGGCTTGTGCCGCCGGGCAGCGCGAAGACGGCGAAGACCTGGCGGCTGCCGCGCGAGATGCCATCGTTGACCGTGGCGGGCGCCGCGGCCTTGATGACTTTCTTGATGTCGAGACGCTGCGCAGAGGGAATGACGCCGGCGGACTTTGCAAAGACGATGCGGCCGGCTTCGAACGGGAAGTAGGGCATGGTGTAACCGTTCTTCATCCAGACGCTGGCGTTCTGGAGCTTCAGCGCGTCGTCGAAGGAAGTGGGGAACATCATGCGCACAACGGCGACATCGTCGGGTGTGAGCGTCTGCTCGGGGTTGGCCTGGGGGGCGACGCCGGGATTTCGGCGACGTTCGAAGACGACGAGCAAATAAACGCCGCCGATGGTGAGCGTGATCAGCGTGATGATGAGGGCTTTTTGCCAGTTTCTCATATCAGTTTCAATTCCAGCATAGAGCGCTGAGCTCATGCGCCGTGAGGTGCGTGGGCGTGGACGCCCACGCTACAGCCGGTCTGGAGACCGGCGTTACATTTTGGCGCCTACCGGGGCGGGGCAAATTCGGAGCGGTGACGGCTGTAGAGGAAGTAAATGAAAAGACCAATGATGAGCCAGATGACGAAACGGTACCAGGTGATGATGGGCAAGCCAGCCATCAGCAGGAAACAGAAGATGACGCTGAGCGCGGGGATCACGGGCCCGCCGGGGACGATGAAACCGCGGCGGCGTTCAGGCTCGCGAATGCGAAGGACAATGACGCCGATAGAGACCAGGACGAACGCGAAGAGTGTGCCGATGTTGGAAAGGTCGGCGAGGGTGCCGATGTCGAAAAGGCCGGAAGGAATGGCGACCAGGATGCCTGCGACCCAGGTGGAAAACGCAGGCGTGCGGAAGAGCGGGTGGACGTTGGAGAAGACTTTGGGCAGCAGGCCGTCGCGGGACATGGAGAACCAGACGCGCGATTGGCCGATCTGGTAGACGAGGATCGAAGAGATCATGCCCATGAGGGCGCCCAGCAGGACAACCAGGCGAATCCAATAGAGCGAGTGCCCGCCGGGCAGAAGCGAGAGCTTTTTGAGCGCGTTGACTACGGGGGCCGCGTCGCCGACCATCGACTGCCATGGGACTAATCCCGTTAAACAGACGGCGACAGAAACGTAGAGCACCGTGCAGACCACCAGCGTGGCGATGATGCCGATGGGAAGATCGCGCTGCGGGTTGTGGCACTCCTCAGCGGCGGTGGAGACGGAATCGAAGCCGATGTAGGTGAAGAAGATGATGGAGCCGCCGGTGAGCACGCCCGACCATCCATTGGGCATGAAGGGGTGCCAGTTGGAGGGATGAATGAAGCCGATGACGGCGAAGATGAAGATCAGAATCGCAATCAGCTTGAATCCCACCATCATATTGTTGGTCGAGGCCGACTCGCGGATGCCGCGCACCAGGATCATCGTAAGGAACATGACGATGAGAAAGGCGGGAATATTGAAGCCGAAGTGCCAGCCGGGATTGTAGAGACTGTTGCCGGCCAGATCCTGCAGGCCGCTGGGAAGATAAGCGGGCGAGATCCATCGCGGGCTGGGGTGCAGGCCGAACCAGTCCAGCAGGTCGACGACGTGCGCGGCAAAACCCACGCTGACACTCATGTTGGAGCCGGCGTACTCCAGAATCAAATCCCAGCCGATGATCCAGGCGATGAGCTCGCCGAGAGTGGCGTAGGTGTAGGTGTAAGCCGAGCCGGCAATCGGAATCATCGACGCGAGCTCGGCATAACAAAGGCCGGTGAGCGCGCAGACGAAGGCCACCAGGATCATGGAGATGGCGATGGCGGGACCGGCGCCGGGGCGGCCGGAGAGCGCGGTGTGGGTGATGATGTAGCTCGCCAGCGGCGTGTTCACCATGCTGGTGGTGTCAAACTTTTCGCCGGAGATTGCCGTGCCGATGACGGTGAAGATGCCCGAACCGATGACGGCGCCGATGCCCAGCGCGGTGAGCGACCACGGGCCGAGCGACTTCCTCAGTCTGTGTTCGGGTTCTTCCGACTCCCGAATTAGCTTGTCGATCGATTTGCGGGCGAACAGTTGACTGGGCAGTGCGGGTCCTCCGTAAAGGTTTCAGGGGTCAGGGATCAGATTGAGGTGCCGCCGACGCTTGAGCGCCAGGAACTGACACCTGAAACCTGATCCCCGAAACCTGTTTCTACCGCTTCGACTGGCCGCGGACCATCTTCTTCACTTTTTTCTTCAGCGAGCCGCGCGGGGTGGTGCGCTTGGCCTTGGGCGCTGCCTTTTTGCGCGCCGTACGCTTGATCTTCTTGCGTTCCGCCTTGTCGGCGATCTTTTTGGTGTCTGCCACGATTACCTCTTTCGGTTGGGTGAATTCCAGGTTCCCGCCGGGACGGCGAGTGCAAATTTGATGGTAACAGGGAAGGGGTGCAGGAAAAAACGGCGGTCCTCACAGGCAAAAGCAGAGAGAAAACGATAGACTCCAGGACGGTGGAGAGACGAACGTGGCTCCTGAAGTGATTTCTAAAACATCGAACACGGCGGACCAGGCCGCGGGCCGGGTGCTGGCCATCAATCCCGGAACCACCTCGACGAAATTCGGCATTTTTACGCGCGCGGGCGAGGAGCTGACGCAAAACATTCATCATGGCGATGATGAGATTCAGAGGTTCAAAGGGCGACCCATGCTGGACCGGCTGGAGTACCGCGCGGAGCTGATCGAGAAGGCCCTCGCCGAAGCAGGATTTTCTCCAAAGGGTAAAACGCAGGGCGCGGAGTGCCCAAATGACGAACCGTGGGTTGCAGTGGCGGGGCGCGGCGGCATGCTGCCGCCGATGGAGTGCGGCACCTATCTGGTGGACGACGTCATGGTCGCAGAGCTGAAGGCGGCGCGGCGCGGCGAGCACGCGTCGAACCTGGGAGCAGTGCTCGCTTTGCGATTTGCCCAGGCAGCGTGCGTCAGCGCCTACATTGTGGACCCGGTGACGGCGGACGAGTGGCAGTCCTGCGCACGGCTTTCGGGCTCGCCGCTGATCGAGCGAACGTATATCGGCCACTCGCTCAACACCAAAGCCGTGGCCAGGCGCCACGCGCGACAGGTGGGCCGGAGCTACGCGGCTCTCCGTTTGGTCGTGATTCACATGGGCAGCGGCATCACCGTGTCGGCGCATCGCGCGGGGCGCATGATCGACAGCAATTCCATCGAGGAAGGCCCGTTCGGGCCGGACCGCACGGGCTCGCTGCCGGTGCGGGCGCTGATCAAATTGTGCGGCACGATGACCGCCGGGGAGCTCGACCGGCACGTCTTTGGCGATGGAGGCCTGTTCGCCTACCTCGGAACTCGTGACCTGATGGAAGTCGAGCGGCGCATCGATGCTGGTGACCGCGAGGCCGCGGCGGTCTTCGAGGCCATGATCTACCAGATCGGCAAAGAGGCCGGCGCCATGGCCGCGGTGCTCGAAGGAAAAGTGGATGCGGTGCTTGTGACTGGCGGCATGGCGCACTCTCATCGTGTTGTGGCGCGGCTGCGCAGGTCGGTCGAGTGGATCGCGCCGGTTGCGGTTTATCCCGGCGAGGACGAGCTGCGGGCGCTGGCCGACGGCGTGTTTCGCGTGCTGGACGGAGAGGAAGAAGCCAAGCGGATGAAGACCGGGCATGGGGATCAGGGATAGAAAAACAGGGACTAAGGGATCAGGAACGCAAAGCGCCTTCCGGCTCTTTGCTTTTCGCTCATCGAGGGACGTGGGCGACAGGTGCGGGGCCGGGAACAGGGAACATGCGAATCGGGAAACATTTAGAATGCCAGCAAGCACTCAGGCAGAAGCGGACGAAGGGCGGTAGATGAAGTGGCGGTTCTGGCGGTACAGCAGATCCGGCGCATGCGGGGCGGCGCGCAGGGCCAGTTGATGCTGGGCGCGGACGGCCACATCTACGTGGTGAAGTTCCAGAACAATCCGCAGCACATGCGCGTACTGGCCAACGAACTGCTGGCCTCGCGCTTGGCAGCGGCCGCGGGGCTGAGTGTGCCGGAGGCGGAACTGGTGGAGGTTTCCAGTTGGCTGATTGAGAACACGCCGGAGCTCGAGATCGATCTGGGAAGGAGCCACGCGCGCTGCACGCCGGGACTGCAGTTTGGATCGCGATTTGCCGGGGGATTGATGCCGGGCCAGGTAGTGGACTACCTGCCCGAGGAGCAACTGGCCGAGTTGAAGAATCTTGCCGAATTCGCGGGGATTCTCGCTCTCGATAAATGGACAGGTAACGCGAATGGCCGCCAGGCGGTATTCACGCGGCGGCAGCGGGAGCGCCGGTACAAGGCCGTCTTCATTGACTTCGGCTACTGCTTTCACGCCGGGGAGTGGCGCTTTGAGGATGCTCCACTGCGCGGCGTGTATTACCGCAACGAGGTGTATCGAGAGGTAATTGGCTGGGAATCCTTCGAGCCCTGGCTGACGCGGCTCGAGGCCATGCCCGCGGAGACGGTTTGGGCGGCGGCCAACGAGGTTCCCCCCGAATGGTACGGAGGTGATATCTGCGAAATGGAAGCGCTGGTGGAGAAGCTGCTGGTGCGGCGGAGCCGGATACGGGAGGGTATTGAGGCTTTTTGGAAATCGGACCGGAAGCCATTTCCGAAATGGGGAGAAGGGGGGAAAGAAGTTGCGGAGGAGGCTTGGAAGGCGGCCCGATGGGGGACTACGATGAGGGTGAATTGAAAGACAGGGACTAAGGGAACAGGGAACAGTGTGAGTGTGAGTGTGGGTGTGTGATTCACACTCACACTCACGCGGGCCACGAACTGAGAGTTGGAAGCTAAAACATGGCGTGCGGAAGCCATCGTCGAGAATGCGAGTTTCGGCTGCTCCGGTATGTGCCGGACGCGGTGCGGAACGAGTATGTGCACATCGGCGTGATTCTGCGCGAACGGGCGACGGAGGATCAGCCGGGCCGTGTCGAAGTGCGTTTTACGCGCGACTGGCGGCGGGTGAAGTGCCTCGATCCGGATGCGGATACGGCGCTGCTCGAAGGCATGGAGGGTGAGCTGCGGCGGCGATTGGAGCTGGAGCCCGGGGGCAGGCTGATGCGGATTCTCGAGGAGTCGCTCTCGCTGAACGTGCAGATGACCGAGCCCAAGGCCTACCTGGCCGAGAGCATGCCGGCGGGCATGGAAGAGCTGATGCAGCTGTACATCGAGCCGCAGGCGCGGGAGCGGGTCCCGCGATTGAGCGGACGGGCCGCCATCCATGCGCGCATGCGCTCGGAGTTCGAGCGCGCCGGGGTGTGGGATCTGTTAAGAAAAAGAATTGCCGCCGCGGAATATACGCGCCCCGGCGATCCGTTGCGCATCGATGTGGGCTACCGGCCCAACGGGGTGGTACGGATGTTTCACGCCGTAGCTCTGGATCCGGGCCTGGAGATGGCCAAGGTGCTGGCCTTTTCCGCAGCCGCGTTGCGCACCGGCGTCCAACGCGTGGAGAAGGCCGAACTGGAACTGACGGCGGTGATCGAGCCGGCGGCACGGCTGGGCGCCACGGACGAGGAGCCGGAGCGGTTGCAGTTGTATCGCTTTGGCGTGGAAACCATGGAGGAGCATCAGATCCGCGTGCTGACCACCTCGGATATGGAGCGCGTGGCCGAGACCGCGCGGCGGGAACTGAAGATTTAGGGACTCGGGACCAAGTACTAGGGACTAGGGGACTCGCAGAGTGTGAGTGTGGGTGTGTGATCCGCATTCACACTCACATTCACCCTCATACTGGGCTCTACCCGCTGTCCGCTGACAACTGTCAACTGACCGCTGACCCCTGACGACTGGCGCCCGGCCCCTGGTTGCAACCAGCAAGTGTGCGCATATGGCTGGAATTGGCAGCTTTCCAGGGGTTTCCAGGTCCCACGAAAAAAAGTTTGCCAACTTTGCATATAATTTCCCCGGTTCGCGGTAGGATCGATTTTGTTGAGATATTTCAGGTGGCTCGCAGCCGTTGATTGAGTTCTGAACTCGCGGCAGCGAACCACGGTGAGAAAATTCAGGATTCGAGAAGGGCATGGCCTATGGGCTGTGCCCTTTTGCTTTTGAGCAAGTTTCGGAAGAGGGTTCCGGCCAGCGTTCAAGAAGAGTTCTCGGCAAAGTCTGGGGCTATGTCCGGGGCAAGATTCGGAACAAGGAAGGTGCGCGTGAAGGTAGGCGAGCAGTTGCGGGAGATGTGGCGGCAGGCGCGTGGCGGCGCGCGCGACGGCCGCGGCGGGGAAACCGGGTCCGCGGAGCTTTCAGCCGCGGCGGAAGCAGAGCGCAAGACGCTGGCTCTGCCCGCGATCCTGAGCCCGGTGCAGTTTCCGGGGCGGCATCTGCCTAAGCCGACACCGGTGAATCTGCGGCGGTTTGCAGAAACCCCGGTGGTGCGGCGGGCGATTAACGTCATCAAGGATCGCATCGCGGCCATGGACTGGCAGGTGCGGGTCCGGCGCGGCTTCGAGGCCGGGGACGTGGGTTTTGTGGCGCGCAAGCTGCGGGCGTTGCGGCGCACGCTGGAGGAGCCAAACCCCACGGACAGTTTTCGCACCTTACTCGAGCAGGCCATCGAGGACGCGCTGACGGGCGGCTTCGGGGCCATCGAGATGGAGCCGACCGGCGATCCGGAGCGGCCGGCGATGCTGTGGCCGGTGGACGGGGCGTCGATCCGCATCAATGCCAAATGGGACGGGCAGGAGGATCTGCCGCGTTATGCGCAGGCCATGCCGGGGCAGTTGGAGTCGAGCGCGGTGGAGTTGCTGGACAACCAACTGATGTACATTCGCATGAACCCGCGCAGCTTTACGCCCTTCGGGCTGGGGCCGCTGGAAGTGGCGTTCGAGACCGTGAACGAGTTTCTGAGCGCGCATCGCTTCGCGGGAAAACTGGCGGCGAACTCGGTGGCGCAGTACGCGCTGTGGCTGAACGAGGCCACGCCCGCGCAGCACGACCGGCTGATTCGCTGGTGGCAGGACGAGATCGAGGGCACGGGGCGCGTGCCGCTGATCTCGACCGCGCAGAAGCCGGAGGTGCTGCGCTTTGCCCAGGGCACGGACGCGGACCTGAGGCTGGCCTGGCAGGAGTTTCTGATCCGCATGGTGGCGAATGCATTCGGGCTGCCGCCGCTGATGCTGGGCCTCGAGGCCGACGTGAATCAGTCGACGGCCTCCGAAATGGCCGATGAAGCGTTTCGCGGAGCCATCTCGCCCCTGGCGCTGCTGCTGGCGCAGCACTTTACGCGGGACTTGTTTTCAAAGTGCATCGGCTGGCGCGAGTTCGAGTTCGTGTTTAACGAATTAAGCGCGCGCGACGAGGAGACGGAGTTGCAGGTGCAGGTGCAGTTGTTGCAGGCTGGCGTGCTGACAGTAAACGAGGTGCGGGCCATGCGGGGGTTGGCGCCGATGGAAACAGTTGTCAGGGACCAGGGGTCCGGTGTCAGTTGATGGCCGAATTCCGATCCCCGATCCCCGATCCCTGAATCCTGAACCCTGAAACCTGGCGAGCGGAGCGAGCAAATGCGACTGGAAGCGATGGCAGTGGAGATACCTCATGTGGCGAAGCACCCGAACCGGGTGCCGTTTGAGGGCGTGTTGACGGTGGTGAATGCGCCCAGCGACAAGGCGCCGGCCGGTGCGCGCGGGCATCGCGTGATGCTGACGAAGGAGGCTGCGGAAAAGGGGCTGGCGTCGCTTGTGGGCATGGCGGTGGATTACCGGCCCGGCTGGGACGGGCACGATGCGCGGCGCAAGATCGGACTCCTGACCGAGGCCGATGTGATCGGGCAGCGGCTGGTGGTGCGCGGTTATTTGTACGCGCGCGATTTTCCCGAGGTGGCTACTGCCATGGCGGAGCACGCGCCGGAGGCGATGGGCATGAGCTACGAACTGGCCGACGCGCGCGTCGAAGACATGCGGGCCGAGGTGTGGAAGCTGACGCGCGTGACCTTTACGGGCGCGGCGATTTTGCTGCGCGAGAAGGCGGCGTACCGGGCGACGAGTTTTCGCATGGTGAGTTAGCAAGTTAGCAGGTTAGCAAGTCAGCAAGTTAGCGGAGAGGCTCCAGAAAGCGGAGCCTCTTTTTTGCTGGCCATTGAAAGCGCAAACGGCAGGGCAAAAAGTGCGATGACGGTTGGCTCCATTGCAAGCGGTTTCACCCGCATGCGAAGGGACTGATCACTGACCACTGATCACTGTTCACTAAAGAAAGGAAGGACATGGAAAACGAAGAGAAAAGCATTGCCGAGCGGCTGGAGGCTGCGACCACACAGCTCGAGAGGACGCTGAACTGGCTGGAAGAACGCCAGAGCGTCCTGTCAGGCGAGGTGGAGAAGATCTCGGCCACCGTGGAGCAGAGCCGTCGCGAGACCGAGCTGGCTGAGAAGCTGGCCGCGGTGGAGCGGGAGTTGGCCGAGGTGAAGGCCGCGGCTAATATTGTGAGCCCTCTACGCCGGACCATGCCGGCGGCTACGGCGGAGATGCTGGCCAAGCACGGCATCGGCGAGGGGCCGGTGGATGTGCACGCACTGGATGCGGCGTTGTCGGGCCTGAGCCTGGAACAGCGCATCGCGGTGAAGACGCAGCTGCTGCGGGCCGGCGCGGTGGCATAAACGCCGTGGATCGTGATTCGTGAATCGTGACCGGATCTTCCGGGATTCGCGAGTACGGAGCACGAACCACGAAACACGAACCACGAATCAGGAACACGGCCCCATGGAGGGGGTGGAGAGAGCTATGAACGCAACCTTTGCAGACATTCACGCAGCAGCGGATTACATCGGGCCGGGCGCAGTCGAAGTGCCGCTGTACCAAACGGAGATCTTCGACATTTGCCGGCGCTCCAGTGCATTTGGACAGCGCATCAAGCAGGTTCCGGCGACGGGTCATCCCTCGCGGTTCTTCGAGGAGACGGCCATCCCCAATCCGGGCGCGGCCGGCTTTGTGAATCCGCGCAGCATCTCGCCCGCAGTGGTAAGCCCGACGCGCATCGAGCTGAGCGTGCCGCTGAAGGCCATTGTGGCGCAGATCAACTACAACCTCTTCGACATCGAACTGGGCGACCAGCAGAAGCAGTTTGCGTACCTGCAGGCCAAGGACCTGGTGGATACCGTGAGCGGCGTGATGGTGACGCACGACGTGGCATTGTGGCAGGGCACCGACACCAGCCTGAGCGCGCCGACCACGACACAATATATGGGTTGCGCGGCGCAGATCGCGGCCGGCGGCAACAGCGTAACCGTGACCACCTCCATGAAGATCGTGGACACCATCAAGACCACGATCGCGCAGATGGTGGCGAGCACGGGTTATCGCGTGCGGCCCACGGCCATCTATGCCAACCCGGTGCTGCTGGACCTGATCGACCAGGAGATGAAGACCGAGTACAACGTGGTGCTGAACACCACGCAGATCTCGGCGGGCTTCACGGTGAAGAATCTTTCGACGCAAGCCGGCGATCTGCCGCTGATTCCCGACTGGAGTTTGCCGTATACCGGCACTCCGGGAACAGGCAACGCGGTACTTCCGGCCTACATCGTGACCGAAGACCTGATCGAGTATCACTGGCTCGGCGATCCGGCTCCCCGGCTGTTCCAGCTCGGCTTGCCGAACTCCATGACCTACCAGTACGTCGCGGTCAAGTTTGGCGCGCCGGTGGTGAAGGGCGCGAACTTCGCGCACACACAGGTGATTGTCGAACGGTAGGAAAAACCGGGAACGAGCGACCCCAGCGGGCAGAGATCGCCCGCCGGGGGCCCCGGCAGGGAACAAGGGAACAAGGGAACGAGAAGGCGGGCAGCCGGTGAGCTTTTGCAAGCGGTATTTGCGCCGCTGTCTTCCTGGTTCCCTTGGTCCCTTGTTGCCTTTTATCTAACAGTTGAAACCAATGGAAGGATGCGTCATGGCCTATCTCGAGCCAGCGGACTACCCGAATTATGGATTGCCGGCGGGAACGACGGCGGACTGGATCACGGCCGCCACGGCGTTGATCAACAGCTACTGCCGGCGGCCGGACTTGAACGTGGTGCAGTATATCGAACGCCTGCGCGTAACGGCGGGAGCGCAGACGGTGCTCTTGAGTTATCTGCCGCTGACGCCGCTGGCTCCGGCCACTTCGCCGCTGGTGGGCATCGAGGGCCGCTATGCCCGGCCGCGGCGCGGGGAGATTCCGCAGGAGCCGTTGAGCGAGATCGCGTGGGCGTTCGCATTGCCCGGGCAATGGACGGCGATCGATCCGTCGCTGGTGGATTTCGATCCGGCGAACGGCGAGCTGACGCTGCCCTGGAATGTGCTGGGGCTGCCATACAACGAAGTGCGGGTGACATATACGGCCGGTCTCGCGACGATCGGCGATGACGTGAAGTCGGCGTGCGCGCAGATTGTGCGCAATGCGCAGTCCACGCCGGCACTGAACGCCAGCATGAGCAAGATTGACACCATGCAGGTGAAGTACTTCTCAAGTTCGTTGATCGACGAGACGGTGCAGGAGTGGCTGAAGCCGTACGTTGCGAACAAATTGGGGTAACGGCAGGGATTGCGGGACTTCGGGATTAAGGGACTTCGGGACTAAGGGACTTAGGGACTGAGCCTCGACCTCGGACATCGATGGGAGCAAGTTATGAGTGACACAGCGCCGCGCAACCCCCGGGGAGCGCCGCAGATGCTGGCCGACGCGTTGCTGCGAGGCGCAGCGGGCACCACGGCCCTTTTGCGCGTGACCGGCAGCAACGCAGATACCGGCATGTCGGAGGTGGGCCTGGTGGCGACTACCTTCGCGGAGGTTCCGGTGAGTCCGGTCCTGATGCGAAAGCTGCGGCCCACCTGGCAGGAAGGCGGAGAGTCGAAGTGGGAGCTGCTGGTCTCGGCCACCAGCGTCGCGCAGCAGGTGGACGCGCTCGACCTGGTGTCGGCGCAGGCTCTGTTCGCCATGACGCTGGCGGTGACGGTGGCCGGGCAGGACTATCTGATTGAATCCATCGCCTCCAACGAAGCCTTCGGGCAGGTGTATCTCTACCGGCTGCTGTTGCGCGAGGCGCGGCAGCAAGGCGTATGACAGCCGTGGACCGTGGGCCGTGGGCCGTGCGCCGAAACGGCAGCCGGCGATCACGGTTCACGGCTCACGGTTCACGGTACGGAGCATTCGATGCAAAACGCGAAAGACTCGTTCTACATGGCGCTGCGCGCGCGCCTGACGGCAATCAATCCGGAAAGAACCATCCTGCTGCGCGGCGCGGTGCGTCCGGGAATCCTGGTGGAGGAAGCGGAAGCACCCTTCAGCCAGCTTCCCAGCGACGTGTTTGTGCTGCGCTGGACGGGCCTGGCCGCGGACCTGGATCTGGCCTCCACCATGGCGGCAGAGCAATGCGAGATCACGTACCAGACCTGCGGCACGCAGAGCTTCGGCGGCCTGGATCGCGGGCGCGCCTTGAGCGCAATGGATGAGGAGCTGATCGCGATGCTGCAGCCCTTCTATACGCCCAAGCTCAACTACACGTCGACGCCCGCGGCGGCGATGCTGACGCAGGTGTTCTGGGACGAGCCGGTGTTTGGGCCGGTGGCGAGCAGTCGCGACCGGCTGGGGCGCAGCGCAAGTGTGATGGTCTACAGCTACCAGGAGCAGGGGGAGTAAATGACAGCAACATGGTTTTCCGCTCCGGCGCCGGTGACGCGGCGGGTGCGCGCATACTTTGCGCCCGTGAACCGGGCGGCACAGACGCCCGTGCTCTTCGATCCATCGCAACAGGGCGGGTTCAGTCTCGCGGCGCCGCCCGCGCCTTGGATCGACCTGGGATGGATTCAGGATTTCGCGCGCACGCCGGCGAGCAAATCGACACCGTTGCTGACGGGCATTCCTGCCGCGGCGCTGGAGCAGGTGCGCGAATCCGTGCAGGCGCAGGTGAGCCTGCAGTTTTTGAGCTGGACCAAGCTGACCATGGCGCTGGCGACGGGCTCGCAGCACATGAATGTGCTGGCCGTAACGGGCGATCCAACGCTGGCGGCGGATGGAGCGCCGGCGGCGCCGGCAGTGATTCCGCAGAGCGGCTCCACAAGTACATCGATCCTGCTGGCGTCGAGCGATGCCGCCAAATTCGCGGTGGGATCGATCATCGCGCTGGACGTGGATTACACCGGGCAGACCGGTTACGTGGGTTGCCCGGTTGCGGGCGCGTATGTGCGCCAGGCGTTGACGGATGTGGATTACATCCGGCGCGTGACGTTCAACGTGGCGCTGGTGGCGCAGGTGGCGCCGACAGGGCTGACGCTTGCCACGCCATTGCCCGGAGGCGCGCCAGCCGCGGGCGCAAAGTTGCAGGCGGTGACGGGCTTTGTGGATCGCGAAGGCGGCAGCTTCTACCAGGAGTGGTCGGCGCTGTTTTTGATGCAGGGCAGCCAGGGAGAAAGAATCTTCTTCCACTATCCGCGCTTGCAGACCATGAGCGGCGCAGAAGAAGCCATCGCCCCGCTCAACGGGAAAGATCGGAACGGGCAATCGCGGGTAATGCTGAAAGGGCAGTTTCTGGCGCTGCCGGTAACGGACCCGCTGGACGGCGAACGCGTGGTTTGCTACCGGAGTTTTCTGCCGGCGCCCAATGCGCTGGTGTAGGAAGACAGGGAACAAGGGAGCGAGGGAGCAAGGGAGCAAGAACCCACGGCCCACGGACCACGAACCACGAACCACGATTCACGAACCACGAGAGATGCAATGAAGATCACGATTCAAGGGTTGGATTATACGAGCGCGCTGGACGCAGCGCGTCCGTTGACCGTCGAGCGGAAGATCAACGAGCCCTCCATCTGCCAGTTGTGGCTGAGCCTTCCCGCCAATGGAAATCTCGCGTCGCCCTCGCGTTTTCAAACTCTGGCGGTGACGGGCGATGACGGCACTCCCTACTTCACGGGATACATTGCCGTGAGCCCGCTGCCGGAATACGCGGGGATGGGATTGGAAGGCCCGCATTACCGCACGGCCATCCAGGCGGTAAGCGACGAACTGCTGCTGGATCAAATGCTGATGCCGGCGAGCGTAAATGCATCCGGAGAAACCGCCGGCGCATTGCTGGCTGCACTCGTAGCCCATAGCGGCGCGACGACGCTCTCCACACAAGGGCTTTCATTGCAGGTTCCAGTAGGCAACTTCGCTCCCGATCCGGGCGCGAACTGGAGCAAAAGCGCGGGACAAGCCGCCAGCATGGCGCGGGCCGCGTATCGTGCTCTCAGCGGCGCCATCACGCTCGCCTCCGTGTTGACCACGGTGCATCCGCTGAACGAAAGCGACGGCAGCCTGAATCTCGCCAGCCTGGCGCTTACAGCCAGCGTGAAGCGCGCACTGGCCAACGATGTGACGGTGTGCGGCGAGAACGAACCGGCGGCCTACGTGACGGAGTATTTTCTGGGCGACGGCGTCACCGCGGATTTCGATCTGGCCGAAGATCCGTTCTTCCCGCCGGCATCGAAGTCCACGATCGTCAACGAGCTCTTCAACGAGCCACAGATTAACCAGACGGTTTGGAACGCGGCGGGCGGTGGGTACATCACGCTGGGACCCAACGGCCTGACGATGAACGGCGGCAACGGGATTGATGGCGAAACCACGCTTGCCTGGCTCGATCCCATCGAGATGGGAGGAACGCTGCTGCTGGAACTGGTGGGAGTGACGCTGTCTCCGGGCAGCTACGGCATCCTGGGCGGATTCTTCAACGGCTACGAGACTGCATCCGGTTGTACCGCGGGAATCCAGGCCACCGCGCAACAAGGTACGGGGGCCGTGACGTTGCAGCCGATGGTGGAAGGCACGCCGGCGGGAACTACCTTTGCCGTGAATCCCGCCAACACCTACACACTGCGCATGCGCATTCACTGCCCGGAAAGTTACCGCGCGTCGGCGATGTATTACTCCTTCGGAGATAACGGCCCCATTGGCGCGGGCGGCGGATGGCTGATTGCGCCGGGCAATATCCAGATGGAGGTGCAGGAGTTCGTCAACGGCGTGGGCGCAACGCCGGTAACTCTCTACGATGGTGCGGTCACTTATCTGCCCGCGCCCTGCAATCTGGTTCCGGTCAGCAGCATCAATTTAATCGGCGCCATACGCGCCATCAACCTGACCAACCTTGGTTCGGGCTGGGTGGTGAGCACACCGCCCGGCGGCGGACCTTACACGCGGCGCATCGGGACCACGGCACAGGCGGCGGAGTGTCATGTCGAGCGCACCGGCAAGCTGGCCTTCTATATCGGCTATACGCCGGTCGCGGGCGAGCAGATTGCTGTAAGTTACCGCAGCATCGGCCGCGCCGTGGGCCGCGCGGTAAACACTGTGAGCCAGGCGGCGCTGGCCGCAGCCGGATCGCCCTCGGTGGCCGCGTGGATCGGCTCAGTGACCGCCCCTGCGGCGCGCACGTCAACAGATTGCCAAAGCGCAGCGCAGGTGATGGCGCAGGCCGCAGCGAGTACGAACGCATTGTGGAGTGGCGCCTACAAAGGAAACCGCAGTACCTTCTCGAGCGACGTGTGGCCGGGCGATGCACTGCTTCTGAATGCGCCTTCCACAAACCTAAACGCCGAAGTGGTAGTGCGCACGGTGAAGGTGACATACAGCCCGAGCCTGCCCGATCTCGTGGAATACGAGATTGCATTCGCCAACGACTGGGCCGACGATCTGGCCATCAAGACCAACGCCACAGTGCCGGCGAATGCGTGGCTTCCTGCGCCAGTAAATCCCACGGTGCTGGCCAATCTGAACCGCCTCACGGTGACGGCGCTGAACGGCAGCACCGCGACGGTGAATACGGGCGTAACGCCGCCTGCCGGAGGCGGCTTCGAGGTTCGTCTGCGCGACGATGCGTTCATGCCGGGGCAGGATCCGACGCTGGCGCTGCGCGGCTCGCAGCCGAATCTGACGTTGTTACGGGCTTCGGCGAGCGACCGGTTTTATATCCGGATGTACGACGGCTCCACGCCGCCCAACTATTCCGAATTCTCAACGGCACTATTCATCAATTTGCCGCTGAGCGGCTAACAGCCTGCGCCGAGGTTCGGTTTCGTGAAAGGGCACGACTTGGTATCGGGTCAGCTTGAGTCCGTTGTGAAAGGGCACGACTTGGTATCGGGTCAGCTTGAATCCGTTGTGAAAGGGCACGACTTCAGTCGTGCCGTAAAGGCCCCAAAAGTGAGTGGGGCTTTAGCCGCTGAGGGATGATTCCTCGAGAATCTCGACTGCAGCGAAAGTTGGCCAGGCAAGTCGGCTAATAAGAGGCTGGGTGTTTTTCGGCACCTGATCCCTGAAACCTGACCCCTGAAACCTGCACGGAGCGCACATGCGCATGATGAATGAATTCGAGGCCCAGGTGATCAGCGATCTGAGTGTGCTGAAGTCGCAGATGGCCGGCCTGATGGGCGACGGCAACGGCGGACGCCTGGCCGAACTGGAGCGCCGCATGGATCGCCACGAGCAGAACTGGCAGCGCGCCAAAGGCTTTCTGGCTGCGGTGAGCGTTCTGTTCGCCGTGGTTGAGGTTGCCGTCGAGGCTTGGCACCGGCACTAAATGGTGTCCTCTTGCGCGCAGAAGTCTCAGCGCTAGCTCTAAGGTGACTGGGGCCGGTACGTCAGGCTGCGAACGTGAGCGTTTCTTAACAAACAATTTCCGATTTCGGCAGGAGACTTGCATTCAACCGGTTGGGTTCAGGCGCCAACGCGCTCTAGAGGCTTGACACGGTATGTTCTGGCTTGATACAAGTGCTTTCCTACTCAAGGAAAGGACGGAGCGGCCTATGACGTTGCTGGTTGGCCTCAGAGGAGGCGACGGGCTAGTCGTCGCGGCGGACAGCCGTGGAACGTTTGGCGATCCACGCGGTCTGACGGCGCAGAATGATTCCCAGAAGAAGCTGTACATCACTTCGAAATATTCTGCTGTCCTGACAGCCGGATCAGGCGAGCTTGGGGCCTCGCTCATGGAGGCGGTTCTCAAAGAAATTCAGGGAACAGAAGGTGTCACTGCGATCATGGAGAAGACCCGTATGGTCATGCGCCAGAAGTACGGTGAAATGTTCCCGGGCTTCGCTATCCAACAGCTGCCAGGCGCAACCGTGCCGCTACGACCAGACGTGCAGTTGCTGCTGGCTGGGTACGATGTCGATGCCCATGGTAACCCCACCGAACAGAAGATTTTTCAGTTACTTAGCCAGCTCGATTTCGCTCCGATGCTCCATAATTATGGATTCGGTCTGGTCGGCGTTGCTCAGTATGCCCTATACTTACTCAACAGGCTCTACGAGAACGGCTCTGGCGTGGAGCACCTCAAGGCACTGGCTGCGTACGTGATCTCTGAGACGGCGAGCCAAGATGGAAAAGTCGGAGGGAAGGTGCGCATCGCGACCATCACTCCAAGCGCTGGTGCGGTCGAGCTCAGCGATGCCGATATCGACCGAATCGTGACCGAAAACACGGTCAGAAATCGTTCTCTGAAGGACTCCTTCTTCAAAATCGGCGAGACAGGTAAATGAACCAAATCGAGGACATCATCGTTGTCAACGGGCCGACTGTTGACGTCTACCAGGCGGAGCCGGAGTCTTCCCGCGACTATTCGCCACGCATCGTTTATTCAATACAGCTGGCAGATGGTTCCGTAGTGACTTCGCCCGACAGGTTCCCGACGGAGAGTCGATAGACCCAAGAGCGCGCGCTCACCGAACAGAGGTGCCCCCTAGGCGCCCGTATAATCTCCCCATGAGCCAACAACCGCTGGTGGGCGTGGTAATGGGCAGCAAGAGCGATTACGAGACGCTCTCGGCTGCCGTGGAAATTCTGCGCACGCTGGAGATTGCCCACGAAACCCGCATTGTGAGCGCGCACCGCACTCCCGATTGGCTTTTCAAGTACGCGGAAACGGCGCGCGACCGTGGCCTGCGCGCGATTATCGCCGGAGCCGGCGGCGCGGCGCATTTGCCCGGCATGCTCGCGGCGAAGACGTTGGTCCCGGTGTTGGGCGTCCCGGTAGCCGCAACGCAGTTGAACGGCCTCGACGCGCTGCTTTCCATTGTGCAGATGCCCAAGGGCGTTCCCGTAGGGACACTCGCGATTGGCAAGGCGGGCGCGGCCAACGCCGCACTGCTGGCCGCGGAGATTCTGGCTGCGACCGACGCCGCATTGTATGAGCGGCTGGCCGCGTGGCGCGCTGCGCGCACTCAGGAAGTGCTCGACCAGACCTTGGGTGAGGAACCGCTGAAGTGAGCGACGCCTCTCATTCAAAATCAGAAAAAATAGTGAAGCCGGGAAGTTTGCTCGGCATTCTCGGCGGCGGCCAGCTCGGCCGCATGACCGCGATGGCCGCGCGCACCATGGGCTATCGCGTGCGCGTGATGGATCCCGAACCCGCCTGCCCCGCAAGCTTTGTCGCCGATGAAACCATTGTGGGCCGCTGGGACGACGTGGATGCCGCGCGGCGGCTGGCCGCAGGCGCCGACGTGGTGACACTCGAGATCGAACAAATCGGAGTCGACGCGCTGCACGTGGTCGAAAGTCTCGCCCCGTTGCGTCCCGGCGTGGAGCCAATCCGCATCATTCAGGACAAGACGCTGCAAAAGCCGTGGCTCGCCGAAAACGGATTTCCGGTGGGGCCGTTTCGCGTGGTGCGCACCGAAGCCGAGTTGTGCGACGCCGTAGCCGCGCTCGGCGGAGACGTGTTTGTGAAGACCGGACGCGGCGGTTACGACGGGCGGGGCCAGGCTAGAATTCGGCCGAGTGACAGCGCTGATCTCGGAGCTGTTTGGCGCGAGTTAGGCGAACGCCCGGCGATCGTGGAAAAAGCCATCGACCTTGAATGTGAGATCAGTGTGATGGCGGCGCGGAATCCCTCCGGCGAAGTACGCGCCTTTCCCGCCGCGCGCAATCACCATGAAAAGCAGATTCTGGCGTGGAGCGTGCTGCCGGCCGGCGTAGGGCCGGAGTTAGAAGCGCGCGCCGAAGCCGTGGCCGCGGATCTGGTGGCCAAGCTCGGCATGGTGGGCCTGCTTTGCGCGGAAATTTTCGTCACGCGCGCCGGTGAGCTTTTCGTCAACGAGCTCGCGCCGCGGCCCCACAACAGCTATCACCAGAGCGAGCGCGGCTGCGCGACCAGCCAGTTCGAGCAGTTGGTGCGTGCCGTATGCAATTTGCCGCTGGGCTCGACAGAGCAGATCAGCCCGTGTGCGATTGCCAATCTTCTTGGCGATCTGTGGCAGGGCAAGGAACCTGATTTCGCCGCCACACTCGAAGTGCCCGGCGTGCGACTCCATTTATATGAGAAGCACACGCCGCGCGCGGGGCGGAAGATGGGTCATTTGTCGAGTGTGGGCGCCACGGCCGAAGAAGCGCTGGAGCGTGTGCTTGAAGCGAAGCGGCGGCTGTGAAGATGGATCTTTCGCCGCGCTTCGCGGGCTAGCTTACGGCTTCGGCTTTTTCCCAGCGCTTCGGCCGGCGATTCTGTTGCAGGATCTTCTTGCGCAGGCGCAAGCTCTTTGGCGTAACCTCGACGAACTCATCGTCGGCGATAAATTCAATGGCCTGCTCGAGATTCAGCGTCTTGTACGGCACCAGGCGAATCGCGTCATCGGCGCTGGAGGCGCGCATGTTGGTGAGCTTCTTCTCGCGCACCACATTCACGTCCAGATCGTTGTCGCGCGAGTGTTCGCCCACGATCATGCCTTCGTACACCTCGACGCCCGCGCCGAGAAACAAAATGCCGCGCTCCTGCAATCCGTTCAATGCGTAGGTCGTCGTCGGTCCCAGGCGGTCGGCGATGAGCGCGCCCGTGGGCCGCTGCGGAATCTCTCCCTGGTAGGGAATGTAGCCATCGAAGAGCGCATTCATCACAATCGTCCCGCGCGTCTCGGTGAGCATTTCGCTTCTCAAACCAATAAGTCCGCGGCTGGGCACGCGAAACTCGAGACGCACGCGGCCCGAGCCGTGATTGTGCATCTTGGTCATCTCGCCCTTGCGGGGGCCGAGCTTTTCAATCACCACGCCGGTGAACTGCTCCGGCACATCGATGGTGAGGTGTTCGACCGGTTCCATGCGCACGCCGTTGACCATCTTGGTCACAATCTCCGGGCGCCCGGCCATCAGTTCGAAGCCCTCGCGGCGCATCATTTCGATCAAAATCGCAAGTTGCAATTCGCCGCGGCCCAGCACTTTGAAGGTGTCGGGCGAGCCGGTTTCTTCAACGCGAATCGAAACGTTTGTGAGCAACTCTTTTTCCAAACGCTCGCGCAGATTGCGGCTAGTGACGTACTGGCCTTCGCGGCCCGCAAACGGCGAATTATTAACGCTGAACTGAATCGCGATGGTGGGCTCATCGATGACGATGAGCGGCAGCGGCGCGGGATTCTCCACGCTGGTGATGGTTTCACCGATGGTGATGCCTTCAATGCCGGCCACGGCCACGATGTCGCCCACGGTGGTTTCCGTGGTCTCGGTGCGCTTGAGCCCGCTGAAGGTGAAGAGCTTGGTGATCTTGGTTTTGTAGAGCGAGCCGTCACGGCGCGAGATGTTGACCTCGTCGCCCACGTGCAGCGTGCCCTGAAAGACGCGGCAGATGGCGATGCGCCCGAAGTAATCGGAGTAATCGAGATTCGTGACCAGAATCTGCAGCGTGCCCTCAGGATCGCCGGTGGCTTCAGGAATGGTTTCCACGATGGCCCGGAAGAGTGGCTGCAAATCGGTGCCGGGTATCGCGGGATCGGTGGTTGCCGTGCCCGCCTTGGCCACCGCGTAGAGCACGGGAAAATCGAGCTGCGATTCTTCGGCGTCGAGGTCGATGAAGAGATCGTAAATCTCGTCCAGAACTTCCTGCGGCCGCGCGTCGGGACGGTCGATCTTGTTGATGACGACGATGGGAAGCAGCTTGGCCTCGAGCGCCTTCGAGAGCACGTAGCGCGTCTGCGGCAGCGGGCCTTCGGCCGCGTCCACCAGCAGCATCACGCCGTCAACCATCTTCAGCGCGCGCTCCACTTCGCCGCCGAAATCGGCGTGGCCCGGCGTGTCGACGATATTGATTTTGCCGCCGCCGAAATTGATGGCGGTGTTCTTGGCCAGGATCGTGATGCCGCGTTCGCGTTCCAACTCGTTTGAATCCATCACGCGCTCGGCTACCTGCTCGTTGGCGCGGAAGGTTCCCGCCTGGCGGAGCATGGCGTCAACAAGTGTAGTCTTCCCATGATCTACATGGGCGATGATGGCGATATTGCGTATCGTCTGGCTCAAAACTTCAAAATTTCCTTCTGTCGGGTATGGCCGCGCGGGCCCTCGGGTTGGTGAGGGGAGTAAAAACGCCATGCGCCGCACAGCGCGGCTGTTCCTATTCTATCAGCCGCGGACTATGAGCCGATTCACGCGCCAGCAACAGGCATATTCCACGGCCGCCGCGCGAGGATTTACACTTCTGGAGCACATGAAAACCGCTGCTCACGACCGCCTGCAAACTTCCTTCCACCGCCAGATTGCCCGGCAGGTGTGCGCCTTCACCGCTTTCGCCGCCTTTGCGGCCTGCTTTCTGTTCGCACCGCAATCGATCCGCGCGCAGGCTTCGACACCGGCAGGCCAGCTCCGCATTTATTCGATCGATGTCGAAGGCGGCCAATCGACGCTGCTTGTCTCGCCCTCCGGCGAGTCGCTGCTTGTTGACACTGGCTGGCCGGGAAATGACGGCCGCGATGCCGAACGCATTCTTGCGGCCATGCGCGATGCGGGCATCAAACGCATCGACCATGTTCTGATCACGCACTTTCACGACGATCACGTGGGCGGCGTAACCGAGCTTGTGGCGCATGTTGAAGTGGGCGAGTTCCTGGACCACGGAGAAAATCGCGAAGAAGCTGCCGACACGCGCAACAATTATGCAACTTACGTGAAGGCCATCGCGGGCCATCGGCGGCGCATCGTGCATCCCGGCGACACCATTCCCATCGAAGGGCTGAGCGTGGTGGTGCTCACTGCCGACGGCGAGCACATCGGCGCGGTTCCCGGCATCAAGCCAGTCCCGAATTCTTACTGCGCCAGCGAGCACGCGTGGCCCGACGACCCCACGGAAAACGCGCGCTCTGCGGGGATTCTGGTCACCTTCGGCAAGTTCAAATTTCTCGATCTCGGCGATCTCACCGGCAAGAAGGAAGTGGCGCTCGTCTGCCCGAACAATCCGATCGGAACGGTGGACCTCTTTCTCGTTTCGCATCACGGAATGGATTGGTCGAACTCACGCGCCCTGGTCGATGCGATTCATCCGCGCGCGGCCATCATGAACAACGGTGCGCACAAAGCCGGCAAGCCGGCGGCGTGGCAAATCGTGCACGACAGTCCGGGACTGATCGATCTGTGGCAATTGCACACAGCCGAGGACTCTGACGCCGCGCACAACAGCCCCGAAGCGTTGATTGCCAATCCCAAGGGCGACGGGGACGGGCACGCGCTGAAGGTAGTCGCCCTGCCCAACGGAAGTTTCTCGGTAACCAACACGCGCACCGGAATCACGAAGCAGTATTCGCGCTAGTAACGCATCTTCGGAGGAATCATTTTATGTCTTCATCTCGCCGGGAATTTCTTGCCGGTCTGGCAGGCGCGGGTGCGTTGGCAACCTTGCCGCGCCCGGTGCGCGCCGCCGGCTGTCCCTTCCGTCTCTCCGTCATCAACGATGAAATTTCCGCGGACTTCGATCACGCCTGCTCCGTTGCCGCCAACGACTTCGGCCTCCAATGGATCGAGCTTCGCAGCATGTGGAATAAAAACGTGACCGACCTGAACGTCGATGAGGTCGATCGCGCCCGCCAGATCCTGGAAAAGTACAAGCTGCGCGTTACGGACATTGCCAGTCCGCTGTTTAAAGTCCATTGGCCGGGCGCGCCCATGTCAAAAGCGGGGCCGCGCCGCGATCAGTTCCACGCCGACTTCGACTACAAGCAGCAGGACGCAGTGCTTCAACGCTGTATCGATCTTTGCAAGGCCTTCCAAACCGATCGCATTCGTTGTTTCGATTTCTGGCGGCTCGAAAATCCCAAGCCGTATCGCGCGGCCATCAACGACAAGCTGCGGGCGGCGGCGCGCACCTGCGCCGAGCATAACCTGATCCTGCTGCTCGAAAACGAAATGGCCTGCAACACGGGCAGCGGCAAAGAGGCAGCGGAAACACTGGCCGCAATTCACGAGCCCAATTTCATGCTCAACTGGGATCCGGGCAACTCCGCGACCTTCCCCGACGACACGCCCTACCCCGACGACTACAAATTGTTGCCCAAGCATCGCATCGGTCACTGCCATTGCAAAGACACGATCCGCAAACCCGATGGCAAATTTGAATGGGCGCCCGTGGGCGGGGGAATCATCGACTGGGTGGGCCAGTTCCGCGCCTTCCAGCGCGATGGCTACCACTACGCCGTAAGCCTGGAGACGCATTGGCACGGCGGCAAGCCCGAACCCGGCAGCAGCATGAGCGTCGGTGAGGCCTCAAGCCGCATCAGCATGAAGGGATTGAAAGAGGCTCTGGCCAAGGCCGGCATTAGTTGCTAATAAGTTTTTCGCAGGTCTGTAGCCGGCAGCCTTTATTGAACCCTGCAAAAGAAATGTCCGCGCGCCGTCCCTACGGGACTCCGGAGTGCATTTGTGGGGACCGCTTTCCCCACGCTAAAGCACGGGGCTAACAAACGCTGCGCCTACGGCGCGGCTGCCAGGACGTTATTCATGCAGTTCTCAATAGCCCGTAGCTCCATGTCTCCTGCTTTCAGCTACTGGCTACTAGGTCACGGCTCCAGGCTCCGGTCTGTGCCTTAAAGCATATCTTTGCCGCGTTTAAAGCATAATGTTGCCGCGCCGTCACTCCGCAAATGACTCATTTCACGTCGAAGGGCATACCCGATGCTCTTGAGGCTTAAAGCATAATGTTGCCGCGAGAGCGAAAGATCGAGGAGGCCCTTGCGTCTCAGAGTGGGGAAGCCCTACTTCAACTCGGCTCGGGTGAAAGCTGCGAGAGTTTCCTCCTCGGATGGGGGATGTAGGATGTTGCGCGAAGCAAAGTCTTCGGCCTGTGAGTATGTGGTGCTGCGAACGCGGTCGGCGGCTCTGTCAAGATCGTAGCGAGTACGCCGGAGTTGAACGTCGGGCTCAAGAAGCAACCAATAGGCACCAGGTTCTCCGAACGGCATGCCAACGCTGCCTGCGTTCACAACTCTAGTCGTGCCGATCATCCGATCAAACTGCATATGGGTATGACCACAGATGACCACGGATACGTCGAGCCCCTCGAAGATCGGCAGGAGCCGGTCGTCGGGTGTGAGACGGGTGAATATCTCTGTGTCGTTGCGCGGTGTGGCGTGGCAGAACAATACATTACCGAGGCCGGGAGTTGTAACACGGCACGTCGCAGGCCAGCCTTCCAGCAACCGCTGATGTTGGGTGTCTAGTTGTTGCGCGGTCCAGCGGACCGGATCGCGCCACTGTTCCAGCGCAGCGCGGTACCAATCCGTCTCGAGGCCCGACATCTGCGCTAGCACCTCGCGGTCGCCGTTGCCGTGGATAAACTGCGCCGGAATGTCGAGGTCGAGCAGACACTGGATGGTTTCAAGCGGTAACGGGCCGGGAACAACGTCGCCACCGACGACAACACAATCCACGTTCGCCTGACGGATTTCCTGGAGTACCGCCTCAAGTGCAGGGAGGTTGGCATGAATGTCATAGATGGCAGCGATGCGCATGACGAGATTCCTCTGATTGCAGTCGCGCAAATAGACTTCATTTAAACCATAACCCTGCCAAGCGGCAAACTTATGCTTTAAAACACACGGTCGCCTGCCTTCTTTGCTGCGCGTGCGGCTGCCATCATTCAACCGGCATTCACAATTGCAGCGCAATCGGACCGCTAGGATAGGCGTGGACTACCGCCAGAGGGGCGCACGTTGGGTGCGAACCTCCGGCATCCAATGCCTATGACGCGGACCAACTTACTTGAGATAGGCGCGCACCAGGTCGATCAGATCCTCGGCCAGGTCGGGGGCAATCTGCTCCTTGGCCCCGTCCACCAGGTGGAAGCGGATGTGCGTCTCCAGCACTTCGGCCATCAGGCTGTTCACGCCTCCGCGGACGGCGGCCAGCAGCATCAATTGATCGCCGCAGTCCTCGTTGCCGGAGAGCGTGCGCTCCACGGCGTCCAGTTGGCCGCGCAGCTTCCTCACGCGTTGCAGCAGCTTTACCTTTTCCCGATCTTGATGCGACATAATTTGACCTCTTGGCTTGACTATACCCACCCGGGGTATGGTATTAACCCAGTTGGGGTATAGTTCTTTCCCCATTATTCTATGCCCAACCGCCGTCCCAATCCGTGGCTCCTCGCACTCGCCGTTCCGGCTGGTATCTTTCTGCTCACGGCGACGGTCGGTCACGCGCAGGTTCCCGGTGAGTTGCCGTCCGCACCCGAGCCGCAGCTTGTGGCACTGAGCGGCGGAGGGGAGCAGCCTCTGCGTTTTTTCGTCGCGCCAATGGCCGGCTTCGGTTATTTTGAATGGTCAGCGAGCGGGACCGATGGGGCCACGGAGGATGGCGCCGGGGGCGCGGGGCCAACTGCACCACCTGCAGTTGAAACGCTCACCATGTTTCCCCACTCGGCCGCGGCTCCCTACTGGGTCTCCGGCCAGGCCAACAGCATTCTTCAGATGCACGGGCATTTTCATTCGCCCTACCAGGGCACGAACAGCTTGATTAACGATGACGAGGCCAAAGCCTCTGAGGTGTTGACGCTCTATCTCGGCTATCAGTTGCGCCCCAACACGCGCTACAACACGGATCTGATCGTCGATTTTGAAAATGCCGGCGGCCGCGGCATCTCCCAGGCATTGGGGCTGGCTGGCGAGACAAATCTCGATGTAGTACGCAACCCAACCTTGAGCATTTCCCCCTACCTTTCGCACGGCGAGATTCATCAGATCATCGGCCTGATGGACGCAATGACGGATCAGGACCGCGGGCCGTTCGCGCTGGCGACCAAAGTTCCCGTGCGGCGCTTTGAGATTCGCATTGGCAAGATGAGCCTGCCCGACACTCTCGACATCAACTCCGTCGGATCGGACAGCCATTTGCAGTTCACCAACTGGACCATCGACAACAACGGCGCATGGGATTACGCCGCCGACACGCGCGGCTACACCGTAGGCGGAGTTCTGGAGTACGACGACCGCATCTGGTCGGCGCGTTACGCCATCGCCGCCATGCCCACCGTTGCCAACGGCATTACCCTCGATTGGGCCTTCAGCCGCGCCAACGGGCAGAACTGGGAGTTCGAATTGCGCAAAGGTCTGTTCGCGCCGTTACTCAATTCCAAGCGCGAAGGGGCGGTGCGCGTGCTGAGCTTCGTGAATCATGCGCACATGGGCGATTATCGCGAATCGGTGCAGCAGTATCTCGCCGGCAAAATCGCTACGCCCGACATCACGCAGTCCGAACGCAACGGCCAAGTGAAATACGGCTTTGGCCTGAACACCGAGCAGGAAGTAACCGGCAGCCTGCGCCTGTTTGCACGCTTCGGATGGAATGAGGATCAGCACGAATCCTTCGCTTACACCGAAGTCGGGCAGACGATTCTCTTCGGCGGCGATTACAGCGGCCAAAGTTGGCATCGGCCGAACGACAAAATCGGTGTCGCGTTTGTCTCGAACGCCATCAAGCGCGACCACCAGAATTATCTGCACTACGGCGGGCTCGGCTTCCTGCTGGGCGACGGCAACCTGAACTATGGACGCGAGGATATTGTGGAGTGGTATTACAACGCCCATCTTTGGCGCGGACTTTACGGCATGGTTGGCGGGTCGCAAATCGCCCACCCGGGGTACAATCGCGATCGCGGCCCGGTGTACGTGTTGACCATCCGCGCTCACATCGATTTTTAAGAGGGGCAGGGAACAAGGAAGCTAAAGACCTACTCTCCCGCGGGCTCCCCGTGCCCCATCCTTTTCGCGTTCTTTGCGAAAAGGGTGGGAAAGCAAAAAGGCTGGACGCACCTATCCCGGGACAGGCTGAAGAACCGGAAGCTCACTTCCCCGGCTGCTGCCCCTGCGGCGACGCGGGCAAATTGACAATCACTTCGCCGGGCTTGGCGTAATGCAGTTTTTCCCGCGCCTGGCGCTCAATTTCCTCGGGATCCGATTGCAACCGCTGCACCTGCTGGCGCATCTGCTCGTTTTCCTGCTGCAAATCTTTGATCTCCTGCTGCAGGGCCCGGTCTTCGGCGCGTTTCTGCTGCCATACGGAGACGCCGTGCTTGCCGTAGATCACGTGCCACGTAACCAGCAGCGCGAGCACCACGGCGACCGCGGTTCCCACCGGCCGCCACAGCCGTTGCGTCCAGATCAGGGTGCGCTCGCGCAGCGGCGCCGCCTTGGCATCTGCCGCGGGCTTTGCGATTTGCGGGCTATCTTGTTGTGGTGTTTCTTCCGCCATCGAATCTCAATCCTCTATCAGCCGAGAACAAATTTTTCGGCAGCCGTGCGCAGGGCTTGCATCTGGTTCTCGTCGCGCGCTTCGGTATACGCCCTCACCACCGGCTCGGTCCCCGAAAGCCGGTAGCACACCCACGAGCCATCATCCAGAATCAGCTTCAGTCCGTCGGTCCTGACTACGCTCACAACCTTGCGCCCGCCCAGCTCCCTGGGATCGGCCTTCAACTTCTCAGTGAACGCAGCTTTCTGCTCCGGGGTCAAGTGAAAGTTCTCTCTGGTCGGGTAAAAGGAACCAACCTTGGCAAAAAGAGCCTTGAGTTGGGCGCCCAGGCTCATGCCGCGCGTGGCCACCATCTCCGCAATCAGCAGGCCGGCGATGATGCCATCCTTCTCCGGCACGTGGCCGCGGATGGTGAGCCCAGCCGATTCTTCGCCGCCGATGGCTATTTTGTCCCCGATGATCAGCTCGCCGATGTACTTGAATCCCACCGGCGTCTCATAGAGCGGCACCTTGTAATAATCGGCCAGCGCGTTGATGAGATTGGTGGTGGCAACGCTCTTGGCCACACCATTTTTCCAGCCGCGCGTCTCCACCAGGTAATCGAAGAGGAGGGCGATCACGTAGTTGGGCTGGATGAAGGTTCCGTCGCCGTCCACGATGCCGAAACGGTCCGCGTCGCCATCGGTGGCGATGACCAGCGATGCGCCAATCTCTTTCATTTTTTTCTTTGCGTCGCCCAGCAGCTCATCGGACGGCTCCGGCGCGTGCCCGCCGAAGAGCACGTCGCGATAGTCATGCACGGTCCCGACAGTCACACCGGCTTCCCGCAGAATGTGACAGCTATAGCCGCGCCCCGCTCCCCAGAACGGATCGAAAACCACCTTGATGCCCGACTTGGCGATGGCCTGCAGATCGACCAGCTCCGCCAGCCGCTTCAGGAACGAAGGCTTCACGTTCAACGGTTTCAAATTCCCCCTCGAAGGAGCTGGGAATGCCGCCGCCGCCCCCTTTGAAAAGATTCTCTGCCGCCGCTTCAATCTGTTTCGTCGCCTCAGGCAGAGCCGGTGCGCCGTCGGGCGTGGAGTATTTGATGCCGTTGTACTTCGGCGGATTGTGCGAGGCGGTAAAGTTGATGGAGCCGCAGGTCTTGAGCGTGCGCACGGCATACGCGATGGCCGGCGTAGGCGCGGCCTCGGGAATCACAATCGGCGTGACTCCTGCCGCAGCCAGAACCCTGGCCGCCTCCGCCACAAAGCTCTCGCCGAGGAAGCGCGAATCGCGGCCAACTAAGACGCGGTGCGGCGCAGGCATCGTTTTCACGTACTCGGCAATGCCGCCGACCGCTAGCCGGATATTGGCCACCGTAAACTCGTCGGCAACAATCGCCCGCCAGCCCGAAGTGCCAAATTTGATCGCTGTGCTCATACTTTTCTCCACATGCGGCAGCCTCGCGTGCCGCAAGGACCATACTGCAACACTTGGCCCCGGTCGGCCAAGCGCGGCTCATGCTTCGGGGGTCTCTTTTGCGGGAAATCAGCACGCGAATCCATCGCCTTGCTATCTCCGTTGATGCTCGTATAATTCTCGCGTACATTCCTACCAACTCGGGGGCTCCGTATGTCTTCTCGTACCGCACTCCGTTCCTTGTGTTTGTCTGTCCTTGTTGGTCTCGCCTTCACGAGCGGCCTCTTTGCCCAAAATCAACCGCCGCAAACTCCTCCGCCGCAAGCTCCGGCGGCCACGGTAGGGATTGCGCCCGGGCAGTCTCCAACGCCCCAACCCTTGGAAGCACCCACGATTCGGGTCACCGCCCGCGAGGTTCTGCTAGACGTGCTGGTAGTCGACAAGAGCGGACAGCCGGTGACCGGGCTCAAAGCCTCCGACTTCAGCGTGTCGGAGGAAGGACAGGCGCAGGTCATCCGGCGGTTGAACGAGCATCATGCAATGACTGCGGACGAGATGAACAAGCTGACGTCAGCGCCGGAACTGCCGCCCAACACCTTTTCCAACTACACGCCGGCGCGCAATACCAACGCGTCCATTGTGCTGCTGCTTGACGCCATGGATTCGCCGATTCAAGCGCAGATGGCGATGCGTCAGCAACTCATCAATTTTCTAAAGCACATGCAGCCTGGCCCGCCGGTGGCGATCTTTCAGCTCGATACCGAAATGCACCTCATCCAGGGATTCACGTCGGACCCCAAGGTGCTGCTTGCAGCCGCGGAGAGCAAGCGCGACATGCCGACCATGGCGCCGGTGACGGCGGCGCCGCGCTCCTACACGTACGACGCGGTATACCGCCGCACGCTGATGGACAATTTGCGCAGTGGGATGCGCATGTTAGGTGGCTATCTGGCCGCGTATCCGGGACGCAAGAACCTCATCTGGTTCACGGGACGGATTCCGATGACGCGGACGGGCTATGGTTTCGGTAATCCGTTCCGCGACGGAATGACGGTGACAGGTGGCGAGGGCGAAGCGAGCGAGTTGACCGATGTGCTGATGGTGAGCCGCATCGCGGTGTACCCGGTGGATACGTTCGGCCTGGTAGCGCCCGGCTCTATGGGAGCAGCGTCTGGGCGCGGCGGGATGATGACCAGGCCGGGAATGGGCCCCGGGATGATGACCGGCATTCCCGGTTTCAATAACCATGCAAATATGGACGAGATCGCGGAGCAGACCGGGGGCAAGGCCTACTACAACACCAACGATTTCACGCGCGTGATCGAAGATGTGATCCGCACAGGCTCAAGCTACTACTCGATTGCCTACGGCACCACAAATACCAAGTGGAATGGGGAGTTCCGGAGTATCAGGGTCACCGTGGACCGGTTTGATGTGCAGTTGCAGCACAAGAACGGCTACTATGCCTACAACTTCGACGCGCGGGAACAGGCCGGGATTGCGGCCATTGAGAAGCGCATGGCCGACCAGGCGGAACAGCAGGAGAGCGCCGGGGCAGAAATCGACCAGCCGCCCGCCCGCGCGCAAGCGGCCGGGGCCCCGGCGAATCCCGCTGCACTGGGCGCCACGATTCACCACTCGACCAACGGAGGCTTCGGCGCGGCCATGGGTCTGGGCGCCATTCCGCCGACTGAAATCGTCTTTGCCGCCAGACTCCAGGCCGATGCGAACACCGAGAAGCTGAACAAGAACGCGCCTCTGCCGCAGGACAATTACCTGAAGCCGGAGTGGCAGCACAAGCCCTTCCGCACCTTTACCATTTTCTACGATGCCGACGTGCATAAAATCCGCTTCACGCGAACCCCGGACGGCATGCGTCACGCATCCGTCGAGTTTGTTGCGGTCGTATACACCGGTGACGGCGACGCGGTGAACTCGATTATTCAGACCGCTACGCTCGACATGCCCCCGGATCATTACCGCGAACTGCTCGTTTCCGGGTTGCACACCAAAGAGGAAATTGCCATTCCGGTGAAGGGCAACTTCTTTTTGCGCCTTGGCGTGCACGACAAGGTAGGCGACCAGGTGGGCGCGCTGGAGATTCCGGTCGATCAGATCCGGCTGGACGTTCCCGCCGCGAGCGCGCAAACGCAGTAATCCGGATGGGCTGGAAACACGCACCTCTCCGAAGCCGGCGAATAAATAATCGCAGCCGGTCTTCAAATTCTGAGCGAATTCTCCCGCCCGGCGTCTAGTTGGCAGAGGATGTCCTGAACCCAATTGAGACACGCACCGTACTGTTCCTGAGGAACAGCGGGAAAGGGGAGACATGCGACTGAATGGAAATAGAAATGGGAGTAGCTTGGCGAGGTTTGCGGCTCTCGCCGCAGCATGCACGCTGACTTTCATGATGCTTGCGCCCCATGCGGGCGCGCAAACCAATCCAGCGGGTTCCCAGCCCTCCGAGGCGCGGCCTGCGCCGCCGCCGGAGACGGTACAAACCATCTTTCTGAACAATGCCACGGGGCAGAACGATCTGAACGACATTTCAACCGATCTGCGGAATGTACTGCCCAAGGCGCGAATTTTCCCTGTACAAGGACAAAACGCCATTACGCTGCGCGCCACAGAGGAGGATCTCGCGACTGCGCAAAAGCTTATCGCGGAGCTTGATCGGCCCCGCAAAGTCTATCGCCTCACCTACACCATCACCGACTTTGAGAATGGCAAGCGCACCACGTCGCAGCATTTTGAATTTCTTGCTTTCGCGGGAGAGCGCACGATCTTCAAGCAGGGCAGCAAGGTGCCCATCGTGATCGGCACGGTGGAGAAGGAAACGACTGCGCAGAGCTCCGAAATTCAATACCAGGACGTGGGGTTGAGCATCGACGCGACGGTGAGCGGGTCGGGAGAGAATCTCATGCTGCGCTCGAAGGTCGAGCAGTCGAGCCTTAGCGGCGAGAAGACCGCTGCCGTCGCGCCCGATCCTGTCTTTCAGCAAACCGTTCTTCAGGGATCCTCGGAGCTCGCCCCGAACAAGCCTCTGGTTCTCGGGTCGCTCGACATTCCCGGAACTACGAGCCACCAGGAGATCGAAGTGCTCGCAGAATTAGTCCACTAATCCCGGCAGCCCAACCGGCTCAGTCCGCACTTTGCACGCGCGGCGAGCATCTGTAGCGCCGGTCTCCTGACCGGCTGTAGCGGGGGTCTCCCGACCCCCGCAGTGCAGGTCGTGAAAACTGCCATTTCCCCCGCCGTAGAGACATCTGTGAGAGATGCGGCTTACAGTGTTTGCAGCATCGTTTTCATAGGGGGGCTTATGCTCGAATCCACTTCATCCACTCGCATTGTGATGACCACCGTCGTCAGTCCCGAAGAAGCAGCGCGTCTTGGCCGCGCGCTGGTGGAGGAACGGCTGGCCGCATGCGCCACGCTGCTGCCCGCCGTGCATTCCATCTATCACTGGAAAGACAAGATCGAATCCTCGTCTGAATGCATGCTGTTGCTGAAAACTGCCTGCGATCGGCTGCCGGCCCTGGAAGTGCGTCTGCACGAGCTCCACAGCTACCAAACGCCTGAGTTTCTGGTGCTTGCGGTGGAAGCCGGCAGCCATCCCTATCTGGCGTGGCTCCATGCCAGCCTGCGCGAGCCAGAGGGCAAGGTCGCGTAAGCAAAGCGGTTCTTCGCCGTGCACGCCAAAGTGAATAGCGCGCTCTGGGCCCTTCGGCATCCGCGCACGCGCTCTCTGGTATCCTTGCAGAAGTCTGTCCCATGCGCTGGCTTTTCATTGTTCTACTCGTCTCGCTCGCGGCGCTGCTGTTTGCGGCCGCAGGAGTGGCGTTTCACGTGTGGCGACAGCGCACCCGGCAGCGCAGTGAACCAACTGCGGCTTTTGAACCGGCCGAGGAGTCTGACTTGGAAGTGAAACGCTAATCTGTCAGCCGGGCAAGACCATGAAAATTAAGCGGAAACCGCCGACCTATGAAGGCCGTAGCCGCATCCAACCAACTTATTGAAGTGTTCGTTGCCGAAAGGATCCCCCCCGCTGTGAGTACTCAAATACCTGGAAAAGCCGGCCAAGCCGCCAATCCCGCCATTAAAGAAATCTCCATTGCGCACAGTCCCGATTCCGACGACGCCTTTATGTTTTATGGCCTGGCGACGAATAAAGTTCGCGTGCCCGGCTATCGCTTCACGCATGAGCTTTGTGATATCGAGACCCTGAACCGCCGCGCCCGCGAGGAGGCTTTCTACGACGTCAGCGCCATCAGCTTTCATGCCTATCCGTACGTACAGGAGAATTACACCCTCATGGGTTGCGGCGGCAGCGTGGGCGAGGGCTACGGTCCCATGGTGGTCACCAGCCGCAAGATGGAAGCCAGCGACCTCGGCCGCATTCGCGTCGCCGTTCCGGGAAAGCTGACCACGGCTTACCTCGCGCTCAAAATCTTCAACCCGGCCATCGAGACCGAAGTCGTTCCGTTCGATCAGATCATTCCCGAGATTCTCGCCGGAAAGTTCGATGCCGGGCTCATCATCCACGAGGGGCAGCTCACGTATTCGACCAGCGGGCTCTATAAGGTGCTCGACCTCGGCGTCTGGTGGCGCGAGACCACAGGCCTTGTGCTGCCGCTGGGCGGCAACGCCATCCGCCGCTCCCTCGGCCCTGAGGCGCACAAGATCATTTCCAAGGCACTGCGTGATTCCATCCATCACGCCCTCGACCATCGCGAACAGGCCCTGGAATACGCGATGCAGTTCGCGCGCGACCTCGACGCGGGCCTGGCGAGCCGCTTTGTGAACATGTATGTGAACGAGCGCACCCTCGACTACGGCGCCGACGGCCGCGAGGCCATTCGCAAACTGCTGGAACTGGGCCACGAGCGCGGCGTGATCCCCATCGCTCCGCAAGTGGACTTCGTGGATTAGCTCCGGTACTCAATCCCCGTGCCCCATCCTTCTGAGCGAGCGGAGCGAGTCGAAGAACCCGCTTCTTGAAACTGAGTGCGAAAGGGTGGGACGGCACAAACCTCAACAAAACCTGGTCATCCTGAGCGAGTTCGCGAAGCGAGCGAGTCGAA
>CAVSQE010000031.1:0-122435 GCA_963729915.1 uncultured Acidobacteriota bacterium | reverse complement strand
ACAAAGCGAGATGTGGGGCACCCGATGTTCGTGCTGCGTCGAGAGAGGCGGGTTTAGGTTCGTGCTATCCCACCCATTCGCAAGGAGCGCGAAAGGATGGGGCACGAGCTCAGACGAGGTGCTCGATCTTCACGTTTTCTTCGGCGTAGGCTTTTCCGATGTCGCCCAAGATCGGAATGGCGCTGATGGCGTCGATGCGCTTGAGGTCTGGGTTCTTCTCGAGGATTTGAATCATCTCTTTTTTTCTGTAGGTGCGGTTGTAGCGCACGTAGCTGAACCAGCTTCGCTCCGAGGGCAGAGTACTCGCGAGACTACCGGCGAGCAGATTACCAACCTCTATATCGAGTTTTTCGCCCTCCAGGTTTTCCGCGAAAACGCATTCGCCCAGACAGCGGCAGAGATAGTCCTGCTGCCAGCCGATGGTCTGCATCAAGGCGGTGGTGGTCTGCAGTATGGCGGTCGGAATCTTGGTTGCGAGGACACCGAGGCGCAGCTTGGGATCGCCGAGAGGAACTTCCGAGGAAAAAGCGATGGTGCCTACCGAAACCAGGCGGATGTTTTTGGGGCCGGGCGTCCAATTGATGCGATAGCCGGGCAGGATGGCGGTGAGCGCGGCGATCAACGCCGGGTTGCAATAGGGCGTGATCGAGCCGTCGACAAATACGCACTCTGTATCCCCTAATTGGACTGTCTCCGGCGGGAAGAAGACCGGCGCGGCGGTGCTGGCACGCACCAACTGCCACAGAGGAATCTTCGTGTTGCAGTCAGGAAGATTCGGATCGTTGAACATGGCATCGGGATTATTGGTCAGAGGCCACGCCGATCCCGTGGTGTGGTTGCGGACGACGACCATGAGCAGGTTATTCTTCTCGCCATTGCGCAGCAAAGGGCTGGCAAGCGTGGCCTGCACCAGTTTGCCGGTTTTGGGATCGGTTTCGAGGAAAATTTTCTTAAGAAATTTGGTGAGCGGCTCGGGGTTGTAGAGCGCGGCGAGCTTTTCGGTTGGGGTGCGCCAGGTAAACTTCTCAAACATCTTCCGGCCCTCACGGAGGTAAAGGTCCCTGACCTCTTTCACGGGCATTCCCCAGCAGAGGCAGGTGGCGATGATGGCGCCGGTACAGGTGCCGGCGAGGAAGTCGAAGTGGTCGCGGAGAACGAAGGTCTTGGCTTTCTCGGGGTCTTGTTTTGCGTAGTACTCGCGCAGCAGTTCCTCGATCTTGACGAGGACCTCGAGGGTGAAGACGCCGCGTATGCCGCCGCCATCCAAAGCAAGAATTCTTTTCATGGTGTTATCCCTTATGCGAAGCCGCGCCAAGCACGAGCGAGCGCCATTCGAAGAGTTCGACGATCAGGGCTCTTTCGATGCGCTCCACGACGCGGAGCACGGAGTTCCAGGTGTTAAGTGCTTCCAACTGCGTGTCCCAGCGGGGCAAGGCGTGGCTCAGCTCGCGATAGCGACGGCGACGCCGCGCACAATCCTTCATGGCCGCAAATGCGCCGGCCATGGTAGCGACTTCAAATAAAGACGACATGAGGAAAGCCAGCCATTGCCGGCCAGAAAAGCCGTGATCGGCAAGCCATTGCAATCCGCCGGAGAGACAAGCGACGGCGATGAGCGTGGCCAGCACGCCGCAGATCCAACCGACTGCTCCGTAACGCCGCTCCTGGCGCTCGGCCTTGCGCGCCTGGCGGGAAAAGTAATCGATCTGGTGAGCCACGCGATCGCGGCGATATTCCTGCTTGAAATCGGAGAGCGGAATTTCGATGCGGTGATTGTCTTCCATCTTGAGGTAGTTGAGCGAGCGCAAAATGCCGGAGAGCCAAGGCGCGACCTCCGCGCCGATGACCTCATAGGCCCGGGGAGTGCGCCAGGTAACGAGAACGGAACGGGTGATTTCCGCCGCGGTGCGGGTGCGCGCCCAGAGCGCCTGCCGGACGTGCACACGCAGGGCTGCGGGCAGCGCCAAAGCGACCACGCCCAGAGCGGCGCTGATGGCCAGCCAGGGCGCAGCGCCGGGAATCTCGGGCGCGACGCCGCTCATGACGGCGGCGGCCGCGGTATACACGATGGGAATGGAGGCCACACGACGTGCCTGGGGCGCAAAACGGTTGGCGTTTTCATCGGCTTTATCGAGCCATGCCTGGGCCAACGCCCGGGATGAGGCGGCAGGTAGAGCAACGCCCACGTCGGGAAGCTGGTTGAGAAACTCAAGCTCGTCGCTCGTAGTCGATGTGCCCGAGGGCGTCTTTGTTGATCCACTGCAGCTCACCGGTTTCGCTGTGAATCCAAGCGATGGGATGGCCGGTTTTGCGGGCGTAGGAAACCATCTCCTGGGTGCCACCGGCGCCGCGAGCGGGCAAGCCGTCCCACAGCGCCACGAGAAGCTGGCTCTCGGCTACGGTTTGAATGCCGCAGTCGTAGTATTGGTCGCTCTGGCTTTCGGGCTCGCCTGTGACTTCAATGGAGATGGCTTTCTCCATGACGCGCGCGGTGCGTTGCCACGACGCCTCGTCGAAGTCGGCACGGAACTGCTCGGCGGGTCGGGGCAGAAGAATGCGCAGGGGGATGTCGAGCTCGAGACAGCTCTCGGCAAAGAGTTGATCGCCGCCCGATGCGGCCGAGGAGATGCCATAGAGGATGCCGGGGTGCGACTCCTTTTGGTGCGCAAGGAAGTCGCGAATCACCTGACGGCTTTTGGCCTCGTAGGGAACCTTGCGATGACCGGTAAAGCCGACGGCCAGCACCTCGGGAAGCCGGACGACCGGATTGGTTCCCTTCGGGTATAAGGACATACGGACCTGATGATACCTGTTTACTCCGTGCGCAGTTGCAGGATATCTGGCAGCGGGAACTTGGAGATGTCGACTGTGACCTGCGAGGAGAGCTGGTCGATGAGGCGGAACATGTCGCGGTTCCAGGTTTCGTTCTCCGTGGCAAATTGGTTGGGATCCACGCAATCGGTATCGACGTCGGCAACGACGTAATCATGGCCCCTGTAACTCAGGGCAAGACCATAATCCTTGGCATAGGCAGCATAGTGAGACACGGGCGGCTTCACTTGGTCGGGCCAGGTAAGACGCAGAACCGGAAGACGTTCGATGGGGGGGACAAGCTGATTAAAGGTAAATGTCATACCTTGCAACTTCTGTTCGAGCGCCAGGTAGTTAGCATTGTCCTGCTTGGGGTCCTTTGGATCCAATCCCTGCGCAATCATCAGACCTACATGGATTCTTGCAACCAGGTCGTCTTTTGCCATGGGGATTTCAGGGTCACTCGACTTTGCCAAAATGTCGTAGAAGGCCTGTTCCTGGGCCGCGGCAGCCATCAATCCGATGAGCGAGCGAAGCACCAGATGCGAGGTGACAATGCCATGCTTTGGCGTGTCCTGCGAAGTGCACGGTCCTGTGCCAGTGTCCTGATCGCTGGCCGAGCCGCCGATGGCAAAGCCGCTGAACAGAATCTCCAGAGTGTCGGTGAGCTCGGGGGCATTGGATAATGCGGCAACGCTGGGATCGTTCCGAAGCAAGTCACTGCGGAGGATTTTTTCGACGCTCGCTACATTTTGTCCGTAGGTCGTTTCCTTTGACTCGCTGACGTCGGGAACCATCGTATTCAGTTGAAACTTGGGTTCGAGAGTTTTTTGGCCAAGAACCCATACGCCGCCCTTGTTATTGGCGTCCGCTCCCTGCAACTCCCACTCCCGGCCGCTGTTCGCGGCATCGTTGAAGTCTTTTCCGGCCGGGAGTTGCGCGTTCTTTCCGGCTGCACCGGCGCCGCCTGCCTGGCTCTTGACGTCGATGGTGACTTCATCCGGTGGAGGGGTGGTCAGGGTGCCGCTGCTGCCGGGTTTCTGGCCGCTGCCCTTTTCCTCGCTTGCTTCATTGGGGATGAAGGACTGCTTGTCGACGGCTTGAAAGGTATTGGTTCCGCGCAAGAGAAGCAGGCCGTGCTTTTGCAGAGCGTAGACGACGGCGCTGACGCGCAGGAATGTTACATATCTGTCGATGTCGGTGGCGGACTGGGAGAAGTCCGTACCGTAAATGGACGGCGGAGGCACATTGCGAATGACCTCAACACGGCAGCCTTTGTCAGTGGGGCTGCCCGGATCGGGAGGGAGGGTGACTTCGATGCGGTCCACCATCAGCCGGAAAAGCTGGTCGACGCGCCAGCCTTGCTGGAAAAGGCTATAAAACACATTTTCAGGAACCGGCTGGAGGAGGAGCTGCGCGTTGGTCTGGTCGTTGACGGGAATGAAGCTGAAGGACGGATCATTTTCGTAAAGTAAGGGTGCCGTGCCGTTGCCCGTGGGGATTCCGGTGGCAGGGGGCGAACTGACCGTGGAGATGCCGCCAGTCCCGGTCAGAGAGGCCTCCATGCGATAGCTCGAGTTGATCTGGCCCAGCTTGAAGAAATAGGTGGGGTCGTGCTGTTCGAGGCGCGCCAGGTTGAGCAGCAACTCCTGGTTGGAGGTGACCGCGTAGCTGTTCTCATAGTGCGTGAAATCGGCACGGACTCGCTTTGGACCGCAGCCGGCGAGCAGCAGAGTCGCGCCGGCAAGCAGCAACAGCATCGGGACGCGGATCAACGGGGATGAGAAAAGGCCAGCGAGGCGAGAACGCTCGCGGTCAGAATCATTCGATTGCATATCGATGCCCCTCGGGGAAAACTGTCAGTGCTCAACTTGGGTGGGGTTCATCATAGGGCATTTGCAATAGGGATGCAATGAAATGTTGCGCATGCGCATGGGCAGCGAGGGACCCAGGGGGAGGGGTTGGATCTTGCTTATTTGTAAATATCGGAAAAATAACGTTGTTAAATCGAAGTCAAGGGCCGTTGGGCGGGTCTTTCCGAGGCGCGGGATGATCCAGCCCGAGGTTTTTCTTCCTGACATCCCCTTTCACGAACCCCCTACAATGAGGCCACGATCTTTTTGCCTTCACAAAATCGCCGTGCCCATGTTTCATCACGCAAGTGAGGAGATCAAGCACGAAGGGGGTACGCCAGGATGCCCAAAAAAACGGATGAACTGCAAGCAGAGGCGTGGCTGGTTGAATGGACAGAAACTGAAGCCGGATGGGGCCAGCGTCCGGACGGAGCGTGGTACTACGCCACGGAAGAAGCCGCAACCAGGGACACAGAGCAGAGACTGGCTGAGCAACGGGCACGAGAAAAAGAGAGGGAGAATCACCCAAGGAACCTTGCCATGGAATGGAGTTCCCCTGAATTGCCTCCTCTTCTGGTTCGGGTGAGCCCTGAACTGGCAAAGGAAATTCGAGAGAAGGGCCGAGCCTATCGGGAACGCGCAGAACAGGGCGGGGTGTGGCGGGTCGATTGGCTCGGGGCCGAAGAGGTGTAACTCACGTGGGAGCGCCCTGGCTACGGGCTCTCGCTAGTGCTGCTTGCCGGGGAGGACGAAGTGGTCGGCGCAGCGGGGCTCGTAGGAGTCGCCGGGCATCTTGATGGGGCTGTCGTAGGCGGCGGGCTTGCCGTCGATGAGGCGCTGCGAGTAGAGCGCGCGCGCGCCGCAGTTGCAGTAGGCCATGCACTCGGTGATGCTGCCGCCGTAGGCATTTACGAGCCAGGTGAGGTTGAGCATCTCGCCGAAGGGCATGGCGCGAAAGTCGAGATCGAGGCCGGCGACGAGCACATCGTGGCCCGCGTCGAGCAGGTACTTGGTGAAGACGAAGAGCTGATCGACGAACTGGCCCTCGTCGATGGCGATGCACTCCACGCGCTTGCCGATCTCCTGCTCCTTGTCGCGAATGGCGCGCAACACCTCCCAGGGATTGGTGGAGCTGAACGCGAAGGCGCTCATTTTGCCGCCGCCATTGGGATTGCGGCTTTCGACTACGCCGGGTTCGGCTTTGGTGTCGTCACTGGGCTTGAGAACGAGAACAAATTGTTTGGCGTACTGACGGCGCATGTCGGCGCGGCGCAACAGCTCCGCGGTCTTGTTGCTGCGCATGGGTCCCATCATGAGTTCGAGCTTGCCTTGCACGTGCGTGTCTCCGGTTTCTCATGATAGCGGCGGAGGGAGGACTAATGAGGGCATGATTTCCACTGCTTCTGGAAAAAGGGTGCCTTTGTGGTGAGTGAAGCGAGATGAGTTGGGACTGTGTTATCCCACATCTCAAAATCGAGATGTGGGGCACCCCAGATCGTGGTTGGGTGAAGTTGCGAAAAGCAAAGGCAAAAGCAACCGCAGGTCCTTCGACGTGGGCCGCGCGAAGCGCGGCCCACGTCGCTCAGGATGACAGCAATGTTTCTGCTACGGGGATTGCGCTCAGGGCGCGAGCGATCTCTGGAGCGCCAATCTTTCGGCGTTGACTACGGACTTCATGACGCCGGCTTCGGCGAAGAAGTGCACTAGATCGGTGGTGAGGGCTCCCTGGGGCGCATCGGGTGCGAGCGAGGGTGCGCGAGGATCAAACGGAGCATCAGCCATGTGCATGGGGCCTGCGCCCTGGGCGTCGAGGATGAGCGTGGTGAGCTTGCGCGCCAGCGGCAGCGGGAAGCTTTCGGAGATGAAGAGCATTTTGCCGCGGGTGGTGATGAGCACAGGGCCTTCGTTGGTGGTGAAGAGCTGCTCCACTGCGCCGTCGCCGGCAGGTGACGTGTTGGAGGCGACCTCGCTGACGCGGGAATACTTGCGGCCGAGACTGTTCGCGTAGATTCTGGCGAAGACCTTGGCGGAGTCGTCGCTCTTCCAAACCGACAAATAAAAGAGACCGATGGAGGCGGTGTCGGCCTGCTCGGCGGGGGTGGTGGCGCTACGTAACTGTCCAGCCCAGTAGAGGCCGCCGTTCCAGGCGGGAGTGAGGTCGCGGGCGGCGTTGTCGCCGCCGAGGAGCTCGGTGAGAATGTGCACGTCGAGCTGGCCCACCTGGCCGATGTCGTACGGCTTGTATGCGGGATCGGTGAGCGGGTGAATGTTGGGCATGAGCGGGATGGCGGGAATGTGTTTTTTCTCGTACTCGCGGGGATTGATAATTTCCCAACTTGATGTGGGCGGGCGATCGAGAGCGCCGGCAAAGGCAGCGGTCTGGCCCTGATCCATCCACACGTCCTGCTCGAAGCTGAGGCCCTCGCGGTAGGGAAAGAGCATGGACTCAGAAAGCAGCAGGGGCGCGCGAGCCATCACGGGCGAGTCTTCGGTGCTGCTCATCTGCGACTTGACCAGATCGAGGACCTCGGGATCCTTGATGAGACTCTTACCCATCGGCTTCAGTACACAATCCCACATGACGGCGGTTGCCTGGCCCTCGGCCACGGCATCACGCGCGGTGTCCATCTCGTCTTTGGCGAGATGGTCCAGATCGCCGGCCGCGTCGGTGGAGACGTCGTCGGGGGTCTGATCGTTCCACTTTTCGAGGTCGGAGTGCTGATCCTGGAGTGCGTGAGTGAGCTCGTGGGCCAGGACCGGCTGCTCATCATCGGGACCGACCCAGTCGAGCAGATTTACGGTCTTGGTTTTGGAATCGTAATAGGCTTCAATCTGCTCCTTGAGGAGTGCGAGGAGAAACGGCTTGAGCTCGAAGTCGTGATCGAGGAGGCCGAACTTCTTAAGGATGATTTCGTCGCGTTGCAGGCGCTTGGTTCCCTGATCCTCATTGAACTTTTCTTCAAGGTACTTTTCGACGGCGTCACGAGAAGTGAGCTGGCGCTTGACGGTGCTCTTGATGGGCAGGCCGGTTTCGTCGGACGAGAACTTGATGAGCACATCGACCAGGGCGAAGAGCTGGCGGGCCTGATCAGGCGTGATCTTGGTCGTCGCCTTGTTGTCCGTGTGGGATGGGCCCGCGGAAAGGGTGCAACCGGATTGTGGGGGCGCGGCTGCGGGAGCGGCGGTTTGCTGTGCTGGGGCGGCGGTGGCCACGGCGAGAACGAGAAGGAGGGCGAAAAGGAGCCCGCGCCGGGGGAAGGTTGCGTTCTTCTGCTGCAAGTTCATCCTGCTTCCTCAGGGGCTGAAGCCCCCACTTGTCTTTCTGCTACATTCAGGGGCCTGTAGGCCCCTGCTCCCTCCTGGCCTGAGGGGTTAAAATTTGTGCCCATTCACTAAGTAACTGCCACTTACGAAACTGCCCCGTCCGGGCCATTTCAGCCGTGCACTTCAAGGCTATAATCAGGGAGCGGTTCTGCGCCATGAATTCGCTAAAAACGGCGCGGAAACGCTGGAAACGCTTCTATGCTCAAGTCCGATTTTGCCGCAAACCTGCAGGCCACTGCACTGGTCTCCCTGCTTGAATCCGCACACACACTGCATGAACTTGCCGTTTACCACGGCGCGTTGACTCCACGACAGTTGGACGCACCTGAGGTGGAAATAGCGGCATTGGCGACTGGAGCCGCGCTCCACGACCTGGGCTGGATGCGGCGCGTGGAGGTACGCGGGACCGACCGTTTCCGCTGGCTGAGCGGGATGGTGAGCAATACGGTGAACGACTTGTTCCCGAATACGGGGGCCTGGAACCTGGTGCTGAATGCGCAGGGGCACATCCAGGGCGACCTGACGGTGTGGCGTGGGGGCGAGGAGCAATCGCCGCAGCGCCGCATCCCCGCGGACGGGGCGAAACATGGGAATGGCGGCGGAAATCATGGTGAAGACCCGTTGCTGGGCACGCCGTTTGCCGGGGAATCGGAACTGGAACTGGAGATTGCAGCCGACCAGGCAGACAAGCTGCTGGCGCACCTGAACCGGTTCATCATCATGGACGATGTAGAGCTGATTCCGCTGGGCGACGAACAAGTGGGCGAAGCGGGTTCGGAGACGGCAATTGGAGTGAGCGGCCCGTTGGCGCCCGAAGTGCTGGAACGCGTGGGGCTGCCGGTGATCACGAGCGCGATGGCAGGAACCAGCGTGGAATGGAACGGCTGGGAATTGCGGATCCTGCGCGGCTACGGCGTGCTGGCGCCGCACTATGAGTTCTGGCTGCCGACGGCAGGACTGGCCAAATTGTGGTCGTGCCTGCGCACGGGCGGAGCGATGCCGGTGGGTGCGGCTTCACTCGAGGCATTTCGGATTGCCGAAGGGATTCCGGCGTACGGGATCGATATGGTGGAGCGCGACCTGCCGCAGGAGACGGCGCAGATGCGGGCGCTGCACTTCAGCAAGGGTTGCTACCTGGGCCAGGAGATTGTGGAGCGCATCCGGACGCGGGGCAACGTGCATCGGCACCTGCGCCCGCTGGAGTTGGCGGGGCCTGTGCCGGCAAACGGCACGGAGCTGACGCTGGAAGATGGGACGGTTGCGGGAACGATCACAAGCGCAGCGGAGTTGCCACTGAAAAGCGGAGCGCGGATGTTTGCGCTGGGCATGATCCGCGCGGAGGCAGAGGCGAAGAGCCAAAGCTTCCAATACAAGGCTGGGGCAATTGAGGGAACGGCGAGCATTCTGACTGCGCCGCCCAGGCTGGGCAAGAGACAGGGATAGCGCGGCAGGACATCGCCGATATTTTGCTGGTTTCCCACCCTTTCGCAAAAGCGCCAAAGGATGGGGCACAGGATGTTTGTGCTGGTTTGAAGGTGAGTTTAGGTTCGTGCTTTCCCACATCTCAAAATCGAGATGTGGGGCAACCACTTTTCGTGCTGAGTGGAAAGAGGTTGGTTGGGGTTCCTGCTCTGGGGTCCGAGTGGAGCGAAAGACCCCACAAATGAGAAACTTGTAGATATGAGCGATACGCCGAAATTCGAAGTGATCGACCGCCGCAAGATGAAGGCGGAGGAAGAAAAAGAGAGCGGGGAAGCCGGTGCGCAGCCCGCTGCACCAGAGAAGACGGCTGCACCCGCATCCGGTGAACCCGCGCCGGGGCCACGCCTGGTGGTCAACGAGGCCAAACAAGAGGCGGAAGCGCAGGCGCCCAAAGAGATGGCGGAACAGCAGTTGACGGACGAACTGCCCGCAGCGCCGACGGCCGAGGAAAGCAGCCAGCAGAAGGCCGCGTACGACGCTTCAGCGCAACGGCTCGAAGACCTGATTCGCGCACAAAATCCGACAGTGGGCCCGCAGCCGCCAGTGGGATTCGAGCACCTGGTGCAGCAGTTCTATTTGAGCGCGATGCTGCAGATGGGCGCGGGCGCACAGGAGGGCCAGCGGCCGCGGGTAGACATTATGGGCGCGCGAGCCACCATTGATCTGCTGGGCGTTCTGGCGGAGAAGACCAAGGGCAACCTGACGGAGGCCGAGGATCGCATGCTGGATTCGGTGCTGTTTGAATTGCGCATGGCCTTCCTGGAGCTGACCAGCATGGTGACTGTGTCCAGCGTGCCGCCGCCACCACCGGCAAAAAGCTAGGGAACAGTGTGAGTGCGAGTGTGAGTGATCGGCGCACGCGGTTCACACACCCGCACTCACATTGACCACTCTTTACCGACACTCACCTTTTTCACAATGCCAATGAACGCTACCCTCACATTTCTGGGCACGGGAACCTCAATGGGGGTTCCGACGCTGGCATGTACGTGCGCGGTGTGCACGTTCGACGGATGCGCATGATCGCCGTTTGCGGCCGTCGGTGCTGATTCGCTGGCGCGAGCCGGAGACGGATGCGGAGCGCGTGGTGGTGATCGATACCGGCCCGGACTTCCGCGAGCAGGCGCTCCGCGAAAAGCTGACGCATGTGGACGCGGTGTTCTACACGCATGCGCATGCCGACCACATTCTGGGCATGGACGACCTGCGGCCATTGAGCTTTATCGCGCAGCGGAGGGGCGGGCCGATTCCGCTCTACGCCGATGCGCAGACGACGGCCGTTCTGCAGCAGGTTTATTCGTACACCTTCTCGCCGCAAGCCACGTATCCTACGCGGGCGCGGCTGGAACTGAAGCCGCTGACCGAGCGCAACGCAGTATATGGCGTGGAGTTTGTACGCATTCCGCTGCTGCATGGAGAGATGCCGATCAACGGATATCGCTTTGGTAATGCGGCGTATATGACGGACGTGAGTGCAATACCGGAATCGAGCTTTGCGCTTTTAGAGGGCGTCGAAGTGCTGGGGCTTTCGGCGTTGCGCCATCAGCCGCATCCCAGCCATGCGACTTTGGAACAAGCGCTCGCGTGGGCACGGCGCATCGGCGCCAGGCAAACCTGGTTTACGCATATTGCGCACGACCTGGGCCACGAAGAAACCAATCGCACCTTGCCGGAGAACGCGAAGCTGGCTTACGACGGGTTGAGCGTGCCCGTGACGCTATGAGCGGCGGCGCCGGGTCAAATGAGATGCGGGTGTTTCACTCGCTCGCGGAGATTCCGGCGGGATTCGGCCCCACGGTGGCGGCGGTGGGAAATTTCGACGGCGTGCATCGCGGGCACCGGGAGATTCTTGCTGCGGTGACGGCCGAGGCGCGCGGCGCTGGAGCGAAGGCCGTTGCCATTACGTTCGATCCGCACCCGGAACAGTTTTTGCGGCCGGACAAAGCGCCGCGGCTGATTACGCCGAATGCCGAACGGCTGCGCTTGCTGGCGGAGACGGGAATCGACGCGGCGCTGGTTTTGAAATTTGACGAGGCGTTGGCATGTCTCCCGCCGCGGGCATTTGTGGAGCGGATTCTGGTGGGTGCGCTCGCAACGCGGAGCGTGCACGAGGGACAGAACTTCCGCTTCGGGCACGGCGCGGCAGCCGGCATCGAGGAACTGGCGGTGATGGGAGCGGAGTGGGGCTTCACAGTATGCGTGCACGAAGCAGTGTGCGTGCGCGGGATGGAAGTTTCCAGTTCGGCGATTCGCGCGCTGGTGGCAGCGGGCGATGTGCGGCGGGCGCGATGGATGCTGGGCCGGCCGTTCACGGTACTCTCCACGCAGGCGCGCGGGCGCGGCATTGGCACACGGCTGCTGGTGCCTACGGTGAATCTGGCGGCGTACGACGGGTTGCTGCCGGGCTTCGGCGTCTACGTAACGCGGCTGAAAATTGCGGACCGCGCGTTCCAGGCGGTGACGAATGTGGGCAACCGGCCGACGTTCGGCGCGGCGTCGTTCGCGGTGGAAACGCACATTCTGGATTTTGAGCCGGTGGAAATTGGCGAGGAGACGCCGATTGAACTCGAGTTTCTGCTGGGGCTGCGCGGCGAGCGCGAGTGGCCGTCGCCGGAGGCGCTGAAGGAGCAGATTCTCAAGGACGTGGCGCGGGCGAAGCGGTACTTTGCGCTTCTAGCTTCTAGCTCAGCTCCTAGCTTCCAGCTCCTGGTTCCAACAAGTGTGCTTTCCCACATCTCAAAATCGAGATGTGGGGCACCCGATTTTGTGCTGAGCTGGCGGAGGTGGGTTTAGGTTCGTGCTTTCCCACCTTAGCGACAAAAGCAAAAACGTCGCGAAGGTGGGGCACCCGCTTTTTGTGGTGAGTTGAAATAGATTGGTTGAGGTTTTTGCTTCCCCACATCTCAAAATCGAGATGTGGGGCACCCGCTTTCTGCGCGGAGTTGAAGAGAACGTTTTAGATCTTGCTGCGATGCGTCAGGGCCTTGGGGGCAATGCCGGCTTGACGGCGAATTTGTTTGCCGGGTTCGTCGCTGGATTTTGTGTTGGAGCGAGCGCGGGTTTGACTAGAGGAGTGCGTTGCTGGGCAGGCCCGGCTGATTTTGGTGCGGCCGCTGGAAGGGGCGGTTTTACGGGCGGCAGGTTAGCCGCTCTGCCTGGCGGAGCATTTTCGTCGTCGCCGGGGAATTTTTCGTCGTCTTTGCCGACGATGGCGGCGCGCATGAAGTTGATCCAGATGGGAAGCGCGGTGACTGCGCCGGTTTCCTTGTTGCCGAGGGATTCGCGGCTGTCGTAACCCACCCACACACCACAGGTAACAGAGGGCGAGAAGCCCAGAAACCACGCGTCGGTAAAGTCCGATGTGGTTCCGGTTTTGCCGCCGAGGGGGTGGTTCAACTGCGCGGCCGCGGCGCCGGTGCCGTGCGCGGTGACGCCGCGCAACAGCGTCATCATGGTGCGCGCGGTTTGCTGGCCGATGACCTGGTTGACGGCCGGCGTCTCCTGCCAGAGCGTGATGCCGTCGGCGTTGGAAACTTTGCGAATGAGGCGCGGAGCCACACGAATGCCGTCGTTGGGGAAGACCGCGTAGGAGGCGACCTGCTCCTCGAGCGTGATTTCGACTGCGCCCAATGCGACGGGCAGATAGGCGGGAATGTTGGATGTGACGCCGAAACGGTGCGCCACATCGATGACATTGTGAATGCCCACGCGCGCGGCCAGCTTGAGGGCGGGAATGTTGCGCGATTCGGCGAAGGCACTGGCGACGGTCATGGCGCCCTTGTAGTCGTTCTTGTAGTTGTGAGGAACGTAATCGCCGAAACGCACCGGACCGTCAACGATGATGTCGGTGGGCTTGACGCCATCTTCGACCGCGGCGGTGTAGACGTAGGGCTTGAAGCTGGAGCCGGTCTGCCGTTCAGCTTGTGTTGCGCGGTTGAAGACGGAGAGCGCGTAATCGCGGCCGCCGACCATGGCGAGAATGTCGCCGCTGGTGTTGTCCATGGCCAGCAGCGCGCCCTCTGCGCCGGAGTCCTGCTCGAGCGAAGCGTGACGCATGCCGCCTTCAGTGGCCGCGGTGAGACGGACGTAAATGATGTCACCGGGCTTGGCGATGGCGTCGCCGTAGCGCTGGCCGGTCCATTGCCAGTCGGCGGGCAGGAGCACAATTTCAGAGCCGGGCTGATCGGAAGGGCCTGTGCGCGCCTGAATTTCGAGCGGGAGCGCGCGCGTGACCAGAGCATGGATGTAGTCACCGGGACCGGCGGTGATGGCCCAGTCGGGATGACGATAGGAGTCGAGCGTCTCGCCTTTGGAGAGGATATTCTCCAGCTTGCCGCGCCATCCGTGGCGACGCTCGTAAGCGGCCACGCCGTCGGCCACGGCACGATTGGCGACTTGCTGCAGGTCGAGATCGAGCGTGGTGTTGACACGAAGGCCGGCCTCGTGCACTTCATCGGAGCCGAAGTGCTTGTCGAGCTCGCGCCGCACTTCTTCCTGGAACCACGGAGCCACGGCTCCCACGGGCTGCGCGATGTTGAGGCCGAGCGGAGCGTTGCGCGCCGCTTCGGCCTGTGCGTGGGTGATAACGCCGTCGGACTCCATTTCACTGAGCACGAGATTGCGGCGACGCAGGGCGCGTTCGGGATTGAGGACGGGCGAAAAAGCAACGGGACCCTTGGGCAATCCGGCGAGAAGCGCGGCCTCAGTCAGCGTGAGATCTTTGGCGTGCTTCGAAAAAAAGTACTCCGATGCGGCCTCGAAGCCGTACATGCCGCTGCCGAGATAGATCTGGTTGGCGTAGAGGGTGAAGATTTGCTGCTTGGTGAAGGCGCGCTCGATCTGGATGGCGAGATAGGCCTCCTGAATTTTGCGCCCGGCGGTGCGATCGGAGGAGAGAAAGAGATTGCGCGCCAACTGCATGGTGAGTGTCGACGCGCCCTGGGCACGCCCATGCGAGCGGATGTCGTGCCAGGCTGCGCCGGCCACGCGAAAGACATTGATGCCCCAGTGGGACTCAAAGTTTTTGTCTTCGGTGGAGATGACGGCCTGGCGCAGAACGGGCGCGAAGCCGTCGTAGCCGACAACCTCGCGGCGCTCGAGCGCGAAGGAGCCGATGATGCGGCCTTCGCGATCGTAGAGATCGGTGGTGGTGGAGGGGCGGTACTGCTCGAGCTCCTGAATTTGCGGCAGGTTGACGGAGTAGACGAGGGTGAGGCCGGCGAGCGAACCCGTAGCGGCAGCGAGAATGAGTAGCGCGGCCAGCGCTGAACGGCCGGCCAGCTTGCGGCGGCGATGCTCGGGGAGCGGGGGAGCGAGGACATGGCGCTCGGGGTCAACGGCGCGGATTGTGAGGCGCGTTGCGGCAGCGCGAGATTCGAGCCGCAGCTTGGACGGCGGCTGATGGGGCGTAACAGCCAAGGCAGGTCAGGCCTCAAAGGCGCTGCGCCGCAAAGTGTCGCGGAACAGCGTTCACTCTAAGGCTAGCACTGGAGCGAAGTGGATTAACGGCGCGCGTGGCTGAATGCACCACGGCATGCAAGAGCGGGAATGGGGCTCGAATGCGGGAGTTCGTGCGGAGGTGAAGGAATGAGTTGAGGTTTGTGCCATCCCAGGTCTCAGAATTGAGATCCTTCGACTGCGCTCAGGACAGGTCCTGGGGCACCCCTTTCCGTGCTGGGTTGAAGGGCGGGTTTGGGTTTGTGCTATCCCACGTCCCAAAATCGGGACGTGGGGCACCCATGTTCTGTGCTGAGTTAAGAGGGGTGGGTTGGGGTTCGTGCTATCCCGCCTTAGCGACAAAAACAAAAACGTCGCGAAGGTGGGGCACCCGCTTTTCGTGCCTGGTCAGCTTTCGGAGACTTAGCTGGTCTTGGCCTTGAGCAGCGAAAGTGCCTGATTCAACTGATCGTCGGCATTGGAAGCAGGCATGGGCTCGTCGGTGTCTTCGGGGCCGGCGACCACAACGGTGGGGGTGACGGCATCGTCCTCAATCTTCTTGCCGCCGGGGTCCTCATACTTGGCAATGGTGAGCATGAGCGCGCCGCCGTCGGGTAGGTCGATGGTTTTTTGTACCGCACCCTCGCCGAAGGTGCGCTCGCCGACGACATCGCCGCGCTTGAGACCTTCGATGGCAGCAGCCGTAAGCTCAGGCGCGCCGTAGGTGCCGCGGTTGACCAGGACGATGACCGGGGCGTCCGTCAGGCACTGCGCGGGGTCGGCAGTGAAAGTCTGCTGGGGAAACTTCTGGCCCACGAGGGTGGCCAGGGTGCCCTGCTTGATGAAGAAGTTGGCCAGGCGCAATCCCTGCTGCGGATCGCTGCCGGTGGTGTCGCGCAAGTCGAGGAGAATCTTGTGGCCTTTGCCTGCGCCCTTGATGCGGGCGGCGAGATCGTCCACACGCGCGGCAGTGAGCACGCCCGGCTTGAGGTAAAGGATGGTTGCATTCTCGTAGAGCTGCTCGCCGAGCGCGGGCGTGGCCAGGATGCTGCGGGTGAGCGTGATCTTGTCCGGATCGGGTTTGAAGGGGCGGACCACGGAGATCGTCACTGTGGTTCCGGGCTTGCCTTCGAGCATGAAGCGCACCAGAGCCAGGGGAAGATCATGCGTGGACTGGCCTTCAATGAGATCGATCACATCGCCGTCGCGGAGATGGTTCTGATCGGCGGGCGAGCCGGGCAGCACGTTGACGATGGTGGCGTAACCGAAGCGCTTGGATACGGTGAGGCCAATCTGCGCGTTGTCGGTGGCGGGACGGTCCTTATAGATCTTGTACTCGGTCGCCGAGAGGTAGCTGGAATCGGGATCGAGCGAGTCGAGCAGGCCGTGGAGCGCGCCGTTGGTGACCTCGGGGATGTTGGGCTCGACGACGTAATAGTTCTGAATCTTGCGCAGGACTTCAGCGTAGACGCGCATCTGGTTGTATGCGGCATTCTGCTCGTCGCCGGCGTGCACGCCGATATAACCGAACTCGCCAAGGATGTAGCCAATACCGAGAGCGGCGAAGATGACCACGGAAGTTGCAAAGACAAGACGTTGAAAGAGTCGGGACAAGCACACCACCCAGACGGCCGCAAAGGGGAAGCCAGCCGCGCATACCTTATAGACGCAATGATACCGCAAGGGGTGCGTAAGAACAGGGACCAAGGGAACTAGAAGTCAGGGCCTTGGGGATTAGGGGAGGGCGGGATGGCGAAGGCAAGGGTGAGGCGGTTGCCGTGGGGAAGTTGCTGGTAATCGTGGCGGCTGGCGAATTTTTGCATCAGGCGAATGCCTTGGCCGCCGGGCTCGAGTTCCTGGATGGAGGTGGGAGCGGCGGCAGGGGCGGCGGCGAAGGGGTCGAAAGGCGGAGCTTGATCTTCAACGGTGAAAACGAGTTCCGCGGCAGCTGGCGCGCATTCGACGGCGCAAGCTATGGTGATCGACTGGTTCGGCTGGCCATGATAGCCGTGGCGGACGATGTTCGAGAGCGCTTCTTCAAGGCAGAGCTGGATGGCGAACTGGGTAACGGCGGGAACGGAATTTTGGGCGGCTAGCGCTTCGACCCAGGGCCAGACTCGGGCGAGGTCCTCGAGCTGACTTTTGAGGGTCAGCCGCAGCTCGGGCGAGGGTAGGGATGGGTTGATCGCAGGCATGGTGGCCGCCGGTGAGCAGAGCATAGCTTATCCGAGCATGGCGATGGCGGCATCGAGATCGTGGCGGACCGGGATCACGGTATCGATACCGGCGGTCTTGAGAACCGATTCCACCATCTCGTTGGGCGCAAACAAGACGACTTTGCCGCCGCGGCTGTTGACCGCACGCGCGGGACGGACAATGGTGCCGAGACCCATCGAACCAAGGAATTCGACCTTCTGCAGGTCGATGAGAAGTTTCTTGGCGCTGCCCGCGAGGAGGTTCATCTTCATGTTGACAGCCGCTGCGCCGGCGATATCCATGCGGCCATCGAGGACGACACGGGTGACGCCGCCGGCCAATTCTTCAGAGGAGATTTGCATTGCGCTCTTCCTTCGATGCGGGGAAAGTTCAGTTTCGGCGCCGGGCAGCCCCAAGTTGCACGTCCGGCGTGGGATAGAGCGATGGTATTGGAGGATTGTGAACGCCTAGTTAAAAAGTGGGGTGGACAGCGAGATGAAGATCTGCGCGCCAGCGGTGAGCGGAGCTGCTGCGCCAGCGGGCACGGTGCCCTGGTTGCGCAACTCAATCTTGAGGGTCTTTTTCTTCTTGGCCTTGAAATCGTTGCTGACGATGTTCGAGACAACCTCTTTGCCGCCGTTTTGGGCGGTGACGTGGAAGGTTTGAACACCGGGCGGAACGAAGAGATTATTGAGATCGGTTTTGTCGCCGCTGATGAAGTGCAGATACACGGATTTATTCATCTCCACGGTGAGGGACACGCCGTTGGGGAATTTGCTCAACTCGATCTTGAATTTGGCGTTGGTGTTGGGATCGAGCTTATGGGGGTCGGTGGCCGCGGTAGCGGGTTGCGAGGCTGCGGGTTTCGGCGGATTTGCGGGCGCCGGGGCGGCGGGCTTCGACTGCGATGCCGGAGCGGGATTGGCCGGCGGCGGGGAAGTGTTGGCGGCCACAGGCTGTGGCTTGGTGTTTGAGGGCGAGGGTTTTGAAGACGTCGGCTTGGACGTGGTGGCCGGAGCGGGTGCCGGAGTGGTGGTTTCCGGCCCGGAGGGAGGCAGAGCGGGACTACCGAACGCGGTTATCGGTTGCGCGACGGGTTGCGTGGGGGGAACGGTGACGGCCTGCGGCTGAGGCTGCCGGAGATGGACGAAGTAATACCAGGCACCTGCGCCGGCTGCCGCAACAACGAGCACAGCCGCGGCAATCAAGGGTCCCATTTTTCGCGGCTTGGAGGGCTTGATTGGCTGAGCGGCGGCGGGCCCTTGCGCAATTGCGGCGGGCCCGATGGCAGACGGATGCGAGATGCTGCTGGGCGCGGCCACGAGCGTGGCGTTGGGATCGGCAGCGGATGCAGCCGACGCGTCGGTTCGCATGATGGAGGCGTTGGGATTGACGCGCAAGGTGGCAAGATCCTGCGCGAGCTCTTCGCCAGTCTGATAACGGTTGCCGGGATTCTTGGCAAGGCACTTCAGGATCACGCCTTCCAGGCCCGTGGGAATTGCAAGGTTGAGCTTCGAGGGCGGGATGGGCTCGGTGTAGACGACCTTGTAGGAGACCGCGGTCATGGTTTCGCCGGGGAAGGGCTGCTCGCCGGTGGCCATCGAATAAAGGATCACGCCGAGGGAGAAGAGGTCGGCACGGCCGTCGATGGGAGCGCCGGTAAACTGCTCGGGGGGCATGAAAGAAGGCGTGCCCAGCAACTGGCCGGTGGTGGTGATCTCACTGGCCGCGAGCTTGGCGATGCCAAAATCGGTGATGCGGGGCCGTTCGCTGCCGTAGACTTCGCGCGAGGTCATGAGGATGTTGGCGGGCTTGATGTCGCGATGGATGACGCCCTGGCGATGCGCGTAGCCGAGGGCATCAGCGATTTGCTGGCCGATTTCGCAGACGCGATCGAGGGTGAAGCGTTCGCCTTTCTTGATGGCGTCGGCGAGGGTGCGTCCCTCAACAAACTCCATGACGAGAAAGGGCGCTCCGTCACACTCACCCACGTCGAAGACGGGCACGATGCCGGGATGAGCCAGCACGCCGGAGGCGCGGGCCTCGCGATAAAAACGCGCGCGGTATTCTTCGCTCTGCTCGCCGCTGAGGGCCGCGGAATGGATGGTCTTGAGAGCCACGGTGCGGCCGACCGCGGGGTCGGTGGCTTTGAAGACGCTGCCCATTGCGCCACGCCCAAGTTCGGCGATGATTTCGTATCTTCCTATGAAGGTCTGCGCGGCCATGGTGTGGATTGTATCAATCCTCTATGAAAGTGTGGCGCGTATTTTCGCGATTGTGTTTCAAGGCGCCGGGCGGTAGCGCACTACCAGCAGGGTGATGTCGTCAGACTGGCTGGCGCCGCGCGAAAAGGCGCTCACGGCCTCCAGGACCGACTGCTGCAGGGTCTCGACGGGAACATCCACCTTGCCCTCGAGGGCCTGGCTAAGACCTGAAACCTCAAAAAGGTCGTGATTCGGGTTTTCGGCTTCGGTGACGCCGTCGCTGAACAGGAACAGGGTGTCCTCGGGCTCGAGTTGCATGCGGGCGGATTCGTAATCGGCTTCGGGGATGAGGCCGACGGGGAACGAGCCCTCGCTGTAGAGCTCGGTGACCTGGCCCTTGCGCAGCAGGAGCGGAGAAGGATGGCCGGCCTTGATGTATTCGAGCATGCCATCACGGCCCACGATACCGATGAACATGGTGGCGTAGCGGCCGACTTCGTTGTGGCGGCAGAGAAATTTGTTGACGTGGTTGAAGACCTTGACGGGGTCGGCGCCCATGGAGAGGCCCGACAATGCGCCCTGCAGCATGGTGGTGAGCAGGGCCGCGCCCAGGCCTTTGCCGCTGACGTCGGCGATGAGGAAGGCGGTACGGTCTTCGTCGACTGGGACCACGTCGAAGTAGTCGCCACCGACTTCAGTGCATGGAGTATGCACGCCGGTGACGGCGAGATGGGGAAAGTCGTGCAGGCCATGGGGAACCAGCGCCTGCTGGATGGTGCGTGCGATGGAAAGTTCCTGCTCGAGGCGTTGGCGCTCGCGCTCCTTCTCTACCAGGCGCGCATTGTCGAGAATGCTGGCGGCCTGGCCGCCGAGGGCGTCGAGAATCTGGCGGTCGATGGCGGAGAAGGCCGCGATGCGGCGCGAATCGAGATAAATGACGCCGAGCAGCGTGCCGTGCTTGAGGTCGCCGCCGGTATCGGCAACGGCGCGCGATGAGGCATAGAGCGGAATGGCGACCACGGCGCGCAAGCCCTGCACCACCACGCTCTCGGCGGACTTTAAATCGAGGCCGGCAAGGTTCAGGTCTTCGGTGATGACGCTGTTTTGTTTACTGATGGCCTGATTGACAGCGGTCTGGCTGGGGTTGATGGCCTCAGGGGCGAGATTTTCGCCCTTGTTGCTGCGGGCGAGATGAACGCGCATGACGCCGGAGGCGTCGGGCTCGATGAGCAGGCCGCGATCGGCGTGGGTGATGGAGATGGCGTGATCGAGCATGGAACCGAGCACGGAATCGAGCGGGAGCTGGGAGTGCAGCAGCGAAGATGCTTCAAGAAGAAGATTGAGCTTGCTCAATCCGCCGGAGGTTCCGGAGCTGGCCAGGTCAGAAAGCGTGCCGATGCGGGTGAGCAGGCTGGCAACTTCGGGCTGCGCGGGCACGTCGGGAGCAGAGCCCACATGAAAGACGACGTGGTAACTGTCGTCGATACCGAAGCCGATCTGATCGCCGTCGCGGAGGGGCTCCTGCTGCACCTTGGCGCCATTCACAAATACGCCGTAGCGATTGCCGAGGTCGTCGAGGTGATAGCCCGAGTCGTCCATGACAATGGCGGCGCAACGGCGCGAGATACGGCCATCGGTGAGCGCAACGCTGTTGTCGGTTTCGCCGCGCCCGATGAGGAACGGGGAATGCGTGACGGTGATGGTCTGACGGGTCTGGTCAGGGGCAATCACTTCAACGAACGTATGGGCTAGAGAGGAAGGTTCCGTCATGGCGTACGATGTGGGCAAATTGTAGCACGCAGGATGATAGGCCTTGCACGAGAAAAACGCGTGGGCCGTGAAGGGTGGGTCGTGGACAATCCGCCGCAACGGCCGACGGTGATCGCGAATCACGGCTCTCGATTCTTACCAGGGATTGGGAGCCAGGGGCTGGTAGTGGACCCAGTCGAAATCGACGACGCCGGGATCGGAGCTGAGCGTGGTCCAGGCAAAGAGAGCGGGCCGCGAGCCTTTCCACCAACTGAAGCGGATGGGCGTGGCCGTGCCGAGCGGATGGAAGGTCTTGCCGTCGTCGAGCGAGTAGAAATAGAGGGCCTGATCGCCGCTGACGCGCACGCGGAGCTGGATCAGTTTTTGAGCAAGCGCGGGGCCCGCGACGCGCTCCGAAAGATGGAAGAAACTGAGCCGCCGCGCGCTGCTCGATTGCACAATCTCAAGACCGCTGGCGGATTGCTCAAACATGGCGAGGCCGGCGTGCACGCCAGGTTTCATTCCACTCAAGTCCACGCGGACGGTGAACTCGAAGGAGTTGTCCTGCATGCTCTGGGTGAGAGTGTCGCGCGCGGAAAGCAGGCCCTCCGCGGGCATGGGGATTAGCCGGAGATAGCCGGGGCGCGCGCCGAGAGACCAATGGGCGTCGTCGGGATTATGGTTCCACTCCCACTGCGGGCCGAGCACGGTCTCATTGAAATCGTCGGAGGTTTGCGGACGCTGTACCGAGGGCGCGGTGGAATGGTCAGGGATGGGGCCGGAGGGAATGGGCTGCCCGGTTGAGGCACCGTCCGGGTCGGCGCCGATGATGGGCCAGTCGTCCCGCCAGCGCACCGGCTCGAGATGCACGATGCGGCCGTGGGCACCGTCGGACTGAAAGTGCACGAACCAGCCTTCGCCATCGGGAGTTTCGACATAACCGCCCTGGTGCGGGCCGTTGATGCTGGTGGAACCCTGCGCCAGCACGACGCGGTAATCGTAGGGGCCATAGATTTGGCGCGAGCGCAACACCACCTGCGCTCCCACGCCGACGCCTCCGAAGGGGGCAAAGATGTAGTAGTAGCCGTTGCGCTTATAGAGCTTGGGGCCTTCGAGGACCGGCAGATGCTCGGGGTCCTGCACGATGATTTTTCCGGCATCGAGCACATGCTTGCCGTCGGGCGACATGCGGTGCAGGATGAGCGGGCCTGCGCCCGTGACGGAGTGGATCAGGTAGGCTTTGCCATCGTCATCCCAGAAGGGGCAGGGGTCCTCCAGGTCGGGCTTGGCGATGACGACGGCGGGATCGCTCCACGGACCGGTGATCTGGGTTGCGGTGCTGACGAAGATGCCTTCATTGGGAGTGGGGAAATAAACGTAATAGAGGCCGTTGTGTTTCCGGATGGAGGGCGCCCACACGCCTTTGCCGTAGCGATTGCCGCCCACCATGCTGTAGCGCGGGTCCATGGTGAGGCGATCGACGACGTGGCCGACGATGGTCCAATGGACCAGGTCAGTGGATTGCAGAATGGGAATTCCGGGAACGAAATGGAAGGTGGACGCGACGAGATAGTAGTTGGCGCCGTCGCGGATGACGTCGGGGTCGGAGTAATCGGCGAAGAGGATGGGGTTGCGGTAAACGCCTTCGGCGGCGGGCCGGGAGGCCTGCGCCAACGCAGAGATGGTGAACGCCGAAAGGCAGAGCGCCAGCAGCTTTCCAATTAGCCGGTCGTGTAGTTCCCGTCCTGCCGTCGCAATCATCGAGTGGCCTTCACGTTCTGCTCAGGTTGCATTCGGAGATAAGAGCGGCCTCTCGGGCCCCTCAAAATTCGGCACTCGATCAATGACAAACTGCTGCGACAAACTGCTGCAACGAGCGAAATGGATACCGAAGTCAGAGCGTGCAATGCAATGGGGAGTGCGGCACTGAGCTGCACTCCCCGGTGAGTTAGAAAGCCAGCTTCAATGACAACTGGGCGATACGCGGATCGTTCTGCGGAGCCGTGCCCGACCAATTCTGGGGGCTGGTGCTGGTGATCTTGCCCAGGGAACTACCGACGGTGGTGCCGGGATCACCCAGGTTGGTGTGGTTGAACAGGTTGAAGTACTCGGCGCGGAACTCGAGCGAGGACCGTTCGGTGAATGGGAATTTGCGAGCAATGCTGGCATCCCAGTCCACGTAGTGCGGTCCTACGAACGAGCCCTTGACGACATTTCCGAAGCCGCCGGCGGCGGGGTTCGCGAAGGCGGCCGTATTCAGCCACCCCTTGCAGTTCGCAGCTCCCACGGCGCAGGCGGCGCTGCCGTAAGCTCCGCCGCTGTTGTATACGGCGCGATCGCGACTCTGACCGGAGCCGTCGAGGTTGTTGCTGCTCGAGAAGACGGTCAGCGGATCGCCGCTTCGGTACTGGATGAGGCCGGTTGTGGACCAGCCGTTGACGATGTACCTGGCGGCGCCGGGCGCATCGTTGAGGACCTTGGGAATGGTATAGACGTAGGACGTGGCCAGGACATTGCGATGGTCGAAGTCCGCAGCTCCGTAGTCCAACTGCTTGAAGTTCGGAGCGGTAATGGGGTAGACGAAAGAGTTGTTGTTGCCGATCGACGTAGCCGCCTGGTTCCAGGGCAGATTGTTGAGGGCTTTGGACCAGGTGTAGTTGAACAGCAGGGTGAGGCCGTAGCGGACCCGCTGCTCGGCGGAGATCTGCAGCGAGTTGTAGTTGGTGTTGCCGCCGGTGTTGGCCGCGGTGATGGTGCCGGGGTAGCAACTGTTGGTAGTGGAGCAGCCCGCCTGATTGAAGATGCGGGTTCCGCTCACAACCGGGTTCAGCTCAAGATCCTGCCACTCGTGACTGCTGTGCTCGGCCACATAGGCTGCGCGCATGGAGAAGCTATTCGACAACTGCTGCTCGACAGCCAGATTCCAGTCGTAGGTAAGCGGATCGTGGAAGCCCTTGTAGGGATCGTAAGTGAGCCAGCTCTGCGAAGCGGAAATCGGCGCCGTGGACGGAGGCGGCTGAGCCGCCGGGAAGGGATTGGTGACCCCAGCCGTGACGTACGGATTCGCAAAACTCATGGAGTAGGAGCCGGATTGGAGAGCTACCGAGGTGATGAACGGCGCCAGGTTGGAGTAGATGTTGAACAGGGTGCTGTTGATGCGGCTGTCGAAGAAGGTCCCGGCGCCGCCGCGCACGCTTGTTTTGCCGTTGCCGAAGACATCGTAGGCAAAGCCAAGCCTGGGCATGAAGTGGTTGTAAGCCGAGGCGACTCCATTGGGATTGAAACCGGGATCGCCCGCGAACTGCATTCCGGCAGGCGCGTTGGGATAAACCTTGGAATGCGTATTCGATGCCCACAACGTTGGGAAGAAGCTGCCCATGCGCCCTTGCATTTCGTGCCACGGCTTGAACGGCTCATAGCGGATGCCGTAGTCGAGCGTGAGGCGAGGACTGGCTTTCCAGCTGTCCTGAACATACGCGCCGATGAACTTGCCGCGCACATTGAAGAACTGTCCCGAGGCCTGGTTGAACTGATAGAGATACCCGAACAGGAAGCTGGCCATGGGGTCGCCGGAGACGTTGCCATTGAAGTTGAATTGTCCCGGCTGCTCAAAGAGGTTGTTGATGTCGACCTTCGCCACCTCGCCGTGGAAACCGGCGTCGATGTTATGTTTTCCCATCAGGAAGTGGATATCGTCGGTGAGAGTGTAGTTGCCGCGGCGGAAGAACGCCTGCGGATTGTCGCCGATGTTGAAGTAATTGCCGGTGGGCTGCACCTGAATCTGATTGATCTGCTTGTACGCCGGCTGCCAGACGTTGACGCCGAGGTCGGCCGCGTCGACGCTGCTGGAGATGGGTCCGCGGGCGTCGTTGTCAACCTGATCGCTGAGGATGAAGTTGTTGACGATGCGATCGCTGAAGGTATGGGTCTCAGAGATCAGCCCGTTGTAATAGTGGTTGGCGGCTCCGTCCTGATAGGTGAGCAGATTCGCCGTATTGAGCACGCCGGTGAGAATGTAGGCGTCGGAGAAATAGCGGAAAGTCAGCTTGTCCTTCGGCGTCAACTCGGTGTCTGCACGGCCCGTGATCTCGGCCTGGGTGTAGATGTTGGGCTTGATGAGGAACTGCGAGCCGGTGGAAGTCAAGGCGGGCAGATAGGTCAGCAGGTTCTTCGTGACCGTGCTGAGGTCCGCGGGCTTCCACACATTCGAAGTGCCGGAGGGACAAGTGATCGTGGGGGTGACCAGGTTCGTCCCGCCAGGATCCAGCGGATCGGAGACGCAGTCGGTGAACACCAGGTTATTGGTTCCCGGCGCTCCGCCGGACGAATTCGCGCCGGCCTGGAGGATGGTGGGCAAAGTGGTGCTGGTGGATGCCGAGGCGCCGTGATTGATGGTGCGTTGATATCCAAAGAACCCGAATGTCTTGTTGCTGTGGAATAGGTGCGGAATCTCGAGGGGCCCTCCCACCGTGCCACCAAACTGATTGCGCTTGAGCGGATCGACGGTCTTGGAGTTGGTTGCGGCGCTGTAGGTGAAGTAGTTGGCCGCATTGAGTGCGCGGTTGCGGACATATTCGAACATGTCGCCGTGATACTTGCTGGTGCCGCTCTTGGTGATGATATTGACCACGCCGCCGGCGTTCTGGCCGTATTGGGCGCTGTAGTTATTGGTTTCGATGCTGAACTCCTGCACCGAGTCGGGCATGGGGAAGGGCATATTGACGTTGGTATATTCGTCGATGTTATTGCCGCCATCGAGCATGTAATTGGTTTGCCCGACGAAGGTGCCGTTGGCGGAGATAGTGACGACCATGGGGAAGGTTTTGGTGTTTCCCTGGTCGGCCTGAGCGGGGGGCGCAATGGTAATGCCGGCCACCTCCTCAGTGAGTGCGGCAGCGTTGCGGCCGTTGAGCGGAAGATCGTTGACCTGGGCGGTGCCGATGACCTGCGACAAGGTACCAGTTGTGAGGTCCACCTGGGCGTTGTCGGCGCTCACCGTCACCGTCTCGGTGGCCTTGCCCGGCTTGAGCGTGATGTTGACCGTGACTGCGGCGTCGGCGCGAAGCTGCACATCCCTCTCCGTGTACAGCTCAAAACCAGCGCGGCTGACGGAGATGTTGTAGGCGGAAGGCGCCAAATCAGGAAATACGTAGTTGCCTTCACCGCCTGTCCTGGTCTTCTGGGAAATCCCTGTCGAGACCTGGGTGGCTGTGACATCGGCGCCCCCGACGACTGCGCCTGTGGCGTCTGTCACCGTACCGTTGATGCTCCCGAATCCCTGCGCGTGCAGCCCGCACGGTGCGCAGATGCACACCGCGCCTATGACTGCCAAACTGCCCAACAGTTTGACAAGAGCTCTCATGTCAGCCTCCTGAATCTTTTTCAATCGTCAGTTCGGCCGAAACGGAATTGCCGCGCCGTAAACAGACGCGTACGGACGAACCGATTGGTGAATCCTGGCGTTTTTAGTAAATCGAATTAACACTTGGATAGACAGATACCGTCCCTGACTGTCAGGAATCACTGTATCTTGCTCATTTGATATTTGTTATGGGCGCGGGGCTCGGAGAGTGGCTAACGCCCGATTTGGGGCTACTCTGCGGAGACGACAAGCACCTTGGGCGGTCCCGGAGTGCCGTCGGTGACCGTGGTTCCCAGGATAATCTGCAGGTTTTGACTGCCTCCGCCGGGCCGCGCCTGGGTGGCGATGGCCTGCATGAGATCGGGATTGGTGAGAAACTCACCGGCAGCTTCAGTGCCGTAAGTATAGAGCCCGCCGACCACTACCACGACATGGCCTGTCTCCGAATCGCGAATACGAGAGATCAGGGCGAAGTCCTGCAACTTGGGGCTGTTGGCGCCAGTGACCGGTTCGCGCGGCTGATTGGTGCCCCAGCTCCAGGTGCGCGATGCAGGGTTTTTTGCATCCCGAATATAGATAAGGTGCTGGTCCGGATCCATGGCCAGGCTGTAACGGAGTTGGCGGGTGAGACGGAGACTCCACTCATTATTGAAGGCGCCAATGAGCACCACGGCGCCCTCGCGGAGATCGGAGAAGGAGCTGGCACTGCCCCTGCGGATGACGACTTGTTTGTTGCGGGCCTCGAGCGCGCCAACCACGCGGGCGATGGTGACGGTGTCAGCAAAAGGCACGGTCTGCGACGAATCCGAGCTGGGAACCGGGGTGACCGTGCTGCTGGTTCCATCGGCGGCAGGCACGGTGGGAGGGCCGTTGGGGTGATCGCCCACGGCCACAAGAACCGGGCCCGGCGTGTCGAGCACCGGCTTCCAGAAGAGATCCTCAGGGTTGGTTTTATGGAGCCAGTTGTATCCCAGCGCAACCGCAAGCGAGGCAGCGGCAACGAACAGGAGGCCCCAATAGCGACGCCGCCGATTGGGAGCCGCTTTCGCAGATGTCTTGCTGCCAGCCAGGGGAACAGGCCCGAAGTGGATGTGGGCGCTATGAGATTCGAGCCCGCCGTCGGCCGCTTCAGTTTCCGATTCAGGATCGATAAGGGTGTGTCGGCCCTGGCCGGGAAGCGCGAAGCGCGGGACGTAAGAGCCCGGGACCAGACCCATGCGCAGCTCGCCGCGATGTTTTTCGTCGACGTAATAGGTGGCGAGGCGCTTGCGCAGTTCCGTGGCCGCGGTGCGCACGATGTGATCGACGTTGGTGTCGTAGGAGGGATGTCTGTCGAAAACCTCGACCCCGATGGTGCGTTCCTTGATGAGGTCGGCCGACCCGTTCAGCGTTTGCTCGACCACATATTTGAGAAAAGCCACGGAGCGTTTGCTGGTACGAAAGACCTCGTCGCGTACGACCAGGTCGAGCTGCGCACGAATCATGTCCGCGGTCAGGTTGGGCGTAGTTCCGTACTCGACTACAGCATCGATCATGGTCTTTCCAGTGACAGCGTACGCCAGTGACAGCGATTTTAGCACGCGTGCAGTGCGGTTCGGGGGTTCTCTTCGCGGGCAGGGAGGGCGCGCTGGGGGCTGAGTTTCTGTTTGTTAAGTGGAAGCGTTTTCAATCGGTTGTGTGGTGAATCGTTCAAGGTTTGCGTCCGGCTGAACGAGGTGGGTTGAGGTTCGTGCTGTCCCACCCTTTCGCAAATGGCGCGAAAGGATGGGGCACCCGAGATTCGTGCTGGGCTTGAACGGTGTCTACAAATGGATGAGGCCGCGTTGCAGCGCGGTCACGACTGCCTGGGTGCGATCGTCAACGTTCAGGCGCATCAGGATCACGCTGACGTGGCACTTGACGGTGGACTCGGTGATGCCTAGATCGGATGCGATCTCCTTGTTGCTCTTGCCGCGCACGATGAGATCGAGCACCTCGCGCTCGCGGGCGCTGAGATCGGAGTTGGGAATGCGCGCGTTAAGGGCGCGAGACACCGGCTGGGGCAGAAAGCGGCCGCCGGAATGGACGCGGCGCAGGGCGCCGATCAGGGCTTCGTGCGGCATGCCCTTGATGATGTAACTGCGCGCGCCGGCTTCGAGCGCCTGATGAATGTCCTCGTCGCCCTCATAAGTGGTGAGGACGACAAACTTGGCGTTGCGATGGCGCGACATGACGATGCGGATGGCCTCGACGCCGCTGATTCCCGGCAGGCGCAGGTCCATGAGCGTAATGTCGGGCAGATGCTTTTCGAAAAGCTCGACGGCCTCTTCACCGCTGCCTGCCTGGGCAACGACGGTCATATCGGGCGTGGCATCGATGATGGCCGCGATGCCGACACGCATGATGGGGTGATCGTCGACAATCAGGACCTTGATCTTCGCGGTTTCCTTCATGACGGCCAGTTCATCTCCCCGTCGTTCGTCCACGCGCTGTTCGTTCATTGCCTGCCTCCAGTCTAGCTCTGCTAACACCGCTAACCCCGCTAACACGCCTTCTTACGGCGAGTCGAAGGCCGCGATCACGGGCAGGACGTTGCCGTCGTTCGAAAAGAAGCTGCGGCCGCGCAAGCCGCCCTCCGCCGCGGGCTCCCACCAGAAGACGCCCTTGCCAAGGCCATCGGGAACGGCGCGGACTGCGGCATTGACTGCGCGCAAGAAGGCGAGCTGGCCCTCGGGAGTCTCGGGAAATTCCTGGCTCTTGCCGGTGGCGCGGCCCGGCGTCCAGTTATAGGCCGTCTCCACCACGATGATGGGACGTCGATAGCGCAAGGCAAGCTTGCGCAAATTGTTTTGCATGGTGGGCAAACCGCCGTGCCAGTTCGGATAGTAGGAGAGGCCGATGACGTCAAACTTCAGTTTGCGGGCGAGGAGTTGGTCAAAGAAGGCGACGGCGGCATCGTAGTCGCCGCTGCGTTCGATGTGGATCATGATGCGGGGCCGGCGCCCGGAACGGCTGCCCGCTTTGACGCCGCGGATTCCGGCTTGAAGCAGATCGACAAATTGATCCCAATGATCGGGCAGTTTGCCGTCGGGCCAGAGCATGCCGCCGGTAATCTCGTTGCCCACTTGCACCATGTCGGGTGTGATGCCCTGTTTGGCAAATGCGGCGATGGTATCGCGGGTGTACACAAAAACCTGCTTGACGAGCTGCTTGTGATTGAGTTTGGTCCATGCTGCCGGCATGGGTTGCTTGGCGGGATCGGCCCAACTGTCGGAGTAGTGCAGATCGAGGAGAATGTGGAAGCCCAGGGCTTTTGCGCGGCGGGCGAGCGCCAGCGTGTAAGGGAGATCGTTGGGCAGCTTGTCAGGCGCGGCCGCGGGATCGTGGAAGAGGCGCAGGCGGATCCAGTTGTAGTGGTGCTCGCGCAGAATCGCGAGGACATCTTTGGGCTGGCCGTTTTCCTTGAAGACCACACCATCCTGCTCGCACTTGGCGAGGAAGGAGACGTCGGCGCCGATGGCATACTCCTGCACAAGTCCGGGCCTGGGAGCCACGGCAAGAACGCAGACCAGCATCAGGAGCGAGCGCATTGCGACGGTTTTTGCGCGGAGGCCTGTCAATTGGAAGTGCGGACGCTCGCGGAAGTCTTCACGATAAGCGGGCATGGAAGTGATCTCCGCATCCATCGTTACTCGTGGCCCGCCGTGATCACAAGCTGGTACTCGGGAACCAGGCGGATGCTGTCGAGCTTGTCGATCTGGCCGTTCTTCTCAAACTGCACGGGCGCGGGAAGCTCGAAGTACACCGGCGCATCTTTGCGCAGGGGCAGGATGCTGAGATCGAAATTTCCGGAGCCATTGGGCGCGAGGAAGCGCGAGAGGCCGACCATCCAGGGCTTGCCGTTATAGAAATCGTCGTCGAGGAGTTTGTGGTTTGCCGTCAGCCGCGCCAGGTCGCTTTCGTATTTCACTTCGAGGAAGAGCTCGCTGAGGCCATTGAGAGCGCCGGCGGGAACCGTGATCGACCATTGCGCTGCTTGCGGAAGTTCGCCAGCAGCGGGCGCCTGCGCCACGCCATGCGGACGCCAGTCCTGTGCCGGGCCGGTTTTTACGGGAGGCGCTTCGCTATCAGGCTCGATCTCGGTCGATTGCAATGCGGCATGCCACTGCGGAACCTCCGCGGTGAAGGCGGCGGTGCGATCCGTCGTGGTGGCGCGAGTGAGCGGCACGTTGGCCTGGAGCGGAGCAGTTGCGGGCGGAGTGATGGCGAATTGGAAGTGCGGGTTCGCGAGAGAACGCAGACTTATGCGCACGGGACGAGAATCGGGGTCGGCCACAAAGTCCTGCGAGGTGAGGAGCAGGTGATCGCTGCCGGCGATGCGCACTTTCCAGGCGTTTTCCGCGTCGTTGGCAGTGAGCACGACGAGGCGCAGAGATTTGCCCTCGGACGAAACCACGTCGATCGAGGAGTCGATGCCGGGTTGGATGTCCGTTACGTAGTCGATACCGGAATCCGTGACGGCTGTTCCACTTGACGGCTTCACAGTGCGGACGGTGGCCGCGTCGAAGGCGAATTCCGGCGCGATGCCGGGCAGGGCTTCAAAGTAGACCGTCTGAACGCCTGCGTTATCGAGCTGCGTGAAGAGCTGGGCCGTGCTGTAACGCAACGTGACGCTGGCGAGGCGTAGGTTGAAGGGCCAGATGAAATACGCGCCCGAGGGCAGATCGATGGGATGGCTCGGAATGGCAAGGGTGACGCCGGGCTTGCCGGCCGTTGCAGGGCCGGGCAGGCGAATCTGAAATTGCGCGGCGCGGCGCACTGGCATTTGGGCTCCGCGCACGTAGTTATTGAAGAAGATGAAGCCGGAGTCGCCGCGGGAGCGGACGGCAACGCGTGGAACCGAGAGATCGGCGGAGTTGTGGGGCTGCGCGGCGGGAGCGTGGACCGTCATGGGCGCGAGATCGGCGCCGAAATCGTTGAGGAAGTAGTCGAAGACTTTCAGCTTGCGCAAGGAATCGCGCTCTTGGCCGAATTCGCCGAGCGGCGCCTGAAAGTCATAAGCCTTGATAGGAAGATCGTTGGGATAGCCAGTTGCCTGCGATTCCTGCAACGTGGTGAGCTGGCCGTCCGGATTTTCTCCGCCCTGGAACATATAGGTGCCGTAGAGATTGACGCCGGAGCCGAGCATGACGGGAACGATGGCGGTGATGTCATCGGGTGCGATTACGGGACGGCGGTGGTACGTGTCCTCGATGCCGCCACCAATTTCCGCTGTGAGGTAGGGCAGGGAGTCGGCGGCGGGAGGCAGAGCGCTGGGCTCGCCGCGACTGCGATCGGCGTTGACATTGGCGGCCACGCGGCTTTGAAAGCGAAAGGCATAGACTTCGGCGGGCGGAAGCTTGGCGATGGAACTGTCCCAGGGCGCGTCAGGATAGCCGCCGTAGACTGGAATGACGGCACGCGGAGGCACCACGGCGTCGTCCCAACCGGTGACGAGATAGAGAGGCGCGTCGAGACCGCTCGAGAGGGCGATTTTTTTGAGCTCGAGGATGTGCGCTTCGCCGGCACGCGGGCCGCGCTTCGAGTACTCGTTCTCAAGCTGGATGGCGATGACGGGACCGCCGTCCTTCCAGAGCAGACCTTTGAGCTGATCGCCGATCTGGCCGTACCAGGTGCGGACCGAGGCGAGATACGCGGGATCGTTCTCGCGGGTCGGGCCCTGCTGGAGCACCCAGTCGGGCAAGCCGCCGTTGCGCACCTCGGCGTGGTCCCAGGGGCCGATGCGCGCGATCAAATACATGTGATGTTTGGCGCAAAGCTGGGCGAAGGCGCGCAGGTCACGTTGACCCGTCCAGTCGAACTGGCCGCGGACCTCCTCGTGATGGATCCAGATCACGTAGGTGGTGACGACATTGACGCCGGCGGCCTTCATTTTGAGGATTTCGTCTTCCCACTGGGCGCGCGGGTAACGCGAAAAATGAAATTCTCCGGCAACGGGAAGCCAGGGCTTTCCGTCGAGGGTAAGGAAACGGCTATTCAGGCCGACAGTGCGTCCAGCAGGAGTGGAAGCAGAGCCTTCGTCATAGCGCGCCGGGCCGGGTTCGCGCCAGGACTGGCTGGCATCGATGCGAATCGGCGTGGCGGCGGCTTGCGCGTGTGCCCAGTCGGGCGCGACGAGCAAAAGTGCGCTCGCTATCAGTAGCTTTTGAACCCCGCAGATACGGGAGCCCTTCGGGATAAATCGTACATAGGAAGACATTGCAATAGGCTCCGTGCCAGTGCCTTCTCGGGGGTCGGATGCAGCATGGCCATCGAGAAAGACCACTGTATTCCCCCGGAGCATTCTTTTGATCCGCCGAAAGTCGGATCGGGAGGCGATTTCTGGCAATTCCAAAGAAAGCGGCCCGAGCGCCGTTGGTTTCCCACCCTTTCGCCAAGAACGCGAAAGGATGGGGCACGGAGCGTTTGTGCTGACTTGAAGGCGAGTTTGGGTTCGTGCTATCCCACATCTCAAAATCGAGATGTGGGGCACCCACTTTTCGTGCTGAGTGGAAAGAGGGTTGCTGAGGCTCTTGATGTCCCACCCTTTCGCAAGGATTCGCGAATGGATGGGGCACGGATGATCTCTGCTAAGCCCGGCGTATTTGCTTCGCTGTATACTTAGCGCCGCCATGCATAGAGTACGTACGATAGCCGCCTGGGCCGCGACCGTGGTCTGGATGATGACGCTTGCGGGCCCCTGCGCGGCGGCGCAAAGCGACGCTTTTGCGGGCTACACACGGCATATCTGGCAGGCTTCCGATGGGCTACCAGAACAGACGGTGCAGGCCTTCGCCCAGACGCGGGATGGGTACCTGTGGATCGGTACCAGCGGCGGACTGGTGCGCTTCGATGGCGTCCATTTCACAGTCTTCGACCGGCAAAATACGCTGGCGCTGCATGAGAACAGCATTTTTTGCCTGATGGTGTCGCGCGACGGAGCTCTTTGGATCGGGACCGAAGGCGGAGGCATCGTGCGCATGATCGATGGCCGCTTTCAGTCGTGGACAACAACGGAGGGACTCAGCAATGACTTTGTGCGCACCGTGTTTGAGGATGCGTCCGGAACGGTGTGGGCGGGGACAGACAACGGGCTGATGCAGTACCGCCAAGGCCGCTTTGTGCGGGTGGATGGCACCGCTGCCATTCCGGAGCTATCGGTGCATGCGATCTACCAGGATCGCGCAGGACGGTTGTGGGCCGGGGGATACAGGCTGACTTGTATCGAACACATGACAGCGCGCATCTATTCACTCGGCGCCGGCTTTGGCCAGAACATGGTGAAATCCATCACGCAGACACAGGATGGAACCTTGTGGGTGGGCACGGTGGCGGGCCTGGAGTCGATGCCGCCTGGACAGGATCGTTTCCAGCCGGTCAAGGGTATTACGAGCACAGTGCGGACCCTGCGGCAGACCAGCGACGGGGTGCTGTGGGTGGGGACCATCGGGCAAGGCGTGTTCCAGATACGCAACGGCGTGTTCACGCACATTCTTGCGCCCGCCTACCTGCCCAGCAACACGGTGCTGAACTTCTTTGCAGATGGCGAGGACAACTTCTGGATTGCGACCCAGGCGGGCATGCTTCGCCTGACACGGTCGCCGGTCAGTATTGTTGCCTTTCCCATGCCCAGCGACTCCGATTTCGGAACCATCTACCAGGGGCGCGACGGCAGCTTCTGGGTGGCATCGGCACAGCTCTTTCAATTGAAGGATGGCGCGTTCATTCCGCAAACGGTGCCGGGAGTCAAGGGCATTCATGTGCGCAACGTTTTTCAGGATCGTTCCGGAGTGTTGTGGGTGGGAACAGACGGCAATGGCCTGTTTCGAATCGCGGACGGGCGGGCCACGCATTTTACGACACTGAACACTTTTATCCGCGCCATCGTGCAGGCTCATGATGGCAGCATGTGGGTGGGAACTGACGGCGGTCTCAATCACATTGTGATGGAAGACGGGAAGCAGACGATGCGCCAGTATTCCGTCGGCAGTGGGTTGATTTACCCAAGCATCCGCGTGCTCGCGATCGACCACGCAGGCGATCTTTGGGTGGGAACGGATCGCGGCATCAATCACGTGCGCGGCGATGTGTTTCTAAGTGACCCCGCCATGGCGCCGCTGGCACAGATGAAGGTGTGGGCGATCCACGAAGATGCAGACGGCGGCCTATGGTTTGGCACCCGCGACAACGGACTGTACCGGTTGCGCGCGGGCAAATTGGCGCACTTCACAGCCGCGGACGGTCTGGCCAGCAATGCCATCTACCAGATTCTCGAGGATGCGGCGGGGCGCCTTTGGTTGAGCGGCCCCAACGGTGTGGCGCTGGTGAACCGCCATGAGTTGGATGCGCAGGCCGATTCGTTCCCGCGCCATTTCGCGCTCACGTTTTACTCGACCGCCGACATGGCGGCCAACACCGAGATTTACGGAGGGACGCAGTCCTCGGGCTGCATCACGCCGCAGGGAGATGTGTGGCTGCCCAGCAATCTGGGGCCGCTGCATATTCCCGCTTTCGGCCGCGCGGCGTTGACGCCGCCGCCTTTGTTGATCCAGAGCGTGCTGGCCGATGGGCGGCCGGCTGCGACAAGTGGCGAGGTGGTGCTGCGGCCGGGCAACGGACGACTGGAGTTCGACTTCACGCCCATCGAACTGCGATCGCAGGACGGGCTGCGCTTCCGCTACATGCTGGAAGGCTTCGAAAAAAGCTGGAGCGCACCCACCTCGGCGCGCACGGCCGACTATACCAATCTGCCAGCAGGGCGCTATCGCTTCCGCGTGGAGACCTTCGATGTGAGCAACCCGGACGCAGTGAGCGAGGCATCGATCGCGATTGTGCAACGGCCGTTCTTCTATCGCACGTGGTGGTTTATGGCGGGCTGCGCCGGGCTCGTCGCGCTGCTGGTCTTTGGCCTGTATCAATACCGGGTGCGGCAGGTGCGGGTGCGGTTTGAAGCGGTTCTGGAAGAGCGCAGCCGCCTGGCGCGCGAGATGCACGATACGGTGATCCAGGGCTGCACGGGAGTTTCGGCGCTGCTGGAAGCACTGGCGATGGAAGGCGGGAAGGACAGCCGCGGCGAGGGGCTGATGGACGTCGCGCGGCAGCACTTGCGGGGCACGATCAACGAGGCGCGCGAGGCGATCTGGGACTTGCGCAAGCCGGACGATGCCGGCAGCCTGGGCGAAAAGCTGGAGAGCATGACGCGCCAAGTGAGCGGCGAATTCCAAGTGCCGGTGGCGTGGTCGATGAGCGGCACGCCCTTCACGGTGACCGAGCCGGTGGCCCACGATCTGCTGATGGTGGCGCGCGAGGCGGTGTACAACGCTATGCTGCACGGGCATCCCGCACGCGTGCTGGTGGCGCTGAAGTACAAGAGCAGCGAGCTGGTTCTGGATCTGGACGATGACGGATGCGGATTCGATCCGCAACAGGCAGATCGCGGGAACGGCCACCACTTCGGACTCAAAGGCATGAAGGAGCGGGTGGAACGGTCAGGCGGGAAGTTCCAACTGGCGAGCGCGCCGGGCAAAGGGGTGCGCATCGAGGTGCGCGTGCCGCGCAGGGGTTAAAAAGCAGGGAGCAAGGGAGCGAGGGAGCAAGGCTCCCACCCTAAACGCCCAGTCACCCCACGGACGAAGACCTGTCCGTGGGGACCCTGATGCACGCGTTTAGGATGGGGCACCCGCGAGTCAGCCCGAAACTCAGGCCTGCAGCGCAAAAAAAGCAGTCCGGATCGTGCGATCCGGACTGCCAGAGTGAAATTAAGAAATCAGAACGTGAGGCGAAGTGCGCCCTGGAAGACGCGAGGATGACCGTTCATGCCGCTGATCACGCCAAAGACGCCTGGGGCCTGATTCACGGTAGACGACGGGTTGGAGAAGTTCGGGTGGTTGGTAGCGTTGAAGGCATCCCAGCGGAACTGGAGGACCTTTCCTTCAAGCAGCGTCCAGTTCTTCATGATGGATGAATCGATGCCAAAGACGCCCGGTCCCCAGTATGCGTTCCTGCTGGTGTCGCCGAATCCGCACCATCCCGGAGTTTTGTCATTACATGAAACGGGGAGGGTAAAGGCTGCCTCGTTGAAGTAGCCCTTGCTCGGGTTCGTCCAATCCGAGCGGCTGCCCTTGCCCATGTTGGGGGCTACGCCGGAAACGAAATCGGCGCGGTTGTTCCACATGCCGACTCCGGGGTCCGTGTTCCACTGGCCAATCGAGAACGGTTCGCCTTTCTGCGCGGTGATGATGCTGCTCAACTGCCAGCCGCCGACCGTCTCTGCCATCAGCCTGCCCTTCTCATTGAACGAGGGAGCCTGGTAGATGAAGTTGCTGATCCAATTCCACGGCATATCCTGGTTGGCGTTGCCGCGGTTCCATGCGGCGCTGATGGGATTGCCCAGCGACGGATTGCCGAAGGAGATATTGCTGCTGCTGGCGATGTCGAGGGTATGCGACCAAGTGAAGGCGGACTGCACCTGGAGGCCGTGCCACAGGTGTTGATCCAGGCTCATCTGCAGCGAGTTGTAGCTCGCGGTCGCCCAGCTCTGGTCCTCGAAAATGTCCCCTATGGCCGAGTTCACGGCCAATTTTGAAGCGTACGGCGGGTTCATGTCGATGGCCACCGACAGGTGATCGGTTTCACTGCCTACATATGCCACGCGGATGCCCGTCGATCGAGTGAATTGCTGCTCGATCGATACGTTCCAGGCATACGTAGTTGGCAGCTTGAAGTTGCGCGAGAATTCCTGGCCGATCTGACCCTTGGGAATGGCAACGTTTTTCGCGGGCTTGTAGGAAGTCGTCGCCCAAGGGAACGTCCCCGGGAAAGGACTTGCGGCATAGGGAGAGCCGGCACCGCTGGCGGACCAGGGGTTGTCGAAGGGGATGATCCCGCCTGCCAGAGCAGTATCGGCGCTGCAGGGCCAGCACCACCCGGAGAAATTAAACGTGGGACTGAAGGGGGCGACGTCGGCAGCGTGGTTGTACTCCGAGTACTGGAGCGGACCGGTGAAGATGCCGAAGCCGGCGTGGAAGACGGTGTGCGGCAGAGCCTTGGGCTGGTAGGCCACGCCGAGGCGAGGTTCCCAGTAACCGTAGTCGCTGTTCATCAGGGTATCGGGCACGCCGGGATCGCCGGGGAACAGGAGTCCCGCGGGAGCATTGGTGAACACTGTGCTTTGCTTGCCGGGGGCGCTATTCGCAAAACCGGCGACGGTATTGGTGCCCGGGACCCAGGCTGCGCCGCGGCTGCCTTGGGAGACGGGAGGTGTGTTGGGATCCCAGCGCACGCCGAGGTTGATGGTCAGGTTGGGACGAATCTTCCAGTCGTCCTGGACGAAGGGACCAACTTGCCATCCGGCCACATCGGCGATTTCGCCGGCGCCTTGCATGTATCCCGATGCTGCGCCCAGCATATAGTCGGCTAGGTATCCACCCCATGGAGAGCAGCCGGTTTGCGAGCTACCGGAACAACCGATGCCGGTATAGGAGCTCACGCCCCCGCCTGTTCCACTTCTTCCAAATCCAATCAACGGCTGCGTCGGATAGGCCGTATTCTTCGACCGCGTGCTGATGCAGCAAGTCGATGCCTGCGGTGAGCGAGTGCTTGCCAAGGATTCTGTTGAGCGTATCCGTCAGGCCCAACGTGTTGCGGACTTCCGCGGAGGGCTCATCCCAGCCGCTCTCAAAGCCGTAGTTGGAGTTGATGCGGAGTGCGCCCATGTAGCAACCGCCCGAGGGCTCGCTGACCCCAATGTTGACCCCGTTGGAGTCCCCGCTGTTATTGGAGAAGCACAGCGCCTTTCCGTCGCTGCCCAGTTCCTGGGCGCCGCTGTGCGCGCTCATCTGGTTCATGAAGACCGAAATGGTGTTGACAGTGCTCGGATTGATCGTCCAGGTGTGCTGCAGCAGGTTGTTGAAGTAATACATCTGCTGCCAGAAGCTGGCAGTCCACGAACTGTGGTTGTACGCGCTCTCCATGTTGCCGGGTACGTCGGTTGACGGAGTCCCGAAAGAGTTGGTAAAGGAACGCAGGGTGAGGATCTGTGAGGGCGAGAGGTTGTAGTCCAGCTTGAGTGTGCCCTCGTTGTAGGTGTTGTGGACGGTGGGATAGGTGTACATCATGTCGCCGTCGGCCAATTGCAATCCGGGCTTCAGAGTGGTGCCGTTCGCCGACGTCGTGGCGCCTTTGATCATGCCGTTTTTAGCAAAATAGAGCGCGGCCGGAGATAAATGGGCAATGCTGGTGTCGAGCTGGTTGGGCTTGCCGGCGATGGTCTTGAAGGGGCCAAGCAAGTCTGTCGTGCCCGAAGCCAAATCGGGCGCTGAGGCCAGGCCGCTGAAATCGCCGGTTTCCATGGCGGCGGTCGGCGTGGTGGTCAGCGTGTCGGTTGAGTTCCAGATGATCTTGGTGCCCTGAAAATTGCCGAAGACGAAGAGCTTATCCTTTTTGATGGGTCCGCCGGCAAAAAAGCCGTACTGATTGCGCCGCAGCGTATCGGCCGCGTGGCTGAACCAGTCAGTGGCGTTCATGGCGTTGTTGCGAACGTACCAGAAGGCGCCGCCGTGAAAGTTGTTGGTGCCGCTTTTGGTGGCGATGGAGACCACCGCGCCGGGCGCAAAGCCATATTGCGCGCCGTAGTTGCTGGTGATGACCTTGAACTCCTGGGTGGCGTCAGCATTGGGGAATTGCGAGGCCAACAGGTTGTAGTTGTCCATGTTGGTGACGCCGTCGAGCATATAGAAGGTGCTGCCCTGGCGGCCGCCGCTGGAACTGGCGCCGGTCTCGGTTGGGAAGGAAAAGCCGGTCTGGATGCCTTCGCCGCCGTGATTCAAAACGTTCACGGTGCCGGGCGCCAGCAGAACCAGGCTCGAAGGATCGCGCCCGTCGAGGGGTAGCTCGGAGATGGCGGCTTCATTCACCGTCGATCCCAACTCGGCCGATGTGGTGTTGATCAGCTCTGCGTTGGAAGTTACGATGACAGTTTCATTGGCGGCCGAGGCCAGTTTCAGCTGTACGTCCTGGGTGGCGTCAAGATTGGCCGTAATGACGATGCCTTTCTGCACGTACGCAGCAAAGCCTTTTGCGGCGATGGTCAGCGTGTAATTGCCCGGCATCACCGGCTTGAGCAGGTAAACTCCAGAGTTATTGGAAGTTGCCGTCTGAAAATAGTCGGTATCGACGTTTTTAAGCGAAACCGTAGCGTTGGCGACGGCCGCGCCCGAAGGATCGGAAACCTGCCCGGTGAGACTGCCGCTGGTGCCCTGTCCGTAGACAAGCACGCCAGAGCCGACGAGGGCTACCAGGATAACGAGCATCAGAGCTCGAAGGCTCTTTGCGCTAATCAATTGCATAACTACCTCCTGAAATGAGTACAAAGGGCCGGGAAAAGAGCTTCCAGCGACTCGCAAGCCGTGAATCAGCGCTTTGAAATCGCTTTCAATTCGATATCCCGAAGACCCTTTGGCGCCAGGCGCCAGTTCTGTTCCGGACTCATCGCGTCGATTCCATAGCGTCAGAAGCGGCGTTTCCGAGCCGAGTCGAACTGTACGCCGACAGGAACAGCCCATGTATCCGCCAAAAGTACGATCACGGCAAGTTTTGCACGCGGACGCATAGCGAGCGGCAACCGTCATTCTAGGCATGGGGTTATGCGAAAGTCGGTGACGGGTGAACGGGTCCGAGTTCGCAACAGCGAGGCGGCGTGAGAATTTCGCGCATCCGCGCAGGAATTGCCGTAGGATAGGTGCGGCTTCCTACTAATGTGAGCGAGTGCGACAGACTCTTCGTTGACAGTCCAGCGGCAGGTACCCGCCGCAGGGGAGCGCCAATTGCGCTCGGAGCGGTGATTGCGCTCGTGATGGTTTTGGCTCTGACGGGGCGAACTGGTCCGGCCGGCCGGCGATTGCTGCCTCGGATGCTGCCGGATCATGCACAGGCGGCTCAGGGCAGGGTGCGGCCGGCGGCGCTGGACTGGAGCGACCGCTTTGGCGACGGAACGCCCGACTTTGTGCGCTTGACCGATCCGGCGGATCAAGCGGCCTTTCGCCGCTGGTTCGCGCTGATTGCCGAGTACCAGGCGGAGCGGCCGCCGGCGCAGACACCCGCGGAGATTACCGATTGCGCCAGCCTGCTGCGTTACAGTTACCGCGAGGCGCTCAAACGCCATGACGAATCTTGGTTCGAGACCACCGGCATTGAGATTGCGGCGGCGCCGGGGGAGATTCGCGCGTGGAGCTACCCGCACTCGCCGCTGGGCACAGCGCTTTTTCGCGTGAAGCCGGGTGCATTTGATCCCGCTGACCTGACCGATGGCGCATTCGCGCAGTTTGCCGACGCCCGAACGCTCGTCGAGCGCAACGCGTACTTCGTCGGCCGCGATGTGCGCGCGGCGCTGCCCGGCGACCTGCTCTTTTACCGGCAATTCGGCCAGTCGTCGCCGTGGCACTCGATGATTGTGACGCGCAGCGGCGCGATTGCCGAAGTTGTCTACGACACAGGACCGGACCATGGTGCGCCCGGTGAAATCCGCCGCGTTCTGCTTTCTGAGCTCCTCGACCATCCCCAGCCGCAATGGCGGCCTACGCCCGGGAATCCTAACTTTCTCGGCGTCTACCGCTGGAACATTCTGCGAGGCACCCCATGAAATACCGGAATTCGCTCGACCGGAAATCGCCCTTCGCGAAATCGACACTCGCTGCCGCTCTTTTTGTTCTGCTTTCGGCTGCAGCCATTGCACATGCCGCCTCTGGCGATGCGCCGCGCTCGTTTTCGCTTTCGACCACGCGCACCTTTGCGCCGGGCGATAACGTCAAGATCCAGCTTTTCGCGCGCAACGTTCCGGAGTTGGAGTTTCGCGTGTACAAGGTGCGCGATGCGGAGAAGTTTTTCTCCGGGCTCAAAGATCCGCACAGCTTCGGCGTGAAGCCCTACTCGCCGAACGAGCAGATCGACCAGGAGACGTGGCTGGAGGGGATTCACGATTTCAAAGCGCATCTCTGGTGGCTGATCCGGAGCTTTTTCCGCGGCCAATTTACCGTCGAGGCGCGGGACAGCATTCTTGAGCGGCAGAGCCAGCTGGGAAAACGTAGCCAGGTGGTCGGCGCAGCGCAGTTTGCGCGGGTTCCGCTGCTGAACGAAAGCCAACTGGTGGCGCGATGGAAGCTGGTGGTGCCGCCGGCGCTTGTGAGCGAGAACGAAGTGCTGCCCATCGATGGACTCGACGCAGGGGTATACCTGATCGAGGCCACGGACGGAACGTACAAGGCGTACACCGTTGCGATTGTGACGAAGATCGCGGTGGTGGAACAGACGGTGGATGGGAAAGCCTTCTTCTTTGTGGCCGACCGCAAGACGGGCGCGCCGGTCGATCAGGCGGACGTGGTGATGTGGGGCGATGGAAAGTTGCAGTCGTCGGGCAAAACCGGCGGCGACGGCCTGGCATCGCTCACTTATACAGTGCGCGGCGGCGCGCAGGGAGCGGAGCCGGACAATGTGTGGATCCTGGCACGGCATGGAGCCGACGCCGCGGTGGTGACGCCGTTTGGTTACGGATTCGGCGCGCAGAACCAGCAGCAGGAGCGCAACTATATTTATACGGATCGGCCCGTTTACCGGCCCGGCCACACCGTGCACATCAAGGCGATCGTGCGCAAGGAACAGAACGACAACCTGGTGCTGCCCGACGAACGCACGCTCACACTGCGCGTGACGGGGCCTGACGACAAGGTGGTGTTCAATAAAGAGCTGCCAGTTTCGGCGCACGGAACCGTCGCGGCGGACTTCGATCTTGCCTCCGATGCGGCGCTGGGTTATTACAGCATCGATTTCAGGAAAGCCAGCTCTAACGACGAAGAATACGAGGGCGGCAGCGGCAGCTTCTACGTTGAGGAGTACAAGAAACCCGAGTACCAGGTCACTGTAAAGCCCGCGATGCCACGCGTTCTCCAGGGCAGCACTATCCAGGCCACGATTGAAGCGAGGTATTTCTTCGGCGAGCCCGTTGCAGGCGCCAAGGTGACCTACGTAGTGCACATCGCGCAGCATTATTGGTGGGACGAGGACGAGGAAGACGACAACGGCACGGGCGATGCATCCGCCGATACGAGTGATGACGAAGACACCGATTCCGGGTATGGCGAGACCGAGCAGCAGGAACACCAGGGCGTGTTGGACGCGAACGGCCAACTGACGGTGACGCTGCCTACGGCGGTGGACGGCAAGCACAACGACCAGGACTATCGCATTGAGGCGCGCGTAACCGACGCGGCGAACCGCGAGGTGAGCGGCCACTCGACGGTGCTGGCCACGTATGGATCGTTCCGCGTGAGCGTGGAGCCGGTAAGTTACGTAGTTGAAAACGGAAAGCCGGCGCGTGTGAAGGTGACGGCGCAGTATTACGATTCGAAGCCGGTGCAGACGCAGGTGCACATCGCTGCGGTGCAGACGTGGGATGCAACGAATCACCAAAGGGCGAAGACGGAGGTGGCCAGCAAGGACGCCACGACCGGCGCCGATGGAACGGTGCTGGTGGATTTGCCGCTGGGCGGGAGCGGGGACTTTGAGATCACGGCCAGCGCGCAGACGCCGGAAAACCGCACGGTGCAGGGCCAGACGTGGTTGTGGATCTGGAACGGCGCGGGTGCGTATTACGAGGCTAACGCACAGGCGCAGATTGTGGCCGACAAGAAGAGTTACCAGGTGGGCGATACCGCGCACTTGCTGCTCGTGACCTGCCTGGATGAGTCCTGGGCGGTGGTGACGACTGAGGGCGACGCGGTGCAATCGCAGCGCGTGATGCATGCGGCGGGCACGAGCTTGGCTTTCGATGTGCCGATCACACAACAGGCGCAGCCAAACCTGGTGGTGACCGCGATCCTGGTGCACAACGACCAGTTGATGACGGCGCAAAAGAGCCTGAAGGTTCCGCTGACGGAGCGCACGCTGACGATTACTGCGACGCCCCAGAAGACGCAATACGAACCCGGTGACAAAGCCAGCTTCGATGTGAAGGCCGTGGATTCCGCGGGTAAACCGGTCGAAGCCGATCTGAGCTTTGGCGTGGTGGACGAAGCGCTCTACTCGGTGCGCCCCGATACCACGGGCGACATCGTGGCTTCGTTCTATCCCAAACGCGAGGTGTATCTCGATCCGCAAACCTCGTTCGAGTTTTATTTCGAAGGAGACGCGGGAACGAAAAGCCCGATGCTTGCGGGGCTGAACGGTCTGTACCATCCGCGCATGGCGCAGGTGAAACCTGGATCGGACCTGGTGGTGCCGAAGGTGCGCAAGGCGTTTCCAGACACGGCCTATTGGAATCCCGATGTGCATACCGGCGCGGACGGGCACGCACGCGTGGAATTCAACTTCCCCGATGCGCTGACCACGTGGCGCACCACGATCCGCGCCATGACGGACGACGGTAAGGCCGGCGGGGCGGTGACGCGTGTGCTGGTGCGCAAGAACCTGATTGTGCGCCTAGCTGCGCCGCGCTTCTTCCGCCAGGGCGACGAAACGGTACTGCGCGTCATCGCACACAACTACCTTGCGACCTCGAAGGACGTGACGTTCGCACTCGATGTGAGCGGAGTGGATGTGCTGAGCGGGCAAACGCAGAAGGTGACCATTCCCGCCAAGGGCGAGAGTTACTTGGATTGGCGGGTCAAGGCGCGCGTGACGGGCAATGCGACGTTCACGGCAAAGGCGCTGACTAACGAGGAGTCGGACGCGCTGCAAGAGACGCTGCCGGTTCTGCCCTACGGCGTGAAGCAAAGAGCTGCGGGCGCGGGCGAGGTCTTTTCCGGCGCGGGGCAAAACCAGTGGGCGTATAGTTACCCCGCAGGATCTGACGCGAACTCGCGGGGATTGACGATCACGGTTGCGCCATCAGTCGCGGGTACGGTGTTTGACGCGCTCGATTACCTGACCAGCTACCCGTGGGGTTGCACCGAACAGACGATGTCGAGCTTCCTGCCAGATCTGATTGTGGCGCAGGCTGTCGACAAGCTGCATTTGAAGTCGCCCGTCGATCGCAAGACGCTGGACGACGAAGTGCAAGCGGGGCTGGAGCGGCTCTACAGCTATCAGCACGATGATGGCGGCTGGGGTTGGTGGCCCGACGACCAGAGCATGGTGTTTATGACGGCGTATGTCGTGAGCGGATTGGGTCAGGCCAAAGCTGCTGGCTACGCAGTTGACGATCAGCGGCTGGGCAAAGCGCAGATGTGGCTGATCAAAACGCTCAACGCGCATCCTGACATGATTCCCGATTTGCGCGCTTACACGGTGTATGCGCTAGCCACAACCACCGGCGCGCCGAAGGACGCACTCGACAAGGCGTGGGATAGTCGCGACAAGTTGAGCGACGAGGGACTGGCGTTGACTGGGCTGGCGCTGGCGGCGGCGAATGATGGACGCGCGAAGCAGGCCGCACAGCTTCTCGAAAAGAAGGCGCACGCAACCGACACAGATGCGTACTGGGTGGGAACGTACGATGGCCTGCTCGATTTCTGGGACGATACTTCGCCGGAGACGACGGCCTTTGCGTTGAAGTTGCTCATCGTCGAAGATCGCTCCAGCGGGTTGATGCCGAAAGCCGCACGCTGGCTCGCCGAGCATCGCGATGGAGACTACTGGTATTCGACCAAGCAGACGTCGATGGTGATTCAGGGGCTGACGGATTACCTGGCGCTGAGCGGCGAGCTTGCCAACACGTCGGACGTCGAGGTGCTGGTGAACGGCGCGAGCGTGGGCAAGCGGCATTTCGATCCTGCGGACACGTTTGCCGCGCCCTGGCAGATCAAGGTGCCCGCGGCGCAAGCGGGGAACGGCGGACAGGTGACCATCCGCAAGGGCGGCAACGGGATTACGTACTGGTCTACCGAGAACAGTTGGTACTCCGCTGACCGCAAGAATTTTCAGCAGGGGCAGTTAGCGCTCAACATCACGCGTGATTACTACCTGTTGCAAAAACGGCAGGACAAGCCGACTGATCCGATTACTTATGACCTGGTGCCACTCAACGGCCCGGTGCACGTGGGCGACATTGTTGCGGTGCGGCTGTCGCTGAGCGGGACGAATTGGAAATACTTGCTGGCCGAAGATCCGATTCCTGCGGGCACGGAGTTCCTGCCGGAGAGCGGACTTTACTCGATCAACCACAAGCCGGATTGGTGGGCCGACTTCTTTACGCGCAAAGAATTCCACGACGACCGCGCGGCGTTTTTCAACGACGACTTCGCCACGCACCGCGAGTACGTTTATCTGCTGAAGGTGGACAATCCCGGCAAGTTCCAGATCAGCCCGGCGGATGCCGGACCCATGTACCAGTCGAATATTGAAACCACCACCGATCCCGCGACGCTGGAGGTGCAGCCGTGAGCAATTTTTCAGTCTTGACCACATTGAAGGATTTGGTCGGCCGTCTGCGCACGAGCCTGGAATGGGTTGCTGCGCAATTCTGGGCGACTTTGCTGATCGTGCTGGTGGGAGTGGCGTGGACGCGCGTACCCGAGAGGCATGTGTGGCAGGTGGGGCTGACGCTTCTTCTCCCGTTATTGATGCTGGCCGCCGTGCTCGCACTCGAAGCCGGAACCATGCGGAGCCTCTTCCATCAAGACGAGGGCCGCGTAAGGTTCGCGTGGGGCGCGCTCACGCTGCTGGTGTGGATCGCAGTGGTTGGGATTGCGTGGTGGATCCTGGACTGGTGCGACGATCAAACATTCCAGTGGGCGGGATATCTAAACTCGCGCGCTTCGGCGCACGCGCGGGCAAGGGTCTTCACTTACGAGCACATTGAGCTTTGGCTCACAATTCTCATCTGGATTTTCCGTTGGATTGTGGTTCCGGCGAAAGTGATTCCGCACGCGCTGGCTTCGGCGCAGTGGGGATGGCGGTTGCCATGGCGAAAACTGCTGCGCATGATGTTGAACTGGCGCTGGTGGATCGGCGCGGTGATTGCTGCGCTCGTGGGCGTATTGCTACCCAGCTACTTCTTCAACGGCGAACCGCATGGTACTGTCGCGCACCAGGTGTGGGCCGCGATTCTAAAACCGGTTGCAGCGTATTTGCTGGCCATGGCGAGCTGGGTTCTGCTGCTGGCGTGGGCGGCGGTGCTGCTGGAGCGTGAGGGGAACAAAACCAAGTCGCCGGGCGACGACGCGCTGGCTGCGGCGCCTGTCGATTCTGGTCCGCCTGGGAAAGATTCTGTGGAGCTACCGCTCCCCGAGAGTGGAAACGACGCTGGCGGGAACATCTGAGCGTAACCAATCCAGCACCTGCGCACGACCATAGCGGGTGAGGAGCTGCGCGGCGTACCACGCGGCGGCGCGATGCGCGGCTTCCGATTCGTCTTCACTTGCTGGATGCGCGAGGGCGGCGTTGGTTCCGGCGATTGTAAGCCTAGTCGAAGGCGGTTTTGCCGGGGCGGCGTCGCTCCATGCTTCGACCAATCCTTCGCGCAACCAGAGCGGAGCCTTCGGTCCGGCCTCGCGCTCCACCAACGCGTGCAGAAACTCATGGCGCATGGTATCGGCGAGAAGTTGCCGCGACGCCAAAGTGTGCAGGGGCTGCGTGCCGATCCAGTTTCCCTCAGTGAAGGCCGCTACCCAGCCCGGCGCCAGCGTGGCCTCGCGAAAGTCGGGCGTGGACGCGAAGGCGCGCACGGTGAGCGGAGTGGTGGCATGCAGGCTGGATCGCTGGGACGCCTCAGCCCGCGCGCGATTGAGAGCAGGCAAAAATGTAGCGTCGCCAGCGTTGAGCGATTCGAGGACGAATCCATCGCCGGCGAAGCTCTGCCAGTTGCGCCCCGTGGATTCGTCTGCGGCTTCCGCGCCGGGAAAATACTGGGCAAGAATTTCGCGCGTGGTGCGGCCCTGCGCAGCCATTGCCGCCGCGCCTTTTTGGCAAAGGCCCACGCCGTGCCCCCAGCCGCGCCCGTGAAAGGCGAAGCGGTCGCCCTGTCGGCTGACTTCAAACCAGGTGCTGGGAATTCGATTCCATCCCAGCGACTCGCCGACGGCGAGCTGAAAATCTTCGGCGGAGACTTCGGTGCGATCGAGCTGCAAAGTGACGGCGCGCCCCGATGCGCCGCGCCGCGCGACGGTCAAGTTCTGCCAGCCGGGTTGCGCGAGGCCATGCGCGGCGAGAGCTGTAGTCAAATCCGACCGCGTAATCTCCGAAGCCCACTCGCGTGCGCTATTTTCCGTGCAAAAGCGGTCAGGCTGCGAAGGGAGATAAGGAAGAGGTTTCGCACGTGGCCAAATCTCATCGGGAGAAGCCGTGCGTCCGCCGCAATCCTTGCCGAAGTAAGCGAAGGCGCGTTGCCCGTGGAACCACAGGGTCTCGCCCGCTGTGGCCAGCGTGGCCGCATGCGCCGCGGCGTGGCGTTCGCCGTTGCCGCTCCAATGCAGAAGTTGGCAGTGGGTGGAATCGCACAGATCATAGTCGGCGTGGCCGTGTGCCTCATGCAAGGCGAAACTGCGCACCACGATGGCCAGCGTCTTCAGCGATTCAGAGCTGTCGCCGGGGCCGCTTTCGCTGGCAACGACGCGCTCCACATAGTTCTCGACGGGCAGCGTGACCACGATGACGAGTGCGCCGGCATGCGCGGTGATGGCGACAGGATCATGCAGAGTTACGGTTTCGCCGTGCGCGGTGAGGGTGACGGGGCCGCTTAGCCGGATTTCGCTCGAAGAAACCGTTTTGCCCACTGTGGAGAAGCTCAAAGCGTCCTTTTCTGCATGAATCTTCGCCGGCGCGTGCAGTACTTCCGCGGGGCACCGCTCACAGGTCTCGAACAACGTGAATTCTTTTGGCCCCGTGGGCGTGAGCGTCACGTCGCGATCGTGCCAGAGCGTCCACATGCCGACGCGCAGCGTGGTGCGCGCAGCCGGCGGTGCAGGGGCGGCGACAACCTGCATCTGCGCCGGCTTGAGAAAACAAGAAAACAATATCGCGGCCAGAACACTCGTCAAAAGACGATGGAGTTTCGCGGTTTCCCACCCTTGGCGCAAAAGACGCGCCAAGGATGGGGCACGGAGTATTTTGCGAAACCCGCCGATGTTCATGGCTGCTTCCGATATGCGTTGATTGGCGCGTTGGCGAGCAGATCACCGGCCACGTGCGCGGCATCGGCGCCACGGCCCGCAGGCAGGAAGACGGCAATCACTACTTGAGGATTGTCGGCGGTCGCCAAGCCCACAAACCATCCATGAGTGCGGGGCGATGCGACGCCTTCCGCGGTTCCGGTTTTGCCGAGCACGGCAACTCCGCCCAGGCTGGCCTGGCCCGCCATGCCGAAGCTGGCCGAATCTTCTAATCCCGCGCGCACCACCTGCGCCGCATCGGAATCTGCATGCGCGGCTAGCTCGAGCGCGAACCAGCGATAGGCCGTGGCCAGTTCGAGAGGCGTGACGCGCACGCCGTTGAACGCCCAGTAAAGCCAACTGTTGCGAATCTGGCGAATCGGGCTCGCGAAACTCGGCCACGGCTTCCTGCGGCGAAAGGCCGGTGGGGCCGAGTAGTCCAGTGGGGCGCAGAAGACGGCCCAACTCGCCGGGCTGCAAGCTGCGCGCCACAGCGGCGAAATAACTGTTGCACGACCAGGTGAGCGCTTCGCGGGCGTCGAAGGGCGGCGCGAGCGGATGCGTGCATGCCAGGCGATGGCCGGCCACGACGAGTTGCCGGTTGCAGGCCACGCGGCGCGAGGGATTCCAGCGGCCCGCGCGAATCAGGGAATACAAAACCAGAGGCTTCAATGTGGAGCCGGGTGCGGCCACGGTGCGCGCCGCGTCCGCGAGCTGATGCGACGCCAGCAGGCGGCCGCTTGCGATATCAAGCACAAGGATGCGCGCGTCGGGCGACTCGTGCGCCGCGCGGTCGACTGCGCTTTGCCACGCGGGTGCAGGGGTTTGGCAGGAGGCGCTGAGAGCGCCGAAGATCGCGACAACGGCAAGCGAACGCAGGATTCCGTGCACACCAGAAGTATGACCGATTTGCGCCCAGGTTTTTCATCCGGTGAACCGCGTATAATCGGCGGCGACGTACGATCGCTTTCGACTTTCATCGAAAAGGACCCGCGATGCCCATGTTTCCCACCCGCAATCTTCGGTTCTGTCTGCTTCCGGTTTTGGCTGTGGCTCTGGCTCCCGCTCTCTTCCACGCACAGGATGCCGCGCCGCAGCGGCCGCAAATGACAGGCGTCTCGCACGTGGGCTATTTTGTGTCGGACCTGCCGAAGACCATCGCGTTCTGGCACGATCTGCTGGGCTTCGATGAATACACCACGCTGAACAAGCCGGGGACGGACCAGACTCGCATTGCGTTCATCAAGATCAACGACCAACAGCACGTCGAGCTGTTTACCGACGCGCCGCCCTCGCCGCCCAACATGATGAGCCACTACTGCTTCAGCGTGAGCAACGTGGACGAGATGCGCGCGTATCTGCGGGCTAAAGGTCTGGATGTGAAACCGGGCAACGGCGGCAAGACGCGCACCGGCGACTACGCCTTCGAGATCAAGGATCCCGACGGCACGCTGGTGGAGTTTGTCCAGAGCCTGCCCACGGGCATCGAAATGCAGGCCGCAGGCAAGTTCATGCCGCCCACGCGCATTGCCGACGCGATCTACCATGTGGGTTTTCTGGTGGGCAACCTCGATAAGTCGCTGGCGTTTTACGAGGGCATTTTGGGCTTTACGGAAACCTGGCGCGGCAGCAGCAACGGGCAACAGCTGAGCTGGGTGAATCTGCGCGTTCCGGACGGCAAGGATTACATCGAGCTGATGCTCTACGACAAGACGCCGTCGGGCTTCGGGACGAAGAATCATGTGTCGCTCTTGGTTCCCGATGCGCAGAAGGCGGTCGCGGAGATTGAATCCCGGCCCGCGTACAAGGACTATCTGACCCATGCGAAACCGCTGGTGGTGCAGGTGGGGAAAAATGGCAAGCGCCAGGTCAATCTCTACGATCCGGACGGAACGCGCGTGGAATTGATGGAAGGGCAGACCGCCGACGGAAAGCCAGTACCGCCCTCGACCGCGCCACCTCCGGCGCCGGCGCACGATTGACGCGCGACTCAAGCACTTTAGGATCTCTAACCGACGGGGCTCACACCTAACGACTTGGCGCGAAGTCGATTTTGATGGTGGTCTCGAATTCGACCGGCCTGTTATTCAGCAGATAGGGCCGGTAAGTCCATTGCCGAACGATGTCCAGTGCGGCCTGCTGCATTGAGACGGGTCCGCTGATGACGCGAAGTGCTTTCACACTGCCTTTGGCACTAATCGTGGCATGAAGGACGACCATGCCAGAGACATGATTTTGGGGCGAATCGGCTGGAGTGACAGGACGGTTCTTGATCTCGAGCAGGCCCATGGCTACGCCAGCGGAGAGTACGACTTTGGGCGGCGCTGGAACAACGCAAGGTGACATCTGAATCTTGACGACTTCTCCCTGAATTGCTTCGTCTCGCCGCTTTGCAAACTCGAATATCGTTCGTTGCACTTCAACTCCAATGGGAGGACCCTCATCCCAGATCTGACGGGTTCGCAGGTGTGCGCTCATTGCACATTCGACCAGTTTCTTTGCATCCGTCACCGGCCGACCCGTCCGGTCTGTGTTTGGCGTCTTATCAAATGAAGAGAGATATTGATCGCGAGTTGCCCAGTTTTCCTTTAATCCTTGCTTCAGGACAAGAATGGCTCGGTCCAATTCCAGCACAAGCGGCGTGGGGTTTGGTTCTTCTGCCACACCTGGCGGATCATGAAGAACCGTCTCAGGACTTTGGAAAGCACCAGTCTGACAGGTTAAGAATCCAGCTGGAAGAACAATCAGGCTCACCATAAGCACGTTCCGACGCAACATATCTATCTCCATTACAGACAGCAGAGCCCTTCATTTCATAACCATCACCTTGATGGCCAAGGATTTCGGCGCGAGTTCCTTCCCCGAGATGGGAGACTTAATACTCTTAGACACCGAACATATCGAAAAAGTGCCGAGGACACCGGCTCAGAGGATGATTCACCGCCATTCCAATCGGGTGACCGCCGCACAAGCGTATATATTGATACAACCGAAGAGCGTGCGAGAGCGAGGATTCGCTCGGACAGCCGTGCTCGCCGCTTCAGCTTCCTGTTATTCTCGCAATCACGCATGGAGAAGTCTCTGCACGCACCGAAGGATGGTTCTCCGCTCGGCTTGCCGCGCGTCCTGGGCGCGGGCGAAGCCATCGCGATCGTGATCGGGACCGTGATCGGCAGCGGGATATTTCTCATTCCCAGCGAGATGATGCGCGATACCGGCTCCTCGCTGCTGGTTTATCTGGCTTGGATCGCGGGCGGATTGTTGTCGCTCTTCGGAGCCATGACCTACGCCGAATTGAGCACCATGATGCCGTATGCGGGCGGCGAGTATGTGTACCTGCGCGGCGCCTACGGGGACACGGCGGGCTTCCTCTATATGTGGACCTGGTTTACGGTGGCCAAGCCTGGATCGATCGCCACCGTGGCCGTAGGCCTGGCGCGCACGCTCGAGTTCTTCCCCATCTTTTCACGCCTTTCGGATGCGATTCCCGGCCTGCCCTTCACGCTCTACTGGTCGCAGGTGTTCGCCATCGCCGTCACGTGGCTGATTACCGGGCTGAATTACCTGGGCGTCAAAAAAGCGGGAGATTTTCAGCTGGTCTTTACGGTGCTGAAGGCGGTTCTGATTCTGGTTGTGGTGGCGTTGTGCTTTCAGTCCACGAGCGGGTCGTGGGATCACTTCCTGACGCGTTTGCCGCACGCGATAGGCGGCTGGAACGGCTTCATGCTGGCGCTCATCGCGACGTTGTGGGCCTACGACGGCTGGAGCGATTTGAGCATGGTGGCAGGAGAAGTGCGGCGTCCCGAACGCAATCTTCCCCTGGCTTTGATCGGAGGCCTGGTAGCCGTGGGCGCGCTTTATATGGCCACCAACGCAGCGATTCAGTACATACTTCCGGCCCAGGCGATCGCCGCCTCAGAATGGCCGGCGGTGGCGGCGCTCAGAGTGGTAGCCGGGACGCACGGGGCAGGAATCGTGGCAGCGGCCATGGCTCTGAGTATTCTGGTGGCCCTGAATGGAACGGTGATGTCGGGCGCGCGGGTGCCGTATGCCGCTGCTCTCGATGGGCTGTTTTTCCGCCGCTTCGCGCAAGTGCATCCGCATTTCCGCTCGCCCTCCACTTCGCTGGTGGCGCAGGGGCTGGTGTCGACGGTCCTGCTCCTGTTTTTGAGCCAGTTTCAACAGCTTTTTAATCTGACGGTGTTTGCCGAATGGCTGTTTTACGCGCTGGCGGCCAGCACGGTCTTTGTGTACCGCCGCAGATTACCGGATGCGCCCCGGCCCTACCGAGTGTGGGGCTACCCGGTACTCCCAGCCATATTCGTGGGGTCGGCCGTCGTGGTGCTGGTCTCAAGTTACGCCGGAAATCTGCGCGGTTCGCTGATCGGTACCGCGCTGATTCTAAGCGGCTTGCCTGCCATGCGGCTGATTCGCAAGCAGCGCGCCGCGAGCTGACCCAGGAGCTCACGCGGCTTGCTGAATGGCAACTGGTCGGGACCCTCCTCCACACAGCCTTGTCCCACCCAGGAGACCGGTTTTTCGCAGAAATCCACCGAAATGTGAATTCCTTATGAGATTTTCATTGACATTTATTTTGACCACAGCTAGTTTTGCATACATCCAGTCATCTATATGACTTGGCCGGTTGTAGGGTTTTTGGCGCGGTTGGCACGTAATGAACGCTCTGTTGCCGTTTCCGCTGAACCAGGTTCTCCTTCCAAATCGCGGTTTCAGGAATCATCTTCGATTCCGGGACTTACGGCGAGGAAGGCAAGGACACTCCATGCAGGCTCCGGTCTGGTGGCTGAAGACAACGTGTCTTCGTGTTGCCGGATGCAGATTGCACAGGGAAACCTCTCGCATCGTCAGAAGAGGCAATTCGTTATTACTAAAGCGGGTTCACGTGATTCGCTCAACGCAAGCCTCGCCGGCATGGTTTTCGATGGTGTGTCGGACCGGCGACTCCATTCTGTACCCCTCAACCTGTGAGGCTGATGCCGGGGTAAAGGCAGAGGGAATGCCCATCATCAGCAGAACTAGAAACAACTAGGAGGCAGTCAACTGCTATGTCGCACAAACTTGCAAAATGTTTTTTTGCCCTGTTGGCCGCAATAGGGCTGGCGTTTACCGTCAACTACGCAACCGCGCAGAGCAACGTTTCCGGCAGCATCAGCGGAACCGTGACCGACGCAACAGGAGCCGTGATCTCGGGCGCTTCGGTGACCATCACCAATACGGATCGCGGCGAAGACATTCGCGTTACCCAAACCAACGCGTCAGGATTCTTCACGGCAGAAGCGCTGCCCCTGGGCAATTACAAAATAACCATTGCGGATTCTCACTTCAAGACGGAGGTCATCGCCGGGGTTGTGCTGCATGCGGCTGACGAACTGACCGTCAACCGGGCGCTGACGCCGGGCGGCGCGAACGAAGTGGTGACTGTGAATGCCAGCGACCTGCTGGTCAATGTCAACCTGGAAGACGCGACCTCGGCAGGCCTGATCAACAGCGAGCAGATGAACGAGATGCCGCTGGTGACGCGCAACTACGAGACGCTGATGAACCTGCAGCCGGGCGTCACCTTCGGCGGCGCATCCGACGACCTAACGAGGGGCCCTTCGGGGCTTGGCGGCGCATCCAGCACGGTGGCTTTTTCAGTGAACGGCGGCCGCACCACGTCCAATGGCTGGACGATTGACGGCGCGGACAACCTGGATCGCGGCGCCAACCTGACGCTTTACACGTATCCCAGCCCTGACGCGATTGCTGAGTTCAAAACGCTGCGCGGCCAATACAGCGCGCAGTACGGCCGTAACGCCTCGGGACAGATTGACGTGGTCACCAAATCCGGCAGCAACGCCATTCACGGCAGCGCGTACGAGTTCGTCCGCAACAACGACTTCGACGCCAACGGGTACGCCAACGACTACCTTGGCGTGAAAATCGCGCCGTACCACTACAACGTTTTTGGCGCTTCGTTCGGTGGCCCGGTCTACATTCCCAAGGTTTACCACGGCAAAGACAAGACGTTCTTCTTCGTCAGCGAGGAGTGGCAGCGTATCATCGACACGCTATCGCAGGCCACGGCCACAGTGCCTCTGCCTTCAGAAATCGCGGGCGATTTCTCCCAGTCCTATGACTACAACACCACCACCAAGACCTATACGCAAGGCCCGGTGACGGTATGCACCGCCTATACGACGAACACCTCGACGCAGAAGAACACCTGCACGGCTACGGGAACGAAGGTAACGACTTTCTCGCCCACGGCGCAACAGTATCTGAAGGACGTCTACAGCAAGGTTCCCGCTCCCAATTCGGCCTATGACATCGCGCATGGATTCGATCCGCACACCATCTTCAGCAACTTCGAGAACACCTTTAATAATCTCGACTCTGTGGTGCGCATCGACCAGCAATTCGGTCAGAGGATAACCGTGTTCTACCGCTACATGCACGACACCTTCCCCGTCTTCTATCCGGCGGGGCAATTCACCGCGGTGTATATCCCCGGGATGAACCCCACAACCGCGCAGAATCCGGGTACGCAGCAAATGGCGCACGGAACGTACACGATCAGCCCTACCATGTTGCTCGATGTGGGCTACGCTTACTCGAATGGCAACATTACGACCCTTTCCTCGGGCTACCTGTCCCAAGCGCAGTCGCCTGACGTGAAGCCGTCCCTTGCCTATCCGAACACCTCTGGCGTGCTGCCCACCATTGCTACTGGCATGACCTCGTTGGGCGGCAGCTATCAGTACATCGATCACGGCACCAACCACCAGATATTCGGAAACCTGACCAAGACGCTGCATAACCATACGCTCATCTTTGGGTTCAGCTACAACCACTATCAGAAGCGCGAAAACAACACCACCAGCACGCAGGGCAGCTTCGGATTCACGAACGACTCGACATTGGCCTGCACGGCTCCTTCATGCGTTTTCGCTCCTCCCGCCGACTCGAGTGCGGCCTTGTCGCAGGGATTCGCCAACTTCCTTACCGGCAACGCCAACAATGGCTTCAGCCAGCTCTCCAATGACCCGATTGCGGATGTCAAGTCTGCGCTCTATGAGGGCTTTGCGCAGGACAACTGGAAGGTAAATCCGCGCCTGACGCTGAACGTGGGCGTACGCTACAGCCTCTATGGTCAGCCCTGGGATGCGAACGGCCTGCTGAGCACTCTTGATCCGGGCACGTATTCGGCGTCGAAGGCGCCCACCATCGACTCCAATGGCCTGATGTGCGTGACTGGCTCATGCACCCAGACGGGCAGTAACGCCGGCCAGTCGACCACGCCCAACGCCAGTGCGGACATCGTCGGCATCAACTACATCAATGGCCTGATCTTCAACGGCCCGAACGCCGCCAACGGCAACCAGGCCTCGCCCTGGGGAAACAAGGTGGGCGTCGGGGATAAGAAGAACTTTGCGCCGCGTTTCGGCTTTGCCTACGACTTATTTGGAAACGGCAAGACGGCGCTGCGCGGCGGCTATGGAATCGCCTACGACGACCCGGAAGTGAGCTACTACGAGACGTCGGACTGGAATAATCCGCCGGCGGTGGCCACCTACTCTGTAGGCCAAACCTCTCTTGACAACCCCACGGGCGGCGCCACGACCGCGTTCTCCAAAACCCCGGGCTGGATACGGGCGGTTCCGATCAGATACAACTCGCCCTATATACAGCAGTTCTCGCTCGATGTGCAGCAGGAGTTTTCACCATCGTTCATGATGGACATCGGCTATTTTGGCGACCATGGCACGCACCTGTTGGGCGCCGAGGACATCAATGAGCCGGTGCCTGGTTCCTGGGTAGGCAAGGTGTCGCCGGTCAGCACTTGCACCGATCCGGATACCAACACCATTGCGTGGCTGAGTACCTCGTGCAGCGTTATGCTGAACCAGATCAAGCCCTATCTCGGCTACTTCTCAGTGGACGCGATGCGATCGATCTTCAACTCCAACTACAACTCGATGCAAGTCAAGGTGACCAAGCGCCTCAAAGGCAAGACCTATATCGACGCCAACTACACGTGGTCGCGCGACTTGACCAATGCCCAGGCGGATTACTCCGGGTTCATCCAGAACGCGTACAACCCCAACGGCGACTACGGCCGTGCCGCAGTGGACCGTACCCAAGTGCTCACGGTTGACGGTGTTCTGGAAGAGCCGTGGTTCCACGAGCAGAAGAACCTGGCGGGACGGCTGCTGGGCGGTTGGGAGATATCGGGCATCTACACGGCCAACAGCGGCCTGCCGCTGACGGCCTCGTCCGGCGGCTTTACCCTTGGTGCGTATAACCTCCCTGGCAGTTTGACCAGCGTCTATAACAACCGCATCAACACCGGCTATTCGACGGACAACGCCGGCATCAGCGTGTTAGGCAATACCAACGCCGGCCTGCGGCCGGATCAGATTGGCAACCCCAATGCCAACAACAACACGACGATCCACAACAAGGGCTATCACGCACTGTGGTTCTACACGGGCGCGTTCGCGTCTCCCAATCCGGTGACCAATACCTCGATGCCTGGCAACGCGAAGCGGGGAACGATTGCGGGACCGGGATTCGCCACAGCTGACCTTGGCGTCTATCGCAACTTCCGCATCGTGGAGCGTCTGAGCTTCCAGTTCCGTGCGGAGGCATTCAACGCTACCAACCACACCAACGTCCAAAGCGTAACTACATCCGAGGGCACGCTCTTCGGCGAAGTGACCGGATACCGCGATGCCCGCATCATGCAGTTCGCCGGCAAGTTTACCTTCTAACTTGAACGATAAAACTGGCTCGGCCCGTCTGGTTCCTTTAACAAGGGAAACAGGCGGGCCCGGCCCTGCTCTCATGCAAGACTGATGTTTGTGGCCGTACCGCCCGGAGCAGGAATGCCGCCATGGGATTGAACACGCTGGATCTGGTGGTGATCGGTTGCTATCTGGCCGGCGTGACGCTCTTCGGCTTACGCTTCCGTAGCGGGCAGCAGACGCTGAAAGGATATTTCCTCGCCGATAACGCGATTCCATGGTGGGCGATTTCGCTTTCGATTGTGGCCGCGGAAACCAGTACGCTGACGGTCATCAGCGTGCCCGGCCTGGCGTACGACAAGGACTTCAGCTTTCTGCAATTGGTGATCGGTTACCTGATCGGCCGCGCCGTGGTGAGTTTTGTGCTCATCCCGCAATACTTTCGCGGCGAGCTGGTCACGGCGTATCAACTGATCGAACGCCGCTTCGGGCAACGGCTGCGCACGTTGACAGCCGGAGTCTTTCTGGTCACGCGGGCAGCCGCCGAAGGGGTACGCGTGTTCGCGGTGGCCATCGTGGTGCGCGTGGCGCTGGGCGGCCTGCTGACGGGCGTGAGCGATTTCGAGCGCGACCTGGTGGCAATTGCCATCGTGACCGTGCTGACGCTTCTCTACACGTTGAAGGGTGGCCTGAAGGCGGCGATCTGGACGGATGTGATGCAGCAAACGGTGTATGTTGCCGGAACCATCGTCGGTCTTGTGACCATCCTGCATCTTGTGCCCGGCGGGTGGGCGACGGTGCGCGAGGTTGCGGGCCAGGCGGGCAAGTTCCGGGTGCTGGATTTCACATTGGATTGGACCTCCAAATACACGTTGTGGTCGGGAGTGATTGGCGGAGCGTTTCTCACTACTGCCAGTCATGGGACCGATCAATTAATTGTGCAGAGGCTGCTGGCAGCGCGCAGCGAGGGGCAAGCAAAGCTCGCGCTGCTCTCGAGCGGCGTGGCGATTTTGTTTCAGTTCTCGCTCTTCCTGATGATTGGGGCGATGCTGTACGTGTTTTATCGCATCTTTCCGCCGGCGATTGCGTTCTCGCGGACAGATACGGTCTTCCCCGTGTTCATCGTGAATCATATGCCGCACGGCGTGAGCGGGCTGCTGATTGCCGCTATATTGGCGGCGGCGATGTCGAACCTGAGCGCGGCGCTCAATTCGCTTTCTTCCACTTCGATTGTCGATTTCTATATGCGCCTTCGTCCGCTTTCGTCGGAGATTCGGCGCATCTGGTTGTCGCGGGCGGCGATGGTGGTTTGGGCGCTGGTGCTGTTCGGGTTGGCGCTGCTGGCGCGGCATGGCGGCAGGGTGATCGAAGTTGGGTTGACGATTGCCTCGGTCGCTTATGGCGGAATGCTTGGCGTGTTTTTGTTAGGCGTGCTCACGCGCCGGGCCTCGGAAAACGGAGCCATGGTGGGCATGATCTGTGGGTTGGCGTTGAATCTCTACCTCTGGCTCTTCACCGGCGTGGCGTTTACGTGGTACGTGGTGCTGGGCAGCGTGGTGACGTTCGGCGTGGGTTATGCCGCGAGCTTTGCCATGGGTAGAAAACATGGAACGAGTTCGAGTCAAGGGATGCGAAATGCAAGTGCGTAAGTTGATGACGGAGCGCCGCAATCCGGCAACAGAGAATCTGGACCGGATGAGCGCTCTTGAAATGATTACCGCGATGAATCGGGAAGACGCGAAGGTTCCACGCGCCATTCATAAGGTGTTGCCGGAGATCGCCAAGGCGGTGGACCTGGTGGCGCAGCGCCTGGCGGAGGGCGGCCGGCTGATTTATGTGGGCAGCGGCACCAGCGGCCGCATCGGCGCGCTGGATGCATCGGAGAGTCCTCCGACCTTCGGCGTGAGCGCAAAGAAAGTGCAGTTTGTGATTGCCGGCGGGGAGAGCGCGCTGATGAAGGCTGCCGAAGCCAGCGAGGACTCCGCGGAGTTGGGACGCAGGGACATCGCAGCGCGAAGACCCGGCGTGCATGACGTGGTGGTGGGCATTGCGGCCAGCGGATATACGCCGTATACCATCAGCGCGCTCGAGCATGCGCGTGCCAAAGGCGCGGCGACGGTAGCCATCGCGTGCAATCGCAACACCCCGCTGGGGAAAGTAGCGGATCTGCGCATTGAAGTCGAGGTCGGGCCGGAGGTGCTTGCGGGCTCGTCGCGGCTGAAGGCCGGCACCGCGGAGAAGCTGATTTGCAACATGCTGACGACCGGGGCCATGGCGCGCTTGGGGTACGTTTATAGCAACCTGATGGTGAATCTCCACCTGACCAATAAGAAGCTGGTGCAGCGCGGCATCATGATCTTGCAGGAGTTGGCAAAGGTAGATCGAGCGCAGGCCGCAGCCACACTGGAGAAGGCCGGAAGAAGCGTTCCGCTGGCGCTGGTGATGTTGAAGACGGGCACCGGCAAAGCCGAGTCCGCGCGACGCCTGCGCCGGGCCAAAGGGAACGTTCGTCAAGCAATTGAAGGTTGACATGGGGAGTGTTCTGAAAACGGTTCGGATCCGGCGCGGGCTGGTTTTCCTGCTGGCAATGGCGGCGATTGCGTGCGGGCAGCAGACGCTTGCCGCGCAGGCGGCGGGCGGGAATGGCGCGCATGATTTTGACGCTATTGACGCGCTGATGCAGGCGGCCGTGGCCCGAGGCAGCATGCCGGGCGGCGTGGTGATCATCGGCCACAATGGCGCGGTGGTGTATCGCAAGGCCTTCGGTTCACGATCGCTGGAGCCCACGCGCGAGGCCATGACCGCGGACACGATCTTCGACCTGGCCTCGCTGACCAAGGTGATTGCCACCACCACCGCGGTGATGCAGTTGCTCGAAGAAGGACGGATCCGGCTCAACGAGCCGGTGGCCGCGTATCTTCCGGAGTTTGCGCAGAACGGAAAAGGGCAGATCACGGTGCGCGAATTGCTGACGCATTTCTCCGGCCTTCCGCCCGATCTGGATTTGAAGGAACCGTGGAAGGGCCGCGACACCGCGTACAACATGGCCATGCAAGCCCGGCCGATGTACCCACCGGGCACGCGGTTTCTTTATAGCGACATCAATTTTGAGGTGCTTGGGTTTCTGGTGGAGAAAATTTCTGGCATGTCGCTGAACGAGTACACGAGCGCGCATGTTTTTGCGCCATTGGGAATGACGGAGACGACGTACCTTCCGCCCGCTAGCTGGATTCAGCGCATCGCTCCCACGCAATACGACGAAAACGGAAAGATGCTGCGCGGCGTGGTGCACGATCCCACGGCGCGGAGGATGGGCGGCGTGGCCGGGCACGCGGGATTGTTCTCAACTGCGGACGATCTGGCGAAGTTCGCGCAGGAGTTGCTGAGCGACAGTCCGAAAATCCTCACGCGCGAAGCCATCGAGAAGATGTCGACGCCGGAACAGCCGGCGACGGCTGCAAGTTTGCGCGGGCTTGGATGGGATATCGATTCGCCGTTCTCCAGCAATCGCGGCGAACTGTTGCCCGTGGGGTCCTTCGGGCACACGGGATTCACGGGCACTTCGCTGTGGATCGATCCCACGACCGACACGTACATCATCCTACTGACGAATTCGGTGCATCCCAACGGCAAAGGGAACGTGATTGCACTGCGCGCGCGCCTGGCGACGGCCGTGGTGGAGACGCTGCACCTGACGGTTTCTGAAAAAGAAGAGATGCGGGTGGCGCGCATCACCGGGTACAACGAGTCGATGATGGCCGAGCGGCGCATGACCGCGCGCGACGGCGAAGTGAAGGTGGGAATCGATGTTCTGGAGGCGGATGGATTCCGCGAGCTGCATCCGGACGGAAATCATCCTGTGAGAATCGGGCTGGTGACCAACCAGACCGCAGTCGATGCGCACGGGCAGCGCACGGCCGATGTTCTTGCGCACGCGCCGGGAATCAAGTTGACTGCCATCTTCAGTCCGGAGCACGGCATTGCCGGCGTGCTCGACACCACGGCGATCGGCAACTCGCGCGACGCGGCGACGGGCGTGCCGATTTACAGCGTTTACGGCGAGGGGGATGCGAAGCGGCGGCCTACGGACGAAGAGCTGGCCGGCGTGGATGTGATTGTCTACGACATTCAGGACATGGGCGCGCGCTTTTACACCTACGAGAGCACGCTCGGCTACTTTCTTGAAGCGACCGCGAAGGCAGGCAAGGAGATTGTTGTGCTCGATCGCCCGAACCCTCTGGGTGGTGCGTACGTGCAAGGCCCCATGCTCGATGCGGGGCGCGAGTCGTTCGTCGGCTATTGGCGGACCCCTGTGCGCCACGGCATGACGGTGGGCGAACTGGCGGGACTGTTCAATGGCGAGCGGACAATCGGCGCCAAGCTCTCGGTGGTGCGCATGGAAGGTTGGATGCGCGGCGACTGGTTCGATTCCACCGGCAGAGTGTGGATCAATCCCTCGCCGAATATGCGCAGCCTGACCGAAGCCGAGCTCTATCCCGGTTTGGGGATGATTGAGTGGACGAATATCTCCGTCGGCCGCGGCACGGACACGCCTTTCGAGCTTGTGGGCGCGCCGTGGATCGACGCCGTTGCGCTGGCGGCGTATTTGAACGCGCGCGCGATCGACGGCGTTCGCTTTGTGCCGGTGAACTTCACGCCCAATACTTCCAACTATGCAAACCAATCATGCGGCGGCGTGAACATTCTTGTAACCAATCGCGAAGCGCTGGACGCGCCCGAGCTTGGGCTGGAGATTGTGGCCGCGCTTGAGCATTTGTATCCCAACGATTTCAAGATCGCCGGGCTGGACGGCTTGATGCGCAACAAAGCCACGCTCGATGCGCTTACGGCTGGGGAAGATCCGCGCCGGATTGCCGAGGATTGGCAGGATGCGCTGAAGAATTTTGAAACGCTGCGCGCGAAATATCTTCTTTACTGATTTTGCGCGGAGCGGCGAAGAAGCGAGAGGAGCGGAAGTTGAGGTTCAGAGCGAGCAGAAGGCGATGGGGTTGGATGACGGTGGTGGCCGCGATGCTGACGGCGATGTTCGCACAGGGCGCCGTGGCCGCGCCGCCGGTTCATCTTGACCGCAAGGGCGAGCGGTGGGCCCAGTCGACGCTGCGCAAGATGACGCTCGAAGAAAAGATCGGGCAGATGATCGTGGTCTGGGCGAAGGTGAAGTTCCTGAACCCGGAGAGCCCGGACTATCTTGAACTGCGCGACGAGATGGCGAAGTACCACGTGGGCGGCTTCGGCGTCACGGATCCGACGGAGGGTTCGCAACTGTTCATGAGCGAGCCGTTGGAAGCCGCGGCGCTGACCAACCGGCTGCAAAAAGATTCGAAGTACCCGCTGTTGATCGCCGCCGACTTCGAGCGCGGCCTGTCGATGCGTCTCGAGGGCGCGACGGCGTTTCCGGCAGCGATGGCGTTTGGCGCCACGGGCGACAAAGAGCTGGCGCGCCAATTCGGCCGCATCAGCGCTCAGGAGTCGCGCGCCATCGGCGTGCAATGGAACTGGTTCCCGATTGCGGATGTCAATTCCAATCCCGCCAATCCCATCATCGATACGCGCTCGTTTGGTGAAGATCCAGCGATGGTGAGCGAAATGGTTGCGGCTTACATCGAGGGCGCGCGCAGCGAGGGATTGCTGACGACGGCCAAGCATTTTCCCGGCCACGGCGACACGGACACGGATTCTCATCTCACCCTGGCGCGCGTGCCGGCGACTATGGAGCGGCTGAACACGGTGGAACTGGTTCCGTTCCGCGGCGCGATTGCAGCCGGAGTGGATTCGGTGATGGTGGGCCATCTGATCGTTCCTGCCGTCGAGCCCGACCCCAATCGCCCCGCCAGCGTCTCTGCGCACGTGATCAAGGATCTGTTGCAGGGGCAGCTCGGCTTCAAGGGATTAGTGGTCACCGATGGATTGGATATGGCGGGGCTGACGCATGTCTTCACGGGATCGGAGGCGGAGATTTCAAGCGAAGCGGCCGTGGCAGCCGTGGAGGCGGGCGAGGACATGGTCATTATTCCCGGCGATCTTGGTGGCGCGTATAACGGCCTGCTGGCGGCGGTGAAGAAGGGCGAGATTTCAGAGGCGCGCATCGACGAGAGCGTGCTGAAGATTCTGCGCATGAAGGCGTCTGTGGGCCTCAATCGCAACCGCTTTGTGGATCTCTCCAAGGTGCAGGATGAAATTGCGCAGCCGGCGAACGTCGCGCTTGCCGAAAGCGTTGCCGATCGCGCGGTGACATTAGTGACGGATGGTGGCAAGCTGATTCCGCTGCAGGCGCAGGCGACGGCCACTGCTGCTCAGCCGGCTTCGCGTATCGTAGCGGTGATTTTTGCGGATCGGCCGCGCGGCAGTGACGGAGGCCGCGCTTTTGCGAGTGAGCTGCGCCAGCGTGCGCCCGGCGCCACGGTCTTTTTTGTCGATCCCAGTAATTCAAGTTATGTCTTCGACAGCGCGATGGCTGCGGTGCGCGATACGGGTAGCGTGATTGCCGTTGCCGAGTCAGTTCCCAATCCCAGACGCACCACGCGAGGTCGCGCGGGTGGCTCGGCCGGCATGGACACGGGACCCATGCAGTTGCTTACCGAGATAGTGAAGACTGCGGGAGCGAAAACCGTTGTTGTGGCGTTCGGCAATCCCTATACCGGTGGGTCAATCCCGGGCATCCAAACGTACGTTTGCACGTATTCCAACACGGTGGTTTCTGCATCTAGCCTGGCGCGGGCGCTGTTCGGCGAGATTCCGATCCACGGGCGGCTGCCGGTGTCGATTCCCAACCTTGCTCCGCGCGGAGCGGGCCTCGATCGCGAGGCGATCGCGGCACGAGTCAGTACGCCATGATTGAGACCGGTCGTTTTGAGAGGAGCAGTCAAGTGAGTACCGTAGATTTAAATTCGAGTACGGCTCGGCCGACGCGTGGCAGAGTGGGCAACATTGGCCGCGCGATCATGGCCGGTTTGGCGCTTGCCGGGCTGCTTGCCGCGTCGCCGGCCCAGGCGCAACAGTCTGTCGACCATCCGGATGCGGTGGTGGCCAGGCCCGTCGTGAATATGTACAGGAACGCAACGGATACGAGCGACGTGGTTTCGCAGGCGCTCTATGGCACAGGCGTTTCGACGCTCCAAAACAGCCAAGGCTGGTTCGACATTCGCACCGCGGATGGTTATACGGGCTGGGTGGAAGGCGCCGACCTGAAGACGCTGAACGGCGGAGCCTACGCGCCGAGTGGCAATGCGGTGCGCGTGGTGGCGTTGAGCGCGAATGTTTATCGCGAACCCGACGTGACGGCGCATGCGCCCGTTTTGCAACTGCCGTGGGAGGCGCGGCTGGAGCCGGCGCCGGCTCCGGCGAAGAACACCGAGCGCTGGCTCGAAGTGCGCCTTGTGGATGGGCAAATGGGCTGGGTGCAGCGCGGCGATATCAGCAGCGATTTCACGCCGGTGAGCATCGGCGACATGTTGCAGCTCGCGCACCGGTTTATCGGCACCACGTACACCTGGGGCGGCGTGAGCAGCTTTGGTTTCGACTGCTCGGGATTCACGCAAATGCTGGAGCGGCAACGCGGCGTCGAGATGCCGCGCGACGCGGATATCCAAGCTGCGTGGAGCGGCGTGATTGCTGTGGAGCGCAAAGACCTCCAGCCCGGCGACCTTTTGTATTTCGGCTCGAGTCCATCAAAGATTACGCATACCGGCATGTACCTGGGCAACGGCGAGTTTATTCACGACACCACGCACGGCCATCCCGGCGTGCAGATCAGCCGGCTGGACGATATGCCGTGGACGCAGCTTCTGGTTGCGATACGGAGAGTGAAACCATGAATCGACGCGATTGTTTGAAAATTGCCGGCGCTGCCGCGGTGCTTCCGTTCGCGACCTCGGCGGCGCAGCCGCAATCCGCGCAGGGGCCGTGCACGGTCAAGGCCGGATTGAAGCGCTTGATGCTGCGCCATACCTGGACGACGACCATGTCGTCCAGTGAGTATCGTGACACCGTGCAGGTGGAATACCGGCGCGACGGGATTTCCGGTCACGGCGAGGGCGCGCCGATTGTGCGCTACCAGGAGTTTCCGGCTTCGGCCATGAAGGCCGTTCAAGCCATCGCGAACAACATTACCGCGGGCGATCCCTGGCAGTATCAGAAGTTTCTTTTTGAGATCCGCAAGACGCTGGGCGACCAGCAACACGCCGCGATGGCGGCCGTGGATATCGCCATCTTCGATTGGCTGGGCAAGAAGCTCAATGTGCCGCTCTATAAGTTTCTCGGGCTGGATGCGGCGGATGCGCCGATCACGGATTTTTCCATCGGCATTGACACGCCGGAGATCACCCGCCAGAAGACGCGCGAGGCGGAGGACTTTCCGGTGCTGAAGGTGAAGGTGGGGCTGAAGACCGACGAGGCGACCATCGAAGCCGTGCGCAGCGTGACCAACAAGCCGATTCGCGTGGATGCCAACGAGGGATGGACCGACAAGGAAGAAGCCATCCGCAAGATCAACTGGCTGGAATCGAAGGGCGTGGAGTATGTGGAACAGCCTATGCCGGCGCACATGCTGGAAGAGACCCGCTACGTGCGCAGCAAGGTGCACCTGCCGATCTTTGCCGACGAAGCCTGCACCGACGTCACAATGATTCCGAAGCTTGTCGATGCTTACGACGGTATTAACGTCAAACTCGACAAGTCCGGAGGCATTCTGGAAGCGTGCCGGTGGATCGAGGTGGCGCGCGCCATGAAGATGAAGGTGATGCTGGGCTGCATGGTGTCGAGTTCCTGCTCCGTAACCGCCGCGGCGCACTTGTCGCCGCTGGTGGATTACGCCGATCTCGACGGCAACCTGCTGGTGGCCAACGATCCGTGGGTTGGCATGCGCGTGGAAAAAGGAAAACTGCTTCTTCCCGAGGGCCCGGGTTTGGGCCTGAAGCCGGCGTGAAACGCGAAGCAAGATTTGTTGAAGTTTTCGCAATAGGTGTGGACGGTGTTTTTGGGCAATCGATAAGCTGGTTGAGCAAAGTGCGTGGATGCAGTCTGCCAGGACCCGCCGGAAGTGCTTGACCCGGAGGTTCACTTCAAAGTGGATACAACGGAATTGATGACAAACCGAAGCCGGAAGCCGCGTCCGTCGCCCTTGGACCGCAGAAGCGGCATTCCGCTTTATCACCAGATTCAGCAGCGCCTTCTGGATCAGATCCAATCTGGCGAGCTGAAGCCGGGCGAACCCTTGCCGTCGATTCAGCAAATCGCTACGCGGATGGGCGTCAGCCAGATGACAGTGCGGCAAGCGGTGGGCGCACTGTGTGAGCGCGGAGTGATTTACAGCCGGCAGGGCAAAGGCACGTTCATTTCCGGCATCAAGCTGGAAAGAGATTTTCGCCAGGTCCTTTCCTTCTCAGAAGAGACCCAAGCGCGGGGAGCTACGCCCAGTTCCAAGGTGCTGTCGTTCCGTATTCAATCGCCAACCCAGGAGGTGAAAGAGGCTCTGGGTCTGAGCGATGGGGATCGCGTCTTCAATCTGCACCGGGTTCGCTGCGGCAACTCCATTCCCATGGGCATTGAGTCCAGCTGTCTGCCGGTGCAACTGTGCCCCGGGCTCATGGAGACCTTCGATGCCACGACCTCGCTCTACGAGGAACTGGCGCATCAATACGGAATCCAGTTGATGGTGACTGACGAAGTGGTGGAGGTGGGTAAAGCCAGCGCTGAGGATGCGCGCCTGCTGCAGATCGCTCCGCAGAGCCCGATCTTCCTGTTTACGCGCGTCTCGTATCTCGAAAACGGCACGCCGGTGGAGCATGTGAAGTCTGTCTATCGCGGGGACAAATACAAGATCGTGAATCGGCTCATGCGCTTGAAGCGCGAACGGATGGCAGCGCCGCTTGCAGCCTCCACCAAGCCGGCGACCGATGCTATCAACTGAGCGTGTGAGGTCCGGGCTTGTGGCACCTCTTCAAGAGCGGAACCAGATGACAGCAGCGGTGAGACTGCTGATCAGAAGGGGAAACCACACCTGTGCGACCCACGGCACAGGAATGAGGAAGAGAATATCGGTGCTGACGAGCGAGCCGGGCGAGCCGATGGTGAGACGAAGCCAGACGTAATAAAAGAAATCCCAGAACGCGAAGGTCCAGAGAAATGCGGCGGCTTTTGCCTTGAGGTTTTGTCCGGCGAGCCACGCGATTCCGCCCAGCATGACCATGGTAGCCGCTTCGCGGAAGCACTCGATTCTCGCCAGGCTTTCCGGCAGGGCAGCGGGGCCATCCGCTTGCGGAACCGGCCACAACCCGGTGGCGGCTCGCAAATACACCACCACGGCCGCTTCAACAAAGCCAAAGGCAATGCCGAAGACCGCGATGACCAGAAGCCGCTTTCTGCCCAGGGTAAACTTCGCTTTCCGCGCCAGAAGATAAGGGGCCACGGGAACGAGGATGAGAAGGTTGACCCACCACGGCGAAGCAAGGAGAGCAAAGCCCGACATAGAGAGAGTTTACGACGGTGCGGGCTTCGCGTCCTGGATTGAATGTCCACTGAACGTCAGTCGCATAGAGGAGCAAGTTCGAGCGGATTTGGCAGTCTTTTGCTTTTTTGACCTCGACCTGACGAGCAGTGCGGCTTGGAAGAGGAGTCTTATCCGCCTGAACACGCGGCGGGTGGACGAAGCCGATACGCAATCACCTTGGGACCGTCGTACCCGCCGGGCAGGGAAGTGACCTGGAACAGCGCCTCGAAAGGAACCACGCTGGTTCCCGGCTTGTGCCCCATGCTCTGCAGCAACATATCGAGCCGCTGCGGATCGGTCACCATGTCACCGGCTGCCTGGGTAGCCTGCGCATTCAATCCTTCCGCCAGCACGGTCAGACCCTGGTTGCCGCATCCTTTCAACAGCGCGACGACTCCGTAGCTGAAATAGGTTTTTTCCTCGGTCCGCTGCGTATCGTACATATCCGGGATGCCGTAAGTTGCATCTTCGTGTCCCTGGGGCGTGCGGTTGCGGAACAAAGGCGCCCCCGAATGCGGATCCTGATCCAATACGAAGTTCAAGTTCGGTTCGTACACCGAGACCCATGGATTGGAGCGATGGCTGCCAATGAGAACCACGTTGCCCTGATGGAAGAAGGCGGCTTCGGCATCGCGGGCGAACATGGGGTTCTCCTGGCCTCCGAATTGTTCCGCAATGGTGGCCAGATGCACCGAAAGCGCCATGTCGGCCGGGCTGGTCACGCGCCGCATGACCACATTGAAGAGCTTATTCCCCTTCTCGTCGTAATATTTGCGATTCAGATAGTCGCCCAGGTCCAGAGTCTTGCCGCTCAAGTCCTGCCACAAGGCAAAACTCGTGTCGGCATACACCACTTTCAACTCCTCACCGGGCTTTGCGAAAAACTGCCCCCAAAAATCGGCAACTGCACCGGTCGGCCGGGCAGAGCCGAAAGGGGTCTTGTTCTGAAGCACGTAGCGAGTGGCTGCGACAGAAGCGGCAATGACCACCACAAGTACGGCTGCGAAGGCCAGCCAATGCCGAAGCGCCGGCTTCTTGACGATTTCGACCTCAGCATCGGCTTCTTCTCCCAACGCGTTCGGCAGAGTTTCCTCTTCTGTATGTAGCTTCAGCTTGGCTTCTGGCAGATGGGCGGACTTGCGGGGCACGAACTCCGGCGCGTAAGCGCCTCGCGGCATGGTAATCACTACCGCTTCGTTGACGCCCTCCGAGGTAAAGTACTTCTCCAGCCGTCCCCGCAGCTCGTGGGCGCGGACGCGGACAATATTGTCATCCGCGGGATTGTAATTCGGCTTGCGCCCCAGCACCTCGGCGCCAATCGACTGCTCTTTCAACTCCTCGGCGCGGCCCGAAATGACCCGTTCCGTAATGTAGAGGAGAAATGCGCGCAAGGCCGGCGAGCGGCGAAAGATTTCGCTGTTCACCACGCGCTGAACCAGCTGGCGCTTGTGCTCCGGCGATAAAGTGCTTTGGTTTTCCTGCCGTTGCATTACCGAAGATGATGTTGTTTCCTGCACGAGGAGCCATTTTACGGTAAAGCTTAACCTTCTGCAACGTACGATAAGGAACTGGTACCTGAAATCCGCATTCTCACCTTTGGCATCTCAAGAGGATTCTATTTTTGGTAGGACTGATCGGGGTGAGTTGTTCGTATACCACGCCGCCCCGGCTTCGTTGAGGTCCCACGATTCGCTCGTAAGTCCAGGCCAGGCCTTCGGTCCGAAAAGGGCGCCAATCTCCATACTTTCCTAGCGTATATGCTCCTGCGGATCGCCGCTCGGCTGCCGGAACCACTGCGCGTTGTCCTACTTCGACCGCATGGTTCGCCGCGAACCCGGCCGCCATATTCCCTGCGTTCCGTCTCTGCACGGGAAGCAAAAGGCCGCTGCCGCGCGGCCCGCGCCCCGATTCCTTAACCTCAGAGAACGGTCTCCCAAACTCCTTACAACGCTTCACAAAGCGGCCGAACAATCCTAATCGATTATTTTACCGTTACTTCACTTCACAAGGTTTGGTCGCACGGAGGAGTCTTGTGGGCGGACAATGTCCAGTCAATTCAGAGTGATTCTCCGTTCCCTCAGCACAGTCGCCGCGCCGTGCGCCCAGCTGTGGGCCGAGTCCGTTGTCCGTGTTTCGTCTCGGCAAGGGAGATCGCGATTCGAACCTTTCGCAAATCACCAAAGCAAGCAGCCGTTTCATCTTCAAACAGGAGCAGCCGGCCAGGACCGAACAAGGTGCGGGACCGGGCAATTTGAACCATGCTTTAAGGAGGCATGTGCAATGAAACATAAGGAATGGGCAATTCCACAAAGTTTCCTGGCAATCGCCTGTGCCATTCTCATGTTGGTGTTCAGCGGGCAGATTTTTGCTCAGGCTGGCATCGATACGGGCAACGTGACCGGTACGGTCATGGATCAGACTGGAGCCATAGTGCAAAAGGCCCAGTGTACGCTGACCAACGTGAATACCGGCACCTCGCAAAGTGCCGTCTCGACCTCGGCCGGCGTGTACAGCTTCACGCTGGTTCCGGTTGGCACCTATTCACTGAAGGTTGCCGCACAGGGATTCGAAGACTCTGTGATCAACGGCATCATCATTCACTTGGGCAACACCGTTACTGAAGACGTCAAGCTGCATGTGGGTGCTGCAACCATCTCGGTCATGGTCAACTCGGCTCCGCCGCTCCTGCAGGCGCAGGATGCCGGCCTGGGCACGACCATTGATAGCCAGGCGGCGACAGATCTGCCCATCTTTGGTGGTTCGGGCGGCCGCAGCTTTATGACCCTTATTACCACCGTTCCGGGCGTTCAGTTCACCGGCAACAACCAGGGCACGGGAACGTTCCTCGTCCACGGCACGCAAAGCGGCGCGGTTGACGTGCGCGTGAACGGCGCCGACGATAACGCCGAGGTCTTCGGCGGCATTACCATCCCGCCCATCCCCGACACCATCCAGGAGATGAAGGTAGAAACAGGCGACAATCCGACCGAAGTCGGCCACATGTATGGCCCCACGGTGAACGTCGTCACCAAGCAGGGCACCAACAAGCTTAGGGGAAGCGCCTGGGAATACAACGAGAACGACATGTTCAACGCCAACGACTACTTCAACAAACGTAGCCAGGTGCTGCACACGCCGTCGCCACTTCCGAACCGGCCGGGACGCTTCAAGGAAAACTCCTTTGGCGCCATCCTCGGCGGGCCGATTGTGATTTCGCACCTCTATGACGGCCACAACAAAACCTTCTTCACCGTCGATTTTCAGGTAACCAAGTATACGGACGCGCCGAGCTACACCGGCACTCTGCCGACGGCCACCATGCAGAGCAGCGGATTTACGAACCTGGTGGACACCCTTACCCTGAACTCGAACACACTGGTCGACGGGTTAGGCCGTAAATTCCAGCAGGGCACGATCTTCGATCCTGCCACCACGCGCGCGGTGATTTGCGGCAACCCCGACACGATCACCGGTTTGCCCACCGATTGCTCAGCGGGCAGCACACCGAGCGGTGTGCAAGGAGTGTACGTTGATCCCACGTTGAACGGCGGCGCCCGGACTGCAATCATCCGCGATCCCTACTTCCAGGAACTCGGCCAGCCGGCCGGATGTCCGAGCCTTGTGGGCACTCTGGACTGGCGCACGCCCCTTGCGGGCGGAACTGTACCCGCGTCGTGCTTCAACCAGCTTCCGAGCGGCCGAATCGATCCCAACGCGGTCAAACTGCTGCAGCTCTTCAAGGCGTACCCGTACAACAACGTGAATATCAATCCGACCACGGGACTCAGCACCACCGGCACCAACAGTTACGGCAGCAACTTCTTTGAACTCCTGCCGCGGCCGATCAATACCGAGCAATTCGACGTCCGGCTCGACCACACCTTCAGCGCCAAGGACACGGCGTACATGACGGCCAGCCAATATAACCAGACCCAGCAGCAGGCTCCGCCATTTGCCGGCCCACTCGAAGGCGGCGGCAGCTCGCCGTTCTGGACGACGAATCCGACCTACATGATCGTATTAACAGAAACGCACGTCTTCAATCCCAACCTGATCAACGAATTCAGGGCTTCGGACGAGCACAACTGGAATACGCGCATGGATGCCGGCAGCATTGACAGCACCTTCGGGACTCCTGCGCAATTCGGAATTCAGGGCATTCCGCAAACCGCGAACAACGGCGGCTTGCCAATCTTTGGCGTGGGCAGCAACATCTCCGCTTTCGGCGCGCGCACCAACACTACCTGGCAGAAGGTCGGCGCATGGCAATTCTCCGACAACCTGACCAAGATCGTCGGCAAGCACGAATGGAAGTTCGGCGGTGAGTACTGGTGGACCTACGGCAACATCGCACAACTGCCGTATTCAAGAGGCAATTTCAGCTACGGCCAGTACTCGAACGTTCCGGGATCGGGCGATGGCGGCCCGGGCCTGACGGATTTCGTCACGGTACCGACTGCCGGAAACAGCACCTACCTGGCTGCCGGAGGCCTTAGCACCGCTAGCGCACCGCTGGGCGGCTTGAACGGGTATAACGGCGACAACTGGAACAAGAGTGTCTATCATGCGCCCCAGATCTCCTTCTACGCGGTTGACAACTGGAAGATCACGCCCGCGGTGACGTTGACGCTGGGAATCCGCGATGACTACTTCGCTCCTTATTACTCCGCCGGAGGTACGGAAGGCGAAAGCAACTTCTGGATGGGAGGCGACGGCAACGTGGCCAGCGGCAGCTCCTACACCATGAACAGCGCCGGATGCGCCACAACAACATCCACCTATTTCAGGAGCTTGCTGGCTTCCGACAGCATCCCGATACTCTGCTCACCGAACAACGCGGTCAACCATACGCCCAAGTTCAACTGGGCGCCGCACCTCGGCATCGCTTACCGCGTGCGGCCCAACCTGGTGGTGCGTCTGGGCGGCAATGTGGAGTACGGCGCATTCGACTCAGTTGGATACGGCGGCACGCTGGGCACCAACTATCCATTCCGCGTCACCGTGCAAAACGCTCCTCAGTACTCGTATCGGCCCCAGTCGCTCCCCAACGGTCAGACCGCGACCATGGAGAATGTCTTCGGGCAGATCAATATGACCAACTCGAACGTGTACCTGCCCCTAGGCTCCGTCGTGATGTATGGCAAGCCCACCAACTTCAAAATACCGTACGAGGAGTACTTGAACCTCGCGGTGCAGTACCAGTTCACCAACCACGACTCGGTTGAGGTGCGTTGGGTGTCTATCCTTGGCAAACAACTGGAAAGCGCCGACCCCTACCACAATGCTGCACGGCAGGCCCTGACCCCGAGTTCTGCGGCAGTCTCGGTGCCGAGCGTGAATCAGCAGAAAGCAGCGGGCTGCTTCCCGAACTGCGTGGGTAACGAGAACAGCCTTGACCCCGTCTCCTCTCCGGCGATGCCTGACGGCACCAACACCATTCCCTTCCCGAACCTGGCTGCAAATGAGGGTCCGATCGAGAACACCGAGCAGATCAGCAACTACCAGTCGGGCGAAGTGGAGTACATGCACCAGTTCGCAGGCGGCTTTAACATGGATGCGAACTACACCTACGGCAGCTGCTTGTCCGATGCGCAGGGCGGCCAACAGAACGAGGGCGGTCCGGCCAACGGACGCGCTCCTTGGCTGGTGGGCTTTGGCGGTTATCGCGCCGACTACGACCGGTGCGAAAACTTTGCCAGCAGCGTCTTCAAGCTGTCGGGCGAGTACGGCCTACCCTTCGGTAAGGGCGCGCCCGTCGGGGGCAATTCGAACGCACTCGAGGATGCCATTATCGGCGGCTGGAAGTTGGATCCGATCTGGATCTCTTCGAGCGGCTTCCGGGGCAACGTCGGCTGCGGCGGACTCATTGGCGGCATTAAGAACGCACCTGGACAGTTCACCGGCCCGTACTACGCGGGCGGCACTGCCTGGGCCTGCGACGCGCCGCTTGTGAAGGGCCAGAATCCGTATGCTCCGAGCCAGTACGATCTGCCTAAATCGAGAGTCACGGGCTACCTGAACTCCACGGCATTCACTGGTCCCGCGTATGGGGTTCAAGTGAACGGCGGAACGGATTGGTCGCCGTGGGGCGTCAGAGGGGACCAGATCACCGGTCCTGGCTGGTACAGCTTCGACGTGGCCGCGCACAAGCAGTTCAAAATTAACGAAACCCTGCAGCTGGAAGTGGGAGCGATGGCGCTCAACGCCTTCAACCACGTCCATCTCAACAACCCGGGATTGGGCGGCTACGTCAATCCGGCCGAAACGACCACCGGCGGCTTCGGCACGATTACCGGTGACGTCGCGAACAACGGTTCGGGCCGCATCTGGCAGTTCGACGGGAAGTTCTTCTTCTAGGAGCTTCCGTCTCGCAAACAAAACCCGCTACGTATAAACCTTGTGGCGGTGAAGATCCAAAAACGATCTTCACCGCCGTAACACAAGAACTAGTTGTCTCAAAACTAGAGTCAATTCGGAAGCGACAGGATCCAAAGCCATGCGCGACAGAACGACGCAATCACTGCCTCTGCGCAGACACGTACGAGACGAGATTCAGCGCCGGATTTTGTCGGGCGAGAGCCTTCCCGGCGAACGCCTGCCCCAGCAGAGTCTGGCCAAAAAGCTGGGCGTCGGCCAGGGCACCGTACGGGAATCACTTCTGGAGCTGGAATGGCTCGGCCTCGTCGATTCCGTTGACGGCTTGGGCGCTTTCGTCGGAAATCTGGACGCTTCGCGCCTGGTTGAGGCCTACGAAGTGCGCGAGTATCTCGAGGGCCTGGCCGCGCGCCGCGCCTGTGGGCGCGTCTCGCAGTCCGACATCACCGCGCTTGAAGCCATGGCCGACCGCATTTGGAATCTATCGGAGGCAGGCAACGTAGAAGAGATGGGCGCTGTGGACAGGGCATTTCATCTCCAAATCGTGCATCTGTCCCGCAACAGCGTTCTGGTTCGACTGGCGGAGGGATACAGGACGCTGGGTATGGCCGTCCGCGCTTCGCGCGATCCGCGCGTGGTCTACGACGAACATCTGCGCATTATCGGCGCCATCAGCCGGAATATGCCGGACGACGCGGAACGGTTTGCCCGCCAGCATGTGCTCGAAGCCCGCCTCATCATTGAGCAGGAAGCGGCACGAAACGTGTTCATACCCAAGTGGGTGGTGAATACAAACGGCTGAGCGCCAGCACGGCCGCCGGTCGTGGCTTGACCACGCCGCCATCCGCCGAAGCACAGCAATTGGAGTTCACGATGAATGGGAAGACAGGATTTCTGCTCTTTGCTGTCCGCGCGATGACAAAGGTCGCGACGACAAAAGTTCGCCGCTGCGGTTAAGGAATAGCGGCGCGATGGAAACGTTTAACGGCACGACGCAACCGTCTGCCATGCGATCCGGGAATTTTTGGAGCGGAGAGCGGAGTGGGAAACAGGAGTCAGATCATGATGGGAAGAACGTGGGGTGTCGTCTGCTCCTGTTGCATTCTGGGCGGTGCGCTGTTGGCGCAGGCTCCGGTTACATTGAAAATCGGTACCGCCTCAAGGCAGTTTCGCATTCCGGGCGATTTCGCCGGTCTCGGTTTTGAAACCAAAAGCGCGGTTGCCGACACCTACGGAGTTCATGGCAATTTTTTCTCTCCTGCGAACACCCAGCTCATTACGCTGTTTCGCAACATTGGTATCCGCAACATTCGCGTAGGCGGCGGCACGGTGGATGGCTCCGGAAAGGACGAGCATTGTGCCACGCCTACGCCGTCCTTTGCTGACGTCGATAATCTTTTCGCCTTCGCCCGCGCGGCCGGCGTCAAGGTCATTTATTCGGTGCGCCTCCTGAATCTCGGCTCCTGCCTGAATCCTCATCTCGCCGAAGACGATGCGAACATGGTCGTCTACATCTGGCGAAAATACCGCGCCCAGCTCGACAGCTTCTCCATCGGCAACGAGCCCGATGTGCGCGGCTACCATTCGCGACCCGGTCAAGTGGTTGACCCGGCTATCTACGAGTCCACGCCTGGCGTTCCCGGGTCGGCGTATCCCTCCTACTTTGCGCAATGGCAAAAGTTCGCTTCCGTGATTCACAAGGCCGTACCCGGCGCAAAGTTTTCCGGGCCCGACACCGCCGTCTCCGACACCAGCAGCTTCACTCCGGATCCCGCGCACGGCGTTTCCTGGACCGTGCAGTTTGCCACGGACCTGAAAACCTCCGGCATGCTCGCGGCGGCGCTGCAACATCATTACGTGTGGGGCCTGCCGGAAAACACCACTCCGCAGGAAGCCATCGACGATATGCTGTCGAATGCATGGGACGACGACACCGCGATTGGCGCGCAACCTGCGCACGACGGCGGCACCGCCGAGTTTCATTCGTATCCATATGTATATGCGCGCGTGCTGGCTCCGTTGGTCGCCATGGGTGTGCCCTATCGCATGACCGAAGCCAACGATTGTTTGCACGGCGTGCCCGGCGCCAGCAATGGATTTGCCTCCGCTCTCTGGGTTCTCGACTACATGCACTGGTGGGCCGCACACCGGATGGCCGGAGTCAACTTTCACAACAACCCATGGCTCCCGACCGACACCATCGTTCCCGATCCCAACCCCTGCACCTCCGCGGGATGCGCCAACTACCGCATCACGCCCAAAGCCTACGGCATCAAAGCCTTTTCCCTCGGCAGCGATGGCTATGTTGAGCCGGTGGTCATCGCCAACCCGCAGAAGATCAATCTCACGGCCTACGCCGTCGGAACCTCGCGCGAACTCTTCGTCACCATCATCAACAGGACGCACTCGACGACGCACGATGCCGATGCGGCCGCGGTCGTCATTCAAGCCGCCGGCTTCGAGGGCGCCACTGTTGACTCCATGGTTCTCACCGATGGCCAACCCGGCAATGCCGCGCTCACCACCGCGACGTTAGGCGGAGCCACGATTTCAAACGACGCTCCCTGGCCGGGTAAATGGACGTCCCTGGGCCGCGTGCACAACGGCAAATTTGCGCTCACCGTCGAAAGTACCACCGCCGTGATCGTGAGGATTCGCACCCAGTCCGCAGCTGCGCCCGGCTCTCGGTGAAAAACTCAGGAAAATCATTGCCACCAATGGAACATGAAAATGCAGGGGCGTCGAGTTGGCGCTGACGTGGTTTAAAACAGCCACGCCTGCAAACGGCGCCAGATCAGTGGAGATTCGGAAATGCGCGGTAAGATGGTAGGCCTGCAGTCGCATCGCAAAAGATGGAGCGGGGCTTTTCCCGATTCTGCCACCCTGGCTACAATGCATGGGCATGGAAAGCTGCAACCATTGAATCCACGAGGAAGGAGCTTGGCCATGTTCAGAGCCGTAGCCATCGCTTTAATTGTGCTTGGCATCTCCTGTTCGCTCGTCTATCGAGCCACACATGCGAATGGGGGTGCGAACGAGAGCGCCAATGCGCTGGAATCGTTCGTCGGCCAGGCAGACTTTGAGAAACTCTCGCCCCGGCTGGAGGCGCTGAACGGCGACATCGCGAGCAAAGGGCTGCACGATTTCCCAGAAGCCGACGGCAAAATGCTTACCGGCTATGCGTACGGCGAGTTTTACGACTGGGATCTCTACTTCGAGAACGTCTATCTCTCCTACTACGGCGTCAGCACGTACGACTTCACCAACTTCAAGGTGTTTCTCGACCGGCAGCAGCCGGATGGTTTCGTATCGCGCACTATCGGGATCAAATTTCCGCGGCCGCGGCAGATGTTCAAGCCGTTTCTGGCGCAGCTCGCGGTACTGGGATCGAAACAGAACGGGGACAACTACGAGTGGCTGCGTGCCCGCTACTACGAGCGACTGAAAAAGTATCTTGACCGCTGGTTTGCATACGACACGGATGGAAACGGACTGCCGGTATGGAACAGCTCGGATGCGAGCGGCATGGATAATCAAATTTCGCGCTCCGGACAGCCCGATTCCTACCAGGACGAGGGCGTCGACCTAGCCTGTTACCTCTACCGCGAGCTCCAAGCCATGCAAATCATTGCCGAAAAGCTCGGCAGGCAGGAAGACGCCAAAGCATTCGAGAAGCATGCGCGGCTGCTGGCAGCGGCCATCAATCGTGTCTTCTGGGATGAGAGGGACGGCTTCTACTACGACCGCAATCAGAAAACCGGACAGCCGATTCGCGTGAAGTCGGTGGCTGGATTTCTGCCGCTTTGGGCAGGAGTTGCATCGCGCGAGCAAGCCCGGCGGCTGGTGCGCGAGCATCTGACGAATCCGCGCGAGTTCTGGCTCAAGTATCCGGTCGCCAGTTACGCCATGAGCGAGCCGGATTTCTTCGAGGGCACCAGAGGCGGGTGCAATTGGCGCGGGCCGGCGTGGATCCCAACCAATTACATGATTCTGCACGGGCTCATGAATTACGGATTCAAGACTGAGGCCCGGGAACTTGCGCTCAAGACTTTTGAGATGGCGCTGGATGAGAATTCAGTAACACGCGAGTACTACGATTCGGATACGGGGAAGGGAAACGGCATGAATCCGTTCTGGGGCTGGTCGTCGCTTGCCTATGTGATGCCCCTCGACGTTGTGGAGCACTACGATCCCATGGATCTCCACGGCGCAAGCCGGCCTCTCTTGAGGCAGGACCTCGGTCTGTCCTTCGTGGAATCCAAATGATGATGTTCCTCGCCAAGTTTCAAAATTTCCGTTGAATTGTCATCCTCTTTGAGGGCTACTGCACAAAATTGCCAGTGTCCGGCGTTCTTGCGGTACTGTGTCAGGTGAGCCTTTCTAGTTGCCTGACTGTCAGCTTTACTGTCAATTGTTCCACGTTCTTTTTTCGTCGAGCTGCTGTTCGAACGGTTTTCGAGCGCTGATTCTCGCATCCGATGCGATATCAGGGACACTTTCGGCATGCGAGCATGGTCGGAGACGCGATCGCGCGGCGATCCAAGACGTGACTTCTTGCTCGATCCAACCAATGGCCCTGGCGCCAAGTGGAACTTGGCGTGGAACTCATTTCTTGCAATCCGGTTTTAGATCGTTGACGGTAATTGCACTCACATGTGCTCTTAGTCATTCTTTGGCAAACTGTTCAGTGCAAGTTGGGATAGGTCCGGTAAGCCACGAGCGTGGTGCTAATCGGAGTGCCTTTTACCTGCGATGCCTTCAGCAGCACTTCAAAATACGGGAGCTTGGTTGTGTGGAGCATCTTTTGGAAGTTGGACAGCTGGTCTTCTGAAAGCAGGAAGTCGCCGGCCGCTTCCGTGGCTTCTGAACCTGTGCCCTCGAGCAGCAGAACGCTGCCATTGTGATCCGGATTGGGCAGGTAAGCCACCGTGCAATATCCCACAGAGCCATTTGGAATGTAGGCGCTCTGTTCGCCGGCGGCGGGAGCGCGGTTGGTGATGAAAGTTGGCACACCGCTATCGGGGATTACGGTGAAATTCATGCGGGCTTCGAAAAGTTCGTCCCACGGATTGGCGATGGGGCTGCCAATCAGGATCACATTGTCTTGTTTGATAAGAGCAGGCAGGTATTCGCGGGCGTAATACAGGTGGATCTTCTCGCCAAGCGGGTCCAATTTCAGGATGCGTTGCGCCAACCTGACGTCGCTGGAACTCTCAATGTTCTTGACAGCGATCAAAGCTAGGGCATCGCGCATATCCGGGCTCATATCCGGAGTGTTTAGCTGGCTGACATAGCTGCGGCTGAGATAATCCGGGAACGAAAATGACTTTTTACTGATTTGCTGGACGAGCGAGAAGGACGAATCGGCCATGACGATGTCCGTGTCCGGGCGGGCGTCCAGGATTCCAGACCAGAATTGGGCGACCGAAGGTTTGTATTGCCACGGGTAAAACGCTCGCCGCATCGATCGGTTTTGGATCCACAAAGCCGTGCAGGCGATGGAAAGCACGATCAGCCCGGCAAGCATCCAACGGCGTTGGGCAGACGTGGATGCGGGAGGATGCGTGACAACTTCGTGACCGGTATCCAGTTCCGGCGCAAGGCCTCTCTTTTCGAACGAGAGTGAATATCTGCCCTTGGGAATGTCGATCAGAATGGGATCGTGGATTCCGGTCGAATTGTAATACTCGATTACCTTGGCGCGCAGTCGCCCGACCTGCATGCGGACACTGGAATCAGTTTGCGGATCGAAGTCGGCCGGACGCCCAAGCACTTCAGTGCCGATCTGATATTCCTTGAGATGGTCAGCAGGTGAGTTCAGAGTGTGGTGGGCTAGATATTGAAGCAACTTGCAGAGCGCCTCAGAGCCCTGCAGCAACGGACTGCTCACCAACCTTTCAAGCTGCCCGAGGCACTCCGCGCGGTTGGGGTACCCCAAGTCCCCGGCCCGGGCATGTGACATTTGGGTGACATTGCCCTTATGTTTATAAGAAATAAACCCCTTAAAGTTGGAGAACCAGCCGGAGACTGTATCTGACGTTTTGGAGACTTCCAACTTCTGCGAATCCTCCACTAGCCTCACGGGGTTACCTCGATGACGCCAAAAATTCTCGCATATTTGAGCCAAACGTGGCAATGAGTGAGAAGGCGGCACGGCCTTGATCGACAAGAAACACGCACTTCAACCATCATTTTCAGGAGGAAGCATTCGGATGAAGAACTTAGCCAGTTTTCTGACGCACACTCTCCGCAATTGGCATGTGCCCATTCTTACCATCGCCATCGCGATCGGAATCGCGATGTGCTGCACGAACGGCTTTGCGCAAAGCGGCGCAGGATCGATTCAAGGCACGATTACCGATTCCACCGGGGCGGTCATCCCAGGCGCCGCTATCCACGTTGTCAACCAGGCCACTTCCGTAGCGGCCGACACAAAATCCAATGGTGTCGGGTTCTACCAGGTGCCGGGCCTGTTTACGGGGACCTATACCATCACGTTCACCGCGGCGGGCATGAAGACCAACAAAGAAACGGTCGAATTGCTCGTGGACCAGAATGCGGTGATCAACACTACCCTGACCGCGGGAGCCGTCACGCAGCAGGTTGAAGTGAACGCGGACGCCATTCAGTTGACGACAAATGACAGCGGCACTGTCGCCGCGACGCTCGAAAACGCCCGCATTAACCAGCTTCCTCTCGATCAACGGCTGTTGTTGACGCTGGCACAGGAAACCACGCCAGGCCTGGAAGCCGACGGATCCAACCCCGGTGCGCGCGCCAACGGCCTGATGGATCAGGGCATGGATTATGTTCAGGACGGAGCAACCCTGACCAACCGCAACTTTGGCGGCGAGCGTAATTCACCCCAGGGCCAGTTGCCCGATCCTGACTCGGTGCAGGAAATGAAGATGGACATGTCGAACAGCTCCGCGGAGTTTTCCGGCCCGGCCACCGGCATTATCACCACCAAGTCGGGGACGAATAGCATCCACGGCACCATGTTCGAAACCGCGCGCAACGCCGGTTTCGGCCTGGCGAAGGGAAGAGGATTTGTAACCACGCCAACGGCCGACGCCGATCCTCCGCTGGTGCGCAACGAATTTGGTTTTTCCGCCGGCGGACCGCTCGTTCTGCCCCACATTTATCACGGCAAAGACAAGACGTTCTGGTTCGGATCGTACGAGCGGTATTCCCTCAGAAGCTGGGCCCCTTTGCTGGTGTCTGTTCCCACGCAGGCCATGAAGGGCGGCGATTTCAGCCAACTGACCAACAGCAATGGCCAGTTGCAGCAACTCTACGATCCTCTGACGACGTACAACTCAGGCACCGCGAACTGCCCAGGAACCGATGTCAGTACCTCAAACCCCAATGGGGTCCCCAATGCATACTGCCGTACCCAGTTCGCTTACAACGGCGTTCCCAACACCATCAATCCCGCCCGCCTGTCTCCTTTCTCCAAGATCATCTACGAGATCCTTCCCCCGGCAAACGTGCCCGGCAACCCGGACCCGCTCGTGCAATCCAACTTCCAGTTGCACAACATCAACAACTTCACCGTGCCCTCCGTGGCCATCCGCCTGGATCACAACTTCAACGAGAAGAACCACGCGTATTTGCGCTATGGCGACTGATCTCATGGACTGGGTAGCGCTGCGCAATATCCCGACTGCGCCGTTGACTGTGGCGATTCGGCAGCCGGGATTCCCGCCGGCGCCAGCGGCGGCACGCAATGGCAGGTCGACACCTTCAGCGCGGCGCTCGGGTTCACGCACATCTTCTCTCCGAATTTTTTCTCCGAGACGGTCCTCAGCCAGGAGTGGTTCGGACAATACGACGTAGCCACCGGCAATCCCGAATCATCAACTACGAATCAATATTTGGAACACCGAATAACTTCGGCGAGACCGGGTTCCCGCAGATTATCGGGAAACATCCTCGCTTTGACCGGCACGCAATGGAATTACAAAGGCGTGCAGATCATCTCGGATATCGACGAAAATCTGACCAAAACCATGGGCCGGCACGAGCTTCACTTCGGCGGACGCTACCGGCACGAGCGCTTTGGCTATTTCCCGACAGAACTCCGACGCAATCGATTTCAACGCTCACCAGCGCCCCAACATGGCAACGGGCCTCTATGATCCGAAATCCGCAACGAGCTGGCTGGCGCTAACGCGAATACGGGATACGGAGAAGGCGACTTCTTCCTGGGCGCAGCGAACGACTACGATGTCCAGCTCAATCCGGCCTACCAGCATTACCGTGACATGGAGTTCGATGCATACGTCCAGGACAACTACCATGTGAGCCAGAACCTTACCTTGAACATCGGCCTGCGCTACGAGGCGCATCCGGCGCCTTACACCAGCAACAACCTGATGGAGGCCTTCGACCTGAAGAACAAGGCCATGGTACTGGCGCAACCGCTCTCCTGGTATATCTCTCAGGGATACACGACGCAGACCATCGTGAACAATCTCACGAACCTTGGCATGGTCTTTGAGACCCCGCAAACGGCCGGGATTCCCAGCACCATGCTCCGGAACAACGACTTCACATTCGGCCCTCGCATCGGCGCGGCTTACGCGCTCTTCGGCGGCAGATATGGCACAGTGCTGAGAGGAGCGTACGGACGGTACATCTACCCCGGTTCCTGTGCGCAATTCGCTCAAGCTTCCGTCAACAACGCGCCGTTCGCCACCAATTACGGTCAGAACTACAACACAGGCTCCCAGTCGCCTGACGGCCTGAATAACTACTTGATCCGCGCATCGAACCCGGTGATTGCCGGCGTAAACAGCGCCAATGTTGTGAGTAGCAACACGGTCAATTCTATTGCTCCGGGCGTGACCGAGGTGACGATGAACCCGGACTATGCTCCGAACTTCGTAACCGAAGTGAACGCCACGCTCGAACAGGCGTTCAAGGGCAACTCCGCGCTCAGGGTGAGCTGGGTGTGGACGCACGCGACCAACCTGGACCAGTACTACTACTACAACAACCATCCTTCCAACTATGTTTGGGACACGGTCACCGGCACCACACCTCCCGGCGGTACTTACTCCTCGACGGCAACAGGACCCTACGACCAGACGCTTTACGGTACAAATCAGGCGCTGGATCAGACCAGTGGCTGGTCGAACGACAACGCGCTCCAAGCCTCCTACCAGCGGCTGTTTCACGGCGGGTTCGCCTACCAGATCAACTACGTTTGGTCGAAGCCATTCCGCATCGGAGGCAACTGGTCCCGGGATGGCAAGCTCTATCCCTACCAAAACTTCGCTCCGGGAGTCGGACCGGCTCAACCCGCGAACATCGCTCCCTACGCCGTAACTCGAGCACTGAATCGCTACGAGAACTACATGGTCGACACCGGGATTCCGAAGCACCACATCCAGTTCAACGGCATTTACGATCTGCCCTTCGGGCGCGGAAAGCAGATTCCTTGGAAGCTCCAACCGCCTCATGAACGAAGTGATCGGCGGCTTCCAGCTTGCCGGCAGCGGACAGTTATCTCGCAGGACTTTGCCGTCGGAAGCGGCAACTGGGGACCGACCAACCCGATTCACATCTATAAGCACGGAGCGCCAATCACGGACTGCCGCAGCGGCGTCTGCCGTCCCATCGTTCCTGTGGTTCAACGGCTACCTTGCCCCAACGGTCATCTCCGGCGCTGACTGCACAACGAACTGCGTCAGCGGGCTCCCGAGCAACTATGTACCCTACCAGACCCCGATTAACAATACTCCTGGCACGGTTCCAACTACGGCAGCAACGGCAATAATGTGACTGTCAATCTGAACGAGCGGAAAGACGACTTCGGTCGCCTACAGTCCAGGACCCAGTACAAATCCTTTTGCGAAGGCCGTTATCAATGGCCCCTTCAACTACATTGCGGCCGCTTCTCTCTTCAAAGTATTTCCGATTACAGAGAGAGTGAATCTGCGATTCAACTGGGACGTGTTCAATGTGCTCAATGATCAAGGCTATCTAAATCCCAACAGCACCGACGGCACAGAGAGCTGCAATCCCCGTACAACGCGTTGAGCCTCAATGGAGGCGGCCAAGGCCCGCGCGTGATGCAGCTCTCGCTGCGGCTCAGCTTCTAAATTCTCCACAGCTCCGGAATCGCGTCACAGGAACCTATCGCGGCGCGCTTCCGGAGTTTTTTGCGGGCTATCGCTGCGTTCAACGATTCACAAAGACGTTAAAGCTCCGGAAAACCGAAAGATTGGGAAAGAACAGGGATACCTCATGCTGAGAAGAGAGTTTTTATCTGCTTCATCGCTGGCGATGGCTGTATCCGCCACAGGCGTGGGATTCGGCCGCACCCATCCTCGCGGCAAAGAGCATTTTGGACTACGGCGCAAAACCGGATGGCGCCACCATGAACACCAAGGCCATTCAGCGCGCGATCGACGAAGTTTTCCAGGCGGGCGGCGGACTGGTGTATGCGCCGCCGGGAACCTTTCTCATCGGCGGGATCGAGTTGAAAAGCAGAGTCACGCTCTACCTTGAGGCAGGCTGCGTGCTGCTTGGCAGTAAGTCGATCGATGACTACGTGTATCACCCAGGCCCGTCAAGGGATTCCGACGCCAATGGTCATCACGTGATCTTCGCGCAGAATGCTGAAGACGTGACCCTGTGCGGCCCCGGCACCATCGACGGCCAGGGCGAGGCCTATTGGGAACTGCGGCCCAACCGCCAACCGCTGCCGCCTGAAGATGCCTGGAAGGAAGGCGCGACCGGACACTATCAACTCAAAGACCGCAATAATCGGCCCTCGCCCATGGTCGAGTTCGCGCAATGCCGCAACGTACGCATCAGCGGCGTGACTCTGAAGAATTCTTCGGGCTGGACCCTGCGTCCAATTGCCTGTGAAAACGTCATCATCGACGGCATTCGCGTTCGCAACCCGAACTACGGAGTCAACACCGATGGCATGGACATCACTGCGTCGCGCAATGTCTTCGTATGCAACTGCGACATCCAAACCGGTGACGACGCCATCTGCCTGAAGAGCGAAAATCCCTATGGCGATCTGCTGCCAACGAAGAACATCACCATTACGAATTGCGTCATTACTACGTCATGCAATTCCTTCAAATTGGGCACCGCAACCCACGGCGCTTTTGAAAACATCGTATTCAGCAACTCGGTGCTTTACGCCGACGCGGATAGCCCCATGTATACCCGTTCCAGCGGGGGCATCTGCATTGAAATGGTGGATGGAGGCAGCGTCGATGGCGTAGTGGTGTCGAACATTCGCATGCAGAATGTGCGTGCGCCGATTTTCGTCAGGCTGGGCGAGCGGAATAAGAAAGAGGGCACGTTCTTGCGCAACGTTCTGATCGAGGGTGTCGACGCGTCGGGCGCAATTGTCTCCAGTTCCATCACCGGTGTGCCCGGCCTTCGTCCGACCGACATTACGGTGAGCAACTGCCGCATCCGCACTGTGGAGCAGGGGCAAGCCGCCTGGGTGCATCGCGACATTCCCGAAGTGGCCGATAAATACCCTGAGGCGCGCATGATGGGCCGGCTGCCTTCATACGGCTTCTTCGTCCGCCACGCAGATCGTGTGCGTCTGCGCAATATCGAATGCGTAACCGATCAGCCGGACGAGCGGCCTGCGATCGTCTGCGACGATGCGGAGGATGTGATTCTCGATGGCCTGGACCTGTCGGCTCCGGTTGGAGGAGCGCCTCTGTTCGACCTTAGAAATACACGCCGCACTTTCCTGACTGGTATGCGCTCCCCTGTCGGCGCCAAAGTATTCGCGCAGGTCAGTGGCACGGGCTCATCCGACATAGCGCTCGCGGGAAACGCACTGGATGCGGGTCAACAGGCTGCGACTTATGTCGATGGCGCCACAGAGGGCTCGACTAAGATTGCCTGAGCCCAGGAGAATCATGTTACGATCCGCAATGCGTTTCACTTGCACTGCATTGTTATTGATTGTCCCTTTAATCACTTTCAGCGCAGGTGCACAACAGTTCACGCCCGCTCGCGACAGGCTAACAGTCACATCCAGCGGAGTGACGCTCGAAGTAACTGCGTTGCGCGATGATGTGCTCCGAGTGCGCATGTGGAGGGGGGACGCGGTTCCGGAGGACGCATCCTGGGCCGTGCTGCCTTCATCGCGCATCAGCAGGGTTGCAGTTGCCGGCGAAGCGCGTGGATTTCGAACGAGCCAACTGCGCATCTCAGTGGATGACCAGCTTTGCCTGACAATTGCAGATCTGGACGGGAATATTCTCCAGAAAGATGCTGCACCCGTGCGGTGGGACGGCACGCGATTTGCGGTCAGCGAACAGTTGGCTCGTGAGGATCACTTTTTTGGACTTGGCGACAAGCCGGGTCCACTCGACCGCGCAGGCGAGGCCTTCACGATGTGGAATACCGATGCTTACGGCTGGCAGGAATCGACCGACCCAATCTACAAGAGCATTCCCTTCTTCATCAAGTTCACTCATGGCAGAGCGCTTGGCGTATTTCTCGATAACACGTGGCGCACAAATTTCGATTTTGGGCGCACAAATCCCGAGCGCTATACCTTCGGCGCCGTCAACGGCCCCGTGAACTATTACCTGATGTATGGTCCGGAGCCCAGGCAGGTGATTACAGATTGGGCGTGGCTCACCGGTCCCACGCCGCTTCCACCGCTGTGGGCGCTCGGCTTTCAGCAGTCGCGCTACTCGTACTTTCCGGAGTCGCAGCTTCGCGAGATCGCCGATCGCCTCCGCAAGGGCCGCATTCCGTCCGACGTGCTTTGGTTGGATATCGGTTTCCAGCACAACGATTGGCCATTCACCGTCGACGAGCAGGCCTATCCGAATTTTCGCGGCATGGTGCAGGATCTGAAGCGCGAGCACTTCAAGCTGGTGATGATCACGGACCTCCATATCGCAAGGCAGCCGAACGCCGGTTACGCGCCGTACGACTCGGGCGTAGCGGGTGATGAATTTGTCAAGAATCCGAACGGTTCCATATACGTAGGCAACGTGTGGCCGGGCCCCTCGGTTTTTCCAGACTTTACCCAATCGCGCACGCGGCAGTGGTGGGGAACGCTCTACAAGACTTTCGTCGACGATGGAATTGCGGGCTTCTGGAATGACATGAATGAACCCGCCGTCTTCGATGTTCCTGGTAAGACTATGCCGGACAATGTGCAGCACAGGATCGACGGGCCAGGCTTTCAGAAGCGCATTGCTACTCACCTTGAAATCCACAACATCTATGGCATGGAAAACGCTCGCGCCACATACGAGGGCGAACTTGCGCTGCGCCCCAACGAGCGGCCTTTTGTTATGACGCGTGCCAGCTACGCAGGTGGCCAGCGCTACGCTACAACGTGGACAGGAGATAACAGCTCCACCTGGAATCACCTGCGCATGACCGTACCTCAACTGGTCAACCTGGGCATGAGTGGCTTTTCTCTCGCCGGAGCAGACGTGGGAGGATTTGCGGGTTCGCCGCCGCCGGATTTGCTGACTAAGTGGATCGAGCTCTCAGCCTTTCAGCCTATCGATCGCGATCACTCCGACAAAGGATCGCGTATGCACGAGGTGTGGGTAGACGGACCGGCGCAGGAGGCCACTCGGCGGCGCTACATTGAAGAACGTTACCGGCTGATGCCCTACCTCTACACCGTCGCCGAGGAAACGTCGCGCGACGGCCTGCCCATCGATCGTCCGCTTTTTCTGGAGTTTCCCCACGCAACAGAGGACGGCACTCCCTTCGATCTGACCACAGGAGGCAGTGAATTCCTCTTCGGCGGCCGTATCCTCGTGGCTCCCAACCCCAATCCGGAAGAGATTGCTCCTTACATCGTTCAACTTCCGCCCGGCACCTGGTATGACTACTGGACCAGCGAGCGGTTTGTACGCAGCAAGCCCGGCGGGCAATTTGATCTGGAGCAGCGCAATCCGGCACTCGCGCAGAAGCAAATCAAGATAACGCCTAAACTGGATGAGTTGCCGGTATATGTTCGCGGGGGCAGCATCCTGCCCATTGCTCCGCTCACCCAGAGCACTGCCGAGGATCCGAAAGGACCGCTGATTCTGCGCGTCTATCCGTTGGCCCAGGGGCTGAATACGCCTGGCGAATCCTGCGAAGGTGAGGTGTACACCGACGATGGTCACACCCTCGCCTTTCACCAAGGCGAGTTTGCTCGGATCCACTTTGCGTGCTCTATGGCGCCAGACGGGTCCCTCAGCGTGGTGATCGGAAAGCAGGAAGGAACATGGAAGCCCTGGTGGCACGAGTACCGAGTGGAAGTGGAGGGTTGGATGCCGAAGGGAGAAAGCTCTGTCGATGGGCATCCTAAGCCACTCACGCAAGAGGGTGGGCGTTGGGGAATTAAGATTCCCGCCAACCCTGAAGGATCGCAAATCAAACTCCGTTGAAGACCGATGAAGGTGCAGCGCGGCGTCAACTTGAAAAGGTAGAAAGATTCAAGACTCCAAATCGAGCACAGCGTGTGGTTTGCACGACCATAGGTGCCAGCGTATCTTAGGGTAACCACAGTCTTGATGAAGGCAAGCCTAGGTTCTGAACAGTACCATTCGATGAATTCTCTGATCGCATGATCGTAAGTTCGTTGTGAGCTTCGAGAGGTCAGGCTGTTCAATACGGCTGACTTCGATTGCTCAAGATCCGAGAGTTTCAGAACAGGCTTGGGTGTACGTTTGCGCTTTGTCTTGCTCTTCGCCTTGGGTACGGCCTCCATTCGCCATGGCAAAAAGCATGATCCTGATCGCTTTCGCGGTGCGCCCTGCGGCGTTTTTTCGTTACTAATCCACTCAGGGGCCCCAAGCTGGAGCTGGATGAGCGCTTGGGCCTGTTGTCGCCATTTCAGAATTCATCTGGCGTTCGCATAGTCTAGAGCTTACCTGTTCATGTTTGAAGACTTGGTGTGACTAAAGTCGCTGAGTATGTTCCGTCCTTCGACTAGTCTGCGTGTCGGAAAGAATCACAGTCATTACAGGCCTGTCCAATGCGTTGCACCCGGTGAACATATGAAGAGACTCGTCCGTAGGTCTGCACCAGATCGCTCGCTGCCAATCGTCGAGAAAGATCTTTCAGTCTCAACGCTTGGTAAATCCCCTTAATTCACCGAGGATGGAAGAGTTCAGCGAGCAACAGCAGGAGAATCTTATAGCGGATTGAATAATCTGCAGCATATACTACCGTCGGTCGAGAGGGAGCATTTGTGAGCAAAGACGATTCAAAATCTGGTGATGGAGATTTCTTTCCGCGAGGCGCGATCGCGTTCTTCGCCGTGATGATTGCTGCCTATGGACTTATTTGGCTGGGGGTCTATTATTTGCTGCTGCACAGGCACCTGGGCCTTTAGGGTCTGTTCACAATACTGGGGCGGCGGCGCTGGGAACCAATTTTTCTCAGGTCGAGGAGCGAGGAGTGACGCATACCGGGTGTCTGCTAACGACGAACGACGAAGAGACGAGGAAAATTGGCCCCGAGCCCTGCGGGTCGCGGCGCAAATCGGGCCATACTTCATTCTCGCCCTCGACGGTGGACCCGCCACAGCCTTCGGGCTCGGCTTCGTCTGGCCCGATTTTCGCTCGCAACGCCGCCATCCCAGTATTGTGAACAGACCCTAGGGAGGATCTCGGAAAATGTCGATCAACGTATTTGAGAAGCGCGCGTTCCTGGTGGCGGTCGCGTCGGTCGCGGTGAGCCTGGCATTGATTGCCTATGCCACCTGGGGAATGGGCATCAATGTGCCCACTTGCATCCCCCTTGGGTCAAAGCCCTTTGAGCAAGCCTCGGTAACGAAGCACGAAGGCAAGAACTACGAGGTTCATTATGTGGCGCGGATGTGGGCGTTCGAGCCAAGCGTGCTGCGCGTTCCTACCGGTTCCACGCTGGATATATACGCAGTAACCAAGGACGTCACCCACGGCTTCCTGATCGCCGGAACCAACGTGAACCTGATGCTGGTGCCGGGAGCGGTTGCCAACGGCCGCGTGCATTTTGACAAGCCGGGAATCTACACCATTGTGTGCCACGAATACTGCGGCAGAAACCACCAGAACATGAATGCGCGGATAGAAGTCAGCGACCAGATCGCCGACTATTCCGTGGAGGGACTTCCGGCTTCGGAAGGCATGAAACTGCTGGATGCGAAAGGCTGTCTCGCCTGCCACAGTGTCGATGGCAGCGCTGGCGTGGGCCCCACCTTCAAGGGCGCATGGGGGGCGTCAGTCACATTGGCGGACGGCAGCGCCCGGACTCTGGACGATGCGTTGTTCCTCCAAAAAGTTCGTCATCCAGACTCAATTACGGTCAAGGACTATCCGCCTGTCATGCCGGTAATACCACTGACCGACGACGAGATCTCAGAGATTGAAGCGTACCTGGAGGGTCTGCAAAAATAATGGAACTCCAAAAGAACTTGCGCAGAATCATCCTAGCGGAACTGCTGGTTCCGCTCGCTCTTTTCATCTTTGGCGCCTATCATGGCGTGCTGCAGACGATGTACATGTCGGGAGTGATTCGAGCCACTTCTGTGGCTGGAATCGATTATTACCAGGGCTTGACCGCTCACGGAGTGATCAATGCGATTGTCCTGACCACGTTTTTTGCGGTTGCTTTCGGGTATACGGTGATCAGTCAGGAATTGAAGTCGCAGGTTTCCATCGCTGGGGCAACTCTGTCGCTGGTGCTGATGTTGACAGGAGCCGTGATGGCGGCGGCCATGATCTTCCTGGGCAAAGCTTCTGTGCTCTACACGTTTTATCCGCCGCTCATGGCTCACCCTCTGTTTTACGTCGGACTGGCTCTGTTCATAGTCGGTTCCTGGGTGCCGCTGTGGACGTGGATTCCCGTCTACCTGCGCTGGCGGAAGGAAAACCGGGGCCGGAAGACGCCCATGGGGGTGGTGGGCATTCTTGCCACGTTTACTGTGTGGCAAATGGCGACGCTGCCGGTCGCGGTTGAAGTGCTGGTGCAGCTTTTGCCCTGGTCGCTGGGATGGACCCACGGCATTAACGTGATGATGAGCCGGACGCTGTTCTGGTTTTTTGGGCACCCGCTGGTCTACTTCTGGCTGCTGCCTACCTATGTCATGTACTACACCATGTTGCCCAAGCTGGCGGGGGGAAAGCTGTTCAGCGACTTTGCCGGACGCTTCACCTTTATGGCACTCATTCTGCTTTCGTGCCCGCTGGGCCTGCACCACCAGTTCGCCGATCCGGGAATCTCCACAACCTCGAAAGGGATCCAGGGCGTTCTCACGCTTCTAGTCACGATTCCGAGCCTGCTGACAGCTTTCACCCTGGCGGCATCGCTGGAATACGCGGCGCGCCAGCGAGGCGGTAAAGGGCTCTTCGGCTGGTGGAACAAATTGCCCTATTTCGATCCTGAAAACTGGCTGTTTCCCTACCTTTTCTGCGGATTGCTAATTTTTCTCTTTGGCGGCATCACGGGAATCATCAACGCTTCCTACAGCATGAATAACGTGGTGCATAACACAGCGTGGATTCCCGCTCACTTCCACCTCACCGTGGGCGGACCCATCTTTCTTGGAATCCTGGGCGGAAGCCTGCTCATCGTCACTGGACTTCTCAAAAAGCCGGTAGTTTCAGGAAGGATGGCGATGATCGTCCCCTATGTGTGGATGGGGGGTACCTTCATCTTCTCGACCGGCCTCTTTATGGGTGGTCTGCGTGGGGAGCCGCGGCGCACCAACCTGGGCTTGACCTATATGAACCCCGTCTCACCCAGTTACCGGTCCGACTGGTGGGTTCCAGCCCACATGGGCCTGGTGGGCGGATGCATCATGGGACTCGCTGTCCTGCTTTACTTCATCGTGCTGATTCGCAGTCTGGTGGCTGCACCGGATGCGGCAGCCTCGCAGGCGCCTTTTTCACTTCCGACCAGCGAGCCTTATCACGACGAAGACGTTCCCGCGGTGCGAAACTTCACACCTTGGGTAGTGGCCGCGGTCTTGCTGTGCGCAGCGGCCTATTACGTGCCCATCCGCGACATCGCGAAGAACGGCATTACGACTGCGCCCGGCTTCAGGCCGGATAGCCCGGCCGCTGTCGATACGACACATTGAAGAGCATGGATCTCAAGCATCATTTTCGTCTGCCGGCATTGGCCCTGGCGCTGGCCTCAGGCGCAACAGCTCTGGCGGTTACGCCGGCAGGGATGAATGCGGGAAAAATCCCGGACATCACAGTCTGGGATGAAGCCAATGTCCAGCACAGCTTGTGGGATGAACTGCGGGCTGCCGGGACGGGGCCCGTCATTGTCCTGCCGGTCTATACGCGCTGCACGATGAGCTGTCCCATCCTGGCTCGAATGCTGGTTCAGCAAACCTCGCAGATCAGCGGCGGCACGCCCTATCGAGTGCTGATCTTTTCCTTCGATCCAGGCGACGATGCCCAGGCCCTGCGCCAGTTTCGCGTGCAAAAGAAACTTCCATCCACATGGATACTCGTGCGATCTGGAGCCGCAGACATTCGACGCTTCTGCGATTTCTTCCACTATACGGTCCTGACCGAGGGACCGGTCATGATCCATACCAACCAGATGTTTTTGCTCGATCATAATCTCCAATGGCGAGCGACGTTTATTGACCAGAATTGGAATGCGGCGGATTTGCGCACTTGGATGAGCCGGGCGGAGTCGCCCGGACTCTTCGGTTGGTTGGCGATGAATCCGGAAGTGCTGGTTTTCATAGGCTTCGGTGGACTGTTGCTCAGTCTCATGTTGATTCTGGGGATTCTTATCTTGCGCCCCCGATCTTTGTCGAGCCAGGCTGCGCCGTGATCGAACGCACGCCGCTGAGCGCGATCGGCGTATACTGGCGCGTAGCCGGGAAGGCAGAAGGTGAGCCCCGGCACAAAGGAGTTCGCTCGTGAAAGTCAGTTCAAAACGTATCGCGATTTTGTGTTTTGCGGCAGCCCTCGCCACTCCGGCGTTTGCGCAAAGCAGCGGGGCAGATATCTACAAAGCGAAGTGCCTCATGTGCCATGGCCCGGACGGTATGGCGAACAATCCGGCGGGTAAGGCGCTGAAAGCGAAGTCGTTCAAGGATCCAGAGGTGATGAAAGCCTCGGACGCCGAGCTTTTTGCAGCTGTGAAGAATGGCAAGGGCAAGATGCCCGCGGAGAACGGCAAGCTGACCGACGCTCAGATCAAGGCCGTGATCCAGTACGTGCGCACGCTGGAGAAGTAAGAAGCGAGCGAAAGCAAGCAAGAACGCGTATGGCGAGGAGATTCTTCGGCTGCGGGGCGGAATGTCCCGCAGCGCCGTCGCGCTCGGATAGAACCCCACTTCGTTTGATTGGCGGACGCGAACTGCTTCGCGTCCGCAACAACGTTGTTTGCCCAGCTAGCTGTGCGCGACCGCGTACAGCGCTCATTTCAAAAAAACCGATTCTTCTCATTTGATTCTCGGGTTTGTGGTCCTTATCACAAAACCAGAAGTCGGAGCGACCGTTCCCGCACTTCCAGTTGTGATCCTTATCACAGACCACCATCCCAAACGATCTCTATTGTTCTCCCACGACTTGCAGACAGAGCATTTCAGCGATGAATCGCTCTTAACGCATGCAGGCGAACCTGTCGTGGGAGGTCGCGGCTCTTGGTTTCTGGATTGGCAACGCATTCAGAGTTTTCGTGCTGGCAAGCGGAGGGGTGTGCGGTCCATGTGCGCTAACCAAACTCCTCCGACTCGGACCACGCGACGCCGCGCGATTGAGATCTTCCTGGGCGGCGGCGTGCTCGCCTCTTTGGCCTCATTTCTCTATCCCGTGTTGCGCTTCCTTGTACCGCCGCCGGTCGTCGATTTGGGCGGCGACGAGGTGGTGGCCGCAAAGGTGGGGGATCTGAAGCCGAATTCCGGAGAGATTTTCCGATTTGGCAGCCGACCCGGCCTACTGATTCTGGAGAATGACGGCACCTACCGCGCACTCTCCGCCACCTGTACCCATTTGGGCTGCACCGTGCAGTACCGCGCCGATCTGCGGCAGATCTGGTGCCCGTGCCACAACGGAATCTACGATCTCAGCGGCCGCAATGTTTCCGGGCCTCCGCCGAGACCGCTGGATGCGTTTGATGTTCACCTGCGCGGCGATGAGATTGTCGTCAGCCGGAAGCGGGAGGCGTAGCCATGTTCGCCGCGCTCTATCGCTGGCTTGACGAACGCTTGCATCTGGACGGACTGATTGAGCCGTTCCGCCACAAAACAGTTCCTACGCATCGACTGTCGTACTGGTACTTCTTCGGCGGCATCACGCTGTTTCTCTTCATTGTCCAGGTGCTCACCGGGATTCTGCTGCTGCTGTATTACCGCCCCAGCGCCAACGAAGCTTTCGAAAGCGTGCAGTACATCATGACGCGGGTGCAGTTTGGCTGGCTGATTCGTTCCATCCACTCGTGGTCGGCCAACCTGATGATCTTCACTGCGTTCGTGCACATGTTCAGCGTGTTGTTTCTGAAGGCCTACCGCAAGCCCAGAGAGATGACATGGGTCAGCGGCATGCTGCTGCTTTTTCTGGTGATGGGATTCGGCTTCAGCGGCTACCTGCTGCCGTGGAACAAACTGGCCTTTTTTGCCACCACGGTCGGCACGCAGATGGCCGGACAGGTTCCTATCATCGGCCAGCCCATGATGGTCTTTCTTCGCGGCGGGCCGCAGGTGACTGGAGCCACGCTGACCCGATTCTTTGGATTCCATGTCGCTGTGCTGCCCGGGTTGGTTGTTGTGCTGATCGCGATCCACCTGTTTCTAGTGCAGCGCCAGGGCATGAGCGTGCCACCCAAGGTTGAAGCCGCGTGGACTGCGAATCCCTCCTTGCGCCGGGAGATGAAGTTCTTTCCCAACTTCATGCTGCGCGAATTGATGGCCTGGTACGTTGCCATCGGCACACTGGGCGCGCTGGCCGCGCTGTTCCCGTGGAACCTTGGCGTGAAGGCAGAGCCTTTTGCGTCGGCCCCGGCGGGAATCAAGCCAGAGTGGTACTTCCTCTTCATGTACCAGACACTCAAGCTCATTCCCTCGAAAGTATGGATCGTCGATGGTGAGGTTCTGGGTATACTCGGCTGCAGCCTGGCCGGGCTGTTCTGGCTGCTGCTGCCTTTCTTCGAGAGCGATAAGCCCGCACGCACCCGCACCTGGATCACCGGCCTCGGAATCTTTGCTCTAGTTTTCATGATCGTGATGAGTGTCTATGGCTATGTTGCGCAATAAATTCCGCGGGTTCACCGCTGCCCGCACTGTGGTTCTGGCCGGGTTGGTCGCCCTCGCGGCATGTCTGGGATACGGGCAGACAGTGAACTCTTGCGTGGATTGTCACTCCACGATGCCGGACCCTTTAGGAGTTACATCGGACAAGTTTAGCCAGGACATTCACGCGCAGAAAGGCCTCACCTGTACCAGTTGCCATGGCGGCGATGCATCCAGCTACGATCCCACCGTGGCTATGGGCAGCAAGGCGGGCTTCAAGGGCAAGATCGATCGCAGAAAGATACCGGACTTGTGCGGATCATGCCACTCGAATCCTGACCTGATGCGCCAATACGACCCCAGCCTGCGCACTGACCAGTTGTCCGAATACCACACCAGCGTGCACGGCAAGCGCCTGGTCGCCGGCGACACCAAGGTGGCCGTCTGCATCGACTGCCACAGCGTGCACGATATCCGCCCGCCGAGCGATCCCCGTTCCACCGTGAATCCCGTCAATGTGGCCACAACCTGCTCGCGCTGCCACGCGGACGCGAGTTACATGAAGCAGTACGGGATTCCCACCGACCAGTTCGCCAAGTACAACACCAGCGTTCATCACGACGCGTTGGCGGTGCGCGGCGATTTGAGCGCGCCGACCTGCACCACCTGTCATGGAAACCACGGCGCGGTGCCGCCCGGCGTCGACAAGGTGCAGAACGTCTGCGCCAACTGCCACGTTTTCCAAGCGCAGATGTACGCGAAGAGCACGCATAGCAAGGTCTTTAAGGATCAAGGTCTTCCCGACTGCGTCGTCTGCCACACCAATCACGGCATCCACACGCCTTCCGATGCCATGCTCAGCACCGGCCCCAGCGGCGTTTGCATGCGCTGCCACGCCCCCGGCGACCATTGCGATCGCGCCCGCGCCTCGATTCTCGCCAACCTCACGCAGTTAGATAGCACCATCAAGCAGGCCGACGATGCTCTGCGACTCGCGGAGTCTTCCGGCATGGAAGTAAGCGAGGCTCGCCTCAGCCAGGATCAGGCGCGCGATGCTTTGACCAAAGCCCGTGTCACGATCCACAGCTTCCAGGCCGCCCTCGTCGATCAGGATGTTCAAGTCGGCATGAAGATTGCCACAGCGAACCTGAAAGCCGGCAAGGATGCAATGATCGAGCGCAACCATCGCCGCATCGGGCTCGGGCTCTGCTTCATCGCCATCGCTTTCATGCTGGCCGGGCTTTGGCTGTACATCAAGAAGTTAGAAAGCTAGATCCACGGCCGCAAAGGCTCCAGTTGCAGAGTACCGACGACTGATGCAATCGACCTGAAATCTGCGTAAACAGACTCCCACTTGTGAGACCGAAAGGGCGTTGAGCGCTCTCCGACAATAGGGGATCCGAGCCTCAGTTGGCATCAACATACGTTGCTCATTTCCAGACTGGCTTCAATCCCCCCCGAACACAAGAGGGCTACCGCGTGAACCATTCCGTTGGGCAGAGAAAATGATCGTCCGGATGTACTGATCGTGGAACTCGGGCCATGGCATCACTTGCGCACAAATCTTTTGAGATTGGCATCGCAATTTGCAACTTCGCCGGCGACTCGATCGGGTTCTGAGAGATCGTATGGCGCGAGCAGGTTTCGTTGTTTCAGCGTCTGCAGCTGATTGAGGCTCTGCTGAAACCAGTAACGGGCGGTGCGCCAGTTGGTAATGGCTTCGGATTCAGGAGCAGCGGGCCGCGCCGCCAGGCGCTTGAAGTCATTGGCGAGCGCCGACTGGGAGTGGGCAAGAGCGAGAATGCTGATGGATGCGCTTCCACGACCGGCAGTGGCCAGGGCGGCAAAGATTTGTACGGCCCGGCGCCCATGCTGGATGCCCTGGACCACATTTCCCAAAGCGGAGAGCGAGTTCCCCATGCCCATTTCGCAGAGACCCAGGTAGCGCATGGCCAGAGCATCGCGTGGATCGGCTGTGCTGAGCTTTTGGTATCCAGCGAACGCCTCCCGGTAGTTGGAGATCGCCTGTCGATAGTCACCCTTGTGCTCGGAATAATTTGCGGTCCAGTATTCGCTCTGTAAAAGGAACTCGCGAAGCTGACTGTTTTGGGGATCGGCCGCAACCTGTGCGGCGAGGATGGTGTGGGTCTTGCTTTGCAGAGCGATGGCGGAGGCAAAATCGCCTTGAAGGGAGAGATCGCCGGCCATGTATCCGTAGACGCCCGCGAGCCGGGTTTGCACCTGATCTCTAAAAGCCTTCGATCCTCCGGTAATGGCTTCGCGGATGGCTGCGGATTTTCGATAGTAATTGAGCGAGCCGGCCACGTCGCCCTGGTCGGCGAGCAGGATGGCGAGGGAAAAGCAGACGCCGGCCAGTGTCTCCTGTGCCTGCGGGTCGTCTTTGCGATCAACAGCCCAAGTTGTTGCGATGGCGTAGGCCTTGCGGTAAGCATCCATGGCTGCGGCAAAGTCGAGGTTGTTTTCGAGAGCGAGACCGAGGTTCATGTAGGTGGCCACCAGAGCCGCCTGATCGGAGAAGGCGCTGGGATGGTCGCCGGCCAAGTCAAGTCGAATGCGGAGGGCCTTGCGATAGCTTTGGATGCCTCCGGCAATATCGCCTAGGTTGGCGAAAAAAGGATTTGCCTGTACGTCGCCGACGCGCTCATAGGCTGTGGCCAGCTCGCGCTGAAGATCGGGCGAGCCAGCAGACTCCTGGGAAAGGGTGTCAAGATAGTGCGATGCTCTGTCCGCGACGATTCTGCGTGCCGGCGTTGAGCCGGGCAGGTCCTGGATGCTGTCGTAGACGTCGAACAGGAGCGAGTTGGCAAGGCTGCGTACATCGTTGAAGCGCCTTTCCGCGCGAGCCTCCTGCATGCGCGCAATCTGCGCTTCTCTTACGATGGCGACTGCGCCGGCAAGCACCATGAGAGCGAAAACCGACGCCACCGCAAGCGCGAGTTTGTGGCGCTTCACGAATTTGCCGCTCCGGTAAGCTGCGCTTGCCGGACGCGCCAGCACCGGTTCGTGGTTCAGGTAGCGGCGAATGTCGGCGGCCAAATCGGACGGCGCGCCATACCTGCGGGCGCGATCCTTCTCCAGAGCCTTCATGGTGATCCAGTCAAGGTCTCCACGCAGCAAGCGGGTCAGCTGTCTGGGTTCTGTGCCGCGCGCTTCCGCTATCGCGTTCGAAGAATGATGATCGCCACTGACTCTTGTGCTCGGCCTCGGTGGTTCATCCTCGCGCAGCTTGCGCAGCAACTCGTCGAGCTGTTGCTTCTGACCCTGCTTGCTTTCAAACGGCTCCCGCCCGGATAGCAACACGTAGAGAACAACTCCAAGCGAATAGACGTCAGTGCGCGTGTCGATATCCTGCACATTCGCGTCAGCCTGTTCCGGACTCATGTATGCCGGCGTTCCCACAAGGTTTCCGAATTGTGTTTTGCGGGCGTCGCCGACGATGGAATGCGTGACCGCCTTGGCCAGCCCGAAGTCGATAATGCGCGGCACCGGTTTGCCATCCACTTCCACCACGAGAATGTTTGCCGGCTTCAGGTCGCGATGGATGATGGCTTTCTGGTGTGCGTGCTGCACGCCTTCGCAGGTTTCAATAAAGAGTTCGAGCCGATCGCGGATCGTGAGCTTCTTTTGATCGCAATACTCCGTAATCGCCAAGCCGGGCACGTATTCCATCACGAAATACGGCTGACCCTGAGCCGTCGTCCCCGCGTCAAACACCTTGGCAATTGCCGGATGATCCATGATCGCTAGAGATTGCCGCTCCGATTGGAAGCGTTGTACGACAGCTTCGTCACACATGCCGGCCTTGATCAATTTAAGTGCTACTTGCCGCCGCACCGGCAGGGTCTGTTCTGCCAGCCACACCTGACCCATGCCGCCTTCGCCCAGTTTGCGAATCAGCCGGAAACGCTGCGCAAACTCTTGTCCCTCTTCCAGGGCGCCGACCGAGCCGATGTCGTCTATCTCCGTGCTGATGAATTCGGCCATCGCGGAGGATTGCAAGAATTCGGAGGGCACGTTGGCGCTGTCCGCGAGCAAGACTTCAACTTCTTTGCGCAAGGCTAGATCGGAAGTGCAAGCCCCGTCGAGATAGGCAGAGCGCTCCTCCGGGGCCAATTCCAGCGCCATTTCGAGCACATCTCGAATCTGTTCCCAGCGCTCGGGTGTCATAGGTCGGTTGCGTTGCTCATCTGGCGATGCAGCCAAAGCCGGGCCGTGGCCCAATGCCGCTTCACCGTTGTCGGGGAAAGGTTCAGCGCGCACGCGGTTTCATCGATGGAAAGGCCGCCGAAAAATCTCATCTCGACGATGCGGCTCTGTTGCCGATCGAGCCTGGCCAGCTCATTCAGCGCGTCGTCCAGAGCGATCACGTCCACAGTCGGCGTCTTGCCCGCCAGGCCTTCATCGAACGAGAGCCGGTAGCCTGCATCGCGCTTGGCGGCTTTTCGGCCGCGCGCGTGTTCCACCAGAATCTGCCGCATCAATTGTGCGCAGATGGCGATGAAATGTTCGCGGTTCTCGAATGGGCCTGTGCGTTGTTTTTCCAAACGCAGATACGCCTCGTGGACAAGGGCGGCGCTTTGCAAAGTGTGGTCGGGCCGTTCTTTCTTGAGGTAACGATGCGCGACTCGACGCAGCTCGTTGTAAACGCGAGGGAACACGGCGCGCAAGGCCTCGTCATCTCCGGCCTGCCAATTCGCCAGCAGTTCACTGAATGTGTTGGACGGCAGTTGGGGCAACCAGCCCTCCGACTTGAGACCCCATGTCGGAACGTTTGAAAACAAAGATAGGCGCAGCGCGGAGTCAATGTCAACCTATTGAAACTAAAGACTAATTCGTCAGGAACTGCGCGGAGTTTCTTGTGCCCCGGCTGCGGGCAGTCAAAGATTCTTTCGGATTCCCTGGTCCGATTTCTCCGATGGATTTCGCTTTAGGAGATAACCAGGCCTCCCGCACTTGCACGTGGGTTATACGAAAACATCTCTCATCTTTCACCTCTTCCCGGCTTCATTCATTCGCGCCTCGCATTGTCGATCTACCGAATGTCGTTCTCCGCCTCCTTGGAGCGCGGAGTAGATGGAGCGGCGGCAATGTCGGCGGATCGCAATGGTTGCAGGCGGGAATTGCCGGCTGCGCCAAGCGGCAGTTTCAAAGGTTTAGAGCAAGAACACCGGAGAGGAGAGACAAAATGAAGATCAACGGTACACACGAGGTCATCGCACGAATCGCCGGGCCGGGCTTGGTGCTTGCCACCCTCCTCGCCATGGTGCTTGCCGGCTCCATTGCGGGTCGCGCTCAGGCCAGCGCAACCTCGCCCGCGGTTCCCGCCGCAACTCCCGCAAAGGCTGCGCCAGCCGCCAATGCCGCGCAACCGACAGCGGCGAGCGAACGGAAGCCCGGCGGAAACCACGAGGGCATCACGGTCCACGGCCACTGGATCATCGAGGTCAGGAACCCGGACGGCAAGCTGGCCACCCGTCGCGAGTTTGATAACAGCTTGACCGGATCTGGTTCTGTGTTGCTTGCAAACCTTCTGTCGGGGCAGGCCTCGTCTGGCGGATGGGCGATAGTCCTCTCGGTCATCAATCCCGCCACCAATGGCACGGAGTTTCCGTGCGGCAACTCCGGCGGCGTCTATCCGTGCACCATTTACTCGGCGCCGGTCTCCAATTGTGCAACAGCAACGGCGAATTGCTTTCCGACGCTTACCGTCTCCCCGACCTCCTACCAAAACGTGGCAAGCGGAACGGCCGGGGTCACCCTTCAGGGAACGGCGGTCGCCGGCAATAATAGCGGCGTTGTGGGGTTCGTAGCCACTTACATGGCCCAATGCGCCTCCACGGTGGCGCCCGGAAACTGCACAACGGCCAACGGAAACATTCAACTGGGCGTGGACTGGTATCTTAACAACGTCTTCACAAGCAGAAATCTCGACGGAGTCGGCACAGACCCCCAACCGGTCAATGTCACTTCCGGGCAGACGATCAGTGTGACAGTGATGTTCACATTTGCCTCCGGCAGTTAGTTCACGGCCTCAGCACCCTCAAATCCGTCATGGATTGATCTCCACGGAGGCCGGCCTTGAACAGGGAGACAAGAAGTCGCGTGAGGGCTCCAGCGATTGCGGCTGGCGGCACTGGCGGCCTTCCGCCGGAAATCCTGTCACGCGCCGGAAGAAGCCTGAGCAGGATCTTCCGATGCGTTTCTCCTTTCGCGGATCTGCCGCTCCCGCTCTGCTTCCCCGTTATTCGCGCGCAAAGTAGCGCGCCAGCGCCGACCATCATCGGCGGCGAAAAGCAGACACGCGCTAACCGAAGGCGAGCAGGAGCTATCGCCTGCGGCGCTCTGCTGCTGGCCTTACTGGGCGGCGCAGTCCCCCTTGCGGGCCAGGTCACACCACCGAGCGCTGCTGTTCCCGGCGATTGGACCTGGATGAGCGGGAGCGACACGATCCCCGTCGTGATGAACATCGGCCAGGGAGTGTCAGGAGTGTACGGATCGGTAGGTGCGTTCGGCTCCGGGTACTTCCCCGGAGGCCGCTGGGGCGCTCCGAGCTGGATCGACAGCAACAACCATCTCTGGCTCTTTGGGGGCTTTGGCTACGCCGGCAACGGGAATTTTGGCGATCTCAACGACCTTTGGCAGTTCGATCCTTCTACGAACTACTGGGCGTACATGGGCGGAGGCACCACGTTGGCTAACTCCTACTGTGAAGCCTCCCCCACGTACGGGCACCAGGGTATTTTCGCCCCCGGAAACGTCCCAGGCGGCCGCCAGAGCGCGGCAAGCTGGATCGACAAAAGCGGCAATCTCTGGCTGTTTGGGGGTTCGGGCGCCGCCGCCGGCAACGCCAACGCTTGCGGCACATACAGTATTGGCTATCTCAACGATCTTTGGGAGTTCAATCTCTCTACGGCTTCTACTTCTACACCCGAATGGGCTTGGATGGGCGGAAGCAGCGCACCCAATGTGTCAGGAGTGTACGTGGCGTCGTCGGGGACGCTCGCTCCCGGAGCCCGCGAGTTCGCTGCGACTTGGGTTGACAAGAGCGGCAATTTCTGGCTCTTCGGCGGCTTTGGGTACGATGCCAACGGCGACTTTGGCTATCTCAACGACCTGTGGGAGTTTAATCCTAACCCTGGTGAGGCTACTACAAACCAATGGACGTGGATTGACGGCAGCAGCACGGTCCCCACATATTCCGGTCAGCCAGGAAATTACGGGCCGCTAGGCAGCTCTGGCGGCGCATATGTCCCTGGAGGCCGCTACGGGGCTTCGACCTGGACCGACAGCAGCGGCAATTTCTGGCTCTTTGGGGGCCTGGGCATCGATGCCAACGGCAATGGCGGCAATCTCAACGACATTTGGGAGTTCAATCCTACCCCGGGCGAAGCCACCACGAATTACTGGGCGTGGATGGGCGGGAGCAACACGGAAGGCGGGTCAGCAGTGTACGGGACCATGGGGACGCCCGCTACCACAAACACGCCCGGAGGCAGCTACGAGGCTTCGAGCTGGGTAGACAACAGCGGCAATTTCTGGATCTTTGGCGGCAGCGGCGGTGAGCCCAACAGCGTTTGGGCGTTCAATCCCCCCACGAGCCAATGGGTGTGGATGGGCGGAAGCAACACGGCGAACCAGCCGGGATCCTACAGTGCGTTGCTGACGCCCGCTGCCACAAACATCCCCGGAGGCCGCAATCAAACTACGAGCTGGACCGACAGCTACGGCAATTTCTGGCTCTTCGGGGGCGATGGCATTGCGTGCTCTTCGTGTGGTACAGGCGGCGGAACAGAGGTGGGAGCATTCAACGACCTTTGGGTCTATCCGCCGCCTCCGATCTGCTGGGGCCCTCCGTCTACCCTTCAGATTTCTCCCGCCACGCTCCCCTATGTGGGTTTTGTTGGAGGGAGCTATTTTCAAAACTTTACCGCAACCGGCGGCTGCGAAGCCGGATACGTTTGGAGCATCACCTCCGGCGCAACAACGCTCACCAACCTGGGCCTCTCGTTTTCGTCTGGAGGCGATTTATCAGGCTATACCAACGCACCCGGATCCTATCCCTTCACGGTCGAGGTCACCGATCCGCAGGGCAATACCGGCTCGCAGGACTATACGCTCACCGTTTACCCGGACATCACGGTGTTGCCACCCTCGCTGCCCGCCGGAACAGTGGGAACGGCGTATTCGCAGCAGTTGACCGCAAGTGGCGGCGCCGGCGGCCCGTACTCGTTTTCCGTGATTTCGGGAACGGCACTCTCGGCTGTGGGTCTCACGCTCTCGCCAGGGGGCCTTATTTCGGGCACGCCCAGCACCACCGAGACCGCCGCTGCCCTGTTGATTAAGGTCGCCGATTCGCAGGGATACTATACGGAGTTCAATTATCCGCTCACCGTCAATGCAGCGACCTCAACGCCGGCCCAGGTTACGGATAACGAGACCATCACCGTGACCGACGCCGAAACCTTCCCTGATGTCGTCGACTCCGAGCCGATCACGGTCACCGATGCCGAAGTCGTCAGAGCCTATAACCCCTTCGCGATCACTCCCACTCCGGCATCGTTCAACGCCGCCTCCGGAAACGGCTACGCAACCTACGCCTATTCGGTGCCATTCACCGCGACCGGTGGTATCGGCACACTGACCCTGACTGAAACAGGAGCGCTGCCAACGGGTGTTACGTTCATCAATGGCGTTCTCGGCGGCACGCCGGTAGCTTCGTCGGTTGGAAACACCTACACGTTTTCTGTTACGGCGACGGATGCCGACGGAGATTCGATCACCGTGCCGGGCTATTCGCTCACCATCCAGGCTGCGTCGGCGTATCCCGCCATGGTCATGGATAACGAAATCATCACGGTCTCCGACGCTGAAACCTTCCCCGATGTCGTCGACTCCGAGTCGATCACGGTTTCGGACATGGTCTCCGTCACAGTAAATCTGATCATCACCACCACAGGTTCCCTGCCCGCCGCAGATCTCAACGCGCCGTACCCCGCCACCACAATCACCGCCAGCGGCGGCACGACGCCTTATACCTGGAGCGCCATTGGGCTTCCTGCGGGGCTGAGCATATCAGCCGGAGGCGTCATCACCGGCACACCTACCGCCGATGCCGGTTCACCCTACTCCGTTGTTGTGAAGGTCACCGATTCGAACGGCCTCACGGCTTCCGCGCCCTTCTCCCTCACCGTTGAAGCTTTGCCCCTGACCATCGCCGGTCCCGCATCCTTGCCCGCCGGTGTAGTCAACGTGCTGTACCCCGCGACCTCCATCATCGCCAGTGGCGGCTCGGGGGTTTATATCTGGAGCGCCATTGGGCTTCCTGCGGGGCTGAGCATATCAGCCGGAGGCGTCATCACCGGCACACCTACCGCCGATGCCGGTTCACCCTACTCCGTTGTTGTGAAGGTCACCGATTCGAACGGCCTCACGGCTTCCGCGCCCTTCTCCCTCACCGTTGAAGCTTTGCCCCTGACCATCGCCGGTCCCGCATCCTTGCCCGCCGGTATTGTCAACGCGCCGTACCCCGCCACCGCGATTACTGCCAGCGGCGGCTCGGCACCTTATGCCTGGAGCGCGATAGGGCTGCCTACGGGGCTGAATATCAACTCAAGCACCGGCATCATCTCCGGCATACCCACCGCGGCAGGCACTTTCAACGTCACAGTGAAGGTTTCGGACACAACCAGCAACGCGGCTTCCAGGAACTTCTCTCTCACCGTTTATCTGCCCCTGGCCATCTCCACCGCCAGTCCGTTGCCCACCGGTCAAGTCAACGTATCGTACTCTGCCCCGCCCTTTGCGGCCAGCGGCGGCCTGCCGCCTTACACTTGGACGGCCACCGGGCTACCCCCTGGGTTGAGCCTGTCAGCCGCAGGCGTCATAACCGGCACACCCACCCTAGCCGGAGGTTTCACCCCCAGAGTGATCGTTACCGATGCGGCCGGCAATTCAACCCCCATGAACTTCTTACTCACTGTCATACCTCCGCCGTCGCTCACAATCACTGCGAACCCGGGTAGCGTGACGATCATTCAAGGGCAGTCAGGTGAAACTACGCTTACTTTCGCGCCGATGAACGGCTACGTCGGAACCTTGACGTTGGGCTGCATCGGAAATCCCCCCAACACACTGTGCCTCTTCACGATCAACGGTGCGCCCGTCAACTCAGTGGTATTAACGGGGAATAACCAGCCGCTCAACATTGTCTTGACGATTGAGACGGACGTGAATTCTCAACAGGCTCTGTTGGAATCGCGCCCAACACCGCTGCGGCCGAGCACAATTCTGACGGCGATCGCGTTCTGGTCGCCCTTCAGCCTGCTGGGGTTAATTGCAATCCGGCGCAAGCGAAAACTGTTCTCAAAGAATCCGAGAATTTTCGGGCTGTGCCTGCTTGTGCTGCTCGTCGGTACGTTGGCCGGTCTGGCAGGCTGCGTCTCCGGCGGCGGCTTTGGCACCTATGTCACTCCGGTCGGCAGCTCCACGATGACAATTACCGCGACCCCAGGCTCGGGAAGCGCGCAAACGTTGAGCATCGGTGTCACGATCACGCACTAGGAGAAGCACTATGAGAACTTTTCGGATACTTCTTCTGTGTTGCGCGATCGTGCCTTGCGCCGCGCTCGCGCAAAGCGCGAGTACGCCCGCCGGAACCCCGAATCCTTCCGTTGCCGGCAGAACACAATCCGACGTGGCGCCGCTGGAGATTACCTTCGCTTACAGCTATCTGCGCAGCAACGCCAACCCGGGCCAGTGCGGCTGCTTCAACATGAACGGCGGCAATGTTGAGGGAGCGCTGCATCTCTATCGCGGATTCAGCGCAGTCGAGGAATTCAGCGGAGAAAACACGGCCAGCGTAAACAATGGTGGGCGCGGGTTGTCGCTGGTTTCGTTTGCCGCGGGACCGCGCTTCTCCTTTTCGTTCCACCGCAAGTTCGCGCCGTTCGCACAAGACCTCTTCGGCGTTGCTCACGGATTCAATTCCTACTTTCCGGTCTCCTCGGGCACCGCCGGCGCGGCAACTGGTTTTGCCATGATTGCAGGCGGCGGATTCGACGTTCGGATCGCACGGCACTTGGCCATTCGCCCCATTGAGGCGGATTACTTTCTCACTAAGTTGCCTAACGGAATCAACGAAGCCCAGAATAATCTTCGCTTGAGCGCAGGCTTGGTGCTGCGCATCCGTTAGCTCATGGATCTGGTTGCTATCAAGACAGCAATCAGACCTTGGTGGAAAAGACTCATTGAACGTTAAACAAGCTGATTTTCGGAATCGTATGGATCAAGGAGCCATGGCAGGTCGCCGATTCGGCCGGCAATACCCATTCCGCAAGCTTCTCCGTCGCGGACACTGCTCTTGCGCCGATCGCTAACTTAAGCCCTGCCATGCTGACCTTTGCGCCGCAGACAACGGGCACGAAATCTGCGGCACAAACCGTCATGCTGTCCAACACCGGAAACGCCCCACTCAGCATTACCGGAACCGGCATTAGTATCTCGGGAACGTATGCCGCGGACTTCTTGCAAACCAATGCATGCGGCATGAGTGTTGCGATGAGCGGTAACTGCACGATTAGCGTTACGTTCACCCCCAGCCTTTCGACCGGTGCTAAGACGGCGACGCTGAATGTAATGGATAACGCAAGCGGCAGTCCGCAGCAGGTGCAACTCCTGGGGAACGCGCTTCCGACTCCCAGTGTGAGTTGCACGATCCCAACGGTCAATGTTTCCGGGGGCACGGCAACTGCGCAAATTTCATGCACTGCGACGAACTACACAGGCATGATCGCGCTAACGTGCAACCTTTCATCGCAATTCACAGCGTACACGTGCAGCTTTAGCCCAAGCAGCTTGAATTTCACGCCCTCCGTCACGCAAGCCAGTACCACACTCACCATCCAGTACGAGAACGCCTCTCTTGAGCAGAAGTCCCAGCCAGGGCGTGTGTCACCTAGCCTTGTGGCCTTCGGCGCCGTGTTTTGGCTACCGGCCTGGGTGTTTGTCCTACGCCGGAAGAAGGGGAAATCGACGCCAGTAGTTTTATTGCTGCTGATCGCGATATGCGGTTTGCTTATGACGACATCCTGCGGCGGGAAATCCAGCGGGCCGCCTCCCGGGACCTATCAAGGCTCGGTCACGCTTACGGGGCCTGGGCTGAACGAGACTATTTCATTCACCATCCAGGTGCCGTAGGGGATGGCGCAAAGCCTCTTCGGTGCCGCCGCAGATTGAATTACTGCATTCCGGTTATCTTCTTGGTTGCGGGCCACGGCATAGAATTGCCAGCGTCTGGCGTTCTTGCGATACTGTGTCAGGTGAGCTTATCTAGTTGCCTGGCTGTCAGCTTTACTATCAATTGTTCCACGTTCTTTTTTCCTCGAGCTGCTGTTCGAACAGTTTTCGAGCGCTGATTCTCGCCGGAAGTGTACAGAACACTTGAGGAAATCGCAGATCATGATGACAGTAAATCTGACAGTAAGTACGAATCAATCGCGTAAGTGATTGATTATAAAGGGCGGGAGTAGTTCAGTGGCAGAACGTCAGCTTCCCAAGCTGAATGTCGCCGGTTCGATCCCGGTCTCCCGCTCCATAAGAATCAGCAGTTTACATATACCGGCTTCAATCTGTGCTCCATTTGTGCTCCGATTACATCACCAAAAGACGCTTCTCAAGCTGGTTGACCGCAGGCAGCCTGCTTTCGACAGGAGACTGCGTGTACACGTTTTGGCTGACATCGAGGCTGTGCCCGAGCTGATCGGCGACCAGCTTGCCGTTCACCCCAAGCTCGTTCATCAGTGTCGCGTGCGTCCGGCGCATGACCAGGAAATTCGCCCAGCCCATGCCGACCGACTCCAGCTTTGGCTTGATGTTCCGGTTCCAGCAGTTGTCTTTCGACATCGGCGTCATCCGATCGCTCGGGAAGACCCAAGCATCGTCTCGGGTCACGAGCGAAACCCTCCGCCAGGACTCGATTTCCCGAAGCAACCCTTCCGGTAGAGCGGCCTTACGGATCGACTGATCCGTCTTCGGTGTATCGATAGCACCCCTGTAGACCCGTTGCCGGATGTCCACGTAGGTTGCCGAGAGACGGCCCCAGGTGAGCGCGAATATCTCTCCCGGACGCATACCGGCCATAATCGCCAGTTTCGCTATCAGCCGTTCTCTTTGACCGAGGACGGAGAAACAGAGTTGCACCTCCTTCATGCTCATGACGCGGCGCACAGGCTTCGCCGCCTCTTTGGGTGTGAAAAGCAAGAGCGCCGGATTACGCACGACCAGACCTTCTGCAACAGCCATATCAAATATCTGTTTCAGATCCCAACGGAGATGATCGACTGTCGAGAACGAAAGACCGACCTGAGTCTTTTCGTCAAGCAGATCCTGCAATTGATCGCGCCGGAAAGACGACAATTCCAGCGGCCCGAGGCTATCGACGAGATGAATAGACACCCTGTTCATGTTGTTCACTCGCGTCGAAGCCTTCCATTTGCGGCTGTAATAGGGAAAGTAAACCTCGGCCACGAATTCGCCAAACGTCCAGAGCCTGTCCTCTTCGTGCTTGGCATTGGCCTCAGCGACAATCCTGTCCACAACCGCCCGCGCATCCGATTTGGTCATATCCTTGACCAAACCAATCACGCGACTCTTTCGGCTATGATCGACCCACCACATCGCGACCCAACGGCCGCGCTGCTTCTTGACCGATCCCTTCTGGTACCGACTCTTGCGCATAGATTCTCCTCATGCGCGTTTACCGGCACCCCGTACTGGCAATGTCGATATGGTAACATCGGCGGTCGCATGCTCATTGTTCTCAATCCATAGCCGCAGACTTTCCCGACGTATGAGCTTTCGTCGGCCCAAGGACACAGCAGGAATCGGAGGACAGCCATGAACTCGCCCGGACACCGCTTTGCTGATGTGGGCTTTGGAGCAATGGAGTAGCTTTGCCGCATCAGCGAGAGTGAGCAGGTCGAAAGCCTCCAACGGTGATGGCATAACGGGTCGCATTAAGCAGCCTTGACCGAGCTGTGACCCATCAGACACTCAGCTTCAGCCGACGCCGTTGACTGACTTTTCTCCAGGATGCCCTGCACGGTTACTCCAATTGCATTGACCGTGACAAGAGATTCTCGTGCCATACATCGCCTTCTATTTACAGCGTTACGTCCGGCTTCATTACGAAATGTCCACGTGTCTGCGAGGCACTTGTTGAGCTTTGCGGTTTCTCTCTCCGTGCCCTTACCGGAGCCTCCTCAACTGGTCCACTCAATTTCGCCATGTACCCAGAAAGAGCCGTTGGACTGATCCTTATCCCCTTCTCCTCCAGCAAATGAGCCAGCATGTTCAATGAATAGCCCTTTCTCCGCAACTCCACGAGAAGAGGCAAAAGCGTCCGTATCAGCGCTCCCATCATGAACGAACTAGGTTGCGGCACGGGTTCTGTCGTCTTTTGAGTCAACAACATACGAGCCTCCTCCACAATCTCCGAAGAAAAGACCTGCACTTTACGACGTCCCTCCGTCCCCATTGCTCTTCTCCCTCAAGGCACTCTATAGGGCCACCAGCAAATATTATCACAGTCTATTACATAACTGACAGAAAATATATATTAGACTAATGATGAAGTGCGAGCCGTGAATATCGTGGAATACGAGCTCTGAATGGTGAAAGCTGCGTGCCTAAACGGTGAACGGCAAGAAATGCGCTGTGCGCACGAAACCCCTTCGGGGTTCCGCGCACCCACCACCCTTTCTCCAATCCGCCTGCGGCTACTCGGAGAAATGGTTGCGCATCTTGCTCAGGGCTTCGCCCCGAGACCCCACAGAACAGGAGAGAACAATGGCAAGACCTAAGCGAACAGAAGGCGCCACACTACGGCTCTTCATCAGAACCACGGATCGAGAGAAAGCCATCATCAAAGCCCAGGCCAGGAAAGCTGGCCTGACCATGAGCGAGTACATGCGAAGGACCTCACTCAACAAGCGAATCGTCTCGAAGGTGGACCAGAAGGCTTTAGGAGAGCTTGCACGACTCGGTGGACTTCAGAAGTACCTGCTCATGCAGATCAAGGGTCTTCCCAATGAAGAAGGCCTTCGCCGGGAACTGAATGCGACGTTGTCCGCTGTTCTGAGCGCAGTGAGAGCGCTCAACACAGCCGCCGCAAAGTGAACATGATCGTCAAGGTACAACCATCTCGAAAGCACTCCAGCAGCTTCAAGCGGCTTCAAGAATACCTTACACAGGAGCGTGACGCAGAGACTGGAGAGCCCGTTTTACGAGGCGATGTGGTCTTGTCGTGGAATCTTCTGAGCTTCGACACCGCAGCAGCGGAAATGCAAGGAGTTGCTTCCCTCAACGATCGCTGCAAGGACGCAGTCTGCCATTACGAATTGGCATGGCCCCCGGGAGAGCGTCCTACTCGACCGCAGTGGACAGACTCAGCAGTACAAACATTGAAGGCGCTTGGATACGAACATCATCAATATATGGTCGTTGCGCACGACGACAAAAAACACTTTCACATTCACATCATGGTGAACAAAGTCCATCCTCAAACGCTCAGAGCCCCTACACGATATAACAACTGGCTCGCTCTCGACGGCGCAGCACGTCGCCTCGAAGCGAAGTATGGCTGGGCACACACGCCGGGCATGACGCGATGGGATGAAGAGTCAAAGCAGGCTGTACCCGTGTCAAAATCCGAACGCATCGCGCTCCGGTCTGCCCGAGAACAACCGACAGGGGCAGCTGCGAAGTTGGAACATTATCACGATGAGGAATCTCTGCAAACCTACGTGCGGCGGGAAGTGGCCCCCAGCGTGCGGACACTTCTGACACGACAGAATGCCACGTGGGAGGACCTCCATCGCCTTCTCTCGAAGGCTCATCTCAGACTTGAGAAGGGAGAATCGGGCGGATACACAGTCCTTGCCGTCGACTCGAACATCCGGGTAAAGGCTTCCGACGTATTCCGGAACAACTTCGCTGGAAAGATCAACCGCCAGACCACTGAGGCGGCCCTTGGGGTCTGGACACCCGCCTCAACATCCGGTTATGAGGACGATCAACATGGTGCTCAACATAGCCCTCGTAATAGCGCACTGAGGGAGGAACGCAAGGCGCAGCGACACGCCGAACGTAGTGCCCTGATGGCAGAGTATAACCAGTATCGCAATCGGCGACGGGAACAGTGCAAAGCCTTCACAATAGACGGCAGGGACGGCCGACAATATATTCTTGACGTCTTACGCGAACAAAAGAGGAAGATTCGCGCATCCGCTCTGCCGTGGCCGGACAAGAAGGTCCTGCTCTCTCAGGCTGTGGCACAGTCCGTCCTCGAAGTACGATCGCTGAAGTTGTCTATCCAACAGAAGCGGCGCGAAGCATTTCCGAAGGATTTCCGCTCATGGGTCGCGGACAAGGCTGGCGAAGGAGACGCGCGGGCGGCCGCACAACTTCGCGGATGGCGTTATGCAGACCAGCGCAATCAACGGCGGCTCAACGCAAGGCTGGAACCAGACGCGCTGCATATCGGTCCATCACCGGACAACGACAGCACAACCGATTGGTCCGATCTCGCGCAACAACGGATTGCAGCCCAACAGAAACAGCAGGTCCTTGCAAACCAGATCGCCGCGACACGCATCTGGACGATCAATCGGAAGACGGGCGACGTGTCATACATGCTGAACGGCAGGGTCTCAGTCATCGACCGCGGGCGCCTTGTGACCGTACTCAACCAGGACGAGGCCGCAATCGTCTTTGGACTGGAGATGGCCGCACAGAAATACGGATCGCGGATCGCCTGTACCGGAAGCGAAGAGTGGAAGCGAATGGTAACCTTGTGTGCGGTCAAGCACGGCATCTTTGCCCAATTCACAGATCCGGAGATGCAGTACGCCTTGAGCCTGCAACAGCGCCTGGCGAATCCGCTCCGTCGCCAGAATGAAAGAGGCGGCAGGTAGCTCCTGCGATCATTTCACAACGAGACTATGCGAATGTGGATTGAACTGGAGCCTTCAGCTTATAGATGGCCGCGAAGTAGGCCACCATCACGCGAAACGTCTTGGATTTATTCACGCCGCCGAGAATCTCTCCGCCCACTCTTTCCAGCTCATCCGCAATCTCGTGGGTCAAAGGAAATACGAAGGCTGTTTCGATACTCTGAAATGGAATGTTCAGCCACTGGTTGTTGTAGAACGCAAGGAGCTGCTTCTGCGCTGCCTTGCTTTTGAAGTTCATGATGATGTGCTCGGCCAGGGCGTTCTTGTTGCGTATTTTCAGCACGGCAAAGAGTTGGTTGAAATGGCTCTTAGTGAACCTGGAATCGACTGTGAGCCGGACCTGAGTCCGCTTCTCTGCCGGAGCAACGATTCTGCGCTTCGGTCGGGTTATGGTCTTCGTTAGAGGGGCCATGTCGTTTTTCTTCTAGTGACATAGTATACATCAAATCTATATGCTGCAAAGTCATAAATGAGCTAACTGGCCGAAATCAAAAGAGTTCTCGTGAAAGAAATGCGGGGAGTGCAGTGGATTCATTGCATGGGGAAGGGGCCGAATACTTCCCGATGAAATTAACCGTGGGGCGCAGCGAGAAAAGGAAACTGGCCAGATGCCGCGTAGCTATCTGGTGCAAATGTCTCTCACGTCCTGGCCTCAACCAAGTGTGCTTCCGCTTCGGACGGCGGCAAACACTTGCGCAGGAACGCCCTTGCAAATTCCTTGACCATCTGTGAGGATTCGTCGGCGCGCAACGCCAGATAGGTCCTGATCTGCAACCGTTCCTCTCCGAGTGGTTTCATCACCACGCCGGGTTGCTGGTTCCGCATGGCAACAGACTTTGTCATGAACGCGACGCCGGCGTGTTCGAGAACCAGATGAACCGCCTCCTCCCCAGTGACGATGTGATGGATTTCCTTGGGCGTGATCCCGTAGGCCATCGCCCGTTCGAGAATCGCATCGTACAGAAGCAGATGAATGCGCTTGTTAAAGAGAATCCACTGATCGTTTGCCAAATCAGAGAGTAAGACCTGTTCCAATCCCGCCGCACGATGCCCTTCGGGAAGCGCCACGTAGAGCGGGGCGTTTGCGATCTCCACTAAAGTGAGCGCCGCGCCCTCAGGCGGCCAGGCGATCAGGGCCACATCCAGCTTCCCAGCCAGAAGACCACGCACCAAGGCGAACGCAAAATCGCTATGAAATCGCACCTTGATATTCGGATACAGCGGCAGGTCGATGGAGAACAACATTGATAACAACCTTGGAGCTGTGCAGGGTGTATGGCCAGCCGTAAGAATGTGCTCCAGCCCTTCGTTGGCAGCGCGGGCTACGTTGCTAACCTTTTTCGCGTGCAACAGGCTGGCGCGGGCCTCTGCAACATAGGCCCTGCCCGCTTCCGTCAGTGCCACGACCTTTGGGTTGCGCACAAACAGGATCATGCCCAGCTTCTCTTCCAGCAGGACAATTTGTTTGCTCAGAGTGGAGACGGCGATTTGGAGTTTCTGCGCCGCTTGGCCATAGTGCAATTCTTCCGCAAGAACGATGGCAGCAAGTTGGAGACGTGAATCAATAGTGGGTCGCAAGATGTGACTCCGGGGGAGATATCCCTACTGCGTGGCAGGTACGAAAGATGCTTCCGAATGCCAGTCGAACTCGCGACCGCTCCATCCTTTTAACTCTTCGAAGAGCGCCCTGCATCTCCGAAGCCAGTCCCAGTCAAATTGCGGCGCAGTGCCCAAAGATGCAATGAGCGATGAGCTTCACCATCAGCGAGCGTTTAGGTTAGAGGCGCTCATTCTCCACCCACTTGGGTACGAATTCATTGCGCGCGGCTTCCTGCTTAATGATTTGGCGGGCATCGAGCACGTGCTGGCGAGCAAGTTGCTCCGCTTCGTCGGGCGCATTGCGGTTGATTGCATTCACGATGCACAGATGCTCGTTATACACAGCGCTGGGATCGCGCGAGGCACGGATGGCCATGCCCAGCGTCCGGTAGCCCTCCGCCAGACGGACGAGAACGCTGTTTCGGGAGAGATGCACGATCTGAAGGTGAAAGGCACGGTCCACGGCGCCCATCTCCTCGACCTTTCTCTCCCGCGAAAGATTCCAGATGCGATCGGCCATGGATCGCAGGGCGATCACGTCATCCTGCGAAACGCGTCCACAAGCTCGGCGCGCGGCCAGGCCCTCGAGGCATTCCCGCACTTCGCAGGCCTCGACAAGGCGCAAAGCGTCCAGCTTTCCGACAAAGACGCCCAGCCCTTCAATCAATTCGACGAGTCCGAGCCATTCGAGCTCCAGTAGCGATTCCCGCACGGTTCCCTTGCCGACGACGAGTTTTTTGGCCAGGCTCCGCTGCGCCAGGCGCTCACCCGGCAGGCTCTCGCCCAACAAAAGCCGGCGCTGAATCTCGTCCCGCACGTGCCTTCGAAGAGGCGGTGATTGCGTCGTCCTGTCGCGCATAGCTTTGGTCCCCGATGCTGCCGATTTTGCTCTCTCTTATGGACAATTTGTTCTTGTGTTGCGGCAGTGAAGATCGTTTGCGATCCCCGCCGCCGCAATGGTCAAAGGTTTCTCACTCTCGTTTCCTCGGATCGATGCGCAGTCTGGGCGCCTTCAATGTCTGCGTTGTATGCGGTGGCTCCGGTACTGGTTCCATCAATTTTTCAAGCAGACGGCGCAATAAAATGGTTTCCGATACATTGTCAGTCCGGTTGCATTGCTCCCAATCCACCCACACATACTCGACCGCAAGGAACCCGTTGTAACTCAGGTTTTGCAGGCGACGCACCATACCGGCATAGTCAATCTTGTTCTCACTGACTGGAGTTTGCAGCCGTTTGGGAGCTCCGCCACGCACGTGGACGTGCGAAGCGAGCGGCAAAAGAGAATGCACCTCAAGAGAATTGAGATTCGACGCAACAAAATGTCCATAGTCGAGTGTGAGGGACAGACCTGGCACGGATTCAAGGAAGGAGCGCGTGCTTGCGATGTCTGAGCAGATCGATCCCACGTGGGCTTCGACGGCATAGCTTATTCCCGCCCCGGAGGCCACATGTTGACGCCATCCCGCTTCGTTCACAGCGAGTGCCAAATCGGCAGCGTTGTCCACTCCTTCGTGCCAAACGCCGGGAAGCCCGGTCATGTGGGCGCAACCGAGCGCCGAACAGAGATCGAGGGCTGCCAGAAAGATCTTGCGATTCCGCGCTCGAATCGGCGGGCTCGGATCGTTGGCAGCGAATTCAGATGGATCTAAGCCGATCTGCAGGAAGACATCGGCAACCTGCAACTCCGCGGATTTTAGATTACCTTTTAGCTGCTTGATGAACGCCCTCGGCTCAGCGATGAGTTGGCCAGGCCTGAGCCCCTCGCTGCGCTCGAAGAGTCCAATGTCAACAAACTTGAAGCCGAGCAATTGCAGCAATGCGAATCGCTGCGCAGGTGTAAGCAGAGGAAACGTATAGTCAGAGCAAGAGAACTTGATCATTGAACAAGCGCCCCTTGGTCTTGTGTTCCAGTGAGACTCTGGCGGTAAAGACTGTCCATGCTGTCCAGAGTTTGCGTGGCAGTTGCTTCTCCGCGCAAGAAGGCCGCGATGGGAACTCCTGCGGTCCGCTGCAATGTGATGTAACCTGGATAGCGCGGACGCACGTATGCCGACTCGATACTGGCCAAGGTACATTTGAAGAAGTTGCCACTCATCTGATTCAGTAACGAATTGTGCCAGGCTGCATTACTGGCTGGCTGGCCGCCACACGCGCCATAGACATGGCTTTGGCAATTTTGTCCTGTAACGAACAGACAGAATGCAATTGCCTCCTCTTTGTGTGTGCATGCCGCAGATACAGCAATCCCGGTCCCACCGAGAACGGTGCGCAACGGAGCCTCATCTCTCAGCGGTACTGGATGCGAAAAAAGCAGATGATTGGCCGCAAAGCCGGGGCGCGCGTAATTACTGTAGGTGTACGCGAAGGGGCAGTACGCGAAACCATCGCCCGCCGCCATCGCCTCATACAACCCAATAGGATTCATGTCGTAAATCGTCTCGGGCATCAACAAAGCCAGCTCTCGCAACTCCTCTAGGCAGCGCGTAGCGATTGGATGGTTAAACAACCGGTCTTCGCTGGCGACAGAACTGCCTCTTGAAACACACATCCCCATGAAGTTGAGAAACAGATCCGCGGGAAACCCGGGCATGCGAACGAGCCCCCGCCGTGCGAGTTCGACTAACTGATCCCAGGTGCCTGGCACTTGCAGGCTGTCGCGTTCGAGAAGATCGGCGCGATAGCTAGCAGCTGGCGCAGCGGCATCGACGGGGAGCGCGTAGAGGGTGTCTTCGTAGTGATAGCTTGCAAAGCACGCGCCAAGCGCGTCGGATTCGAGCGTCGCGAGATCTGCAGAACTGAGCTGCGGCCGCAGATCGACGAGGTTACGGTCACGGTGCGCATCGCCGAGCATTGGGTGATCGACGATCAGCAGGTCGTAGGTTCGGGTCAACTCAGCGAGGCTAGCGTGCCCAAACTCATCCAGGCTACGCTTCTCCCAAACGATGCGAATCTGTGGGTGCAATTCTTCGAAGCGTTGCGCGGCGGCAACCAAAGGAGGTAATGCGCGGCTGTGGTTCCACGTGATGCCGCGCAAGCACACGCCGCTCACGCTTTTTGCTCCATCAAGCTGGGGACAAGGACATTCTGGCCGCTTCTTGCGGAGATGCAAGCAGCCTCAATGACTTCCATCGCCGCTACGCCCAGCGAAGCGGGTGACTGATTACAAGACGGGTCGAGGATAGACTCGATGAGGTTAATGACAGGAGCCTGCTGGGGATAGACTTCGTCGGGGATCAAATCAGGGTAAGAATGCCGCTCGCCGCCCATTCCAATGAATTCCATTGTGCCGCGCCATAGATCCTGGTAAAGCATGCCCTCTGTCCCGAAGATCCGCAATTCGTATGTTCGAAGGCTGAGACTGGTTGCGCCTGTGCTAGCGATGGCGACAATTGCGCCATCGTCCATGCGAAGATCGAGCGTATCGTAAATGTCCACGGCACAGCCGTCTTCGTGAAAACGCGCGAACACCTCGGTCGCACTTGCGCCGCTGAGGAATGTGAGGTAAGCAGCGACGTGGCAAACTTGCGCGTAGATTTGCCCGCCACCCGCGATTGCAGGATCGCTATATGTAGTAGTCCGCGGATGCATATAAGGAGTGCCGTAGGTGGGGGCCGCGCTCTCGCCGCGCAGAAGGTGGCTCACCGGATTCGTCATCAACACGCTGATCATCCGCAACTTGCCAAGACCTCCGGCGCGAATCAATCTTCTCGCGGCGACGGCATGCGCTGTATAGTGCCATGGACAGCTGATGAGGAATTGAAGTTTGCGTTCATCGGCCATGTCAAGCAGTTCCGTTGCCTGAGCGACCGTCAGGGTCATCGGCTTTTCGATAAGAACGTGCTTGCCCATGCGTAATGCAGCGGCTGCTTGTTCGTAATGCAAATGAGGGCTGCTACTTACCACCACCGCCTGCAGTCCATCAATCGAGAGCAACTCGTCGGCGGTGTCGCAAGCGTGAGGTACGCCAAAATCGGCTGCCACTTTGCGGGCCTGATCGATATTGGTTTTTTGGATGGCCAAGAGCTCGGCACGAGGGTGTGATAGAAGAGCGGGAATATGCGCGTAGGTTGCCCACCAGCCCGCACCAATGACCCCACACCTGATTTTGTCTTTCACGATTCTCTCCTAAGGGTGCTGTCTCAGTTCAATACTCTATTTGCTCGATCAATTCGCGATTTAGTTCTACGCCGAATCCGGGAGCATTGGAAAGCGTGACGTGACCGTTTACGGGCAAGGGCTCGCCGAGGATCGCGTCAAAGATGGGGCGGATCGCCGTACCATCTCCCACGGCGAGATATTCAGCGAATGGCGAGTTCAGATTGGACATCACGAAGTGGTAGTTATACACACCGGATCCGTGCGGGATCACGGGCACGCCGGTTGGCTTTGCCATGGCTGCGATGCGTCGCACTGCCGTCAGCCCGCCGCACCATTGCATCTCGGGCTGGATCACATCGCACGCGCGCGCAGCGAGAATTGCTGCAAACGCCTTGTAGTCGAACTCCAGATTGCCAATTGCCACCTGGATGGGGGATATGTGGGCGCGTAATTCCGCATTCATTTTCTCCGCCCATCCGTTTTCAAGCGGGTCTTCAAACCACTTGACGTCAACCCCACGAACGCGCTCCGCGAGCCGGGTAGTAAACTCGAAATCCCATGAGAGATAGCAGTCCACCATCAGCTCCATTGAAGATCCCAGCTCCAGACGGCATTGTTCCAGGCAGTGCTGCATCCTCGCCAAGCCATCACGGCGATCGGCTGCTCCCCATGGCGCAGCGATCTTCACCCCGAGAAACCCCGAATTCTTCCAACTTGAAACCAAATCCGGATAAGTGGTCACGTAGCAGGGAATTGATTCCTTAGTTTGGCCGCCTATGAGTTTGTACACCGGTTGATTTAGGGTCTTCCCCATCAGATCCCAAAGCGCCAGGTCGACTCCGCTAATCGCCATGGCGGTGATTCCGCCCAACCCGTACGGCAAAGTTGAACGATACATCTGGTCCCACAGCTTTTCAATATTGAAAGGGTCTTCGCCGATCAAGAAACGGCTAAAGTGCTTTGCGACGGTAAGACAGGCCGCCGGGCCTCCTCCATAGTTCACTGCGCAACCGGTCACTCCCTCATCGGTAAGGATTTCAATTGCATATGGATCCTGGCCCGGCCCCATCCAAAGTGATCGAGTGCGCGAATATTTCGGGTGCACCGACATGGGGTTGGCGATGAGGGAATTGGTCGCCCATCCCCCGCCCCAGTATTGGGATTCGCCAAACTCCGCGCCCCGTTCTCCTGTATTTCCTGACCGAACCTTATAAAGCCGAATTGCAACAATCTTCATCTGGCAAACCTCTTCCATCGAGTACGAACGATCAATAGTTAAAGGGAGAGCTGACCGCTTGCACAACAGCTAAAATTGCTTGTATCGAAAATTGCGTATATCGCAAGTTTCTTCCAATGGTTCGTAATCTGAATCGGAACGATGCAATAATGAGTGCCACCATGCCAAACAGAGCAGAATCACTCAAGCCGCAATACAGACTTGAGACCGTTGCCCGCGCATGCTCCATTCTTCGCTTGTTTGAGGATGACCATCAGACCCTTTCCTTGACGGATGTTGTGGAGCGCACCGGCTTGGAAAGAACCATCTGTTTCCGGCTATTGCGAACTCTTACAGATGAAGGTTTGCTTCGCCACAGCGAAAGGAGAAAATACGCAACCAACGTTCGGATTATGAGCGGCAAACGATTCCGCATCGGTTATGCGTCTCAGGCCCATCATTCGTTTGGAAGCGCACTTGTACAGGGATTGCGCTGGGCTGCCGCTAACAGACCCGTTGACCTGATTGAGGTAGAGAATCGCTATAGTGTCAAAGCGGCACTCGCCAGTGCGAAGCAATTGGTCAACCAGCACGTCGATCTGGCAATCGAGTTTCAAACCTATGAGCGCATCGGAAGCAAGCTGGCACAAGTCTTTGGAGAAGCCAAGATCCCTTTGATCGCAGTCGAGATACCACACCCCAGTGCAAGATTTCTCGGCGTCGATAATCAGCGCGCCGGTGTTGCCGCAGGTCGGGTTCTTCTCAAGGCCGCACAGGAAAGCTGGAACGGACAATGCGACGAACTACTTTTCCTTGACCAGGAGATCGCCGGATCTCTTCCCCGTTTGCGTCTTTCCGCCGCGCAGAATATCGTGCGGAATGGGCTCAATAGCGATTGCATTGTCACACACCTGGACTCACGAGGTGACTTTGTTCGCGCGTTTGAATTAACGCGGCACCATCTTCAGATGGTGCCCTCGCGCCACACATTGCTCACAGGCATCAACGACTACGCCGTTCTCGGAGCTCTCCGGGCATTCGAAGAGGCCGGCCGAAGTAATATGTGCCTGGCGGTCAGCCACGGCGGGGCGCCAGAGGCGCGACGCGAGTTACGTTTGTTAAATACACGACTGGTGGCGGTGATCGCGTTTTTTCCGGAGAGATATGGCGAAAGCCTTCTTCTCTTGGCCCTAGATATCTTGAATCAAAGGCCTGCCCCTCCAGCAATTTACATGCCGGTTCAAGTGCTCACACGCAAGAATGTCGGCGAGTTTTATCCGCATGACACGTTCATTGGTTCGGGAGCGGATGACGCGGCGCTCTGAGGCTTTCCGGCAATCTCAGCGACAAGACTCTAAATTCGGTAAAAAAATTGCGATAAGCGCAAATTGCGCACCATGGCATGATTGGGCTTTACTGCCAACTCACTTCTTCACTAGGGTTCTCCCGGCAATGAAAAGCTCCGTTACCGACGACTTTCCGAGTTGTTTCCCAGGCGCCTGTTCATTGATGGGCGCGCTGCCCGTCCTCTCGGCAGACTTTCCTCGCAGCCCGTGCTGTTTACGAACCTTGTGTCTGGCTCGATCATTTTGTTCAAACAAGGGGTCATTTTTGATTGTCACATCCCTTGAATCGCGAGCGTAGAGTGGACCGTCGTACGGAGTTTGGCGGCAGAGGAACTGATGTATTGCGCTGAGAGACCGGTGCCCAATCGTCACTGCAGGCGAGTAATTGGCGCAACCGGATCGAGGAAGCATGAACAGATTGCAGCGAGAGATCGGTTTCAATGATTTGCATTTCCGACCCGGCAGCGCATGTGAACCTGTCGGTAAACCGCGAAGGAAGTGGCAGCGCTTAATGGATGAGCTCGTTTCGCTGAAAGGCAGTTGCGGCCAGCGGAAACAGGAGCTTGGGTGATCACATTTGCGAGGGAGAGAGGTTGCAAACTCAACCTTGGGATAGCAACGCAGTACAACGGCTTACTTGAGGAGGCAATATGGACAGAACATCGGAAATCGGGACAATCAATCGGCCTGCACGGCGCAGAGCGCCGGGACGAGCTTCAATGCTGGGCTGGATTGGAGCCTTGGTCTTCACTGCGGCATTCATTTCTACGGCGAACGGCCAGTCGGTCATCACCGGCACCATCACCGGTACGGTGGTTGACCCGAACGGCGCGGTCATCGTGGGCGCCCAGGTGCAAGTCGTAAGCGAGACTACAGGCTTCGTCACTCCAGCGACGAGCAACGAAGCTGGACTCTACACAGCCCGGTTTCTGAACCCGGACACTTACGATGTAGAAATCACGGCTAAGGGCTTCGCGCCGAAGAAAGAGACCGGGGTTGAGCTGCTCCCTACCGCTATCAAGGAAGTCGACTTCAAGCTGTCGATCGGGGCGGTCAATGCGTCGATTCAGGTAACAGCCAACCAGGAAATGTTGCAGTCCGGCACTGCGAACGTCGAAACGAATCTCATGTCGACGATCATCGAAAACACCCCGAATATCGGCGACAACCCATACCTTTTGGCCACACGCGTCCCCGGCGACTATAGTAACCAAACCCAGGGGTCTGAGATGGCAACCTGGCTTACCATCTCGAACAATTACTCGGGACAGTTCAATGGATTTGGGCGTTCGGAGGTCAGCGTAGACGGTACCAGCAATCTCGGCGGCGCAGGCGCCGGATTCAATCCACCGGAAGGCTCCTTGCAGGAGCTGACCGTGACTTCCAGCTCTTACGATGCGCAGCAGGGGCGCGGTAACGGCGGCGATATCGATGCTGTTATCAAGAGCGGCACGCAACAACTCCACGCCCAGGCGTACATGGTCAATGGCAATACCGATTTCAATGCCAATGCCTGGCAACGAAATCACGGTTCACCGACCGGCACGCCAATTCCGCGATCTCCTGTCAATTTCACCCAGCAAGGTTTTTCAGTTACGGGTCCGGTCCAAATTCCCTTCTTGATGCACAGTAACCATCGGACGTTCTTCATGGTTGCTTACGAACACTCCTACGATTATCGGGTAGGTGGTAACTTCGCTTCCACCTTTTTCAGCGTGCCGACGGTGAAAGAAAGAAACGGCGATTTCTCAGAGTTGGGCGCCGCGGGCGGCACGGGGAACGGCGGCAATGTGATTTTTGA